>JBFMDQ010000080.1:0-1785 GCA_040753955.1 Nitrospirota bacterium | reverse complement strand
GAATAAACTCTATGCCTGAAAAGGAATTTAAACCCACTGAGGAACTTGAGACAAAAGAGGGTTATGTTAGAGATTTTTTGACTAACCGATTGGTATCTTTGAATGCCTCACCCTATGCGGGCGGGTAGAGTAAGGTACCAAAGAAGAAACTCTTCCACCTGCCTCCTTTAATCTTTTCCTCCATCTACTTATGACCTTCCGGTCTGCTCCAAAGGCTTCCTTGGTTGCTTTCTCTCCGTATTGTTCATAGAACTTAATTATCTTCATCCTTTGTTGAGCAATCTCGCTTCTATCGAATCTCCTAAGGCTATAGAGCATATCAAAAAACCTCCTATAGCCTCGTATCGTATGAAAAATGGTGTATGCTTTTGCATAATGATCCACTAAACCTTAATGTCGCATATGTATCTTAGCTTTTCCACCCGGAAGTATGACATTGTAAGATGGGGGCACATCCAAAATCTGAAAAAGGACAATCGAAAGGTAGAGAAAAGCCGATGGTCAAAGATGTATAATGTTTCATTATGATATTTTGATATAATTTTGATTGAAGCAAAAACTATAAAGTAGTTAAAGAATAAATAGGGCTCAGATATTAGAATACAGCGAGATTAAAGAATAAATTAAAGGAGAGAATTATGTCTTTCAAAAATGTCCCTATAACAAATGCCAACCGTTTGATCAATCATGGGCCGACCATACTGATAACCTCAAAACTTGGAGAGAAAATCAATATCATGACTGCAGCCTGGCAGATGCCTGTGAGCTTCAAACCAATGCTTGTAGCTATTGCCATAGGTCATGAGAGATTTTCTCATAAGCTTATTTTAGAAAGCCGCGAGTTTGTTATTAACATACCTTATCTTGAAATGATTAAAGAGGTATTATGTTGTGGAACACACTCAGGAAGGGATACAGACAAGTTCAAGGTTTGCAAACTTACCCCCATGAAAGCTCAGAAGGTCGCTGCTCCACTCATCAAAGAATGCATCGGTAATATCGAATGTAAACTTTACTCCTATCACGAGGCTGGTGATCACACTATCTTTATAGGAGAGGTAATGGCTGCTTCCGTAAGAGAGGGTATATTTGATAATTATCTCAAGGTCGACCTCAATCAAGCAAAAACCCTTCACCACCTTGGCGGTAAAGTCTTCTGTCATCCCGGAGGGATCGACCTCGGTTAGTAGCACTATTACCAATACTGTCATTGCAAGTGTAGCGAAGCAATCTCTAAATAAATGGGATTGCTTCGTCGTCCCGATTCAGTCGGGACTCCTCGCAATGACCTCTAAACGAATCTCGATTAATTTGAGTTAAAATAAATCATGAGTCTATTGCACCTTTATCGAAAACCAGCCCTTTTTCTGGCTAAGAAAAACGAACTGTTATCAGTTGCAAAGCAAAAGATATCTCCTGAGATAGGGTATATAGAAACAGAATACTGCTTTAATATCGAGACAACAGCTCCACTTACAGGTGAAGAGCTTAATATTCTTCGATGGCTTCTCGCAGAGACATTCGAGCCAGAAAATTTTTCGGAGGAAAGTTTTTTGAAACAGGACACAGAATATAGCCTCCCCACCCATCCCTCCCCCTCAAGGGGGGAGGGTAAGGGAGGGGGTGAAAGTCTATGCCCTATGCCCTATGCCCTATGCCCCATTCTCGAGGTTGGGCCGAGGATGAACTTTACAACGGCATGGTCAACAAATGCAGTATCGGTATGCCATGCCTGTGGATTAACAAAGATTACCCGCATTGAACGCTCAAGGAGATATAAATTAA
>JBFMDQ010000079.1:0-1795 GCA_040753955.1 Nitrospirota bacterium | reverse complement strand
CCAAAACCTGTCTCAAAAAGGCATTCTTTCACCTTCTCAGGAGGCAGGTCAATTTTTACACCAAGGGCCTCAAGGACATCAGCACTCCCGCACTGGCTTGAGACAGAACGGTTTCCATGTTTTGCGATAGGCACACCACATGCAGAGACAACGATCGCCGTTGTTGTAGAGATATTAAAGGTATGTGACATATCACCGCCAGTACCACAGGTATCGAGGACTCCTTCAGGCGCCCTGATGGTTGTTGCCTTCTCCCTCATTATCCGAGCAGCGCCTGTTATCTCCTCGACAGTCTCACCTTTAATCCTGAGGGCTGTAAGGAATGCCCCTATCTGGGCATCAGTAGCCCTTCCCTCCATTATCTCCTTCATGCACTCAGCCATCTCCGCTTCGGAGAGATCAACGCCTTTCACAAGAGAATCAATAATTTCTCTAATCATCTCTGCACCCTGAGTCTGAGGAAATTTCTCAAAAGGTCTTTTCCAACTTTTGTAAGGATAGATTCTGGATGGAACTGAACACCCTCAATAATTAAGTCCCTGTGTCTTACACCCATTATCTCATCTCTATCCGTCCATGCTGTTATCTTCAGACAGTCAGGCAGGGTCTCTTTCCTTATCACAAGAGAATGATACCTCGTTGCCTCAAATGGATTTGGAAGGCCTTCAAATATCGTCCTTCCATCATGCAGTATCATAGATGTCTTTCCATGCATAAGCCGGGGGGCCCTTATTATTTCTCCTCCAAAGGCAGCACCTATGGATTGATGTCCAAGGCATACGCCTAAGATCGGGATACTGCCAGCGAAATATCTTATCAGCTCTACAGAAATACCAGCCTCTTTCGGTGTGCACGGGCCAGGCGAGATCACAATCCTTTCTGGATTCAGTCTTTCTATCTCATGGATTGTAATCTTATCATTCCTGAAGACCTTTATATCCTCACCAAGCTCTCCAAAGTACTGGACGAGGTTATAGGTAAAGGAATCATAATTATCAATCATTAATAACATGAAGTTAAAAGTTAAAACTTAAAAATTAAAAGTTTTAAAAACCCTCAACTTTTAACTTTCACCTGTTTCTATCTCCTTTCCTTTGAAGTTTTTACTATTGCGGATAGAATATTTTTCAAATTTATTGATTCTTCTATAATCTCTTCAATATCTGCATGTTGTATAATTCCTGTAGGACGTAGATAGTATATCAACGTCCTGAATCTCTTAATAGTCTTAGCCAGTAGTTTGTTTCCCTAACCTCTTTAAAGCAATGTTCATTTTATATGTAAAATCATCTTTACTAAATGCGCCTGTTGCTTCTTCTACATTTGCACCTATTGAGGTACCTGATTTTATTAATTGTCTTACAAGTATGGTGCCACCTGTGTCTTTTGGTATTTTATTAGCAAATTGTATGATTTTAATTGCAAACTCAAATGTCCTTTCTTTTATTTTTATATCATTTCTCATTAAACTCTTAACTTTTCACTCTTAACTCTCAACTCAAGTTATTCTCTGCCATATCAACAGCCCTCATCATACCTATTGCCTTATTCACGGTTTCAGCATACTCTCTGTCAGGAACCGAGTCAGCCACTATCCCTGCACCTGCCTGAACATAAACCTTATTATCTTTTATTACAAGTGTTCTTATTGTGATACAGGTATCCATATTCCCTGAATAGCTAAAGTATCCAACAGCGCCTGCGTAGGGGCCTCTCCTTGTTGGCTCAAGCTCTTCTATTATTTCCATTGCCCTCACCTTTGGGGCTCCTGTCACAGTGCCAGCAGGAAAACAGG
>JBFMDQ010000078.1:0-2069 GCA_040753955.1 Nitrospirota bacterium | reverse complement strand
CAGGGCTATGTCAAAGTTATAGCTAACTGATTAAAAAGCTTAAGAATTTTAAAGGGACTGGACTTTTCTATTACACCTATACTATATATAGGGCAATGCCCTATGTTTCTAAAATAAATCCTATCCCTGATGCCTCTTTGCTGCGATCCCTTGAAGTTCGTCCGATACTTCGGCATGAGCGACTTCGTTGGGATAGCCTTATGCGTCAGCATCATTACCTGGGTCTTAAGACCCTTGTGGGTGAATCTATTCGTTATGCTGCTATCTACAAAGGTCAATGGCTTGCTTTGCTCAGTTGGTCAGCAGCGGCTCTAAACTGTAAGGTTCGTGATAGATGGATTGGTTGGCATCCTGCCCTGAAACAGCAGCGACTACCTCTAATAGCTAATAACAGTCGTTTTCTGATCCTTCTACAATTCAAAGTCCCTAATCTTGCTTCTCGCATACTTTCTTTAAACCTCAAGAGATTATCCAATGATTGGGAAGCTATCTATGGTCATCCAATCTGGCTTGTAGAGACATTTGTTGATCCCCGCTACTTTAAAGGCACATGCTACAAAGCAGCAGGATGGAGCTTTTTAGGTTACACCTGTGGGTTTAAAAAGCACTCAAGGACTTACACCCAACATAATAACCCGAAGATGGTTTTTATTAAATCTCTTCAGCCAGATGCAAAGGATAAACTTTCATCTGTCTGTCTTAACTACAAACTTAACAAGGAGGTCAAGTCAATGGAGATCTCTGAAAAGGCTTCTGATGATCTTATAAGGAGGCTATCAAAGATTCCAGAGCCACGCAAACCAAGAGGTATACGGCATCAAAAGATATCAATCCTTGCCATTTCTATCTGTGCAATAATGTGTAATGCCTTAAATTTTAGTGCAATAGCACAGTGGGCAAAAGGATGCAGTCAGAATATGCTTAAACGTTTGTGGTGTCGGTATGATAGAAGGCAGAGGAGATACATTGCACCAAGTGAACCAACTATTCGGCGCCTCCTGCAGAGGATAGATACCGAGGCAGCAGATGCTGCCATATATGGGTGGCTACAAACCCATTTTGGAGATGATGTAGCAGTGGCAGTAGATGGTAAGACACTGAAAGGTGCACAGCGAGAGGGTGGTAAAAAGGTTCATCTCCTTACAGCCTTTCTGCCCAATACAGGAGCACCTATAGCTCAACGTGAAGTAGAGGATACAACGAATGAAATAAAAACCTTTCGTGCTTTATTGGAAGGAGTTGATTTAAAGGGCAAGGTTATTACAGCTGATGCCATGCATACCCAGCAAGAGACGGCTCGATATCTGGTTGAAGAAAAAGGGGCTGACTATTTATTCACCGTCAAGAATAATCAGAAGACCCTGAGGGAAGATATTGAAGACCTGAGAATGGTTGCTATTCCCCCCTCAGTACCAAACTACTGAGAAAGGACATGGCCGCATAGAGACTCGTCAAATCTGGAGTAGCTCTGAGCTAAACGAATACCTTGATTTTCCATATGTAGGACAGGTTTTCTGTGTTCGTAGAGAATTTGAATATATAAAGTCTGGCAAGAAGACAGAAGAAATCGCTTATGGAATTACCAGTCTATCTAAGGAAAAGGCTGACCCAGCTCGCCTTCTGCAGTTAAATAGGGGGCATTGGAGTATAGAAAATTCTCTCTACCATGTCCGCGATGTCGCATTTAATGAGGACCGTTCACAGATAAGGACTAAGAATGCACCAAAAGTCATGTCTTCTATAAGGAACCTGGTCATTGGTATATTCCGTGTATTAGGAAAGAGGAACATCGCCAAAACCCTCAGAGAAATGGCTCCAAAGCCCTATATGAGTCTCAGAGTTTTAAGGCTTTAAAAATCTAAAGTGCCTGAATCTTATCTACCTTCATCCCTCTTTTTGGAGAGGAGTGAGAGGTTTTGTCTTTTTATTAGGATATTGGCAAATTCCAACTCCAAAGGATATCCTCGACCAAGGTTTATCGTATCTTTGAATATTTCTGCGTGTGATTTTTTGCCTATCTATATTATTTATCCTTTTTGTATGCTATAGTGACTTTGACGTTACCCTGC
>JBFMDQ010000077.1:0-2139 GCA_040753955.1 Nitrospirota bacterium | reverse complement strand
GTCTCAATTGCCCTGTATTTTCTTTCATTATAACAGAAAAGGACTGGAAAGAGACTCTGAGTTTAATAGACTCACAATTTAGAGATTATAGAGATATGGTAGAAAGGAGGACTAAGGAGATTGAAGAGGCCAAGGACTATATCGATAGCATCATCAAATCCATGATCGATACCCTGATTGCGATTAGTCCTAAGGGCAAGATACTGACCATTAACCAGGCTACCTGTGAGCTATTGGGCTATCAGGCAGATGAACTGATGGGAAAGCCGGTAGGGTTAATATTTGCAGAAGAAGAAGAAGAAGAAGAACTGTTTAAAGGCACCAGACTTGAGAAGCTGATAGAGGAAGGTTCTATCAGGGATTACGATATGACTTATAAGACGAAGGCAGGTGAGAAGATTCCGGTCAGCTTTTCTGGCTCAGTGATGAGGGATAAAGAAGGGAGTTTAATAGGTGTTGTGGGTATCGCTCGTGACATGAGAGAAATCAAGAGGCTTATGGAAAAAGAGAAGGAATTTGCTGCTGCTGCTGCAGCAGCAGCAAAAACTGAGAAAAAAAGGGCTGCCGAATTGGAGGAGGCTTATGGGGATTTGAAGGTCTTGAAAGAACAGCTTCAGGACCGCGTGAATGACCTTAGCATTCTCTTTGAGATGAACCGGCACATGCAAATCAGGCTTTATCTTAGCAATATTGTGGAGTATGTTGCTAAATCTGCCCCTGAAACCATGGGGGTGGAAATCTGTGTCGTCTTTTTCTGGGATGAAATCAAAGACAGGCTTATTCCCAAGGCGGTGACCGGGCTTTCTCCTAAAGAGCTAGAAAATATCTCTTTCCTACTGGGAGAAGGGCTGGAGGGCTGGGTAGGTTTAGAGAAGAAACTTACTAATATCCAGGATGTATCTAAAGACCCTCGGTGGAAATATAAACTGCCATATCCCGTTGATAAGATAAAAACCGCCCTATTTTGTCCCATCCTGATAGGTGAAAGGTTATTAGGGGTTATTGGACTAATAAATAAGACCAGAGAGAGGACATTTAACCATTCTGATGAATCCCTGCTTGCCGCCATTGCCGTACAACTGGCAGTGGCCATGGAAAATGCCATTCTATATGAAAAGGTAAGGGGTCTTTCACTGGATACCATTCGCTCATTAGTCAGGACCATAGATGCCCGAGACCCTTACACCAGAGGTCATTCGGAACAGGTGGCCCAGTATGCGGTCATGATAGCCAAGGCCCTTAATTTTAGCCAGGAGGAAATAGAGATGGTGGAGTATGCGGGGCTCCTTCACGATACGGGAAAGATAGGCATCCCAGGTGAAATTTTAAAGAAACCCGGATCCCTTACACCTGAAGAATGGGACAAGATAAAGGTTCATCCCTATTTGAGCAGGCAGATCTTACTCCCTGTGAAATCCCTTCATAAGATCTTATCCTGGATATACCATCACCATGAGAAACCCGATGGACAAGGATACCCCAATGGCTTAAGTGAGAAAGAAATACCTTTAGAGGCCAAGATACTGGCGGTAGCTGATACCTATTCCGCCTTGACCTCCGATAGACCATATCGTAAAGCAAAATCTAAAGATGAGGCCATAGAGGAATTAAGGAGGGTGGCTGGAACACAATTGGATCCCAAGATAGTGGAAGTTTTTATAAAGGCATTAGGTGAAGAAGACCCAGGTGAGGGTAAATTGTGAGCTGGTAGTAAATAGTTCGCAGTCCTTAGGAGGATGTATCGTAAGCACTTGAAACTTAAGTGAGTTAAACAATGAGGTTAACCATCAGTAAAAAATTAATTTTTGGGTTTTTAACAGTTACCCTGTTTATTGGACTGGTGGGGTATTTTGGAATAAATAGCATTAATAGACTTAATAGAAGCTGGTTTTCTGTACATGAATCCCATAATGCCTATGACGAAATTACAAAACTGGAAGCCATTGTTTTAGAGCAGACCCATGAAGGAATGCACCTCCTTTCATTTGAGGAAGAAGGGTGTATTGAGAAATTTAACCCGAATTACGCAAACCTTTCAACATGTCATTGCGAGGAGCGGAGCGACGTGGCAATCTCATCACTCAAAATGAGATTCCTCGCTTCGCTCGGAATGACACAGTGTGGTCATTTAATACATAC
>JBFMDQ010000076.1:0-2299 GCA_040753955.1 Nitrospirota bacterium | reverse complement strand
GTAATCCCTCAGTTATAGGATAAAAAAAACCTCTTGCGTTCCGCCCCTCACCTGTGATATAAACAATGCATGTACAAACCCATCAAATATCGAGGTAGGACATTCACTGCAAAAGAAATTGATGAGATTAGAGAAATAATCTCATCGCACCAGGACAAAAGCAGATGGTTCATATCTCATGAAATATGTCGGAGATGGGGATGGATACAACCTAATGGAGTGCTCAAGGATATAGTATGCCGAGGGTTGCTATTGCATTTAGCATCCCAGGGACTTATTGAACTGCCTTTGTGTCGAAAGGCAACACCCTATTTGTTGGCACACAGTAAAAAGCCCGAGTTTATCGAAGTTGATCAGACACCGATAGAGGGCAAATTATCTGGCATAAGGCCTGTACAACTGCATCAAGTCAGAGGTACTCCTTTAATGAGACTTTACAACAGTCTAATTGAGCAGTATCACTATCTCAGTTATACGAGGCCGGTTGGAGAGCATTTGGAGTATCTCGCAATGGCGCAGGGACGGGTGATAGCATGTTTGGGTTGGTGCTCAGTTCCTCGACATATAGGATGTCGAGATAAATATATTGGATGGAATAAAGAGCAGAGAGAAAGGAACCTTCACTATACAGCGATCAATACTCGATTTCTCATTCTGCCGTGGGTCCGAGTGCCACATCTTGCCTCTCATCTTTTAGGAATGATGGCAAGGAGAATTTCTAATGATTGGCAGAAGGTATATAATCACGGGTTAGTTTGGCTTGATAGCTTTGTGGATCCTGAGCGTGGTTTTAAAGGGACATGCTATAAAGCTGCCAATTGGATCTATCTTGGAAAGACTACAGGAAGGGGAAAAGCTGACAACACCCACAAGGCAAACCGCAGTCTTAAAGATGTATATGGCTATGCCCTAAGAAAAGATTTTCGTGAGGTATTGCATGGGTAGTTATTGTGAAGGCTGTTTTAAAAAACAGCTAAAGATCGACCAACTATTGGAAGAAAATAGATTGTTAAAGGCAAGACTCAGATATCGTGAGAGGAAAGAGAATGAAGGTTTCTTTGGTACTTCCACACCGTCCTCAAAGGTGCCCTTTAAATCGGATGCTGATGAGGAAAAGACAAATCAAAAAGGTGGAGCGCTTACTGGGCATCCCGGTCATGGCAGGGGCTCTCACAGGGAGGATACTGCTGACGAGATAATTACCATTGATGCAGGCGAGAGATGTCCTGAGTGTGGAGGAGAACTGTCACTGAAAGAAATTCGTAAAAGGACGGTCATCGAAAGTGAGTCTGTTAAACCCAAAAAGATATTGTATAAACTACAACACAAAGTATGTCAGAGGTGCAGCAAGGTCATCCGTGCTAGATTATCCTCGGTACTTCCGAAGTCTTTATATGGGAACCAGCTGACATCACAGCTATCGGTAATGCATTATTTTCATGGTGTTCCTATGGGACGTATAGCAGAGATGTTTGGAATAAATCTGGGTAGTATAGTGAATATTTTTCATCGTCTGTCGAGGTACTTTGCGCCTGTTATGGAGATTCTCAAGGAGCAATACCGTCTGGCTATAGTGAAACATGCAGACGAGACAGGCTGGAGGATAGATGGGCAGAATGGTTATGTGTGGTTGTTTTGTACCTCAAAGGTAAGCCTGTTCTGTTTTGAGGAGACACGGTCAGCCAGGGTACCGAGGGATATATTTGGGCAGGAGGAACTGCCTGGGGTTTTAGTGGTAGACCGTTATAGTGCATACAGTAAAATTAAAGTTCAAATCCAGTATTGTTATGCACATCTTCTTAGAGAAGTGGAGAAACTGGAAAAGGATTTTCCTGACAACGAAGAGGTCAAGTGCTTTGTGAGTGTTTTGGCACCATTGCTGTCTGAGGCCATGCACTTAAGGGGTCAGCCCATATCAGGTGAAGAATATTACCTTAGGGCAAGGGAAATTCAGCAGAAGATTATTGAGACAAACAGAAATCCGGCTCAACATCTGGGCATCAGGGCAATCCAGGACATATTCAACAGCAATGAGGATCGGTTGTATCACTGGGTTAACAATAGAGAAGTTCCGCCTGATAATAATCGTGCTGAAAGGGAGCTACGTCCTACGGTTATTGCCAGAAAGGTGAGCTTTGGCACAAGTTCTGATGCTGGTTCTAAAACACGGTCAATCCTAATGTCGGTACTTCATACGCTAAATAAATGCAAAGGGAATCAATCCCTGGAAATAGTGTTTAAAAATATCCTTGATAAATTGGCTATAAACCCTAAAGCTAATATCGCTTCTCTTTTTCCT
>JBFMDQ010000075.1:0-2743 GCA_040753955.1 Nitrospirota bacterium | reverse complement strand
TCGCAAAACATGGAAACCGTTCTGTCTCAAGCCAGTGCGGGAGTGCTGATGTCCTTGAGGCCCTTGGTGTAAAAATTGACCTGCCTCCTGAGAAGGTGAAAGAATGCCTTTTTGAGACAGGTTTTGGATTTCTCTTTGCACCATTATTTCATCCTGCAATGAAGTATGCTATAGGACCGAGAAGGGAGATGGGTATAAGAACGATATTTAATATCCTTGGGCCGATAACAAACCCTGCAGGTGCAAAGAGGCAGATACTCGGTGTGTTTTCCGATAGCCTTACAGAGACTCTCGCAATGGTTCTTGGAAACCTTGGCGCGGTTGATGCAATGGTTATCCATGGCGAGGATGGGCTTGATGAGATAAGCATTTCTGATACTACAAAGGTTTCGAGGTTTAAGGATGGTAAGGTCGGAAACTTCTCTATCGTGCCGGAGGATTTTGGTATTGAGAGAAAAAAGATCGATTCTATTCGTGGCGGCAGCAAAGAGGATAATGCATTGATAACCCTCTCCATCCTTAATGGCGAGAGAGGACCGAGGCGAGATATAGTCCTTATGAACTCAGCCGCTGCCCTTATGGTTGCTGGCAGGACCGAGGATTTTAATACCGCCATTGCCATGGCAGCAGATGCAATTGATTCAGGCAAGGCATCAAAAAAACTTGAAGAGATAAAGAGGGTCAGCAACTCACTCTAATCCCCTAAATCCCCCTTTAGTAAAGGGGGATTTAGGGGATTGCTAAAGGAGGGCTTTTGTCTGTCAGAGTCGGCGTCATCGGAGTTGGATATCTGGGGCAGCACCACGCACGGACTTATTCTGAAATTGAGGAAGCAGAACTTATTGCTGTTGTCGATATTGATAAGAAAAAGGCTGGTGTCTTTGCAGAGAAATATGGATGTGAGGCATGCTCTGACCACAGAGAGATTCTTCATAAGGTTGATGCCCTGAGCATTGTAACGCCTACAACATCCCATTATAGTATAGCCCTTGAATGTTTAAGGGCAGGGAAGGATATCCTTATAGAGAAGCCAATAACAGGGGATATAAAAGAGGCTGATGAACTTATCATTGAGTTAGAGAAGAGGGGATGCATACTTCAGGTTGGCCATCTTGAAAGGTATAATCCAGCCCTCCTTGCTGCCTCTGAGATGGTAAAGGAACCGAGGTTCATCGAGGCAGAGAGACTTTCACCATTCTTAGGGAGGGGAATTGATGTTGATGTTACACTCGATCTCATGATCCATGATATAGATATAATACTGAGTCTTATATCTTCGCCTGTCAAAGAGATAAGGGCAGTAGGGGCAGAGGTCTTGACTTCTAAGATTGATGTTGCGAAGGCATGGCTTGAGTTTGAAAATGGCTGCATAGCCCTTATTACAGCAAGCCGTTTATCACCTGAAAAACAGAGGAGGCTTAAGGTCTTTCAAAAAGACTCTTATATATCCATTGATCTTCAGAGCTGTGAGGTAAGACGATATTTCAGGACAGGAGAAGGTATATCGTTTGATGTCATAAAGCCTGAGAATAAAGAACCACTAAGAGAAGAATTGAGAGATTTCATCAATTGTGTGAAAGAAAGAAAAAGACCAAAGGTCTCTGCTACTGAAGGAAGGAATGCACTTAAGATAGTCTTGGAGATAACAAATAAAATTAAAAATGCAAAATGAAAAATGCAAAATTATGGAATTCATTAATTTTAAATTTTAAATTTTGAATTCCCACGGAGTGAGTTATGGTTCCAATGGTCGATCTTAAAAAGCAGTTTAAAGATATCAGGGAAGAGGTCGTAGAGGTTGTGACAGAGATTCTGGAGAGTTCACAGTATATACTCGGACCGAAGGTCTCTGAGTTCGAGAAGAAGATAGCAGATTATCACGGTGTCCGGGAGGCAATAGGTGTTGCATCAGGTACGGATGCCCTTCACCTATCAATGAAGGCACTTGGCATTGGAGAAGGTGACGAGGTCATCACAACACCATTTACATTTTTTGCTGCTGTTGAGGCAATCCTTTATACAGGTGCTACTCCAGTCTTTGTTGATATCGAGCCTAAGACATTCAATATAGATGTAAGCCAGATAGAGGCAAAGATAACAGAAAAGACAAAGGCTATTCTGCCTGTTCACCTATTCGGCCATCCCTCTAATATGAAAGAGATTCAAAAAATAGCCAAGAAATATAACCTCAAGGTAATCGAAGACTGTGCACAGGCATTCGGTGCTGCTATTAACGGAAAACGGGTAGGAAGCTTTGGAGATACAGGCTGTTTCAGTTTTTATCCAAGCAAAAATTTGGGTGGATATGGAGATGGAGGGATGATAACCCTCAATGATTCAGATGTGGCTGATATGATAAGAAAATTAAGAAACCACGGCTCTAAGGGTTCATACAGACATGAATCAGTTGGGTTTAATAGCAGGCTGGATGAGATACAGGCAGGTATCCTTCTTGTGAAGCTAAGGCGCGTAGATGAATACAACAGAGAGAGGAGACAGAAGGCGGCGTTGTATACCGAACTCCTTTCAGATAAGATAAGGTGCCCTGTTGAAAAAAAGGGGGCATATCACGTCTTTTGTCAGTATACAATCAGGAGCAATAAAAGGAATGAGATACAGAAAAGGCTGAGGGAAAAAGGGATTTCATCCGTAATCTATTATCCTGTGCCGCTTCACCTTCAGGAGGGCCTCAGATTTTTGGGTTATAGAGAAGGCGATTTCCCCGTTGCTGAGAAGGCGGCCC
>JBFMDQ010000074.1:0-3618 GCA_040753955.1 Nitrospirota bacterium | reverse complement strand
TTTGCCTCCTCCCATAGTTTATCCATTTCTTCCAATGTCATGTCAGAGAGTTTTCTACCCTGATCTGCTGCACTCATCTCAATATAACGGAACCGAGAGATAAACTTTGCTATTGTCTTCCTTAATGCATCCTCAGGGTTGATACCAATGAATCTTGATATATTCACAAGCATAAAGAATATGTCACCGAGCTCATCTTCTATCTCATCCTGCCTTTTTGCCGCCAGTGCCTTTTTAAACTCCTTCAGTTCTTCATCGAGCTTTTTCAGGACATCCTCGACCCTATCCCAATCAAAACCAACCCTTGCTGCCTTATCCTGAAGTCGATGGGCACGTAATAAAGATGGCAATGCCTCTGGAACACCCTCAAGGATAGATGCTCGAAGTTTACCTTCACGTCTTTTCTGTTCTTCCCAGTATTCGAGAACCTCATCTGTAGTTTTGTAATCTGCCTTTCCGAAGACATGGGGATGTCTTATGATCAACTTTTTACCGATCTTTTCGATGACATCAAAGACCTCAAACTCCTTCTTCTCCTTTGCTATCTGACATTGGAAGACTATCTGAAACAGAAGGTCTCCAAGCTCCTCCTTCATCTTCTCCGGTTCACCCTCATCAATAGCCTCAACAAGCTCATATGCCTCTTCAAGAATAAAAGGTTTGAGTGATTCCCTCGTCTGCTCCTTATCCCAGGGACAGCCCCTCTCACTTCTGAGTTTTTCCATAATCTTTAATAGCTCCTGAAAGTCCATCGGCCTTTATCTTTCCACCACCTAACCCTACCGTTTCATTTCCCCCTTCTCACAGAATAAAAATATGCTGATATCGAAACAAGGATCAAGGTTAACACAAAGATTATCTCTGGCGACAAATCGATATAGACGAGCTTTTCCGCGTAGTGAATTATGAATGAACCTCTATAAGTAAGTGATGGGTCGTGTCTCCTTCTCAGCCATATCTCCAGGTAGGTCAGCGGACAGTACCATCCAAATATCTGCATAGTAATTGCAAAGCCGAGACCAGCTATATGGAATATCTTTACAGCCCGATACCTCCTTCCCATGAAGGCACCGAATATCAGGAAAACAATCCATAGAAAATGGATAAGGACCACAAAATCTGCTGCTAACCTGTAGAACATTCTTGCCCAGTCGCACTACACCCTTCCCTGTTTACAGACAAGCCTCGTCAGATCAATTCCGATTGAATCCGCTGCAGCCTTCCAGCGTTCACTTACTGGTATATCAAAGATAATTTTGCTATTCATGGGAGCAACCAGCCAGCTGTCCATCATAAGCTCATATTCGAGCTGTCCCGGAGCCCACCCTGAAAAGCCGAGGGCGAAGAGACACTTTTTTGGACCTTTACACCTTGCAACATCAATAAGTATTTCCTCTGTCGTAGTCAGGGCAAGGCTATCATTAATCCTTATCGAGGTGTAATGACTGTCCTCAGGTGTATAAAGGATATATCCCTGTCCGGGCTTAACAGGTCCCCCATAGAATACCGGCAGGTCTATTACACTTTCCTTTATATCAAGCCGGCTGAGGAGGGGTACAAAGCTATTCAGAAGGATGCGGTTCACGATGAGTCCGAAGGCACCGTCTTTTGTATGCTCACAGATGAGAACAACGGTGCGCTCAAAGTTTGGATCTTTTAAACCCGGAACGGCTATCAGAAACATGCCAGTAAGGCTTCTGATATCGATATTTTTCATGCTGAAAAACCTCAAATCCCCTCATGCCTCCCCTTGACCCCTCTGTATCCCCCCTTACTAAGGGGGGAATTAAAGGGGGGTGAGGGGGGATTACTTCTCTTGCATCTCTTGATTTCGAGCCTTGCAAGTTTATCACATCTCTCATTCTCTGTGTAACCTTCATGTCCTCTAATCCACTCCCATTCAATCTCGTGAAGACTTGAGAGATTGAGGAGCCTCTCCCAGAGATCGCGGTTGATGACCTCTCGTTTCTGAGCATTCTTCCAGTTGTTTTTAATCCACCTAAATATCCATGATGTAATACCCTGAACAACGTAATTTGAATCTGTGACCACCTTAACCTTGCACGGTTTTTTAAGGGCTTCAAGTGCCTTGATAACCGCTGTTAGTTCCATACGGTTGTTTGTAGTCATAGGGTCACAGCCAGAGAGTACCTTTTCGCGGTTGTTTGACCTCAAAATAACACCATAACCTCCTACACCCGGGTTGCCGCTGCAAGCCCCATCCGCAAAAATCTCGACAAAGGGTTTTTTGGCCACCTTTAACCGAAAAATCCTCTTATTCAAATCCATTGGCATTTTTACCCCGCACCATGCCAGAATGCCCCGACCTTTGGTCGGGGGGTGAATGGCATTATAGATTTTCCTTATTGCAAGGGTGGGGTTTAAAGCCCCATCCGCGCAGTCCCAGCAACATGCGTTAGCATGGTGCGGGGTTTACTATATTACACTTTCTGATATTGATTTGTAATCTGGAGCCCTTCCCTTCCTATTGCACTCCAGTCCGCCTTAGGCGGATGAGGCTGCTCTATGAGGAGGCTATCTCCATTTTGAAAAATATTTTTTGATCGGGGAATGCCTTACTAAAGAAAAGATTAAATTGCCGTGCCAGTCAAATCTGACCTTCTGGTAGACGATATCCATAACTCCATCATTTATGGCAATCTTAAAAAACTTATCGATCTGTTCATCCCGCAGATGTGAGAAAAACCTGCGAAGCCTGTAGCCAGTTTTTATTTCCGCACCAAGCCTTTGCTTCCATCGCCCCTCGTATCTTTTCATGATGCGTGAACCGAAATCCCCCCTTCTGAAGGCCTCCTTTAATGTCTCTACTGCAAGTTGAGAACTTATAAGTCCATAATAAATACCCCCGTGAGTGGTAGTCTTTACAAGTCCGGCTGCCTCACCAACTACGAGCATCCTGTCAGAGTAAGTCCTCTTGAGGCTACCAACAGGAATGACTTTACTCAGTATCGTGCCTTTTTCATTTAGCTTGTCTCTCAGTTGGGGGCCCTCAAGGAACCTTTTAAGGAACCTTTTTAGGAACATAGGTGCATTGTCTTTAGTAGTAAGTCCAATCCGTGCACGACCATTTTCGAGTCCCACAACCCAGGCAAATGAACCAGGAGCGATATCATTCCCCACATAAATCCTTGTTTCTTTAATTCCCTCCATTTTCACCTCTGTCTGCACGCCCTGAAGATAGTTTGACGGGCTTCCCAGACCGAGGCTCTCGCTTAATCTCCGATTGAATCCTGTTGCTATAACCACAGCCTCTGCCTTAATGTTTTCTCCTGAGGAAACATCTATATCGACATGTGTATCTTTAACCTGAATCTCTTTACACGAAGTCCCCAGTCGGATACTCGCACCGTTTTTTAATGCGAGCTCTCTTATCCTTTGGTCGAACTTAACTCTGTCTACTACAAATGCCTGGGTGGAGCCGGGGCAAAAAGTGAGTGTCAGTCCTGAGGGCGAGAAGAATAAAATATCCCTGATGCTGGATAGGATGGAATCTTCGGGTAGATTAAATCTCTCAAAGGCTTCTACACCAATAATACCTGTACATGCAGGGGGATGAGTAAAGGAGCCATTCTTCTCTAATACCAATACATCAAAACC
>JBFMDQ010000073.1:0-3671 GCA_040753955.1 Nitrospirota bacterium | reverse complement strand
ATTGTATTCATTCATGGCCTTGGCATGGATAAGAATATATGGGTAGATCCATCCAGATCATGTATCCTCGGCGGAAGACTTCCCCTAAAAATTCTCCTGAGTAAAAGACCTCCTGTGAAGGATTTTGGGCTCAGCAGAGAAGCTCCTGAGAAGGCAGTTCCGAAATTTTCAACGGGAGAACAACCCGATGCTATAGGGACACTTTTTAATGACCTCTGGCATAAGAGCTACACTGTAGTTACATGGAGCCAGGAAAGGCCCGCGGGACCGATAGAGGCTGCTGTCTCCGAATTAGAAGAGGTTTTAAAGATCGCCAATAAGTTGACAAAGGCTGGCATTGTACTCATAGGCCAAAGCAGAGGAGGACTTATTGGAAGGAAGTATCTCATGAGAAAGGACAGATCAATAAGAGGGCTTTTAACAATTTCTTCGCCCAATAAAGGAAGTTCTTTAGCTAAGCTTGCCAATTATCTATCGCCTCTTGTCTCTCTGATAAGTCCGCTTTTTAGTGGTGCCGATAAGGGGACCCTTTCTTCTACTATCAAGCATATCCTTGATTTCCTCAAAAGCAAGGCTCTCAGAGAGCTCCTCCCTGATTCACCCTTTTTGAGATCCCTGAAAGATGAGCCTTTAGATTGGATTTACTATATCTCTGTGGGAGGTACAGATCCGAGGCTTCTCACTCTTTACAGGTGGAAGTGGGATGCTGTGATAGAAGGTGAATCGAAAAGGTGGTTTTTAAGAGCTGATGAACTCTTCTCCATACCAGATATCCTCGAAAAGGTGATCCCTCAGAATCTCTATCCTGAAGAGATTAAAAAGGGTAAGGGTGATGGATTAGTATCTGCAGAGAGTTCAAGGATTCCCTGGTGTAATGAACATTATAGTTTCAACCTTAACCATGCACAGATAATGTTTGATAAGGATGTAAGAGATCTGCTGGCTACGGCAGTAGAGAGAATTAGCTAGGACCTTAATGAGCCTTTGGCTCACAAAGAGACATAAAATTGTCATTCCCGCGGTTCCCCGTCAAGCGGGGATCAGTCAGGAATCTTTCTTCAGAAGGATTCTGGACTTCGACGTGAGCCCTCGACCTGAGCTTGGGCCGAAGGTTCAGTCGAACGACAAGCCAGAATGACATTTTCGGGACAAACTGAGATAATATTAGCGATCCGAGATAAATTCTGTAAGTTTGAAGGTTATGGGGATTACTATTTCTCCTTTCAACTCAGGGAATGGCGAAGCCTTTCTCAGCATCTTCGGGACCTCATCATCGAGTATCTGATAACCAGAGCTTTTTATTATCTTTATTTCTTGTGGTAAACCCTTTCTATCTATTTTAAAACTGACCATCACCGTTCCTTCCATCCCCCGTTTTCTCGCGAGGAAGGGATAGCTCTTTGCCTTTTCGATTGCAGCCCTTATAAGGGCGTAAAAGGAACCTATGTCCCCCTTACGGGAATCCTTTTCAAGTCCATCCAGGATTTTATCTTCTGGTTGACTTTTGCCCATACCCCCTTCAATTCCCCCCTTACTAAGGGGGGATAAAGAGGGGTCAAAGGAGGGTAAGGGGGGATTATTTTCTTTGTTATCCTCGAAGGTAGTGTTTTCGGTTTGTGAATTTTTGAGGCTCCCCTCATCCGTCATTGCGAGACTGACGAAGTTAGTCGAAGCAATCTCTTGGTTTAAGGCAGGCTCTGGTGAGGTGCTATTTTCATCCCTCTTTGTGCCTTGAGGGTTTACGGGTATAGTGCCTGTTATCTCTTTTAATAGAGAAACTATCATGTAGTCGTCAAGGACGCGGCATACCGCGTCCTTGACGCTGCCTCCGATAACAAAGGCAGAAGCGATAACCATTGCGTGAATTATTATGGAGATAAATATATTTTGCCTAATTCCCATCAGAAAGTAAGACTTATCCCTCCAATAAATTGCACTGGTGGCATCGGGTAATTTGTTACTGTCTGAAAATCTCTATCCAGGATGTTTTTACCTATGATGAATATCTCACCTGAAACTCCATTGGATAGTTTTACCCTTTGGCTGAGCTTTCCATCAAGCAGGAAATAACAACGAGGGTCTCCTGCCCGAACAACGTAATTTGTTACATAACCCCCCTCTAAGGAAATAGTTGTCCCTTTTGCTGGATAAATAGATGTTGTGCCTTTTATTTGATGCCTTGTACTGTATCTTATCTTCTGCCCCGTTGTTTTGTCTTCGGGATCCATGAATATATAACTTAACCCTATATCTACTGCATTGATATGAAGTTTCCCTTCTGTTTCAAATCCTCTTATCCTTGCTCTCGCCACATTCACAGGAGACCATCTCCATGGGCTGACCTCCTGCCATTGGATAAGGTCTTTGGATCTTTTTTCAAATGCAATGAGCTTGATATTGCCGGTGTTTCCAAAAAATTTCTGGATGCTGGCTTCATGCTCGGTTGATTGTTCAGGCTTGAGATTCGGGTTACCCACGGCCCAGCCTGTATCAGGCCAGGTAAAGGTCATTCATTGTAGGAACGCGGAAACCCCTTCCTGCACATACAGCAATATTTGTCTGCCACGGCAGTTTTACCAGGAGAGATGCCCTCGGGCTAATCTGGTTTTCAGAGGCAATGTCATCATATCTTGCCCCGATTGTTAAGACTGCCTTTTCAGATATTGATGTCTCATTTTGCAAAAATATACCCTTCCTTGTTCTGCTACGTTTCCCAATAGATTTGGCAGGCTCTATATTGTCTCTGCTATCAAGATCTTCTTCTAAGAGCTCAATCCCGCCTGTAAGGAGATTCAATGAACCTATTGCAACGCTGCTCTGAAGGTCAAAACCTCTAACATGATTTTATGTGTGTTGTCTTCTGCCCCTGGATTTATATAGTGGAGTCTTGAATCATGGCAGTATAGCTTTAACTCGGTGTTCTTTATTTTTAGAGTGACTCCTGTCAGAAGGGTTTCATCGGTCTGTGTAGCATCAGGGGTTAACCATGTTAAAGAACCAGGCAAACCTACATCTTTGTGGCTATAGCCAACATTGAGATTGATATGTATATCGTTTGAAATATCATATGTAAATTTTGTGTTTATCGAATCAATATCATATTGCATGTTAGCTCTAAATCCCTCTGATGCCTCCTTTGCTACAGAGAAATAGAAGCCAGCTTTTCCAATCTTTCTGGAGGTGTTGAGATTGATATTCCTTGCGACAAATCTACCGTATGATGCGGTAAATTTTGTTACAGGTTCATCAGGAATACGGGTAATTATGTTAATGACACCACCCATAGCATCAGCACCATAAAGGGCAGATGAGGAACCCCTGAGTATTTCAATCCTTTCAATGTTTTCGAGCGGAATAGAAATAGCATTAAGGTCAAACTGTCCATCTCCTGGTTTATTAAGACGCTTGCCGTCGATCAGGATAAGCACTTGCTCTGCAGTTGAACCTCTCAGGCTTACAGATGCAAGTGAGCCACGATTGCCATATTCAAAAAGCTTAAGCCCCATAACATTTCTAAGAACTTCCGATACGCTCCTGTAACTGCCAGATTCTATTTCTTTTTTTGTTATTACACTTACATCCTGGGCAACATCCTTAATTGACTCTTCAACTCTCGTAGCAGTAACAACGATCTCTTCCAACAATACGCTCTTCTCTTCTGCAGATAAAGA
>JBFMDQ010000072.1:0-3935 GCA_040753955.1 Nitrospirota bacterium | reverse complement strand
CCCTGGCAAGAACAAGGGTTATAATTTCATCAAAGATATAATTTGTAATATATATCTTTCCTTTAAAGTCGCTTAAAAAATTTTTAATCCTTCGATGGTCGGGGTCTCTTGCATTAATAAATGCATAAAGAGCGCTGGTGTCAACAAATAAATTTTCCTTCATTTTTTCTTATAGAGCCATTTATCGTGGTCTTTTCCGTAAGCCTCAGAATCTTCAGCTATGCCCGCAATAGATGAAAGGGAATAAACCTTAGACTTTTCAGAGTAACTCTCTATAATCTCCCTTAATACTTTCGAGATACTCTTTCCCTCTTTCTCCGAGATCTTTTTTAAAAATTCATACTGCTTTTCTTCGAGTAATACCTGAGTTCTATACATGTCACATCACCTCTTATTACATCATAAAATACTACATCATAAAAGGCCAACAGTTTATAGGAGTCTATACCTCTGGCAACATTATATTTATCTGTGCTCCTGGAAAGTAGGTAAGATTACATTCCTTTGCCTTTCCACGTGCCCATTCAGGTATTATTGAAAGCCTTGCAGTCCCTGAACGGATAGAAAGTTTGCCATTCCATTGTTTAACAAAACGTCTTACTGCGGATAACCCATGACCTCTTCCTTTATCTGCAAATCGGGATGCACCATGAAGCAATCCCTTTTCTATAGCCTCAAGGTCATTTTTCAATAAGAATCTCTCTGATAAAGATTTTCTGAAGCCTATACCGATATCCATAACAGCAATCTTGACAACGTTTTTATTCAGGTTCTGGAAATGATATTTCTGTATCCCGACAAATCCTTTATATTCACTATGCTCGATTATATTCTGACATACCTCTGAAAGGGCAACTATAAAGCCGCCTATTGCACGTTTATCGTAGTGGAGATGCCTTACGAGGATTGCATGGGCGCGATCTTTAACCTTGCCTACTATGAAATGAATATCATCTGACTTTTCTACAGGTGTGATCTCAAGGAGGACGTCTGAATAAGAACTCCTTAGATATTTATCAGAAATCGCTGGTTCAGATGGTTCAAGTCGGAAATACTGCCCAGCATATCTAAAGAAGTCCATCCTTTCAAGATATCGAAGGACATCCTCCGATTTGGGAAGATAAAGAATTTGCTTTATCCTTTTTAATTTAAAGAATGCCCCTGCCTCCAAGAGCCCAACCATGCCATAGGGATCGATGAACTGGATACCCCTTAAATCAACAGGAGTATTTCCTATTGCGGATAAAATGACCGACTCGAAGGTCTCATCACTTAATTGAATCACAGCCCCATCTTTCTTAATGCCTCATCAGCTAAACTACTTGAAGCAGGTGCCTCCTCAGACAGATATAGCATCACCCCGCCTTTGACAGGCCTCAACACGATCTTTCCTTCCTGAGCTAATCTGTTTGTAATCTCAACAGGATTTTCACCATCAAAATATTTCTTGAATGCACTATTAAATCCAGAATATACAGAATGGATCCCCTTGTATCCCTCCTTCCTTAAACTCACGATTGCCCTCTTTACAAACTCTTCATAACTTAGTTTCTCTGGCATAGTCTGCTCCCTCCTCTTTCTTTTTTGAATAAATTTGCTCCGGCTTCACCCCTATAGACTCCAGCCATTCTATAATTATCTTTTTCATTGCCTTTGCGTTATAGCCATGCCATCTTTTCCTCTCCTTTGGATAATCAATGAGGACATTTTTGAATCTCCTGAATGCACCTTTTCCATCAAGGGCATTGGTAAGTTCTTCTTTGAGGGCAGGGTCTTTAACGGTCTCTATAAAGTCGGCCATGATATTATGTGCCCCGGACGAATCCCTTTCCGGGATATGGATATATCGGCCATCTTCATCGAGGAGGACCTCCAGCGCCAGCTCCACTTCATCTTCCATCCAATAAGGCAGGTCGGGTTCCTCATCAAATTCTATATATTCTATATTATCTCCTATATCATCGTAATTACCTTCATATACCCTTGCTCTAACCTCACTTAGGATATCCTCTGAAAGGGCTATAATCTCCCCTGTCCTAAGGTCGAGGAAGTAATCAAAGGAATCCCTAACAACATCTTCCATGGCCTTCTGGATCTCATCAAAGTCTATTTTTAGTTTGCTCCTAAGATAACCTTTGTCTTCCATAATTTTGGCTCTTGAAATTCCTTACCCGATTCTCATGCTCTTCGCAATACCTCTACGCTCTCTGCTCCATGCTCTATGCCCACATGCCTTTCTCCAATCACACTCTTTACAATAGTCTCTTGACCATTCATGGAGTATCTCTGGAATCTTCTCCTTTATATCCACCCATCTAACTCTCCTGCGGGCCTTCAAGCTTAGCAACTTTATAGCCCTCCTGTCCATCTCTCCTATCTCATCCTCAGCATCTCTACCATAAAGACACCTTTCCTCTTTGAGATAGGGGCACTTTTTGCAGATATCATCTGCCCCTGAGCAAACCTCTATCTCCTCTCCAGCCTCAGCCCTTTCCAGGACCTTCCTGAGGTTTGAAACAAATTCAGAGTTATAACCTTTTCCACTAAAGAAGTGAAGACAGATGAGGTGATGGCCTCTGAGTTTTATGGCTGGCTTTGAGAGGGAACTCATTCCTGGGCCTCTTATTAAGGCTTGATTAAAGGATCTTTTATACCCGCCTCTTTAAATCCCTTTGCTCTAAATACACAGCTATCACATAAACCGCAGGGGATTAATTCGGAGTTCGGTCCTGAATCAAGTTCAGGATGGAGTTTGGAGTTTTCTTCTTTGTAACTTTGAACTCCTGCGATAGCAGGCTGTGGGTCGTAACAGCTCCATGTCAGGGAATAATCAAGCCCCAGTTCAACGCCTTTTTTTATTATCTCAGATTTTTTCATTGATATAAGAGGTGTCCGTATCATAAACCTTAACCTGCCCTCGACAGATGCCTTTGTTGCAAGGTTTGCCATGTCTTCAAAGGCCCAGAGACATTCTGGCCTGCAGTCTGGATAACCGCTATAGTCTACGACATTCGCACCTATAAAAATATCCTCTGCCTCGAGAACCTCTGCCCAGGCAAGGGCAAAGGAGAGAAAGATTGTGTTACGGGCAGGAACGTAAGTAACCGGGATATCCGTAATGCGTAATTCGTGATGCGTGATGTCTGGTGTGTCTTTTGACTCTTTACGCATAACGGTTAACGCATCACGGTCTTTGGGTACTTCAATATCCGATGTAAGGGCTGAGCCTCCAATATCTCTGAGATCAAATCTTATGATGAGATGTTTTTTTGCCCCAAGGGCTGAGGCGACCATCTGTGCAGACTCAAGCTCTCTTTTATGCCTCTGATTATAATCAAAGCTCAGGGCATATAATTCATATCCCTCAGATTTTGCAACTGCAAGGGTTGTCGATGAATCAATTCCCCCGCTCAGGAGTACCACAGCCTTTCTTTCCTTCATAGGCGTTGTCCCACCCTCCTTTCAGTGCCTTTTATGAGCCTTCGGATGTTATCTCTATGGCGTATAATAATAAGTGCTGTCATAAGAATAGCGACAAGCAGTTTTTCCTTACTGTCAAATAGTGCAATGTTCAATGGTAGAAGTCCAAATGATACAAGTGCTCCCAAGGAAGAATATCTTGTAGTTAAGACAACCACCAGCCATATTACAAATGTAAAGAGGGCTGTTTGTGGAGAGTAAAGGCTCAGTACCCCGAGGCTTGTGGCAACGCCCTTACCCCCCCTGAAACCCAGGAAAATAGAAAAGTTATGCCCGAGGACTGCCGATAGGCCTATAAGGCCTTCATAAAAGGGTCCTGCTCCAAAATACCTTCCCGCAGCAACCACTGTAGTGCCTTTAAGTATATCGACAAGAAGGGTTAAGGCAGCGGGCCATCTGCCAAGAGACCTCAGGACATTTGTTGCGCCTATGTTTCCACTCCCGACCTTCTTGAG
>JBFMDQ010000071.1:0-3980 GCA_040753955.1 Nitrospirota bacterium | reverse complement strand
ATTTCCTGATGATAGATAAGCTCGTTGCCGTTGATCACCTATACAAAAAATGCTGGATAATAGTCTGCCCTGGCGCAAGAGATACAGAGAAAGATTGGATGGATTGGTCGGAGAAATACGATGAGGCAGAACACCGGGTCAAGGAAATACTAAAAAAAGTTACAACTCACAAGTTACAAGTAAAAATTAAAAATCCAAAATCAAAAATCCAAAATCCAAAATCAAACCAAAAGATAGAGGTAGTTTATGAGATGAAAGAGGATGATTATATGGGTATTGTTAGAAGGGCCAAGGAATACATTGCAGCAGGGGATATCTTTCAGGCAAACCTATCACAGAGGGTTTCAGCACATATCGGAGATATAAGCCCATGGAGCCTCTACAGGATACTGAGCCTTATAAATCCATCCCCCTTTGCAGCATTTATGGATTTTGGAGATTACCAGATAGTAAGTTCTTCACCTGAAAGACTTCTAAGGGTTAAAGATGGAATTATCGAGACGAGGCCTATCGCAGGAACAAGGCCGAGAGGGAAAGACAGTAAGGAAGATGAACTGATGCGATCAGAGCTACTTTTAAATGAGAAGGAGAGGGCGGAACATATTATGTTGATAGACCTTGAGAGAAATGACCTCGGAAGAGTCTCAGACTATGGTACGATTCGAGTTGATGAACTTATGATTACTGAAGACTATTCACATGTAATACATATAGTCTCGAATGTGAGAGGAAATCTTGCAGATGGGAAAGACTGTTTTGATGCAATAAAGGCTGCATTCCCTGGAGGCACTATAACAGGGGTTCCGAAGGTAAGGTGCATGGAGATTATAGACGAACTCGAACCAGTAAGGCGCGGGCCGTATACCGGCTCAATAGGTTATATTGGTTTCTCAGGGAATATGGATTTAAATATAGTGATCAGGACGTTTGTTATAAAAGGTGGAATGGCCTATGTTCAGGCAGGTGCTGGCATTGTTGCTGACTCAGACCCAGAGAGGGAATATTACGAAACGCTTAAGAAGGCAGAGGCTCTGATAAGGACATTAGAGGGGGTATAAGACAGAATATTTTAGGCATTTACACCGCAACACTTTTTGAATTTTTTCCCACTTCCACATGGACATGGTTCGTTCCTGCCTACTTTTTTGCTGCGTCTAACTATTTGAACTGGAGAGGAACCTTCGCCTCTGTTATAGTTTAACCTTGTCTGCCTTACAGGCTCTTTTCTGGGGGTTTCTTGTTTTTGTATCTGTATTTTAAAGAGCCTGCTGAGAACCTCAGTAGATATCCTGGATGTCATATCAGCGAACATATCAAATGCCTCTTTTTTATATTCCACAAGGGGATCCCTCTGACCATAACCCCTGAGTCCAATACCTTCCTTCAGATGATCCATAGCAAGCAAATGATCCTTCCACTGAGTGTCAACAACCTGCAGTAGAATTATCCTTTCGATATACCTCATCATTTCACTACCGATTTCTGATTCTTTCTTTTCGTAGGCATTTCTGATCTCTGAAGTCAGTGCCTCCCTCAGCGAATTCAAATCCATGGATTTAATATTGGGCATAATAGAAAACATACCATAAACCGCATCATTAAGCCCTTTCATATCCCATTCTTCTCTGTGTCTTTCTTCAGGGCAATAAATACTGAGCAATTCATCAACAATCTCATCCATCATACTGAAGATGCAATCCTTGAGGTTTTCACCCTGAAGTACTTCCTTCCTGAAAGAATATATTTCCGTTCTCTGCTTATTCATGACATCATCATACTCAAGGAGGTGTTTTCTTATATCGAAGTTATGTGCCTCGACACGTTTCTGTGCGTTCTCTATAGCCTTTGTCACCATCTTATTCTCGATAGGCATGTCTTCATCCATACCGAGTTTGCCCATAAGTCCTGATATCCTATCAGAGCCAAAGATCCTCATAAGGTCATCTTCAAGTGACAGATAAAATCTCGAGGAGCCAGGGTCTCCCTGTCTTCCGGAACGACCTCTTAACTGATTGTCTATCCTCCTTGCCTCATGTCTCTCTGTGCCGAGTATATGGAGGCCTCCGAGGGATACCACCCTTTCCCTGTCTTTCTTGCAGACATCTTCTGCCTTTGAAAGGGTCTGTTTCCAGTCATCTTCGCTATAATTTTTTTTGTCCTTCAAAAATTCCCTTGCAAGCCCTTCAGGGTTTCCACCAAGGATAATGTCTGTACCTCTACCAGCCATATTCGTAGCTATTGTGACAGCTCCGCTTCTTCCCGCCTGGGCGATGATCTCTGCTTCTCTCTCATGGTATTTTGCATTCAGGACAGAATTGGGAATGCCTTTTTTCTTTAAAAGATGGCTCAATATTTCTGACTTTTCTATTGAGATAGTGCCGACAAGAACAGGCTGGCCTTTTTTGTGTAGTTCTTCGATCTCTCTCATGACAGCATTGAATTTTCCCTTTTCTGTCTTATGAATCACATCAGGATAGTCGGACCTTACCATAGGTTCATTTGTAGGTATGACAACCACTTCGAGGTTATAGATCTTTGCAAATTCTTCTGCCTCTGTATCAGCCGTTCCTGTCATGCCTGCAAGTTTTTTGTACATCCTGAAGTAGTTCTGAAAAGTGATTGTTGCAAGGGTCTGATTTTCACTTTCAATTTTTACATCCTCCTTTGCCTCTACTGCCTGATGAAGTCCGTCTGACCAGCGCCTACCAGGCATGAGCCTACCTGTGAATTCATCTACGATAATTACACTACCGTCTTTGACAACATAATCAACATCCTTTTTAAAAAGTGTGTGTGCCTTGAGTGCTTGTAGAACATGGTGTACAAGCTCGATGTTTGATGGGTCATAAAGGTTGCCTGCACCAAGCAATCTTTCTACCTTTATATTGCCCTCTTCTGTAAGAATAGCAGTCCTTGCCTTTTCATCAATCGTGTAATCAATATCTTTTTGAAGCCTTGGAATAATCTTGTCTATCTTGTAATACTTATCTGTGGACTCTTCTGATGGGCCTGATATAATGAGTGGTGTCCTTGCCTCATCTATAAGGATACTGTCAACCTCGT
This sequence comes from Nitrospirota bacterium, assembly GCA_040753955.1. Lineage (GTDB taxonomy): Bacteria > Nitrospirota > Thermodesulfovibrionia > Thermodesulfovibrionales > SM23-35 > JASEEX01. Next base: position 917 of record JBFMDQ010000071.1, on the reverse strand, counting down.
CCACTATCGCATAATTTAATTCTCTCTGACAGTAATCAGGTATCTCATATTTCATATTATCCCTGAGATAATCGAAACCAAATTCGTTGTTGGTTCCGTAAGTTATGTCTGCTAAATAGGCATCCTTTCTTGAACACGGTCTGAGAAAATCCAATCTTTTATCTGCAGAAAAATAAGATGGATCGTATATAAAAGAGCTATCATGCTGTATAACCCCCACAGTAAGGCCAAGGAAGCTATATATTGGCCCCATCCACTGGGTATCCCTCTTTGCGAGGTAGTCATTAACAGTAACAACATGAACACCTTTACCTTCGAGTGCATTCAAATAGACAGGTAGGGTGGCAACGAGGGTCTTTCCTTCACCCGTCTTCATCTCTGCGATTTTGCCCTCATGGAGTACAATGCCACCGAGTATCTGTACGTCGAAATGTCTCATCTTGACTCTTCGCCTGGACACCTCACGCACTGCTGCAAATGCCTCTGGAAGTATATCTTCGATGGTTTCACCTGCCTCAAGCCTTCTCTTAAATCCCTCGGTCTTATCTCTAAGCTGCGTGTCCGAAAGACTGGCTACATGTACCTCTAAAGAGTTGACATGTTCGACAAGAGGCCACAGCCTTTTTAGCTCACGCTCGTTTTTGGTACCGAAAACCTTACTAAGTATTGTCCCAATCATAATTTATAATAAAATTAAGGGGTTAAATATTTCAAGGGAGTAAGGAAGTAAGCCCCTTTGTGAATCAGGGGGCACTACCCCCGCAGTGCCCCTGGAAAACGCATCGTGGATCATTAAACCCTCTCTGAGTAAAAAGAAAAAAGAGAAGGGAAGGATTTTGTGCCTTCTTTATCTTCGGCTGAATGTTAGGGTTTTTATACCCTTCCTGATTCTATGGCACTTTTCCCGACTGTCCATT
>JBFMDQ010000070.1:0-4782 GCA_040753955.1 Nitrospirota bacterium | reverse complement strand
AAAGAAAAAATAAGCCAGATAGGGGAAGACAAAATCAGACCGATTGAGGAAAGGAAGATATCAAAGAGGCGTTTGAGCATGGATTCCATGATTCTATCTTGATATTAAAGCTTTAGCTGGTCAGCAAAAATAGTCGCTGTCCCTATTTTATACGTTTTTTTGCAAATAAAAGAGAAGAGGATACAGGGATGCCTCGTTTGTCTAACTCTGCCTGAAAGTCCCAGTAATCGAGGGCTGCCAGTTCCGCTGCTTTTCTAAAAGGAACTCCGGACCTGAACTTCTTTACAGCTGCTTCTATTTTTTCTTCGGAAATCGCCCTCCTGATAAGCTTCCGTATAACTGTTGATCTATCCTCGGCCATATCCTTTGCAAATTCATCAATTGCCTCTAATACCTCTCTATCCAATAATACATTTGTTCTGATCATTTCCTTACCTTTTAACATATTTTTTCCCCTCCAGCAAATAAAGCTCAGCAACGGCTGAACTTAATCTATTTTCTATAACCAATCCTCTCATAAAGGTCTCATATTTTTCATAGTTCAATATTTTTTTCTTGATCCCTTCTAGTAACAGATCAGGGCTAGCCTGAACAATAAATCCCAGTGTAAATGCTATTCTTCCGAGTCCGTCATCATTAGCAATAATTGCCTTCACCTTTTCTATAATTGCAAGAGCGAGAACAGCTTCATCTCCTGCCGATAGAACCTTATTTATTTTTTCCCGTAAGACCTTTCTGTATTTATCCTCAACCTCAATCGTTTCGATGTTATATTTTTTTATAAAGTTTTCGATAATTGTTGCATCAGTGTATCCTTTTGTCCCTCCTATTTTAACAGCCTCTGTGTACACCTCTTTAGGCATTACTACCTCAAGCTTCAGTTTTTCAATTATCTCCAAGTATTGTATCCTCGCAAGTGATATCAAGCTTGAGGTATCAATTACAGATTTCATCTTTTCATATTATTTTATAATATTTTGTGTGCATATTCAATCCGAATAATAAAAAGCGTAGGGCATAGAGCTTAGTCCTTACACCTTACGCTTCGCGGAATACGCTTGCCGACTTGTCAGCTATTTCACTTTAATCAGCTGCATTAAAATTCTTAAAATAAACTCAGGCACGAGGGACATGCGGTGTATTTTTTCAAGGCCTGTCTTTCAAATCTATCTCGGAGCTAAAAATAGAACCGTCCCCTTTTTTGCCCTTTTTTGCCATTCCTTATACTTGACAGCTTTTTTCATAGGTGACCCCAAATTGAACTGTTGAAAAAAGTTAAAGTCTAACTTCTGATAATTCTACTTTTATATCATAACCAAGTTTATGAAGGTAATCGTAACAATCATCCCAAGTAAGGCCAAATTCTCGGACGTCTGCAAGTCCGACCCTAGCAAGTATATCCCTTATAAGTTCATAATTTTCATCTTCAAAATCAGCTTCCGCCATCATATTTTCGGCCCAATTTACCAGTTCCGATAAAGCAATCTCTCTGTTTATATATTTAACAAACATGTCGACAAGTATCTTTTTTGTTAATACCATCTTACCCCTCCTTTAATCTCTTATGGCCTTTATCTACCGGATATTTTTCATGTATTTCAATCAAATCACCTTTGTCATTATAGATTTCTTGATAAAATCTAACTGTTTCCTCCATCGCATTAACTTCCTTAACGTATCTTGCCCTCCATCCGTGCCTTCCTCTTGTCTCAAAGCAGTATTTTCTGCCTCCATCAGGTAATTGTTCCCATATGGGAAATTTTCTCTCATTTTGTCGCCTCTTTTCTTCTTTTCCCTTCATATAAAGTATACCATAGCCTATATTTTATTGAGTATAAACTCTGCTGAATCGATTTTTAAGAAATTGCATACACCTCGCAGGCTTACATCAATCAAGAAATCTCTCCTGATGGCTCTATGCTTACATGCACTGGCTGTCAAAAAATCCATACCCCGATCATCCTCCTCGGCCCTTCCCAGAGGGTGAAGGTGCTATTGTTTACACCTCCGAGGTGGAAGGGGAGGTGCTAAAATTTTTTCTGGCGGGACTCCCATTTTCCCCGTAACGTAATATAGAACGAAAGAAATATGAGTTTAAGATCAAGGAGGAAGGATTGGTTTTTGATATAGAGAAGGTCATAGCGAAACTTATCTTTCCTAGGAGCATCGGTTGGTAGATAAACCTGTGCTAAACCTGTAAGACCTGGACGGACAGTCATCCTTTCTTTATAGCGAGGGATGTCTTCAATGTCTAAGACCTCTGGATTTCCCCTTACCTCCAGCTCCTCTGGCCTTAATGACCTTGGACCAACAAAACTCATATCCCCTTTTAATATGTTAAATAATTGGGGAAGCTCATCCATAGCAGTCGCCCTGAGAATCCTTCCAACCTTTGTAACTCTTGGGTCATTCTCAACAGCCTGTATAGGCCCGAGCTCTTTTTCTGCATCCTTTATCATCGAACGGAATTTCAGAGTTTTGAAAATTCTACCTCCTTTTCCCACCCTTTCCTGAAGATAAAAGATCGGTAATCCATCCTCAATAATTATGGCTATGGAAAATAAGATCCAGAGAGGTAAGAAAAGGATTATGCCAGTTAAAGCGAGGATAAAATCAAAGGCCCGCTTTAGCATTTGCAATCTGTTCCTTAATCCAAGCATAGGTTATCTTTAATCCCTCTTTCAAAGGCATAGATGGTGCCCATCCTAATTTTTCTTTAATTAGTCTATTGTCAGAATTTCTACCTCTGACGCCTAAAGGTCCAAGGATATGCTTAATAGAAAGCCTTTTGCCCGCGATCTCCATTATGATTTCTGTTAATTGATTAATCGTAACCATTTCTTCTGAACCGATATTAACAGGACCGCTGAAATCTGATCTCATCAGTCTTAGGGTACCCTCAAGGCATTCATCTACATATAAAAATGACCGCGTCTGTTTCCCATCCCCCCACATTTCTATCTCACCCCCATCAGGAGCCATGGCCACCTTTCGACAAAGAGCAGCAGGTGCTTTTTCCCTCCCTCCTTGCCATGTCCCTTCGGGACCAAAGATGTTGTGATATCTCGCAATCCTGACCTCCATACCATAGTTCCTATGATATGTCAAATACAGCCTTTCGCTGAATAACTTTTCCCAGCCGTATTCACTATCAGGCTGGGCAGGATATGCAGAATCCTCAGAACATGTGGGATTATCTGGGTTCATTTGGTTATACTCAGGATATATGCAAGCAGAAGATGAATAAAATATCCTTTTTATATTTCTTTTATAACAGGCATCTAACATGTTTAAATTTATCATTGCAGAGTTATGCATAATGTCTGCATCATTATCACCTGTAAATACGAACCAAGCCCCACCCATATCAGCAGCCAATTGATAAACCTCATCAAATTTTATATCAGTAATATGTCTACAAAGATAAGGATCTCTTAAATCTCCAATAACAAAATCATCTGCTTCAGTCTCACTAAATTCGGGATATTTTAAATCGACACCTCTGACCCAATAGCCTTCTTTCTTTAATCTTTTTACCAAATGGCTCCCAATAAACCCACCTGCACCACAAACTAATGCCTTCTTCATAATGTTCTCCCTAATAAGTTACTCTATTAAACCTCTCCTCAAAATCTTATTCCATTAGTTCATTACAACTTCCTTATAAAAATGTTTATTATAAGCCACTAATGTCCGCTAAAAATTTATCATAAGACTTGAAACCTCCTTCAATGGTGATAGACAATATCACCAAAACCCAATAAAAACAGGAGGTTCAAGCCATGTCCCATCATAACACAATTTATAACCAGATTCTACATCTTGTACCGAGACATCAATTTGAGAGTCTGGTAAAAAGGTATAACGGTGACTATTATGTAAAGTATTTTACCTGTTGGCAGCAATTCATGACCCTTCTTTATGCTCAGATTAAGGCTAAAGACAGCCTGAGAGATATAGAAACATCACTAAAGGCACAGAGTAATAGATGGTATCACATAGGACTTAGAGACATAAAACGCTCGACACTTTCAGATGCAAACAATCAGAGAGATTATCGGATATGTGAAGATTTTTTCTACAGCCTTTTGGACAGATGTAAAAGCATTACACCTAAACATAGGTTCCGTTTTAAGAATCCTCTTTATACCTTAGCCCAGTTAATTCATACAACGCATACAGATGATAGAAAACCAATATGTTTAAAGAAGTCATGCAATGCTAACAATACACTCTGTATTTATTAAAAAGGCGAATAATTCCCTGTAACTTCAGTCACAGCAAGGATTTCCGCTTTTCAAAATAAAAATTTATGAATTAACTGGGTTAGATGCCACAGTTATAGAGTTATGTCTTAGTCTTTTTCCATGGGCAAAGTTCAGGAAAAAGAAAGGGGCACTGAAGCTTCATTATCTTTATGAGCACGGTGGTTCTATACCATCTTTTCTTGTGATTACTGACGCAAAGCAGCATGAGATTAAAGTAGCCAAAGGGCATGATTTACCTCTTGTATCGGACAGCATAATTTCTGTAGACAGGGCATATATAGATTATAAGTGGTTGTATTCATTAAAAAAATCAAAGGTATCTTTTGTTACAAAGGCTAAAAGCAATATGAAGTATAAGGTTATCGGACAGCATGAGGTTGATAAGACAAAGGGGTTACTTTTTGACAAAGAAGTTATGTTAACAGGCTTTTATCAGAACAGATATTACCCTGAAAAACTGCGTCTTATTGGATCCAAAGACCCTGAGACAAAAAAGAAACTCATATTTCTGACG
>JBFMDQ010000069.1:0-4903 GCA_040753955.1 Nitrospirota bacterium | reverse complement strand
CTGTTATAAATCCTAACCTTGACTATGAATTCTGCAAAGGTTTTTACAACAGGGTAACAGACAGAATGCATGGAAGGATAACAAGGCTTCTTGTCACTCCACTTATAAGGTCACTCCAGAGGATTCTTGGTTATCACCCGCTCTTGGTATTTTTTGATAGCTTCAGGTATCCCCTTGCGGGTGAGTTTTCAATGGGTATTGATCTTGCGAGAGTAAATAGGATTCCAGGTGATTGGGGACTTGAAGTTGGTATGCTTGCAGAGGTTTACAGAAATACCTCCACAAGAAGGGTATGTCAGGTTGATATTGCAGAAAATTACGAGCATAAACACCAGGAACTATCCCCTGATGATGCAACAAAGGGCCTCCATAAGATGTGTGTAGATATATGTAAATCCATATTTAGAACACTTTCATCAGAAGGAATAGTTTTTTCAGATGGACTTTTTAAAACACTGGTAGCAACATATGTAAGAACAGCGCAGGACATGCTCAAAAGATATGAGGATGATGCCGCAATAAATGGTCTTTTCTTTGATAGACACGAGGAAAGCCTTGCAGTGGAGACATTCACAAAAGGAATAAAGAAGGCATCAGAGATAATAATGGATGATCCCCTCGGAGTGCCATTGATTGCAAGCTGGGACAGGGTAACGTCAGCAATTCCTGATATTCTTATCAGGATAAAAGAGGCAGTGGAAGAGGATAACAAGTAGGTGCTGTGATCATAGAGCAAAAAACAGCAGTCAAGAAATAATACAACCTTTTTCATTGCAGGTGCGATAATTTTGATAGACTGTTGAAAAGAAAATGTTTAAAACCAACAGAGGGATAAAATGATTACAATAGTGCTTGCATTGGTTATTGTCACACTGGTGACCATCTTTTCAGTTCAGAATGCAAAACCTGTTGCAATATCTTTTCTCTTCTGGAGGTTTGAGGCATCCCTTGCAATAGTTATATTCCTTTCTGTGCTCACAGGGGTGATAATAGCATCAATTATTGCAACTTCAGCGTATATCAAGCGGATTAAAAAGCAAAGCAAACCCTCAGAATGATCAGGGCAGAGTTGACTCTGAGAGGCGTAATCCCTAAAATAAAGGCGTCTGAAAACGAGATATAGGGAGGGCAGAATGAGGAAGGTACTTATAATACTCGTTTTTCTGGTAACAGCATTCCTTACAATAAGAAGTAATTTTAACATTATTAATGAACCTGAAGAAGTTGAGTCTACAAAATCTAAGGAGTATCGTGAAATAACGGGTAACATCAAAAAAGGCGAGACCCTTTTTGACATCTTCGAAAGATACGGTCTTGATATAGGAGAGCTTTTTGAATTAAGGGAGGCTTCTGCAGATGTGCATAGATTGAGGAAGTTATATCCAGGCCGTCCATACAAAATAATAATTGATAGTAACAACCAGATTAACTTTTTTGAATACCGGATAGATGATGATAATATTTTGAACATTTCTCGCACTGAATCAGGATTTTGTGCTGAAAAGGTAACTATAGAATACGATAGAAGAATTCAACATTTTGGAGGGGTTATAAAGGACAACCTCATATCATCTATATCATCTATAGGGGAAGACAGGGAAAACCTGTTGCTGGCACTTCAGCTTTCGGACATTTTTGCATGGGATATAGATTTTACAACAGACCTTAGAAATGGTGATATATTTAAGATTGTTGTCGAAGCACTTTATCTGGATGGAGAATTTAAAAAATATGGAGATATACTCTCTGCAGAATTTTTAAATAATGGTGAGATTTACTATGCTTACAGATTTGAACATGATGGAAAAACTGACTACTACGATGCTGAAGGTAAATCGCTGAGAAGGGCATTTTTAAAGGCGCCTCTGAGTTTCAGGAGAATAAGCTCGGGCTTTAGTCAAAAAAGATTTCATCCTATTCTTAGGATTTACAGGCCACACCTCGGAGTTGATTATGCTGCACCTTCAGGAATGCCTGTTTCTGCTGTAGGAGATGGTATTGTTATTTTTGCTGGATACAAGGGCCAGAACGGTAATATTGTGATAATAAGACATCCCAATGGGCATAAAACATATTATGGTCATTTGTCAAAGTTTGGGAACAGTATAAAAAGCAATGTAAAGGTTAAGCAGGGTCAGATTATTGGATATGTGGGTGCAACAGGGCTTGCAACAGGACCCCATCTGGATTACAGGATAAAAGTCAATAATAGGTTTGTAAATCCACTTACACTGAAGTTGCCGCGTGGAAGGTCTATTCCAAAGACATCGATGGCTGAGTTTAGAAACTTCAAAAACCAAATGGACAGGCGACTCGCTTCAATTGCACCCCCCAGTCTTAGCTTTTGAGAAAAAAGAAATGGTTAGTGTCAGTAATTAGTGTCGGCTAAATTTATTTTGACACCGTCACTGAACATGCAAATGATTGGGAGGAACATTTGGACATTGATTTAAAGAGGATATTCATCCCGGCAATCACAGTCCTTGCGACCGCTTCTGCCTTATTCATAATAAGGGGTATTGTCTTCAGACTCCTCCATAGATGGGCAAAAAAGACAGAGACAAAGATTGACGACATAATAATAGGGTCATTTAGAACACCTTCCATTTACTGGTGCCTTGCCATTGGGCTTTATATCGGAATCGCCATTTCAGAGCTCCCGGAACGATATGCCTTTCATCTCAGCAAAACAATCCATGTGATTGTGATACTATCAATTACCATTGCAACAGCAAACCTTGCAGGGAAAATATTCAGAAATTATGTTCAGAGCTTAAATCTTCCAATCCCCACAACTGGTCTTGCATATGGGATACTAAAGGGGACCATATTCATTATAGGAATACTCATAGTACTCAGCGTTCTTGGAATCTCCATAACCCCTCTTATCACAGCATTAGGTGTCGGAGGTCTTGCAGTTGCCCTTGCCCTTCAGGACACACTGGCAAACCTATTTGCTGGCATCCATATCCTCATGGAGAAATCTATCCGGGTTGGAGACTTTGTGAGGCTTGAGACAGGCCAAGAAGGCTATGTTGAGGATATTACATGGAGAACAACAAGGGTAAGAATGTTACCCAATAACATAGTTGTGATTCCCAACGGCAAGCTTGCTCAAAGCGTTGTAACAAATTATTATCTGCCCGAAAAGAGAATGTCTCTGTTAATTCCAATAGGTGTAAGTTATTCTTCTGATCCCGGAAAGGTTGAAAAGATACTCGTCGAGGAGGCTAAAAAAGCAGTAGGTGAAATCCCGGGATTACTCGGAGATCCGGAGCCCTTTGTAAGATTTATACCGGGTTTTGGAGAAAGTTCCCTTGATTTTACCCTTATCTGTCAGGTTCGGGAATTCGTTGACCAGTATCTTGCACAACATGAATTAAGGAAAAGAATATTTAAAAGGTTTCATGAGGAAGGCATAGAGATACCATTCCCCCATCGAACAGTCTATCTCAGGGAGGAAAAGGATTGGAAAAAATAGCTGAGGGGATATGATAATGGCACATCCAAAGGTTCTTGCATTCGTACTTGCTGGAGGCAGAGGTGAGCGACTTTTTCCGCTAACTGCATTCCGCTCTAAACCATCGGTACCATTCGGTGGGAGATACAGGATAGTAGACTTTGCCTTGAGCAATCTTGTTAATTCACACATATACTCTATCTATCTTCTCGTGCAGTACAAATCCCAGCCTCTTATTGAGCATGTGAGACAGAACTGGGCTTTGTCTTCTGTTATAAAAGACCATTTTGTGGCTGTGGTCCCGCCACAGATGCGAATGGGTCCTGAGTGGTTTCAGGGCACAGCGGATGCTGTTTTCCAGAATATTGATCTCATCCGCCAGCATAATCCAAGACTCGTTATAGTCTTCGGAGCAGACCATATCTACAGGATGAATGTCCGCCAGATGATAGATTTCCATCTCGAAAAGGATGTCTTTGTCACTGTGGCTGCAAGACCCGTTCCTGTTGAAGAGGCATCAGCCTTTGGGGTTATTGTAACTGATGGTGAAAAACAAATTGTAGGATTTCAGGAAAAACCAAAAAGGCCTACTCCCATCCCTGATGATCCTAGCCGTGCTTACGTCTCTATGGGAAACTACATTTTTAATAAAGATGTACTTTTAGATGCACTGGCAAAGGCACAGAGGAAAAAACAGCATGATTTTGGTGCCCATGTGATACCGGATCTTGTCGAGACAGGAAAGGTATTTGCTTATGACTTTGCAACAAATATTATCCCTGGGACTATGCCCTATGAGGAAAAAGGATATTGGCGTGATGTAGGAACAATAAAGGCATACTTTGACGCCCACATGGATATGTTAGGAGAGACCTCTCTATTTGAGTTAAACAATGCTCTATGGCCCATACACCCATCAAGTTACGAAGGACCTTCTACAAAGATACTGAGGGGTGACATAAGGAACAGCATAATCGCCGAAGGGGCTGTTATTCATAAGTCAAAGATACGTAATTCTGTTATCCGTAGTGGAGTGATAATTGAGGACAATGTCAGTGTGGAAGACTGTATAATCATGGACCATACAGTGCTAAAAAAAGGTTGCAGTCTTCGAAGGGTAATTGTGGATAAGTTAAATATGGTAAAAGAAGGCGAACAATTCGGTTTCGAACCTGAAAAAGACCGTTTTCGTTGCCATATAGACCCCTCTGGGATAGCAGTAATTCCGAAAAGGGGGCGACCTATAAAGGCCTCGAAATTTTCATCGTGAAATAGATTTTTTCACTATAGTTTCCCTGCCCTGATTATAGAAAATGCGGGTCGAGATGAAAGGCATTATTTTTAGAAAAGAGGTTCAGGAACGAATTGACGAAATAAAAGAGGTTGACATCCTTATTGGAATTCCGAGCTACAACAATGCCCGAACCATTGGCCATGTAGTGA
>JBFMDQ010000068.1:0-5733 GCA_040753955.1 Nitrospirota bacterium | reverse complement strand
GAAATCCTGTGATAACTTTCAAAAATGACATAGATGCTTGGTATCAATAGATTTACCCTGTTAGAAAATCTTTTCTAACAGGGTTTAGCCTATTCGGTTATAACAATTTATGCAACAACAGGGTTTACGTGCTATCTTTTTAACTGTCTCTTTCATGTTTCCATCTTTACCTTCTCTAACTCCTTTACCCTCCGTTCAAGCTCTCCGTAAGTCAGCTTATAAAGTGTAAGGACGTCATGCCTCATCTCCATAGCATGCCTTATATACTGGGACTCGAATCTGTCAAACCTTTCATTGAGCATCACATGCCCTTCTGCAACCATCTTTAAACTCTCCCTGATAGCCTCAATCTCTACAAACGCCTTCTGTAAGAGCCTTTCGATTCCCTCACCTCTCTTTTCGACATTATCCATCCTCTTCTCAAGACCATCCATCCTATTTTCAAGACCATCAAACCTCTCATCAATATGCCCTTTTAGTGCTGAAAACTTCTCCTCAAAAAATCTTTCATCCATAGTAGTAACCTCCAATGATTATTTTTCAGCCCTCCAAATCATCAATAACCAAATTCCAAACACCAAATAAATTCCAATCACCAATTTATCAATAACCAAACATCAAGATTTATCAGCGATAGAAGAAAATATCTTTTTTAACTCAAGAGCCTCTGTCAAAAGTTTACTAATTTCTTCCTTGTATTCTGGGGTTGCCTCTTGTAGAAGCTCAAGCCAATAATATGACTCTTTAGCAAATTCTAAGGTTCTTTCTTCGAGGTTAAAACTATGTTTGGTTATTGTAATTTGGTTATTGGTTATTTCTTTCATTATTTGGTTATTGTAATTTGCTCATTGGTTATTGTCCTTTCCGTGTATGGCATGTAAGGCAGCCTTCCTTGGTGATATCTCCAATAGATGTCTTTTCATAGTCCCACCTAAGTATATTCGGATAAGGGCTTGCGTGTGTCCTGTGGCATGAGAGACACATTATTATACTGTTTTCATCCACAACCTCTTCCCCACCTGTAGGGTTGATGTAGGCAACAGGCGCCTCAAGGCTATACCTGATATAGTCCTGATACTCAGAGCCTGCGTAACCCCCATGCACAGTGCTAAAGGCAATCTCAGAGGGATGCCTGAGCCAGAGGGTGCTATAACCTACCTCTACGGTGCCACCAAGATTTGGGTGGGGATGAAACCTCGCATGACATTCACCGCAGAGATAACTTATTGTATCCATGGTATCATGAGCAATGCTACCTTTGTAGCCATTATGACTGCTGACAGTGGCCTGGTATTCCCAGTCTCTATGCTCCTTACCCTTTATCCCATAAAGAAAACGATAACTCCTGCCCACAGTTGAGCCATCAATCAGACTGTCATCTGCATGGTGTGCCCCATAAATGGCCTTATATGGGTCCTCTACAGTCCTGTCTCCATGACAACCCCATGTGCCAGCACAGGTGAGCTGCTGTTGCCCTGGCCACTCTACAGGCCCTATACCTCCGGGGATTATAACACTTCCTATAAAACTAGGCGGTGTATTCATAGGTGGAGATTCCTGAAGGGAGATTCCTGATACATTATGCCCTTTAGAATAGTCAGGATTATAGCCATCTGCAACATAATAGAAATTACCAGCTGCGAGGTCTCCGTTCTCCATATGGTGAAGTACCTGCGGGATCCTTGCCTTTCCAATAGTTATAATATTCTCGGCCCCGGCAGGGTTCTGACCATGACAGCCCAGGCAGCCGCCCTGTGTCAGGACAGGGAATGGCCCGGGGCGATCCCCATATGTCATTTCCTTGCCCTCGTAACTATAGTGCATGCTATGGCAGTCCTTGCATTTCCCTTTTACACGGGCATCAACAACAGTAGCGAAGAGCAAAGAGCAAATAGCATAGAGCAAAATAAACGTAAAATGGTTGCGGTCACGATGCCTGTTTCGTCTATCGGCAACGTCATTCGGCTTTCTTACGTAACCGCTACACGTTACCGACACAGGCGTCGTAACCGTTGCCATAACCTTTTCCACTATTCCCCTTTTCCTGTATGACATATGAAACAGCCGCCCTTCCCTGCCTCTCCAGAGACAATAGCATCATAATCCCATCTTAAAATAGATTCATAGGGGCTCGAGTGGGCTACATGACATGAGAGACAGATAACTATATCCTTGCCTGGATTAACTTCATTGCCTGGTGAATCAGGGATCTCTTTTCTTCCCACTGGAGCACCTGTGTTGTAAATTCTTATATCAGGTCTGTCAGGCAGGGTAGGCATATCTGGATTATAGAATGCATATTCCCCGACCCTTGGAAGAGAAATACCTGTCGGATGCCTGAACCATGGGCCTGTCTTATTCATGCTGTGAAAATCACCGTGACAGCCCTTACAGAGATTGTCAATCATGGGTGAGTATTCGTTGTGTTTCTTTGAAGAGCTATTATCACCCCAGTCATCATCCTCTAAGCCTTCAACACCCTTTATTTTACCAGTATTTTTAAGGTATCTATAGCTCTTTGCTGTTGTGCTTCCATCCAGTGGTTTATCAACCGCATGATGAGTGCCGTAAACTGCTTCAAAGGGGTCCTTAATATTTCTATTTCCATGGCAGCCATTAGAACCCGCGCATGTTAAAGGCCTTTCAGGGTTATATCCGATTATAGAGGGATCATATGCCCTGTTATATCCTGGAGGGGCTCCTCTGAATTTTGCATCTTGCGAGGTAATACCATCTACATTATGCCCTCTCCTGTCACCAAAATCCCTGGCAACGTAATAGAAATTGCCACCCGCTAAAGGTTTTAGTGGCTTTACTGTGTTATAAACTATAGGCACCCTGACGCCACCCAGGGTCTTTATGGTATCCCTGTCAGCATTTGAGTGGCAATTTACACAAAGGATATTTCCGGCTCTGATTTCTTCTATCATTTGAGGGTAAAGGCCATGGCAGGCTCCACAGTCATCTGAGACTATGGCTCCATTGCCTTTTGGAATCTGGATTAAAAATAAAATAAAAAGGAAGATAACGCCTAAAAAAATCAACTGTCTTTTCATAATTTAATACCTTAAATACCTTATATTATTTATACCTTATATTTGTTTTTTAGGCAAGAACAATGCCACCACAATTACAATTAAAGTCGAGGTTCTTACTTTTTATTTTTCTTGCCATACTTGTGGCAGGCAGTGCAAAGTTCAAGGGCTGTTTTTGCCTGGAATCTGAAGAGCTTTATGTAATCAGAACTGTGTGGATCATGACAGCTTGCGCAGGAGAGCTCTCCATATTTAGACATTGGGTCTTTTCTGTCTTTAACAGGATGTCCTGCCTGAGAAAATCCACCTGCTGCATGGGGCGCCTTACCAATCCTTGGATGGCACAGAAGACAACCATCAGTTGTTGGATAATAAAGTAACGCTACATATTTTGAGACATGAGGTTCATGACATACTGTACACATCCCTGCTGACACAGGGGGATGATGATTTTTTCTCCCAAACCCTCCTTTATCATGACAAATAAAACAGAGTTCAGGAGATTTCGTAAGAAGGAGCTTCCTTACATTGCCCTGATGCGGCTCATGACAGCTCATACACATTCCGGATGCAACAGGGGGATGGTTATATTTGTTTTTAAAATCAGAACCGTCATGGCAGAGAAAACATACATCAGGAGTTGTTTTTAAAAGTAATTTCTGTGCGTTAGAAGAATGAGGTTCATGGCAATTAAGGCATAACCCTGTTGCAACGGGTGAATGATGTTTCTTCTTTGCCTCTGAAATATATTTCTCTTTCTTATGACATATAAAACACTCCTCTGGCATCTCTGCGAGGAGAAGTTTTTTCACTTCACTTCTGTGAGCATCGTGGCATCCCATACATCTGCCTTCAGCAACAGGAGGGTGTTTTGATTGTCTTATGAAATCCGTGTTGTCATGACATTTAAAACAAAATTCAGGCATTGGGGAAGGGATAAGGGCCTTGTGATCCGTAGTATGGACATCATGGCATGATAAACACTCTCCCCTTGCTACAGGGGGATGGCCTACTTTTCCCAGAAACTTTTTATTGTCATGACAACCCCAGCAGAGGTCAACTCCTTGGGCAAAAAGATATCTTGGATACTTTTCCCTCATCCCTGTCAGATGTGCCTTAGTATGGCAGGAAACACAGCTCACAGGATGATCGTACTTCCCCGCTACCTTATCCTTATGGCATTTCATACAGTCTGGGAACTGCTGGGAAGAAGTATCGGAGATTAAAAGGGCGAAGACAGCTAAAGAAATAAAGACAAAAATTTTTGGGATTCTTAAGCTCTTAGTCATCTGTCACTATATGTTTACCCTATCAAAAACAAGTTGATCAAGTCAATTTAAATGAGGTTACTGTTTTGGAAAATAACTTAAAGGTTATGATATAAGCCAAATCTTTAAAAAGTTTTTTAAAATAAATAATTTGATGGTAAAATATCAAATACTGGAGAGTAACCTTGAAGATAGTATATCTTGATTGTTTCTCAGGTATAAGTGGTGATATGTGCCTCGGTGCGATTGTGGATGCTGGTGTTTCTCTTCAAAAACTGAAAAGAGAACTGAAAAAAATCCATGCTCTATGCTCTATGCTCTTAACTCTAAGCTTTATGCTCTTTATTCCTCATAACCTGAATGCCCAGCCACCGGGTCTTCCAGTAACCTATCTTGATAGCATAACTGAGGACGAGGAAGGGGGTAAGACATACTTCCCTTCGTCTGTATTCTTTGAACCGGTCAGGAATGAGATTTATGTCATTGATAGTAAGGCAAGGGTCATCATATATACATCGGATTTTTTCCCTCTCATTACCCTCAGTAAAAGAAATGGCATTGAGACTCCACAGGGTTTGACTGTAGACAATGAAGGTAACCTTTATATTGCTCAGGGCGTAACAAAGGATAATCCCAGACACAGGATTTCAGTCTTCAATGCATGTCTTAAATGGGAGCGTGATATCTATTTAAAGGGTTTTGAAGGGGCTGATTCTTTTGTACCGTATCGTTTGGCTGTTGATAAAAGTGGGAATATATATGTGGCCGGACTTTATTTTCCCGGTGTTCTGATTCTAAATAATCAAGGCAAGCTCTTAGAAATAATTTCTCCCGAGGAAGAAGGCAGAAAGGTAAAATTAAACAATGTGACCGTGGATCAGGCAGGCAGGATATATCTTGTTAGCGAGGAAGAAGGGCATATCTATGTCTATGATGAGAATAGAAAATTCCTTTTTAGATTCGGCGAGAAGGGAGGAAGCACTGGCAAGCTAAGCAGAGCACAGGCAGTTGGTGTGGATAATCGCAATGGGAGGATGTATGTAGTAGATTATATGCGTCATACCATATCAGTCTATGATAATGAGGGTAAATATCTTTCTGAATTTGGCGGTCTGGGCTGGGGAGAAGGATGGTTCCAGTATCCAGGGGATATATCTGTTGACTCTATGGGCAGGATACTAATTGCAGATACATTTAATGATAGGATTCAGGTTTTTCAATCTAAAGAATAAAGTTTTCACAGTTTACGTAGTTTGCTCAGTTTGCACCGTTTACTTAGTTTACTATAGATAACGCACTAAATACTGTTACAGTGTCATTCTCGCGGTTCCCCGTCAAGCGGGGATCAGTCGGGAATCTTTCTTAAAAAGAAGGATTCTGGACAAGCCAGAATGACAGAAAATGACACTTCATTTAATGCGTTTATATTA
>JBFMDQ010000067.1:0-5955 GCA_040753955.1 Nitrospirota bacterium | reverse complement strand
TAATTCCTCAATAATTAAAGCAGCCGATCTGGGGGATTTGTATCCAAGTGCTGTCATCAACTCACGCACAGATGGGGTTTTGCCCTTATGCATAAGCCAGTTTCGTATATAACGGATTGCATCTGCTTGTTTTTGACTGAGTTGTGTCTTCATAATTATACAAAGTGTATAATAATGTATTAAAAAAGTCAAGCGGAAAAATTAACAGTCGCAGGGATGTTGATGAATTAGTCAACTTGTCACCTATTGCTTTTACCTTGGCCTCTCCCACACCACTTCCGGGCAGCTTTATGCTCAACTCTCGATTCAGTTATAAACTCAAACATGGACTACTCCCAGAGAATAAAACAGGCAGCAAATCTTATTGAAGAAGCAAAAAGGATTACTGCTTCTACAGGCGCGGAGAAGAAAAAGAGGGGACATGTTGACTAAGGTTACTTATTAGATGTGATTCATTTCAAAACTTCCAAATGCATGCTTTAAATGGTATTCATCACTTTTAATCGTGTGTCGCTCTGCGTACTTGCAGGTGTACTCTGCACGTAACGAAAATACCCCTGAATGCTTAGTAGATGAAGAAGTCAACACCTATACTCAGATTGTCTGATAGGTGAAGTTTTGCCTTTTACATATTATTCGAGTTAAGGCAGTTCCGTCTTGATATAAAGCTCTTTCAATTGTTTTGGTTCCACTCTTGACGGAGTGCTGCTCATAAGGCAGGATGCCTTCTGAGTTTTTGGAAAGGCAATCACATCCCTTATAGATGTTGCACTGACCATAATCATCACAAGCCTGTCAAGCCCAAGTGCTATTCCTCCGTGAGGAGGCGCACCATATTCAAGGGCTTCCAGTAGAAAACCGAATTTCATCCTCCCCTCTTCCTCCGATATCCCCAGAATCTCGAACATCTTCCTTTGCAGATCACGTGTATGAATACGAATGCTTCCACCACCTATTTCATGGCCATTGAGAACAATATCGTATGCCTTTGCCCGAATTGAAGTGAGAAGTGAGAAGTGAGAAGTGAGAAGTGCATCGTAAGTAACATTTAGAGTAAGTAGTTTTTCAATATACTCATCCATCGGTGAAGTGAAGGGATGGTGCATCGCCTCGAACCGGCCTTCCCCTTTATTCCATTCGAGGAGTGGGAAATCTGTAATCCAGACAAACTTATATCCCGTCCCTATCAAGTTCAGTCTCCTTCCAAGCTCAACTCTCAACCTGCCTAAAACATCATGAACGACCTTCTCCTCATCTGCCACAAAGAGCATCAAATCCCCTTCTTCTGCATCAAGCCTTTTTGCCATTTCTCTCATTATTTCTTCAGGGAAAAACTTTGCTATGGGAGATTCAAAACCATTTTTCACTTTTATCCATGCAAGTCCTTTTGCACCAAAAGACACAGCCTCTTCCGTAAGCAAGTCTATCTCTTTCCTCGAAAGACCTGCCATACCCTTTCCATTAATGGCCTTGACCCTTCCGCCGGAGTAAAGGGTATCGAGGAATACCCTGAATGAGCCTTTCTCTGACAGGTCAGCCATGTCTTTGAGTTCAAGACCAAATCTCAAATCGGGACTGCAACTGCCGAACCTTTCCAGAGATTCATGATAACTCAATCTTTCAAAGGGTGTCTCGACCTCAACATTGAGGACATCTTTAAAGAGCCTCTTCATCATGCCCTCTATGACCTCCATAACATCTTTCCTATCGGCAAAGGACATCTCAAGGTCAACCTGAGTGAATTCAGGCTGCCGGTCTGCGCGAAGATCTTCATCTCTAAAACACTTCACAATCTGGAAATACCTCTCAAGGCCGGAGACCATCAATATCTGTTTGAAGAGCTGTGGCGATTGGGGTAGCGCATAAAAATACCCGGGATTCAAGCGGCTCGGGACAAGATAGTCTCTTGCACCTTCTGGAGTAGATTTTGTGAGAACAGGTGTTTCAATCTCGAGAAATCCTTTCTCATCAAGATAGTCCCTGATAACCTTGGTGGCCTTATGTCTTATAATTAAATTTCTCTGCATCTCAGGCCTTCTCAAGTCAAGATACCTGTATTTGAGCCTTAAAGCCTCTGATGCATCCCCAGCATCTTCTATACAGAAGGGCAAAGGAGCTGCCTTATTTAAGACCTCGAGCTTATCTGCATACATCTCGACTGTGCCCGTTGGAATATTAGGATTCTCCGTACCATCAGGCCTCTTCCTGATCTCGCCTAATACAGAGATTACATATTCGCTTCTCAGTTCATGCGCAAGCTCGTGTGCATTACCTGATACATCAGGGCTGAAGACTACCTGCAGTATTCCGCTTCTATCACGCAAATCCACGAATATAAGCCCTCCATGGTCTCTCCGCCTGAAGACCCATCCGCAGAGGTTTATATTCCTTCTTATATCTGACTCTCTTATTTCACCACAACCTTTATCACGAATCATGGAACCCCACTTCCCTTTTTATCTTATCTACCTCCTCATGCGTTAAATACCTGCATGTCCCTAATTCAAGCTTGCCAAGTTCAAGGCCGTTTATCCCTATCCTTTTGAGCTTGAGCACTGGATGTTTTACCTTATCGAGCATACGCCTTATCTGTCTTTTCTTCCCTTCGTATATTGTCATCTCAAGCCATGAGTTATTTTCTGTCCTTCTAATCCTTCTTACCTTTGCAGGAGCTGTCATCCCATCTCCGAGCTTTATCCCTGTACTCAATTTCTCTATCTCCTCTTCCCGAAGAACTCCCTTCACCTTTATTATGTACGTCTTTGATATCTTCTTTGACGGATGCATGACTGCGTGGGCAAAATCCCCATCATTTGTCAACAAAAGAAGTCCTTCAGAGTTGTAATCAAGTCTTCCTACAGGAAACACTCTGTATTTTACACCTTTCAAGAAATCCTTTACAGCGGGCCTTCCTTCAGGGTCGAATAGGGTTGTTACAACCCTCTTTGGTTTGTTGAACATGATATAGACCTTCCTTTTAGACCATGCAATAAGCCTTCCATCAACCTTTATATAATCCCTTAAAGGATCTGCCTTCATCCCGATAGTCGCAACCTTACCATTGACAATCACCCTTCCCTCAAGGATGAGCTCCTCAGCCTTCCTCCTGGCAGCGATTCCCATCTGTGATAGTATTTTTTGAATGCGCTGTTTCATAAAAATAAATGGTAACATATTTATTGAACATAGATTATGCAAGGGCATTTGAAACCATTACCAACAACGCTAAGCAGTATTATCCTTGTCATTCTGAGTCCGCCAAAGGCGGGCGAAGAATCTGACACTAAGTGTTATCCTGAACGAAGTGAAGGATCTCATGGTTCCTTCGCTATGCTCAGGATAAGCTTCGTCGCCTATCGGCTCCTCAGAATGGCAGTGGTGAAGAATCGCTCAATTTAGGTTAGAATTTATCATGCACGTTCAGGAAATAGTAATTCAGATGTCTGATGTCGGTCAGAGGCTTGATACATTTCTTGCGAAGAAAACTGGTATTACTCGCTCGCAGATACAAAAGCTCATAGGGAAGGGTGATGTCATCGTTAATGGAAGGTCTGTTAGTCAGAATTACAAAGTAAAAAAAGATGATCTCATATCCCTGAAAGTTCCCGAGAAAAAACCTGAGGGTCTTATCCCTGAGCCAATCCCTATAGACACACTTTACAAAGACGATCATATTGTAGTAGTAAACAAACCTGCTGGCATGGTTGTTTACCCTTCTGCTGGCCACAACCATGGCACCCTTATGAATGCCATTTCATACCATTGCAGAAGGCTTGCCACAGTGGGAAGGCCATCGAGACCCGGTGTTGTGCACAGGCTCGATAAAGACACATCAGGTGTAATGGTCATCGCCCTGAGTGACGAAGCCTACTACAACCTTATTGAACAATTCAGGCACAGGGCAATAAAAAGAAGATATATTGCACTAATTTATGGGAATATCAGAAAAAATGAAGGTGAGATAGCGCTGAAGATAGGCCGTTCTGAGTCTGACAGAAAAAAGATGTCAACTCGCATGAAGAAGGGTAAAGAGGCGGTTACGAGATGGAAGGTTCTGGAGAGATTCGGAAATGCCACCTTAATCGAGGCGAGATCCGGAACCGGAAGGACACACCAGATAAGGGTACACTTCGCCTCTATGGGTCATCCATTACTTGGAGATAGGGCATACGGAAAAAAAACGACTCTTAAATGGAAAATGGAAAATGGAAAATGGAAAACTCTTACATTCCCGAGACAGATGCTTCATGCTGAACTATTAGGATTTACTCATCCCGTAACCGGAAAGTATCTTGAATTTTCGACCCCTGTGTCGGAGGATATGGCTGAAAAGATAAAAGGGCTTCAACTAATCACCGAAGCTGATGCCTAAAGACCTTGCTGTCTGGATTATGTCGGAGTCCAGAGGCACTGATTTCATCTGACCAATTGCCTCTTCAATTGGTACAGCACAGATGTCAGGCGGATGAAGTGCGACCATTGTCCCGAACATACCAGCCTCGATAAACCTTATCGCTGCTGTGCCGAATCTCAGAGAGAGGAGTCTATCAAAGGTAGTAGGTGCTCCTCCTCTCTGTAAATGACCGAGAACAATGACCCTCGTCTCTTTTCCTGTCCTATCTTCGATCTCGTCAGCCACCTTTTTTCCTATCCCACCGAGCCTGACCTCCCCTCCAGGCCTTTCTTCAATCACCGTTACCTCTCCGCCAACAGGCATGGCCCCTTCTGCTGCTACAATAATGGCATAATTCTGACCGATGAACTCGAGCTGTTTTATCTTATTACATACCTTTTCGATATCAAAAGGTATCTCCGGTATCAGGATAACATCGACCGAACCTGACACCCCTGAATACAGTGCTATCCAGCCTGTATATCTGCCCATTACCTCAACAACCATGACCCTGTCATGAGATTTTGCAGTAGTGTGAAGCTTATCTATAGCCTCAGTAGCTGTATTGACTGCGGAATCGAATCCAAATGTAATGGCTGTTGCGCTGATGTCATTATCAATGGTCTTCGGAATTCCTATAACAGGGATACCTTTTTTCATGAATTTACTCGCAATGCGGAGGCTACCATCACCTCCAATGACAATAAGGGCATCGAAACCCAGGGCATTAAAGTTCGAAACCACCGTATCTGAAATATCAGTCTCGACCACATTTCCATCAGGCTTCTTCACAGGATATCTGAAGGGATCACCCCTGATTGCAGAACCGAGAATGGTGCCCCCAATATTAGTGATATCCCAGACATATTCAGGTGTAAGGCGGATGATCTGTTTTGTATCAATTAGGCCCTTATAGCCATACTTAATGCCATAGACCTCCCATCCCTTCTGATGGGCAGCAAGAACTATACCCCGGATGACTGCATTAAGGCCAGGGGCATCACCCCCACCAGTATTAACCGCTATCTTCATTTAAATTCTACTGCCTCTTCTTTTGATACCCTCGGAGGAGGGCTGGGAATCTTCGATGGATAACCAACAGCCACAAGAGCAACTGGTCTCAAGTTCTTAGGGATTTTCAAAATTTCAGATATTGCATCTTCATTGAAGGCCCCGACCCATCCGCTGCCTAATCCATTCTCATAGGCTACAAGCATCATACCCATAAGGCTACAGGAAACGTCCTGAATTGAATATAGGTAAACCCCCCTTTCTCCATATCTGTATGATATACGGCTGTCTGCACAGCCTACTACCACAAGCGGTGCCTCGGCAAGGAAATTCTGGTTCAAGGCTGCAACAGCAATCTTCTTCTTGAGCTTCTCATCTTTTATGAAGTAAAACTTTCTTGACTGAAGATTACCGGCACTCGGTGCCCATATCAGGGCATCAATGAGTTTATCAACAATATCCTGTGGTATCTCTCTTTTCTGAAAGTCACGAATGCTCCTGCGCTCTCTAACAGCCTTCAAAATATCCATGGCCAAAAACTCCTTATGTTT
>JBFMDQ010000066.1:0-5993 GCA_040753955.1 Nitrospirota bacterium | reverse complement strand
GGGAAAAGACAGCGTATTGATTTTACTGATAAAAATGTGAATAATGTTTTTGTGAACCCCGCACCCCGCCTACGGGCGGGGGCTTTCTGGGTGCGGGGTAAAAGCGGGTGTAGCTCAGCTGGTAGAGCACGACCTTGCCAAGGTTGGGGTCACGGGTTCGAATCCCGCCACCCGCTCCAGTGATTGAGGCCTCCAAAAAGTCGCAGGCTTTTTGGAGCACAGGCGGCGTACCCAAGTGGCTAAGGGAGAGGTCTGCAAAACCTTTATTCAGCGGTTCAAATCCGCTCGCCGCCTCCAATCTTTTGAGTCTACACAGTTTCTTGAGTTATAAACTCAATAAACCCAAGAAACTCAATGAACTAAGGAAACTCAATAAACCATGATCTATTGCCGAAAAATACCATTTTGGCTATGATATCTCTATGAAACTGTGCCTTTTGTGCCTCTTACTATTCACTCTTTACTGTTCACTGATTTACGGCGGAGAGATCGATGGTAAAGCACTTCTTAAGAAGGGCAAAGAAGACCTGGAAGATAAGAGATATGAAAATGCCATAAAAAGCCTCTCTGTTGCAGAAAAAGAATTCCCTCTTTTAGGAGATTATGCCCTTCTGTGGCTCTCTGAGGCCTATCAAGAAAAAGGAAATCATGGAGAATCTCTGAAGACCATCCGAACCCTTCTCGCCAGATATCCAGATTCACCACTGAGGAAGAAGGCCCGCGCAAGAGAAATTAAAATGGCTGAAGAAATCTCTGAAGAAACTGTTCAAAACCTCTTCGAATCCTTTGTGAGGGACTACACAGATGACACAGAGATGAGGTATCTCTATGCCCAATGGCTTAAGAAAAAGAATAAGATAGACGGTGCGAGATCCATTTTCAGGAAGATTTACGCAGGTGCTGGCCCTTTTTCGGAGTCAGCCTACAACGAACTAAGCTCTTCTGATATCCGGGTAGAAGACCTTGTTGAAAGGGCCTCAAATTTAATGAAGCTAAGGGATTTCAAAAGGGCAGAATCTGCTCTCAGGTCAGCACTGGAAAAAGGTGATGGAAGGTTTAAAAATGAGATACTGAAGGGTCTCGGCCTCTCCCTTTACAGACAGAAAAGATATCTTGAGGCAGCAGAGGTATATGGGAGGGCCAATGAGAGATTCTGGAGGGTGCACTCTCTGTACCGAGCAGGAGAAAAGGAGGCATTCAATTCTGCCCTTGAGGAACTTCTTAGGATAGGAGATAAAAGGGCCGGCTCTATCCTCATTGCCATTGCCTCTGACAGGAGGAGGGATGGGGAGATTGAAGAAGCCCTGAGGACTTACCAGAATATTATAGAACAATATCCTACAGAAGTCGAGGATGCCTTATGGGGAATCGGATGGACTTACTTCCTTACAGGAGAATACGGAAAAGCAGCCGATGTCTTCACTAAACTATATGAGGATTACAATGATACCAAATATCTCTACTGGAAGGCACGGAGCCTCGAGGCCTCTGGAGAGGATGCCCTCGATATGTATCATACACTCAAAAAAAAGGGACGAGATTTCTACAGTATCATGTCCTGCATAAGGACAGAAGGATACCTCGAGAAAACCAATATTGATGAAATCCAGAAATCCTTTAGGGATACAATCCCTGTTGGAGGGACTTTTTCTACATCAAAGAAGCTTGACCGTGTAGAGGCCCTCTTTGAACTCGGTTTATCAAGAGAGGCCCTATTAGAGCTGACCCATATTTCAAGAGCCGCAACCTCAATAGAGGACCTCCTGTATATCGGCTCAAAATTTCAAGATATCGGAGAATATAAATATATGGTCAGCCTTACAAAAAGCCTCCCTTATACAGAAAGATTGCATCAGCTCCTCTACCCCTTTGCATACTGGGATACAGTTGAAGGCATCTCCCAAAAACATGGTGTTGACCCTCTTCTGGTTCTCTCGATCATAAGAGAAGAAAGCATGTTTGATCCTGATGCCAGGTCTACAGCAGGGGCCGTCGGCCTCATGCAGCTCATGCCCCAGACTGCATTCCGACTTGACAGCAACCTTCAATTAGGAATAAACAACACTTCCCTGATATGCAATATTAAGAACAATATCCATCTGGGCACGTATTACCTGAGCATCTTAATTAAGGAATTTGGCTCCTACACTTATGCCCTTGCTGCCTATAATGCGGGTGAGGAAAATGTGAAGAGGTGGATACAAAAGGGAAACTATAAATCCATAGATGAATTCATCGAAGATATCCCTTACAGTGAGACGAGAAACTATGTAAAGAGAGTTATAACTACCTTTTTTGAATATAAACGATCTTCAGTAGGAGAAGGGGCGATAAAGGATTCCTTCGGAAATCTGTAGACCCCGTAGTTGCATTAAATTATAGCCAGATTTGACAAGCCTTAATGTCTTTGCAACAACCGGGTAGACTTTAGTCTGAATCTTTGTTATCTTAGATGCAATGGTTTTTAAGAAAACCCTCTTTGATGACAACCATCGTATGAATCAATCTACAGATATAAGAAAGGAGGCTACGCCGTTGGAAGGACTCAAAAATCTCGAAGACAAAATTGCAGCAGCGATCGAGAGGGTCAAGACCCTAAAGGATGAAAAGGTACTTATGCAGAGAAGGATAGAAGAGCTCGAGGGTGTGCTTAATGAGAAGAATCAGGAAATCGAACAGCTCATGTCGGAGAAGAATATCATAAAGAACCAGATCGAGAGTCTCCTCGGTGAGCTCGAAACGCTCGAATTAGAGAGACGATAGAATGGGTAGCGTCGAGGTCTATATCCTTGGCCAGAGATATACCGTAAAAGGAGATGCCCCTGAGGAATACATCAGGAAGCTCGCTTCCTATGTTGATGAAAAACTTAAGGAAGTCCACAACTCCCAGCCCAATATTACGCCCGTGAAGGCATCAATCCTTACCGCACTGAATATTGCTGACGAACTCTTCAGGCTGAAGAATGAACAGGAGAAGCTGGCAAAATTCATCGAGGATAAGACAGATGTACTCACTACATTATTTGATTGAGTCTTATTTTTCCCTATTGAAAAGTCCCTTTCATATTCTATGCATACCAGCAAGAATAGAGAATATCTGTAGTTTATGGGCGGCATTGCTATATGGATAACAGGCCTTCCAGGGAGCGGAAAGAGTACAGTTGCTGATGCCTTAAAAAAGGCCCGTCCTGAGTTTATTATTCTCAGGATGGACGAGTTAAGAAAGGTCGTCACACCTGAGCCAACCTATTCTGATTCCGAGAGAGAAATAGTTTACAGGACACTTGTCTATCTCGCAAAGATACTTGCAGAACTCGGACACGATGTAGTCATTGATGCTACAGGAAATCTCAGGAGATGGCGTGAGCTCGCAAGAAGGCTGATACCTCTATACATAGAGGTATATCTAAGATGTCCTATCGAGTTATGCATAAAAAGGGAGAGACAGAGGTTAGAGACGTATGAGGCACCAATGGATATTTATAAAAAAGGCTTTGAAGGCTGGCCAGTGCCTGGCATAGTTGTGCCCTATGAAGAGCCATTAAATCCTGAGGTTGTAATAGATGCAGATAAAACTTCTATAGAAGATACAATAGCGAAAATAGAGAGGGAGATAGCGAGACTTATATCTTAAAGGCCCTGGAAATCCCTCTTAGCTCAAAGACTATTGCTACTGTAAAGTCACCCGGCCTTTTAATGAAGGCCATACTCACACCCCAGCACTGGCTCATATATTTCACATTTACAGTAATGTCTCTTACCACTTTTTCCTCAGCATCGTACCAGAGCCTTCCTCCCATATACCAGGGTTTATAGGGATGTAGTTCAATTCCTGCCTTGTATAAGATTATATCCTCTTGTCTGTTATATCTCTGCCCGGCCAAAAATGTCGTCTCGGAGACCTTCAACCTCAGGTCAGAATTTATACTCTCAACCTTACCTCCATGTACATCATAACTGGCATCGAGGCGCAGAGAGATGGGCCTTTTTATCCCTACCTCGAGCTTGAATGGCAAGAATGGCCTATCTCCGTAATAAGAGTCAAAGCCCTGTGAGGCCCTGAGGACCACAAATTCCCCACCCTCATCCAAGAACCTGTTGATTAGGGAGAGCTCTATCTTAGATGTCTTTTTAAAAAGTTCTGTTGAGTCGAAGAAGGGTAGGCTCTCAGAATCTGTAATAAGGGTATATCCGATGCAAGGTTCTAATACATGCGTGAAGGAATCGTACCCCTTTAATAATCTTGCTTTTGCTATGACATTATACTCAATGGCCTCTCTGTGTGGGGAGCTATCGCCTCCATCATTTCTGTGCAGGGAGTACGCTGTCTCCCTTAGACCAAGTGCCTGCGAAACCACAATCTCATTCCCTAACTTGTGTAATATCCTCGGATAGATATCGAGCCTCTGTCCATATACACCTTCATTCCGCCAGAAATTAGAGAGTGCTGCCATAGTAGAAAACCAGAAATGACCAACTTTTGTAGGGTTCAGGATATATCCTGCCTCGGGTAACCTCTGAGGGGCAGGCCTTATTTCCTCCGCCAGATCAACCCAGTACTGAGATAAAAGGTAAATACGGGAATATTTAAAGGGGAAGGACATCTCCCCTGTTGACTCAAGGAAGCGGCTTGTACGAATCTCGAGGTAAGGGCTGAACTCTCTATAGAAGTCTTTTTCGTTTATGAGGTCTACATTCAGAAAACCTCCAATTCCATCTGTAGATCTCTGCTCGTGCAGGGCCCTTAATTCATAGAAATCCTTATTTAACTCCATGTCTCTTATATGATAAAGCCACCAGTTGCCTCTTATATTCTTGGGCTCTATATATCTGTATTCCAGACCTTTTCCGATGCCCTTCTCAGTGTAGATATCCATGGTAATAGTGGCATCACGGTTTTCTGATATCGCCCAGAAGAACGGTGTATTTAAGTGTACCCCCCTTGATGTACTATAACCTATACCGGGCATTAGAAATCCTGTCTCTCTTTCAGTATGAATCGGAGCCCAGACATAAGGGGTATAGAGGACGGGAATATTCTTGATAAGAAAAGATACATCCCTTGCCTTTAACCTTTCCCCGACCAGGACATCTATGTCCTTACCCCTGAAACACCATGCAGGAACAGGGGCATCACAGGTTGTAAAGGTCGCCTCAGGGGCAAAATAGTATTTTCCACTTCTCTTCTCAATCTCTTTCCCCGAGATATGGTAATTATCTTTTTTATATAGGACCTCTGCATCATAAAGTCTGCCTGTTTCTCTTTCAAGATTTAACTCCACTCTGCTTGCCTTGATTGCTATCTCAGCGTCATCATATCTTACATTCCCTGAGGCAACTACTTCAGATGTCTGCTCGTTATAGCTTATCTCGTTGGATTCGATGACGGTATCGGCTTTCTGAATTTTAACATTACCTTTTGCAATATATGTGGATGTCTCTTCTTCATATTCAAGGAAGTTGGAAGTTATGATTGTTTGTTCTTCTGCAAAGCAGTAAGTGGAGGTCAGGGAATAGGAAATAGAAAATAAGGGGAAAAATAAGATAAAAAAGATGATAATTTTGTAACTGTATTTCTCACTGCTCACTTTGCTCACTGAGTCTGTAAGAGAAGTCCATTCTTGTTTGCCACAATTATATCAGACTCACCTGAAATTCAAAAGAAAGTTTATATGTTTACCCCGCACCATGCCAGAATGCCCGGACCTTTGGTCGGGGATGAATGGCATTATAGATTTTCCTTATTGCAAGGGTGGGGTTTAAAGCCCCATCCGCGCAGTCCCTGCAACATGCGTTAGCATGGTGCGGGGTTTACTCGAATAAAATATAACTTATTGTTTTATTTCGGTCTTAGAAGGAGAGGATAAAAAAAGGGAGGCTCGGTACATGAGAAATTTTGTCCATTTTTCCATGATTTTGTTTTTATGCGTGTTATTATATACAAGATATTTTATAGAGATTTAAGGACCCAGGCATGTTTGAACATGAAAAAA
>JBFMDQ010000065.1:0-6006 GCA_040753955.1 Nitrospirota bacterium | reverse complement strand
CTTGAGGTTTCCGAGTCATGACAATACTGGAGATAAGGTTTTCCGCTGTCTCCCGTCTCAACTATTTTAGGTTCAATAGGTATTTTCCCTAAGAATGGTACACCCATTTCTAATGCCATTTCCTGTCCGCCCCCACTTTTAAATATATTTACAGTCTTGCCGCAATAAGGGCAGACGAATCCGCTCATATTCTCAACAACTCCTATAATGGGCAGATTTACCTGATGGCAAAAAGTTATGGCCTTTCGAACATCAGTTAGCGCTACATCCTGGGGCGTTGTAACGACTATAGCCCCATCAGCATCTTCAAGAAGCTGAATTACCGAGAGTGGTTCGTCTCCAGTTCCAGGGGGAGAATCAACGACAAGGTAATCGAGCTCTCCCCATCTTACATCTCTCAGAAATTGCCTTATCAGACTATGCTTTAAGGGTGCCCTCCATATACCAGCATCTTTCTGATCCCGGAGTATGAACCCAATGGAGATCACCTTGAGGTTATCACTGTAATCTATAGGCAGCATGCCTTCCTCCGACCCTCTCAAGGGTCTGCCTTCAATCCCTAACATTTTTGGTATGCTCGGCCCATGAATATCAATATCGATCAATCCAACCTTCTTCCCTTTCATCGATAAGGCTGCAGCAATATTTGTGGCAATAGTACTCTTGCCTACGCCACCCTTTCCGGAAAGGACAATGATTTTGTGCTTGACTCCACTGAGATTGTCCTGGAGTGCCAACCTTTCTTTGAGATCCTCAATTTCTTCCCTACTAAGGGTTTTTTTAGATTGACAAACATCTCCACTTTTGCATTCACTATCTTTACTCATAATTAACTCCTTTCAACTCAAATTTTATTAATAGTATTAATCGGCATTTAAAAATTTAACCCTCTATCTTTTTATGAATCGCAATTGCTGACTTTGCTAAACAAACCCCTTTTGGAAATCTACAGTTTTCTGCTTTTTTCTGATCTTTAGGATTGTCAGGGATATTCAAACCTGCCAGGACAGCATAAATACCCGAAAGCATCCTTCTCATTTCTTCAGATAAATTCTTTCCATTAATTAATTTCTCGATAGACAAAAATTTATCTTTTGCCACATCGATATTCTCATCGAAATAGCTGCACTCCCTACAAACAGGATCACTCTCAAGGTATAATAAGACACTAAATACAAAACTCAACCCTCTTAAGGAGTTTATTTCTTTTTCTTTCAGCAATTTATCCATTTTTGATGTCCTGGTATCGTATCTCTCCTTCTGTTGAACAAGATTCCTCGCCCGCCTGAGGCGGACTCGGAATGACGGCAAGGGTAAAAGCTATTCCCTGACCATTTGTGCTCCACATTTAGGACAATTTACAGAATAACAGGGTATCCCTGGCTGATGGACAGCCTTTTCTCCACAGCTTGGGCAGATGCAATACCCACCTGGCCCTGCGCCTGGTCGGGTACCACCCATCCTGCCTCTTCCTATGCCTTTACCCATACCTCTACCTATACCTCTTCCTGAACCTTGCCTTTTTGGCATTAAGATCGCCTCCTTTATCTCCATCTCCCAGACATACCAGAGTGTGAACTTGCAGTTGGAACCTCAGTCGGCTTCAGCTCGCCTTTCTTATATTCCTCTATTGCTTCCTTAACACTCCCTGACGCATTGGTAATCACGGGAATTCCCGCTTTCTGTAAAGTATGATGAGCATTAGGCCCGATATTCCCTGTAATAACTGCCTTTACCTGTTTATTTACCATGATTTGCCCGGACTGGATTCCAGCACCGCCCATGGCTTCGATGTTGGGATTCTTTATAGCCTCAAATTCTAAGGTGTCAGTATCAACAAAAATAAAATACTGACATCTACCAAAACGTGGATCAACAGGTGAATCTAAAGAATCTCCCTGTGAAGTTACACAAATCTTCATACCTCACCTCTCTTAATCAAAGAATTCCTCGAAGCTTAGCTTCAGAGCAAATATTGTTATCTTTTCCTCTGTCATATTCCTGCCCCTGCCTTCGCAGGGATAAACTCCAGCGGGAATCCAGAGCAGGAATAACATCATAAGCTTCTGGATTCCGCATCAAGTGCGGAATGACAAAGTAAAAGAGTTTCATTATTTACATTTATGTTTCTCGTGATCATGCTCATGGTGTAGATGGTCACATACGGCTTTATCAAGACCATAACCCTTACCTGCACCAGGTTTACAGAGACTCTCACCACCCTCTAGAGTGCCTTTTTGGAGTTTCTCTATCACTTCATTAATTCTGCCGCTTGCACCGAGAATGGTTTGTATACCAGCTTCAGCAAAAAAACTTTGAGCACGCATTCCCATACCACCCGCAACTATACATTCAACATCTCTCTGATGTAAAAATTGCGGTATGAGTCCAGGCTGATGCCCAGGATTCTCTACGACTTCTTTTTTTGTGATTCTGCCATCTTTGATATCTACAATGGTAAAGGATGGACATCTCCCAAAGTGGGAAGATACATAATCTCCATCTGTTGATATTGCTATTTTCATAATTTCTCACCTCCTATTAAAATCGGTCATTGCGAGCGTCATTCTAAAAGCAGGCTTAAAAGGAAGGGGGAATTTGCTTTCTTCTGCGCCCGCAATGACTTTCTTAAAAGATTATTCACTATCCTGTGCCTGGGCCTTCTCCAATGTCTTGATTCGGCTTTCTATATCATCCATCTGCTTCTTGAGAAAGTCAGCCTGATCTCTCAGGATATCCATCTCCTCTTTGGCGGTAGGAGCATAAGGATATGCCCCAAAGGAGGGAGGAGCATAAGGATATGCCTCAAAAGGGGGATAGTCATATCCTGCCCAGCCAGGTAAACCGGTTGCCCAGTACCAGCGTCCCCAGCCACGACCCCTGCCAAACCAGCCGCGACCTCTACCCCAGCCACGGCCAAAACCAAACCAACCTCTTCCCGGAACAGGATTCATATAGCCGGGCCCGGGAAAGCCTGCACAGTAACCCATTGCCCTTCCTGTCCTTGGTCCTAACCCAAGGGGACCAGTCCTGTCTCCAAATGGCATCTTATATTCACCTCCTTTTATTAAATAGTTCGCCATCTGCCATTTAATGTTAATGACAATCATTTTCATTAATTAAGGAAAAAAATTATTTATTTTTTGTTTTGACATCTTTCACACAATCCATAGAATTGAATGAGATGATTTGTGATTTTAAAGCTATATTTTTTTGAAAGACCTTCTTCTGTCCTTTTAAGCAATTCTATTTCATCATCAATAAAGTCTGTATAATCAACAATTCTTCCACAGCCTGTGCATACCAGGTGGTGATGATGCCCAATACTTTTTGGTCCTTCAGATAACTCATACCTTGCTCTGCCATCTCCAAAATCAAATTTAAAGATCATACCCGTCTGTACGAGTAATTCCAGAGTTCGATACACAGTAGTAAGTCCGATAGCAGGATAGGTCTTATGAACCTTTAAATATATATCCTCTGCACTCAGATGTTCTGTTGTCTTGCTCAATACATCAAGGATTGCCTTTCTGGGTATCGTTAACCTATACCCACATCCTTTAAATTTTCCATGCCACCACGGTGGCCCCATTCCGTTCCTTCCCAGTACCGACATCCCTTCGCCCTTTCTCATTCTGATTTTCCCGTAGGTCGAGATAGTTTATTTAATTGCTCTTTTGAAAGGGGGTCGCCAAAGCCAGCGTATTGCAGTCTCGGTACAGGTGGATTCTCAATCGGTATCCACTTTCCATCTTTATAATTTTGATAGACTGATTCATACGTCACACCATTTACTATAGGTATAACACCTTTTAGATGTTTTACGTTTCCATTCTCAAGCCACGTCAAGCTTAATCTTCCTTTTTGAACCTGCCCCACAATTTCCGTTCCATGACAATTGTCACATTTCCTTCCCTCCCTCATAATAGAATGGCTGTTCTGAGGGGCAAACATAAGGAATGTCTTATCGCCGGACACGACAAAGCTCTGCATGTTTGCTGATGTAATCTTCCCATTGTAATTTATAAGAAATACCCAATCTGAAAGAGGGATGGAAACGCGTTTTCCTTCTTTAATGAGGGTCTCGAAATGACAATTAGAGCAACTGAGGACATGACGCACGTGACAGGCTTTACAATCCAGCCTTTCTCCATGAACCTTATGTGAGACACTGGGATTTAAGGAACTATGGCATTTCTCACATCCAGTATCCATCGCTCCTTTTTGCTTCATAGATTTGTATTCAATACCATCACCATGCATCTCCCTTGCAGTGTGACAATCCACACACTGCATCCCTTTGGCAATATGGACATTTTCTTGATTCGCATCTTTATCGATTTTGAGAATTGAATTCTCTCGCTTATGGCAATTCAAGCACATCTCCTGGTTCCGAGCAGCCTCTGTTGAGTATAAAGGCATTCCTTCCATGATGGTTTTATGACATGTATCACAGGAAGGTGTATGGCAGTTCTGACAGTCGAGCCTTGAATAAGGAACCTCTGTAACTGTTTCCAGACCTCCATTAGCCTTGTCATACCAATAGGCCATTCCCCTACAAGTGTAGTGTAAGCTGGATTGGAAAAAAAGGTCTTCTTTCTTTAGCCCCTGAGAAAATATCTTTTCTTGCAACCCTGCAACAACCAAGATAATAGTGATTAACTGGATAAGTAATATCTTCCTCATGAAAATACCCCCCCCTTATTGTGTTAGACAGTTACGTCAACCTGCCTATCGTTGTGGGTTATTAAATACATTTTCTTAGTATGGATGCGTACCTAATATTACCTCTTTATTGAATTTAGCCTCAATCTTCTTTTTCAGGTCTTCAACATCAATCGGGCATCTGGCGGTTTCTATTGCTGTCTTTATACAGGTTCCTAAGTGTATGGCATCTACATCCCTGTCAAACAATTTACACATATCCATGAGAAGCTTCACCTTTGGCATTAACACACCGGGGCAACCTCCACAGTCATCCATACCGATAACGTCTATTTCGTAATCCTTCCAACGTTCATACTCTCCTGCCTTCTCTACCATGCCTTTAAAACACTTAAGACATCCGCCTACACAACTTATACCCTTAATGTTTTTGCATGCTATTACCGCGATTCTCTTTTTTCCCATAAATGACCTCCTATATTATTAATAATGATTTTCATTATTAATTTAACTGCCTGACCCTGTTTTTGTCAAGTATATTTTTGATTGTTATTCAGGGGAAAATCCAAATATTTGCCTTCTTGATTTTTTTACTTCTATATTGATAATCTCTTGAGAGATTAAATTACCAGGAGGTTGAGATGGAATTAACTGACATTATGCCTGCTGAGGACTGGAAAAAGCTGGCTGAGGAGATCTATAACCGTTTTGGACTTAATGGTGGTGTATATGATAAAAATGCAATGCTTGTTCATTCCTCAACAGGATGGGCTAATCAGATATGTCCTAGTATAAGAGGAGGAGACTCCCGCGTCATATGTATATCTGCTTCACAAAGGTTCTCCAAAATGGCTAAAGAGAAGAAGGAACCTATAATAGAGGAATGTGATGCAGGCTTTGTTAAGTTTGTAGTGCCCATCCTCGTAAATGATGAGTTTTTAGGACTGGCTGGTGGGTGTGGCTCTTTGCTGGAAGCCTCAGAAGCGGATTCTTTCTATATTGGTAAGTTGCTCAAGAAGGAAGAGGAAGAAATTAAGGATTTATTAACTACAGTGCATCTTATTTCTAAAGATAAACTGGCGGAGGCCATAAATTATGTTCAGGAAAAGGTGAAAGAAAATTTAAGAAAAAAGGGGCTCAGTGAAAAGATTTCGTAAATATTTTGATAAAACTCTTAATATAAAAAATATCAAAAATTCAAATCAACTCAGTGCTTTTGGGGGTACCTCTAAGTCTCTTCCTGAACCCCTTGACGATTTTGATGAGGTTGAATTTATTACTGATTTCGGCGATCAAAATGTATTAATAAGCATAGTAGTGGTCTTAAATGAGATTAAGAGA
>JBFMDQ010000064.1:0-6454 GCA_040753955.1 Nitrospirota bacterium | reverse complement strand
GTATTAAATGACCACACTGTGTCATTCCGAGCGAAGCGAGGAATCTCATTTTGAGTGATGAGATTGCCACGTCGCTCCGCTCCTCGCAATGACATTTTGAAAGGTTTGCGTAATTCGGGTTAAAATATTTTATGATCATAAACATAAAGCAGACTTGGTCTGTTACACCTAACTACGGGATCGTTAATGAGAAACAGGCGTTACTCAAGATACAAAAGCCTAAAGCCTAAAAAGACAGTTAGTGATAAACCTGTTGTTGAAATCGTTAGAGAATTAAAAGAACTTAGTAGGCCTACCAGTGGTTACAGGGAACAATCTCTAAAGATTCACGGCCTCATCTGTGCCAAATGCGGAAGGGAGTTTAATTACAAAGACAGGCATCTCCTTACGGTACACCACAAAGATGGGAATCGCCTGAATAATCCCCCCGATGGGTCTAACTGGGAGAATCTCTGTATCTACTGCCATGATGACGAACACACCAGAGGACTCCTCGGTGATTATCATTACCCCAGGTCCTAACCGGGGTAAAAAACAGCATCCCTCATTCAGCCGAATATGAAAAGATCGAGCGTGAAATTGTCGAAGGCAGATAAAATTGTCTACGGGCCTTTCGAGATAACAGAGAAGAAGCGGAAAATAGTTGATGGTGATTTTAAAAAGAAATTCTGATAGAATGGTGGTTAGATGATGAGCATTGTTCAGAGATATTTTGAAAAGTAGACAGGTTGATGATTGATCTACATACACACAGTCTTCTTAGCGATGGGGAACTCCTCCCCTCGGAATTAATCAGGAGGGCTAAGGCGATTGATTATAAGGCTATTGCGATCACAGATCATGTTGACCCGTCAAACATTGATCTGGTGATTCCAAGGATCGTGAGTGCAATAAAAAAACTTAAGGGCTTAATTTCCATAGAAGCCATTCCCGGTGCTGAGATTACACATGCCCCACCTCAGATTATTCCTGAGCTTGTGAAGGAGGCAAGGCATTTAGGTGCAAAGATAGTGATTGTGCACGGAGAGACTATAATAGAACCAGTTGCGCCTGGCACTAACAGGGCAGCGATAGAGGCTAATGCTGATATCCTTGCACATCCAGGCATCATGTCAACAGAGGATCTTCTCTTTGCAAAGGAAAAAGGTGTAGCACTTGAGATAACCTCAAGGAAGGGGCATTCTTTGTCAAATGGATATGTTGCAAAGGAGGCTGTGAGATTCGGTGTTCCACTATGTATAAACACAGATGCCCACAGCCCATCAGAGTTAATAACAAGGGAGATGGCAATCAGGATACTCCTTGCCTCAGGGATAGAGGAAAACCGTATTGATTCAATATTTGAGAATTCAAAGGCCCTTATAGAAAAGGCTCTCAGGAGGGATTGATGCCGAAGGCGATTAAAAAGAGGGTACCAGAGAAGGCTGCTGCTACAGAGGTAGAGGTTAAAGATAAACTTGTCAGTCTGAGGGATACAATAAAGGAGCGGCAGAAGGCGGTATTAAGATACGGAGCTACTATCCTTGTGGCAATTATGGCTATTTCAGGCTTTCTGTTTTATGACCATACTTCACGGAAAAAGGCGAGGATGTTAGATTATGAAGCATACAAAATCTATCACAATATCTACCAAAAACAGCCTGTAAATAGGGAGGAACAATACAAAAGGGCCCTGGATATATTTAAAAGGTCTTATGATAAAAAGAAATCACTAGCAGTGCTTTTTTACATTGCAGGCTGCTATTATGAGCTCGGTAGATATGATGAAGCACTTAAGACGCTTAAAGATTTTACGCAGAGGTATTCGAAGGAAGAGAGGTTCGTTCCCCTTGCATATGAGAAGATGGCAATGGCCTATTTAAGGAAAGGGGATACAAAGGAGGCAATGAAGGCACTTGAAGCGCTTTATAGTATTAAAGGAGACATCTATAAAGATTTTGCCCTTATGGAATATGCAAGGCTCCTCGAGAAAGAGGGAAGGACAGAAGAGGCAAAGAAAAAATATAAAGAGCTTACCACAAGATTTCCGAATTCGCCATTTAGCACTGAGGAAAAGGTAAAACTATCTGGAAAGAAGGAAGGTTAAACCCTCTTGTGCCTATGCCTGGTCTTCGGTCCCTTATTCTTTTGTTTAAAGGAGGCCTTCTTTATTATCGCCCTGTCATCTCTGTCAAGTACGAGCTTCCCTTTAGGTGGAAGATAAATCTTCATTCCTGCCTTAAGGGGGATTATCTTTTCCATGGAATTCAGGTCGAGGATAACCTGAACAGGAATACCAGTCTTTTTTGAAATTCTCTTTAAGGTGTCGCCCTTCTTTACCGTGTATCTATCCATAGAAAAACGCTTTTTACTCGGTATCTGTAACAGTTTTTGTAAAAAGATATCCTTCTTACCTTCAGGTATTCTCAGGATATATTCAGAGACATCAGGGGGTGTGCACCATCTTCTGATCTCAGGGTTTAATTCCTTTATAACCTCTAAAGTTGTTTCTGCACATTCTGCTGCTACCTCGAGATCAATGGGTGAATCTATTGTAATTTCATCATAAACAAGGGGTGGATGATATTCAAATTCTCCAAATCCAAAATCCTGTGGACTGTTTGCAATCAAGCTTGCTGCTATGAATTTAGGTACATAATCCTTCGTCTCCTTCTTCAAGTACTTGGTATCAAGGAGCGACCAGTAATCATCTGTCTTTGTCATGTGGAGTGCTTTAAGGATCTTCCCCTCTCCTGCATTGTATGCGGCCATTGCAAGATTCCATGAGCCGAATATATCATATAGATCTTTAAGATAGTCTGCTGCTGCCATAGTGGATTTCACAGGGTCTCTCCTCTCATCCCTCCACCAGTTGATTTTAAGGCCATATCTCTTTGCAGTAGATGCAATAAACTGCCAATATCCTGTTGCTTTTCGAGGAGAGTAGGCATGGGGGTTGAAACCGCTCTCGATGAGGGGTAGAAAGACTATTTCTTCAGGAATATCCTTTTCTTCAAGTATCTCTTTCATCAGCTCGATATATTTACCCGACCTGCTGAGCCAGAGTGAAAATCTTTCTTTTATCCTTTGGAATAATACAATATTTTTCTCCACAGCCTTTACAGCGAGTTCGTTATTATTATAATCTGATAATATCGCTGAACTGTCTTTTGCCTCTTCAGGCAATGAAGAGATTACGGGTTGTTCAACAGGCCTATCCTGATTGACCTCGGATGCGTAAACAGGTAAAACAAGGAATAAAATGATAGTATGTACGATTAAAAGCCATAGTTTAACCATACAGAGAATTTTTTAGCCCAAAAAGGATCAATTTGTCAAGGAAAAAATGCAATTTTAGGCTGGAGATGAAAAAGATATATACCCTCGGCACTGACAGGAGAAGTGAAGAAGATTTCATAGAGATCCTTCACGCTTACAATATTCAAGTCCTGATTGATGTGCGTCGCTTCCCGAAAAGCAAAATTCCTATATTCATAAGGGAGAGCCTCGAACCCCTCTTAAGCCGTGAGGGATTGGGGTATCACTTCCTAGGGGCAGAACTTGGTGGTTTCAGGAAGGGTGGATACATTACCTATACCCTTACAGATGATTTTAGCAGAGGGATCGCCCTACTCGAGTCCCTTGCCTTTAACAAAACAGCTGTCATTATCTGTGCGGAGCGGTTTCCGTGGAAATGCCACAGGAAATGGATTGCAAGAGAGCTGCATAAGAGGGGATGGGAAGTGGAGCATATCATTGACAAAGGAAAGGTGTGGATACCAAAGTAAGTTACAAGTTATAAGTTAAAAGTTAGAAATTAAAAATTAGAAAGAAAATATTAAATTGCAATATCGCCAAACAGAACTCTGTTAATACCTTTGAGGGATTTTATCGGTGACTTAAAGGTGATGGAATCACCAGTAATCTCAACAATTATCCCTAATGCGATTGTATCATTATTATTCAGGCCGATTATTGTACCATCCTTGAAATCACTATCCCTTAGACTGAGGGATTTACCATTATAAAAGAATCCCACATCATGCTGATTTAACAAAAATTCAGAAACCTTCGTTTCGTTGAAATAATCAAGAAACCTCCTTCTTCTGTACTTGATTCGATCTTCCCTGTCTCTGATCTTAGCCATGCTGGATGCCCTGAGGCGATGGATATGAATGTCCTCAATAAGTTTGAGGATATGTTCGAGTTCCTCATGCCTCTGGATCGCGATTATATGTTCAGGTTTTATGGCCCTTATCTTGCCAATCTTCAATGCCCTTCCAATCTCTCCTGAAATAAGACCTGTTGTATCCACAAAGGTAATCTCCGATTTCTCCCTACAGATACCAACCATTCTTTTTGACCCATCTATCACCAGGGGAATCTTTTTTGCTGGATTTGTAGATCCCACAAAGAACATTTTCTCAAATCCGAAATTTTCAATATCTCTTTCATTTGAGAATACTTTCATACTTATTGTCCCTGGCAGACCGAGGATTGACTGGCCAACATCGGAGTCAACGATGGAAACCCTGACATTTTCCTTTATCAGTCTTTTTATCAAATATCTTGCGAGGGTAGATTTACCTGAATCAGTTGCCCCGATTAATAAGGCAGTGCATTTCTGTTTTTTGAGTTTCTCAAGAAGCCCTTCCCATTCAGGTTCGGGGAGAATCTCCATGGGGAATTATAACAGAATTTTTAATAACAAAATTAAGGTCTTGAAGTTATAATTATCAGGAGTATGAAAGGTCTTCTGTTACCCTTGTTTCTGATCTTTGTCCCCTACTTCCCAAAGACAGATATCATTATAGGGGGAGAAACCCTCTACGTCGTTGAAAAAGGCGACACACTTCAACTTGTCGGTGCAAAATTAGGGGTTGACTGGAGATATATTGTAAGAGAAACCAACATAGATACAAAAAAACCACTCAAGATTGGACAGGAAATCAGGATAAACAATAGGAAGATAGTTCCGAAGGTAATGGATGAGGGAATAATAGTTAATATACCCGACAGAATGCTTTATTACTTTAAAAAAGGCAGTTTGAAGGCATTCCCGGTTGGTCTCGGGATGCCTTCATGGAGAGGATTGACTCGATGGAGAACCCCTGAAGGAAAATTCAAGATTATAGACAAGCGAAAAAATCCCACATGGCATGTGCCTGAATCCATGCAGTGGAAGATGAAGATGGAAGGTAAACCTGTAAAGACTGTTGTACCACCTGGTCCTGACAACCCACTGGGAAGATATACAATAGATACTTCAATTCCAAGGGTTGTGATCCATGAAACCATCTGGCCAACCACTGTTTATCAGTTCAGAAGCCATGGCTGCATAAGAGTTCTGCGAGAACATATAGAGAAGTTTTTTGAAGAGGTTGAAATAAATACTGCTGGAGAGATAATATATGAGCCTGTAAAGGTCGCAGTCTCAGAAGCGGGAAGGGTATTTCTGGAGGTTCATAGGGATATTTATGGGAAGTTTGAAGACCTGAGGGATGAAACAAAAGCCCTTATAGAGAAACGAGGTGTTTCAGATAAGGTGGATTGGCAAAAGGTAGATTCAATAATTAAAGAGAAATCAGGCATAGCGGAGGATATTACCTATGATATCAAGAAGGAATTTCTTAAGGACCGTCTTTGCAGCTGTGGCTGCTTATCCTTTTAGAAAAGTTTTTGCATCTCCAAAGGATGGAAGGTTTCTTGATCTTTATAATGTCCATACTGGTGAAAGACTTAATACGAGGTATTATGAATCAGGCATCTACAATAGTGATGCCATCAATCAGATACATTATTTGTTAAGGTGTCATTATACTGATGAAGTCATGCCTGTGGATATAAGGCTTTTGGATCTGCTCTGCGATATAAAGGACGTCTTCGGAAAAGATAAAGAGGTTCATATAATCTCAGGCTATCGCTCATATGCCTATAATGAATATCTAAGAAGTCTGGGCAGGAAGGTAGCAAAAGACAGCCTTCATCTGTGCGGGCTTGCTGTAGACTTCTCAATTCCAGGTGTTAGCAGCAGTGAGCTTTCGAGCGTCGCAAGATCCTTTTCTGCAGGTGGTGTAGGAAAATATCCTGAATTTGTGCATATAGATCTCGGGCGCATAAGATACTGGTAACAGTTTAATAATCTATTCCTTTCTGGGGCTCTATCCCCTGCCTATAGGCATGTTTTATCTCTCTCACTTCGGAAACGGTATGGGCCCTTTCGATAACCTCCGGATGGGCATCTCTGCCGGTTAGGATCAGGTGCATCAGAGGAGGTTTATTTTCTATCAACTCCAGCATCTGAGGAAGGTCTACAAGCCTCAGTTTAAGGGCATTATTTATTTCATCTAAGATTAAAATATCAAAATTTCCTGAGAATAATTTTTCTTTTGCAAGCCTTATGGCTTCCTGGGCATTGGCTCTGTGTTCTTCATAAGGGTATGGGTTGCCGTATAGCCCGCAGAACCCCTTACCG
>JBFMDQ010000063.1:0-6610 GCA_040753955.1 Nitrospirota bacterium | reverse complement strand
CTTGTATCTTGCCATATGTCTCCTTTCTTATTACTAAGCGGTGTAAAGACTTTCTTTATGTAATCATATGGCGATTCTATGAGGATTGCAAGACTTTTTCTACAGGTTCAACGACCTAAATCAGCGGGGCGTGTTCACGCCTCCGCTGGAATGATTTGTTAGGCTTAAATTTCCTCTTCATTGAAGTTGTTCCTTCTTTTCATCGACCATAATACATCAAGTAAAACGGGTTTTTCAGGATAAATATTTCGCAGGCATTTTTGCCAAGCATAATACATTTCTTTGAAGATGATTCTGTCAAGAGAAAATTTAAAGGGATTTATAACTTCTTGCAAATCCTTGTCATTTACTTCCTTTCCTTGTTGGATAAGCGACTCTTTGAAACTATTGCGTATTGAGTCATATGCATTTACAACATATTCCTTATATATATTTGGAAACTTATCTTTGATTTCTTTCATGAGAATTGAATCCAGTGGAACATGTAAAAACTTTCTTAAATGGCTTGCTTTCTCTAAAGTTGGTCGCCCAGACCAATCAACAAAAACTTTTAGAAAAACATTTAATGGTTTTTGTGCTTGCCCATACGATATGTCTTTATCTCGATTTGTTTTGATGTTATTTTTTATCAAATCAATAACTTTGCTATGAAAGGTGTCAAACTCCTCTTGATTGTTTATACCCTGTAATTGCTGAATATTTTCAACCATGAGTTTAACAAATTTATTTACTCCACCTTTTTCAAGTACTCGCCCAATTGACGGATTATATGCCATCATGGCAAGCCCTTCTAAAATAGCTTGATTCTCTTGTTGTTTTAGCTCTAAAATTATGTTCATAATTTGATTTATCTACTAATTTTTTACGTCTATCTTGAAGGTACAATGTAGAACTTCTCGTGCGAGTAAGGATTGCCAGCCCCATATGGATTATTAAGACTGTCAGGTGAATATGGACTCCCATAGCGACCGTAAGGATTTGATATTGAGTCGGGATCATAAGGATTGGTGCTAAATTTACCACGATATCGGCCTTGGCTGTCGTAAATACGAGGTGCATCAGTCGCGTACGGATTAGTCCAAGACTTATTGCTGTATGGACTTCCGTATGGTGAGTAAGGATTCATTAACCCGTCAGGTTTATATGGGCTTCCTGCACCGTACGGATTGTTTATGCAGTCAGGGTCATAAGGACAAATAGCGGAAGCTACTGTTACAAAGCAAATTCCTACCAAAGTAATTCCTAAAATTATAAAGGTTGAAGTCTTCATTATATTTCCTCCTTTCTGTTAAGCCTAACGATATAATTATATAGCTTCTGTATATCAACAATGCCTTGTCTAATTTTAAAACACGATTTTAAGAGTTGACAAGTGTTTTATTGATTTTTTAGAATTCTTTAGCTGTATAACATGCATTTTTGTAATGATATACAGAAAGTGGCTGAGGTACTATCTGGATTTTTGCTCTAAATACCACTTCGGTCATTTAAATAAGGAAAGCCTTCCACAGTTCATAAAGAAATTACATGAAAAGCATCAGACACAGGAACAGCAAAGACAAGCCTCTCATGCTGTGTCTCTCTATTATAAATTAGTTAAATCCGACATTAAAATGGTAAATACAACAAAACCGGTTAACAAAGAAGAAACGATTTATAAAAGAAGTTGGAAATCAGCCTATGATGATTTGTATGCCGAAATAAAAATAAGGCATTATTCGCCTAAAACATTAAAAACATATGCACAGTGGATCAGGCAATTCCAGGCATTTACTCAGAGCAAAGACCCGCAGTTATTATCCTCTGCTGATGTAAAGGAATTTTTAAGCTTTTTAGCAGTTAAACGTAAAGTATCCGCTTCAACTCAAAATCAGGCCTTTAATGCCCTCTTATTTTTCTTCAGGCATATTATTAAAAAGGAATTTGGAGAGCAGAAGGATGTTGTCAGAGCTAAGAGAAAACCATATATTCCTGTTGTCCTGTCAAGGGAAGAGATAGGTTCAATTTTTAAGCATCTGTCATATCCTTATGATTTAGTCGTTAAGCTCCTGTATGGCTGTGGACTTCGCCTGTTCGAATGCCTGAATCTCCGTATCCATAATTTTAATTTCGATGCCGGAATATTAACAATCCATGATGGCAAAGGTAAAAAAGATAGAACGGTGCCCCTGCCAGTAAAAATTATGCCAGAACTAAAGGCTCATCTTGAACGCGTTAGAAACCTGCATAAAAAAGACACGGATTCAGGTTATGCCGGTACTTTTATGTTTGGTTTGTTAGAGAAGAAATACAAAAATTGTGCTAAGGAGTTAATCTGGCAATGGTTTTTCCCGGCAAAGAAATTGACCTATATTCCAGAAAACAAGGAATACAGGAGGTATCACCTTCACGAAACCCATGTGCAGAAGGCGATAAAAAATGCAGTCAGAAAGGCAAAGATATTAAAACGTGCAACAGCACATACCTTCCGTCACAGTTTCGCAACCCATTTGTTACAGGCAAATTATGATATTCGCACTATTCAGGAATTATTGGGACATGGTGATGTGAGAACAACTATGGTTTACACCCATACGATTAAGAGCATATCAATCAAAGAGGCAAAAAGTCCACTTGACTTTTAATCGGGAAGATCAAAACAGACATCTGTGCATACATTACGCCACAGTTTTGCGACACATCTGCTTGAGGACGGATATGATGTTAGAACAATTCAGGAACTTCTCGGACACATCAACCTTCAGACGACCATGATTTATACTCATGTCGCAACAAAAAATATCCTCGGTGTCCAGAGTCCGCTGGACAAATGACCAGCGCATGAAAACCTTGTCAAGAATTTTATAGCTATGTTATCCTGTAAAGGGTTTAAAACTATAAAAATTGTGGAGGATAGATGAAGGTACTTATTAGTGACAACATCTCACCAAAGGGTATCGAGATACTCAAAGATGCAGATCTTGAGGTTGATGTAAAGACGGGCATAAAACCTGAGGAATTGAGGGCATCTATTGGTGGTTACCATGGCCTGATAATAAGGTCTGCAACAAAGGTGACACGGGAGATAATAGGTGCCGCTGCAAACCTGAAGGTCATAGGACGTGCAGGTTCCGGGCTTGATAATGTTGACATAACGGCAGCCACAAAAAAGGGGATTGTTGTGATGAATACACCTGGTGGAAACACAATCACTACGGCGGAACATACAATCGCCCTGATGTTTGCCCTTGCAAGACAGATACCGCAGGCCACAATGTCGATGAAGGAAGGCAAATGGGAGAAAAAAAGGTTTATGGGTGTTGAGCTCTTCAATAAGACGCTCGGTGTTATTGGCATAGGGAACATAGGTAGCCAGGTTGCAAAGAGGGCACAGGCCCTTGCGATGAATGTAATAGCCCATGACCCTTTCTTGAGTGAGGATAAAGCTAAGGCTATGGGTGTTGAGAAGGTTGGTCTCGAAGAGTTATTCAGGCGCTCCGACTTTATAACGATTCATACCCCTCTGACACCGGAGACAAAAAACATGATAAATAAAGAGACTATTAAGAGGATGAAAGATGGTGTCAGGATAATTAACTGTGCAAGGGGTGGTATTGTTAACGAGAAGGACCTATATGATGCCCTTGTAAAAGGCAAGGTTGCAGGT
Source organism: Nitrospirota bacterium (assembly GCA_040753955.1). Lineage (GTDB taxonomy): Bacteria > Nitrospirota > Thermodesulfovibrionia > Thermodesulfovibrionales > SM23-35 > JASEEX01. Next base: position 2,964 of record JBFMDQ010000063.1, on the reverse strand, counting down.
GCTGCCCTTGACGTATTTGAGAAGGAACCACCTGAGAGCAACCCCCTTATCGCACTCGACAATGTAATGTGTACACCCCATCTCGGGGCAGCGACTAAGGAGGCACAAGAGAATGTTGCCGTTGCAATAGCGGAACAGGTAGTTGATTACCTCATCCATGGGACAATAAGAAATGCCGTTAACTTCCCATCTATACCTGCAAATCAGGTTGCGAGGCTTCAACCCTATATAAACTTAGCCGAGAAACTTGGGTTATTCGCTGCCCAGATATTTGAAGGCGGCGTTACGGAGATAACGATCGAATATCGCGGAGAGGCATCCGAGATTGATACTGCTCCAGTTAGAATAGCTGCTATTAAGGGTTTCCTTGCACCCATTCTGGAGGAGACAGTAAACTTTGTTAACGCGCCATTTATAGCAAAAGAACGTGGAATAGAGGTCAAGGAGACAAAGAGCGCTGATGCAGGTGATTATCAGAGCATGGTTGCGATCAGGATAAAGGCAAAGGATAAAGAAAGCTATTTTGCGGGAACACTCTTTAGCAGGAAAGACCCCCGTATTGTGGGTATAGATAACTTCAAAGTTGAGATTGTACCTGAGGGAGAGCTTCTCTTTATGTATAATAACGACAGACCCGGTGTTATCGGAAATATCGGAGCACTTCTCGGTAAAAACAATATCAATATCTCAAGGATGCATTTTGGAAGAGAGACCCCGGGAGGCAGAGCGATCTCTGTTGTCACCATAGATAGCCCTGCCACACCCCAAATCCTTGAGAAGATAAGGAATCTTCCGAACATCCTTTCGCTCAAACGCATAATTCTCTAAGCGAGTTTAACATGCCTAATGTCATTATAGTAGGTGCACAATGGGGAGACGAGGGCAAAGGAAAGATTGTCGATTACCTATCTGAAAAAGCGGATGTAATCGCAAGATACCAGGGAGGCCATAATGCAGGCCACACTGTGGTAATCAATGATGAGAAATTCATATTCCACCTAATTCCCTCAGGAATACTCCGCGAAGGCAAGATATGTCTTATAGGGAATGGTGTTGTCATTGACCCTGCCGCCTTAATAGAGGAGATCAATGGGCTTAAAGAGAGAGGGGTCGAGGTCAGGGGTAAACTCCTCCTTAGTAAAAATGCCCATCTCATAATGCCTTACCACAGGGCTATAGACATGGAAAGTGAGAGATTCAGAGGCACAAAAATGATTGGCACGACTGGCAGAGGGATAGGACCTGCTTATGTGCACAAGATGGCAAGGATGGGAATAAGGGTTATAGACATGGTTCAGCCCTCTGTATTCATGGAGAAACTGAAAACGAATCTTTACGATATTAATTTCCTTCTTGAGAACCTCTATAAGGTTCCAAGGTTTGATGCTGAAGACATATATAGGGAGTATATGAGTTATGCTGAAAAACTCTCTGAATACATTGCTGACACAGATGTTATCCTAAACAGGATGATCTCTGAGAACAAGAATATATTGTTTGAGGGTGCACAGGGCACACTCCTCGACATAGATCACGGTACATACCCCTATGTAACATCTTCTAATGCAATCGCGGGAGGTGCATGTACAGGCCTCGGTGTAGGACCGACGAAGATTTCAAAGGTCCTCGGAGTAGCAAAGGCATATACAACAAGGGTAGGCAGCGGGCCGTTTCCTACTGAGATAAATGATCCCCTCGGTGATATGCTCAGGGAAAAAGGTGGAGAATATGGTGCAACAACAGGCAGGCCGAGGAGATGTGGATGGCTGGATATGGTTGTACTCAAGCACTCAGCAAGGATTAACGGATTTACAGGAATTGCAATAACAAAACTCGATGTCCTTGATGGTTTAGATGTAATAAAAATCTGTACCTCCTATAAGTATAAAGGAAGGATATATGAAGAGTTTCCTAAAGAAATTGATGTTATTGAGGGATGCGATCCTTTATATGAAGAGATGGAAGGCTGGAGCACAAGCACTACAGGGATAAGAGATTTTAACAAACTTCCGGAAGCGGCAAAGGCTTACATAAAAAAGATTGAGGAGACGTTGGGAGTCGAGGTGCAACTAATCTCAACGGGCCAGAAGAGAGATAAAATCATTAAGCTTAAAGACATATTCTGATGGGTCTTTTAAACCTCCTCTATCCCTCAAAATGTCCGTCCTGTGGAGGTATATCTGATGTATTTTTCCATTCACCAATCTGTGCTTCCTGCTGGTCTAAGATAAAGAGGTACTCCGGTCTATCATGCAGGATATGCGCTATGCCATTTTCATCAGAATATGCGGAGATATGCTTACAGTGCCTTAAAAAGGCACCTCCCTTCTCTAAGGTCATTAATTATGGCCTTTATGAAGGGGCACTTGCAGAGGCGATTAATCACCTGAAATTTCATGGTCTAAAAAGACTTGCAAAACCTCTCGGCAGGCTACTGTTAAGTTTTGACCTCTCCGCTGTGGACGGCATAGTACCTGTTCCTTTAAGCATAAAAAGGCTGAGGGAAAGAGGCTTTAACCAGTCCCTGCTTATAGCAAGGGTTATAGCAAAGAAGATAGGGATTCCTCTGTTGATGGATATCCTCTTAAAGAAAAAGGAGACGCCTCCACAAATAGGTTTGTCTGCAAAGGAGAGGCTTTCAAACCTTAAGAATGCCTTCAAGGTAAAAGGGGATATAAGAGGTCTCAGACTCCTCCTTGTTGATGATGTGATGACAACAGGGGCAACAGTAACAGAGTGCTCAAAGGAACTCTTGAAAGCTGGAGCAAAAGAGGTTATCGTCCTTACCCTCGCAAGGTCAAGTATGGATTGAGACTTTCAAGAAAAAATATTAACAATTATTAAACCCGAATTACGCAAGGGTATGTATTAAATGACCACACTGTGTCATTCCGAGCGAAGCGAGGAATCTCATTTTGAGTGATGAGATTGCCACGTCGCTCCGCTCCTCGCAATGACATTTTG
>JBFMDQ010000062.1:0-6716 GCA_040753955.1 Nitrospirota bacterium | reverse complement strand
GTTAAATATTTGACAAATTTGCTTTTTTTTGGTATTCATAAGCTATGTTTCGGGGTAGAAAAGGCACAATCGGTTTAGATATAGGCTCAAGTTATATTAAGATCGTACAGCTAAAGGATATAAAGGGTGGTTATGAACTTGAAATATTTGACATGCTGCCTCTTCCTCCAGAAATTATCGTTGATGGTTCAATAATAGATTCTTTCCGGCTCATAGACTCCCTGAAAGAACTCGTGAGGAAGGCCAGGATAAAGACAAAGGATACTGTTATTGGCATGGCTGGCCACTCTTCGGTAATAGTTAAAAGGATCTCTCTGCCCGAGACGTCAGAAGAAGAGCTTTCAGAATCCTTAAAGTTCGAGGTAGAACAGTATGTACCATTCAATATCGATGATGTCAACCTTGACTTCCAGATCCTCGGCCCTAAAGAAGAACCTGGACAGATGGATGTTATCCTCGTAGCTGTAAAGAAAGACATAATAAATGAATACGTCTCTGTTATTAAAGAGGCAGGCCTTAATCCAATAATTGTTGATGTCAATTTATTTGCGCTTGAGAATATGTATGAAATTAATTATGAAATAGAGCCGGATAAGATTGTGGCCATCGTGAATATCGGGGCAAATACAATAAATTTGAATATCCTTAAAGGAGGCCTCTCTGTCTTTACGAGAGATAGTGCTGTTGGCAGCAATCTTCATACAGAGGCCCTTCAGAGGGAATTCAATCTGACATACGAAAACGCTGAAAGGCTAAAAAAGGGTGAGCCAGTTGAGAATGTGTCCTCAGAAGATGCCCTTTCTGTGATAGAATCAGCATCAGAGGAGATAATTGGAGAGGTCAACCGTTCATTCGAGTACTTCGGTAGCACAGCGTTATATGAGGATATCAATGAGGTAATATTAAGTGGCGGCTGTGCACTTATAAAGGACTTTCCGAAATTCTTCGCAGAAAAGGTAGGTATAGAGACTAAGGTCATAGGGCCATTTAGAAACATTAAAATACCTGAAAGATTTGATTTAACTTACGTAGAAGAGATTGCCCCGATAGCAGCCGTTGCTACAGGGCTAGCCCTCAGGAGGCCAGGTGACAGATGATAAAGGTTAATCTTTTACCTGTAAAGAGGAAGCCTAAGCCGATACCTCCATTTGTCATCACAATGGTAACGGCAACCACTGTTACAGGCATTGTAATAGCCTACCTTGTCTTCCTTTTTAACTCCAGACTGTCCGCAAAAAAGGAACAGTTCACAGCCAATGAAAAGAAGATAGCAGAGCTCAAGGAAAAGATAAAGGCAGTCGAAAGCTTTGAACAGCTTAACAAAACCATCCAGCAGAGGAACAGCATTATCGAGCAACTCAGACAAAATCAGAGCGCCCCGGTAAAGCTCCTTGATGAAACGAGTAAACTCCTTCCTGATGGTGTCTGGCTTGATACGATAACAGTCTCTGGGGAGGACATAAACATAGATGGTTACGCCTTTGCAAACTCGGATGTTGTTTCATATGTAGATAATCTTAAGAATTCAAAGATATTTACTGAAATTTACTTACAGGAATCCAAAAGTATAACCGTAGAAAATATACCTCTTTATATGTTCAAACTAACATTTAAGATGAAGGACGTAGATAAAATATCAACGTCCTGAAGGTTTGATATGGCAATAAAAATTGATATTAAAACCTTACCCCCATACGCAAAAGCGATACTATCTATTCTCCCTGCACTGGTCATCACAATAGCTGTTACTATCCTTATAATTTTACCTAAAAATAAAGAGAGCAAGGCCCTGGAAAATAAAATATCAGTCCAGGAAAACGAGATAGCAAAAAGTCAGACAAGGGCTGAAAAGCTTACAGAACTCATTTCAGAGAACGAAAGGCTCAGGAAAAGGCTTAATGAGTTAAAAGAACAACTACCCGAGGAAAAGGAGGTATCCAGCCTGTTAAAACAGGTTTCAGAACTCAGCATCAAGTCAGGGCTCCGTATATTACTCTGGAAACCGGAACAGAGGAAGACTCACGCAAGCGGTATAGTCTATGAAATTCCGGTAAAGGTCGGGCTTTCTGGCAGCTATCATAACCTGGGTTATTTCTCCAGCAGATTGACAAGGCTTAATAGAATAGTGAACATTTCTGACATAAAAATCGAGGATCCAAAACCAGGAAAAGATAACGCCGTACTTAAGGTATCCTTCACAGCCACAACATTCTCGGCAATTCCTGAAGGAGAAATAGCCCAAAAACCAGGTAAGGGAACATGAGGATGAAATTTATCACCCTCCCCTTAATCCCCTCCTCAATGAGTTGCAGACCATCAAGGGAGGGGGAGAGGGCTTCGTCGTGAGCTCAGCCGAACGGTTAGGGTGAGGGGTATTTTCAGATGAAGAAAATAATATACCTTTTCATAATTATGTTTTTGTTATTGTCTTTCGGAGGCTGCAAAAAAGAACAAGCTCCCCTAAAAAAGCCGATGGCTGTGAAGGTTCAACCCACAGGGGCAAAAAAAGATGTAAAAGAACCTGAAGAAACAAAGAAGATCGAGCAGGGAGTTTATACATACGACGCAAAGGGGAGAAGAGACCCTTTCCTGTCCCTTGTAATAGTATCAAAGGAAAGGCCGACCAGGAGGAAAGGGTTAAGTCCTGTTGAAAGCTACGGCGTAGATGAGATACGCCTGATAGCAATCGCATGGGATAATCAGAAATATTATGCCCTTATAATGTTACCTGACAATAAGTCTTTTACGATTACAGAAGGGATGACGTTAGGACTATATGGTGGAAAGGTACAGAAAATAACAGAGAACAAGGTGGTAATCAGGGAATATGTCAAAGACTATAGAGGGGATATAAAGCCAAAGGATTCAATATTGAAACTCCGTAAGGAGGAAGAATGAATAAAAATTCAAATGTCAAATATCAAATGTCAAAAGTAAAAAGTCTATTTTCTTTAACCTTAATAGCCATTGTAATCTTCGTCCTCTGGGGTTGTGCAACAATCGGTAGTATTAAAGAGCCTCCGCAGCTCAAGGAAGCTCCTGTAATAACCGGTATTGAGCTTCAGGACTATACAGTAACAGTAATGGTTAATAAACCGTTTGTCTACACCATATACAGGTCAGATGACCCTTATAAAATGGTCGTCGAACTTCCTGATGTAAGCATCGGTACCTTTAAAAGCAAGATTGTTTCTGATAAGGCAGGAATAACCGAGATAGTTCCTTCACAGGTTGAGTCACCATCTTTTATGGCAAGACTCGAGATGCTGCTCCAGACGCCATCCATGGTTGAACCTGAGTATAAAAACAATGAACTGAAAATCAGAATAAAAGAAGAAGCACATAAAGAGGTATTAAAAGAAAAAGAGGATGTATTAGAGAGAAAAGAACCCGAACTCGCCGAAATGCCCGAAGAAAAGATAAGGGCTGAAGAAGTCATGCCGATAACAGAGGGCAGATATACGGGTAAAAAGATTTCCCTCGATTTTCAAGATGCTGATATAGTCGCGATATTCAGGTTACTTGCTGATATAAGCGGTTATAACATAGTCGTGAGTCCTGAGGTCAAGGGCAGATTAACAATGAAACTAATCAATGTGCCATGGGATCAGGCGCTGGACTTAATACTTAAAACCTTCAGCCTCGGGAAGTCTATTGAAGGAAACATCATAAGGATTGCGCCACATACGGTCTTTGCGAAGGAGAGCGAGGAAAGGGCAAAGGCAAAGGAGGCTGATGTCCTGGTAGAGCCAATGAAGACCATGATATTCCCCATAAGCTATGCCAAGGTCAAAGATGTAGAAACGGCTTTAAAGGACTCAAAAATACTCACACCGAGGGGAAGTGTTAGTACTGATGTAAGGACAAGCTCGGTGCTCGTCAAAGATATTCCAGCTATCTTTCCACAGGTGGAAAACCTACTAAAGACTCTCGATATGCAAACACCACAGGTACTCATAGAGGCACGAATTGTTGAGGTGAGTACATCGGATGTAATGGACTTGGGAATCCAATGGGGATTTAGTCAACCTGGCGGAAGCATACCTTTTAGAGGTGCAACACCTTTAGGAACTGGACCATTTACTGGTAGTAGACTTCTGGTTGACTTTCCAGCAATTAGTGCAGGCCCCGGTGCGGGATTCGCTTTTGGAATCCTGGGCCACGGAAAGACAGCAGGTCTTGATTTACAGCTCACGGCCCTCGAGAAAGTCGGCAAGAGTAGGATAATTTCCAATCCGAGAGTCGTTACTACGGATAATGAAAAGGCGAAGATTATGCAGGGTGAGAGTATCCCTTATCCTCAGGCAACCGCAGAGGGAACCATATCAGCAGCCTTTAAGGATGTTGCCCTCAGCATTGAGGTAACCCCTCATATAACTCCTGAACAATCGATCGCGTTGAGCGTAAAAATCACGAAAGAGGACTTTACAGAATTTGTAACAATCGGTTATGGTCAAGCGCCCCGAACGAGTAAGATAGAAGGAGACACAAAAGTTCTTATACAAAATGGAGAGACATTAGTTATCGGTGGAGTATATAAGAAAACAGAGAGGGAGTCAACTTCAGGTGTTCCAGCGTTGATGAAGATTCCCGTTCTCGGCTGGCTATTCAAGAAGACCAAGACTGAAGAGGAAACAACGGAGCTCATGATATTCATTACGCCGAGGATTGTGGAGAAACCGACATGATCTCCCTTTCTGGATGGACTAAAGGATACCCAATACTGAAAGTTAACTTTTTAGATTAAAACGAAAAGTATGTCTTACCTCAGATTTCTCACCTCCGGTGAATCTCATGGAAAGGCACTTGTAGGGATCCTTGAGGGAATTCCCTCAGGGCTTTCTATTTCTGCAGAGGACATTGACGGAGACCTCAAAAGAAGGCAATCAGGTCATGGTCGCGGGGCTCGGATGAAGATAGAGTCTGACTGTGCTGAAATCCTCTCAGGAGTAAGGTGGGGAAAGACTACAGGCTCTCCAATTACTCTCTTCATCGAAAACAAAGACTGGAAGAACTGGCAAGATGTAATGACTCCGGAGCTACCCCCCCTCAGCCCCCCCTTAGTAAGAGGGGGATCAAGGGGGGGCGAAGTTACCCGTCCGCGCCCTGGTCATGCAGACTTAGCAGGTGCAATAAAGTATAATCAGCATGACATAAGGAATATCCTTGAACGCTCAAGCGCAAGAGAGACTGCTACGCGGGTTGCATTGGGCGCAGTGGCAAAGAAGTTTTTATCGAAATTTAATATTAAAATTGGAAGCTATGTGATTCAGATAGGCAAAGTCAAATCTCAGATCTCAGATCTCAGATCTCAGATCTCAGAAGAAGGACTGTTATCTCTTTTCGGAAAGGCTGAAAGTTCACCTGTCAGATGCCCGGATGAAGAGGCATCAAAAAAGATGATCAAGTTAATAGATAAGGCAACCAGAGAAGGCAATTCCCTCGGAGGTATATTCGAGGTCTTCGTAACCGGTGCTCCCATAGGTCTTGGAAGCCATATCCAGTGGGACAAAAGACTCGATGGAAGGCTTGCACAGGCATTAATGGGCATCCATGCAATAAAGGGAGTTGAGATTGGTCTCGGTTTTGAGATAGCAAGACACTTTGGCTCAGAGGTGATGGACGAGATATTTTACTCACCTCCCCATACCCCCCTTGCTAAGGGGGGGCGGAGGGGGGGTAATGTCTCCGCCCATAGTATAACCGGATTTTACAGAAAAACCAACTATGCAGGTGGAATAGAGGGTGGAATGACAAATGGAATGCCAATAATCTTGAGGGCTGTAATGAAACCGATACCTACATTAAAAAGGCCCCTCCGATCAGTCGACATCATCTCAAAGAAATCTGTAGAAGCAGCCTATGAACGTTCTGACATATGCGCAGTGCCTGCAGCAGGAGTAATAGGAGAGGCAATGGTGGCCTTGATTATTGCAGATGCCTTCCTCGAAAAATTTGGTGGAGATAGCATGGACGAAACGAAATGCAACTACGAATCATATATTAGGTACATAAGGAAGTTTTAAGTGATATTTCAGACACGTAAGATTATGTCTCGAGCAACGACTTCACATAGAAATATGGATTTTGAGCAGTTTCAGAGATATCGCACTTTCTCACAGAAGTCCTCACAATTATTGAACCTGACAATTATGCATATTTCTTTAGAAAATCAATTGTGAACAACATCTTTGACTCCGTCTCTTTCCCGTCTCTCTGCGGGAAATGATCTCCACGAATAAAGAACTTGCTCATAAACTGGGGCAGTTTTTTGCGGGACAGGGATTAGATAAGGGGTGAACTTCAGCCTTTTCTCCTCGGCGAATCCGCCCGTGGGCAGACAGTCTTCAGCAACTAAATTCCAAGATTTCTAACGTTTGAGTATAAATCCCATAAATCTATTTCTTTGATCCGAAATGCTGTCCCCCGGTTTCTCACCGCTCCATTCTCTTTTATATGCATTCGTAAATCAATGCCAACCTTGCCGGCTTTAAACGCATTTATGAAATTTCTCGGAATAGGATCGGTAAGTATATGCGCTTCATTGTATAAAAACTCTTCCTCCCCATTGGCATTAAATCGTCTATCTGCAATAACAAAAAGAACTCTGCCAAGCTTTGACATTAATTTTCCAACCATGATAAAAACATCCCATGTAGCTAACAGATTTCCATTTCCGTCTATTAGACTGACTTTATTGTTTAAATCATCTATTA
>JBFMDQ010000061.1:0-6776 GCA_040753955.1 Nitrospirota bacterium | reverse complement strand
TTTAATTATATCAGATCTATGAAATATATATTACGTATTATCTCATGCCCACCATTAACTTCGTAAGTAGAGGCACAACTACATTAAATGAACTGTCATGACGAGTGAAACGAAGCAATCTGACACTGTAAAGATACCTGGGTTACAAATAACCCTTGCATAATCCACATTTAAAGAATTGGTAGATATTTCTCTATCTCGTAAGGATGAATCTTAATACGGTAGTCATCCCACTCCACCTTCTTGCTGGTTATGAATTGTTCGAAGATATGATCACCGAGAGTCTCCCTTAAGAGCTCGCTATTTTCTGCATATTCTATAGCCCTATTAAGACTTCCAGGGAGGCAGTCTATGTTATATCTCTTCCTATCCTCCTCAGAAAGATGATAAACATCCATTTCAATTGGTTCAGGGAGTTGATAGCCCTTCTCAATGCCTTTTAGCCCTGCCTGAAGCATACAGGCAAAGGCAAGATAAGGATTGCATGCAGGATCAGGTGAACGTAGTTCTATTCGCGTTGCCTTCTCCTTGCCTGGTTTATAAAGAGGAACCCTGACAAGGGTTGACCTGTTCCTCCTCGCCCAGCAGATATACACAGGGGCTTCATAACCAGGGACGAGTCTCTTGTAAGAATTAACCCATTGATTTAAAACAAGGGTAATCTCTTTTATATGGGTGAGGAGGCCTGCAATATATTTCTTTGCTGTGTCTGAAAGAAAATACTGATCCTTCAGATCAAAGAAGGCATTCCTGTCGTCCTCAAAAAGTGACTGGTGTGTATGCATCCCGCTTCCATTCTGTCCGAATATGGGCTTCGGCATAAATGTGGCATAGACATTGTACTGTTTAGCTATCTCCTTCACGATTACCCTGTGAGTCATGACTATATCAGCCATTGTGAGGGCATCTTCATACCTTAAATCTATCTCATGCTGTGAATGGGCGACCTCATGATGGGAATACTCTACCTTTATACCCATGGATTCAAGGGCAAGAATGGTATCCCGACGAAGATCCTCAGCAGCATCCAAGGGATAATCAAAATAGCCGCCTTCATCGAGGGTCTCTGGGCACTTGTCAGATTTAAAATAGAAATATTCAAGCTCAGGGCCGAGATAAAAGGTAAACCCCTTCTTTTTAGCTTTCTCAAGATTCATCTTCAGGACATATCTTGGATCACCCTTGTAAGGAGAACCATCTGGTTCATAGATATCGCAGAACATCCTCGCAACTGCCCTTTCCTTAGGCCTCCATGGAAGTATCGCAAAGGTCGTCGGGTCTGGCCTTGCTATCATGTCACTCTCGTCAATCCTCGCAAATCCCTTTATAGATGAGCCGTCAAATCCCATACCCTCATCAAAGGAAAATTCAAGTTCTTCAATGGGGATAGCAAAACTTTTGAGCTGGCCATGAATATCAGCAAACCAGAGCCTGATAAACTTCACATCATGCTTTTTTACCAACTCCATCACATCCTTTTTGTCTTTTGGTTTATCCATTTAATGCCCTCCTATTAAGTTCTCTATTGATTGCTGAAAGATTCAGCTTCCAACCTCAGCTTTAGCCTATTCTTTATTTTTCCAACAGGTTATATTATCTAATTATTTAATTATAAATTCAACGATACTACTACCCTTTTGGAAAAATGCCTTATAAAAATCTATCGCCCTGCCTATGTACTCTTCACATATCTTTTCTGTTTCCTTGATTATGTGGTTTATTTCAGAGCTGTCTTTAAACCATTCGAGGAAAACAGACCCTCTTTTCATCTCCAGACTCCAGAAAATCTCCAAGGAAATGCATGACACGGGAAAGATTCTTCTCAAGATCAAAGGAAGAGTTCAGAACCCCACTCACCCCAAGAAGCGCTGAAAGTATACGATTTTCTCTTATGAGGGATGGGGTCATCTGAATGCCCACTCGCAAAAGTTTTTCAGAATCTTGAGGCCGGGCCTGCCGCTTTTTTCTAAATGGAATTGTACCGCCACAAAATTTTTGTGAGCGATCACTGAGGCAAAGGCTATTCCATATTTAGTTTTTCCTAACACATATTCTTCCGAGGCAGGCGCTGGATAATAAGTGTGCACGAAATAGAACTCACTACTGTCTGGAACTCCATCTATAACAGGATGTCTTTTGGTGAAAGTCACTGTATCCCACCCCATATGAGGAATCTTGAGTTTCTTCCCATCCGGTGAAAGGAGTGGATGCGGGAATCGCCTGACAGTACCTGGGATCAACCCTAGGCATTGGGTTTCGTCCTCTTCGCTTCTTTCCAGTACTATTTGAGCGCCGAGACAGATACCTAGAATTGGTTTACCCATATAGAAGGCCCTTTTCAGAGCATCATCCAATCCCAATCTTCTGAGGCTGGCCATAGCTCGCCCTGCTGCTCCTACACCGGGAAAGATAATACTCTCTGCCTCCAATAGTTCCTCAACTCTTTGGGTAATCCTGCATCTAAAGCCCAATTTTTTCACGGCTTGTTCAACACTGGTCAGGTTTCCTGCTTCATAATCGATGATGGCAATCATAGATATCCTACCGCTCCAGGCGGACTTTAATCCCTTTTCGATGGAGGTAGTCTTTGATCTCCCCAATAGTATAATGCCCGTAGTGAACCATGGAGGCGATTAGGGCGGCATCAGCCTCACCCTTAGTTAGAACATGGTATATGTGTTCAGGGGTGCCTGCACCTCCAGAGGCGATGACTGGAATGTTAACGTTTCCTGAGATAAGGGCGGTCAGGGTCATTTCGTATCCATTCTGGGTACCATCGGCATCTATGGAATTGAGGCAGATTTCCCCTGCACCTAAGCTTTCTGCCTCCATGGCCCATCTTAAGGCATCTATACCTGTATAGGTTCTTCCTCCGTGGATAACAATTTCGTAGCCGGAGGGGATATTTTCTGATTTCTCAACCTGCTTTACATCCATCCCCAAAACGATGCACTGGCTCCCGAAAGACTTAGCTCCGTCAAAAATAATCATTGGATTATGTACTGCCGCCGTGTTTACGCTCACCTTCTCCGCCCCGGCCAGAAGAATCCGGCGCATATCCTCTATTGTCCTGACTCCTCCCCCTACTGAGAAGGGAATGAAGATCTCTTCAGCCACATGACGAACCACATCGATCATGATGTCCCGTCCCTCGCTTGAGGCCGTGATATCATAGAAGACGATCTCGTCAGCGCCCTCTTCATAGTAGAGTTTGGCCATCTGCACAGGGCCGCCAACATCAATATTATTTCTAAACTTTATGCCCTTGGTTGTCCTTCCCTCTTTCACATCCAGACAGGGAATAATCCTTTTACTCAGCATTTTTACAATCCCACGCTGATAGTCGACCCTGAAATACGGGTCATATATTCTCCACCATCTCCCAAACACCGCATGGGCAGATGCCAGCACAGAAGCCACAGCCGATGCATTTTTCATCATCCACAACATACTCAAATAAACCATCTTCATGTTCTACCCTACTTATCGCTCCCCAATAACATGTGATTTCACACATATGACAATCCCTACACGTAGCACAGGATAGGCACTTCTCAGCTTCCTGCTCTGGCGATGTGAATTCGCTGCGGCAAAAATCGTAGTATTCCGTCTTTATCCTTTCATAGGGTATTACCTGTTTTGTTTCAGGCCAGCGAGGTGCATGCATGAGCTGATAATGGATATTCTCTGCAGCAATCCTTCCCTGACCAATGGCGTGCGTTGCAAGACCTAATCCTGTAGCATCTCCAATGGCAAAGACCTTTACGTCAGATGTCTGACCAATCTCATTCACCAATATCCACCCATTTTCTGTGTGGATATTGGGTGGAAGAAAGTCCAGTATCGGCACCTCACCTATGGAAATGATTACAAGGTCTACATCGAGTGATGTGCCATCTGTAAAATATATCTTCTTCTGTTCTTTATCATACCTCTCGGTAAATTTTGGCCAGAGTATTTGAGTCCCTTTAGTTATTGCCATTTCCATCTCTTTGCCAAAGGCGGCTGGTTTCTGAATGTCTATAGCCATAACAGACTTAGCACCGCAGTTATATGCCTGTGAGGCAACGTCCATACCCACATTACCCCCTCCTATAACAACAATTCTTTTGCCATTGAGGTCTGGTAAGTCTCCGATATTAATTCCTTTAAGAAACTCAACGGCAGGTATTACATGCTCAGAACCTGGAAATGTGAGGGTTCTTGGTCTATGTGCACCGCATGCAACAACAACTATCTCATGATTCTTATAAATCTCCTCAAACTTTTTCTTGCCAATTTTTACCTTTAGGCGAACAGTAACATCTATTTCCTTGAATCGTGAGAGTTCTTTTTCGAGTATTTTATGAGGAAGACGTTCCCTCGGTATACAGAGCTCGAGCTTTCCGCCTAATTTATCTGTCGCTTCATAAAGGTCAACGCTGTGACCTTTTAAGGCAAGCTGCCATGCAGCACTCAATCCTGCAGGACCTCCACCAATCACAGCTATTGTATGTCCTGTTGGTTCAGCCTTTTTGGGTACGGGCATATCGAGTGCAAGACTTCCAAGTTTGTTTATATCCAGAGGTTTATCAAGCCGACTCCTTGTGCAGCTCTGCATGCAGAGGCTCGGACAAATCTGTCCACATACTGTTGCAGGCAATGGACTGTATTGTAAAACCAGCTCCAGAGCTTCATGGAGTTTTCCCTGCCTCATGAGGGAGGCCCCTTTGTGTGATGGAATATGTGCTGGGCATGTATACGCACATGGTGGTGCATATTTTTCATTCGCCCAGACCGGTTTGTTTCTTCTATCCTTTCCTGTTGTTATATAAGGTAATAATGTGAGTTCATGATCCAGATACTCAGCAAATATACCACCCTGTCCGACCTCTTTTTCCCAAATGTTCTTCCTGAAATTAGAGGTGGATATCTTAAACCATCTTCGTGCCCTCTTTTCCTGAGGTGTGTATGCAATAAATTTTTTCCAATCATCGGCTGAACAGGTAAGATCGTCATAGAATGAAATTCTGTCAATAGCTTCAAGAAATGTCCTCATATTAATTTTGAGCCATTCCCAATCCTGAGGCGTAAGGTTAAGGAGTTTTACATCCCTTTCACTGTAACCCTGTATCGGACCTCTAAAGTATATTGTCCCACCAACCATTCCGACACAGGGACGGTAGCCGAGTATATTGCTTGGATTTCTCGGATTTACACCACAGACAACTGCAATTCCACCTGCTTTGAACTCTGCAAATGAGTCCCCCATATCCCTGAAGTACCAAGATAGAGGCGGTTCAAAGCGCGGGTTATGCTTTGTCATTGTGTCGCATCTTGCACCCCCACTGCCCTGAACGTAAAGAATTCCTTGAGCTGCAGCGTTAAATGCACCATTGGTAACATCCCCTAAAACAGTTATCTTTGCACCGCAATTAAGCCAACCCGCATCGTCAGAGGCACTTCCTTTTACAATAATCTCGGTGCCGAACATTCCCATGCTTCCAAGCCTCTGACCAACAGCCCCTTCAACAGTTATTTTTACCGTCTCGCCCCTTGGCCAGATTCTGCCTCCAATGCCGTGTTGCCCATCAGCAATTACGTGTAACTCCCTGGCACCCTCTTGGACTGCCTGCTGTATCTGCTCTTCAAGTATACGTGAAGGTACCCTTTTACCATTTACATTGCCGTAAACGGTGACAATATCTTTTTTTGTATGTCTTTTGACTGCTGACTGCTGACTGCTGACTAATTTGTTAGCACGCATAGCTAATTTCTAACCTCTCTGCCATTGCCTTGTCATCAATGCTTAATCCATCAGACATTCCAATGGGAAGTTCCGTGCTCCTTCCCATAGGTGCAAAAATCTTCTTTAATTCCACATTAGCAGCCCTAAAGACTTCTACTACACGTTCCGCAACCTTATCAGAATCAAGCCTCCTGTAGAGTTTTGGATCCTGTGTCGTTATACCTCTTGGGCACTTGCCTGTATTACAGATGTTACAACGATTGTATTCATCACCAAAACAATTTGCCGCTGCTTGCATGATGTATTTTCCAATCGCAACTGCTGAGGCACCGAGCATTATAAGGGCTGCAGCATTGGCTGCTAAATTGCCTTTTTTAGCGATACCGCCTGCTGCAATGAGAGGTAGTTCATTCTGTTTTCCCTGTTTTACAAGGTCAAGATAACATTCCCTTATGTTTGATGCTATCGGATGACCCATCTTGTCCATAGATACATTGTATGCTGCACCTGTCCCGCCATCCTCACCATCAATGGATAATGCAGCTGCATAGGGGTTTCTCGCAAGGTTGTTCAGGACTGCCCGAGCTGTCTTAGTGCCAGAAATCTTTGGATAGACAGGCACTCTGAAGCCCCATGCCATAGACATGGACTGAATCATTTTTGCTACCGCCTCTTCAATGGAGTACTTTGTCTGGTGCGTAGGAGGTGATACAAGGTCAACATACTGTGGTACACCTCGAATGCTGGCTATCAGTTTAAGAACCTTTTGTGCCATCAATAAGCCGCCATCACCAGGCTTTGCACCCTGACCATATTTAATCTCAATGGCAGCTGGGTCCTCTACCATATGGGGTATCGCATGTATAATCTCATCCCAGCCAAAATATCCTGATGCGATCTGTAAGATAAAATACTTCAGATACTTTGATTTCAAAAGTCTTGGTGGAACCCCACCTTCACCGGTAGCCATCACAACAGGAAGCCCTTCTACCTCATTTAAATAAGTAACACCCATAGCAAGTCCTTCCCACATGGGAGGTGAAAGCGC
>JBFMDQ010000060.1:0-6799 GCA_040753955.1 Nitrospirota bacterium | reverse complement strand
TAAGATTAAAATATCAAAATTTCCTGAGAATAATTTTTCTTTTGCAAGCCTTATGGCTTCCTGGGCATTGGCTCTGTGTTCTTCATAAGGGTATGGGTTGCCGTATAGCCCGCAGAACCCCTTACCGGTGAGGTGGAGCTCAACATTTGGGGCAAGTCTCTTTACACCGTCGATCTCTCCTGAATACATATCGCCTTTCATAAAATGTATTATGCAAACCCTCATGCCATGCCCTACTGCCCTTAGTGCCATGCCCAATGCTGAGGTGGTCTTTCCCTTTCCGTGACCTGTTATAACAACGACAAGGCCGACCCTTTCTTTTGGCTCGATCCTCTGGAGTTTTTCTTCCTCCATCAAATTTCCTCCTTTTCCATCATCGAAAGGTTTTTGCCCATTCTATTAAATTCTAAATATAATACTGGATAAATTTACTGTCTGCTACGCTTTCCGGTTATCTTTAATAGCTCGTCACAGGAAATCCTTTTGACTCCGAGGGCCTCTGCCTTCTGGAGTTTCGAGCCAGGATCTTCTCCAACTATGAGGTAATCTGTGCCCTTTGAGACCGAGGAAGAAGTGTGACCACCGAGGCTTTCAATCATATCCTCCACCTCCTTTCTCGGCCTGGGAAGTGTGCCGGTTATCACAAAGGTGAGACCTTCAAGGGGCAGTTTTTCTCTCTTTTTAGCCTCAAAATCAGGATTCGTTATCTTAAGACCCAGTGATTTCAGGGTTTCGAGGGTTTTTAGATTTTCAGGATCGTTAAAGAAGTTTGATACTGAACAAGCGATCTTTTCTCCCATTTGTCTGATCTCCGTAATCCTTTCGGGGCGCACATTATATAGATCTTCAAGCCTTTCAAAATTCTTTGCGAGGAGCTTTGCGGCGTACTCGCCCACGTGCATTATACCAAGGGCGTATAAAAATCTGGCAAAGGTGGTCTTTCTACTCTTTCCAATGGCATCTATCAGATTCCGGGCTGACTTTTCTGCAAACCTTGGAAGACCAAGGAGGTCTTCCTTCTTAAGTTTGTAGATATTTACGAAATGGCTGATGAGCCCCTTTGAATAGAAGAGTTCCACATTCTTTTCACCAAGCCCTTCGATGTCCATGGCACCTCTTGAGGCAAAGTGCCTTATCCTTTCCTGAACCTGAGCTGGACAGTTAAGGCCAATACACCTGACAGCTACCTCGCCCTCTCCCCGCACCACTCTGGAGCCACATACGGGGCAACTCTCCGGGATGGGGAAGGGCTTCTCCTTTCCGGTCCTTTTATCTCTTATTACCGTTATAACATGAGGTATAACCTCACCTGCCCTCTCAATGACTACGGTATCTCCTACCTTTATATCCTTCCTCTGCATCTCGTCCCAGTTATGCAAGGTAGAACGAGAGACGGTAACACCTCCGATCCTGACGGGCTCCAACATTGCAATTGGGGTTATGACACCTGTTCTTCCAACGCTCGGTATTATCTCCTTTATCTTTGTAGTACCCTGATGTGCCGGAAATTTGTAGGCTACAGCCCAGCGAGGTTCCCTTGTCTTTACTCCCAGGAGCCTCTGTAATTTAAAGTCATTAACCTTTATAACGGAACCGTCAGTTTCAAAGAGGAAGATCCTTCGTTTTTCTTCTATCTCGCTAATAATATTAATAACCTTATCTATTCCCTTCACGAGTTTCACAACTGCAGGAATAGGAAATCTTGCCCTCTCAAGCCATTTGATGAATTCCCACTGAGTCTTGAATCCCTTACCTCTTACTGCTCCTATTCCATAGCATGCGAGATGGAGCTTCCGTGCGGTAGTAATCGATGGGTCAAGCTGCCTTACTGAGCCAGCAGCAGCATTTCTCGGATTTGCAAAGAGAAGCTCACCTTCCTGCTCCCTTTCTTTATTAAGTTTCTCAAACTCATCAATATCCATATAAACCTCACCACGAATATCAACCTCCTCGGGTACCTCAACCTCTTCTATCTTTAAAGGGACAGACTTTATGGTCCGGATATTCTGGGTAACATCTTCACCCTCGTAACCATCACCCCTTGTGGAGGCCCTATATAGAAGACCATTCCTGTAAGTTAGCTCGATGGCAAGGCCATCATACTTTGGCTCAACTGTATATTCTATGTCCTCAACTGACCTGAGGAACCTCTTCACTCTCATGTCGAACTCCCTCACCTCATCATATGAAAAGGCATTATCGAGGGATAACATGGGCTCAGTATGTCTGACCTTCTCGAACTTGTCTAAAGGAGGGGCTCCGATTCGCTGGGTTGGGGAGTCGGGCAGGACATAACTATATTTTTTTTCAAGTTCCTTCAGGCGAAGATAGAGTCTATCATATTCTTCATCCGAAATGACGGGTGAATCCAAGACGTAGTAACGATAGCAGTGGTAATTGAGCTCTTTGACGAGCCTTTCTATTTCTTTCTTAATATCCTCAGGGATCTTCTCAGGCATAGAGACCCTCCTCTGCCTCCCCTACCTCAATGAGGAGCCTGAGTGCTGAAAGGGATGCCTCTTCTTTATTCTCCCCTCTACTGCCTGTTAATCTCAGCTCCCTTGAAAAGGTCTGGCCTTCTTTACTCACTGCTATGTAAATGAGGCCCCTCCCCTTTCCCTCAAGAACATCAGGGCCAAGGTTGCCGGTAGCCGAAAGGGCGTAGTCTGTTCCCGTCAGTGACCTTATCTTCTCGGCCATCTCCTTTGCAGTCTCCTCACTTACTACCCCGTATTTTGAAATGATCTCAGGTGAGATGCCTAAAATCTTCTTTTTAGCTTCCACCGAGTATGAGACGACTCCTGCCTCAAAAAAGTTACTTGCGCCAGGAAGGATTGTTATATAGTGGCTAATAAGTCCACCAGTGCATGATTCAGCTACTGAAAGGGTTATGTCCCTTTTCCTAAAAAGTTCATGCACCCTCTTTATAACATCTAAAATCTCTTCGCCCATCCGATGTCGCCTTAATATACATCAATTATAGCAAAACTTGTTTTTCATAATAAGCTCTTAAGTGTCATTCCCGCCCCGCATCGGAGTGCGGGGTAAACTCCAGCAGGAATCCAGAACTGTATTGTTTATTATTTTCTGGTCAATGATAAAAAACCTGGAATAGCGAGGGAAACGAGTTTTATTTATTACAGTGGAGGGTAATAATCAATAGTTACCACCAGTAAGGAGGATAGTGTCTCCACCACCATGGGTCCCACCAGTAGTGATAAGGGTAGCCCCATAAAGGATAGTCGGGATAATAAACCTTTCTCTCCTTCCATAGATAGATTTCTTTTATTTCAAAAACTGGATAGGTATAATCCATTTCATCTATCCTGCCTAAACGTATTTCAATAAACTCTCCTGCGAGGGTTATCTCTCTTCCCCTACGATAAATAAGAGGATCGAGGAGGCCTTTTTCCTTAGGAAAGATCGCAAGAAATCTTCCATTTGAGAGTTCCATGTCTTCCAAATAACCCCTTGAATCCACGGGAACATAGACCGCTTCAATCAGAGAACCTCTTTCAATAAATCTTGTATTAACGATTAACCCACCGAGGATAAAAGGCTTTCCTCTATAAAGATCTGGATTATTCCTGATATCAGAGATAGTGGCGTCTTTAATGGCTGTTTCCATTATTTCCCGTCTCAGGACAGGGGCACACGAAAAAACTGTGATTACAATGAGGGCTATAAGGAAAGGCTTCTTCATAAACTATCTTTACCTTACATGGGAGATATTGTCAAATTTTCCCTTAGCATTCCACAGGGTATTCAGAGTATCTATTGACAAAACTTTGCAATTAAACTGATGATAGTGTAATCTCATAAAGAACTTTACCCATTTTGTCATTCCCGCCCCGCATCGGAGTGCGGGGTAAACTCCAGCAGGAATCCAGATAAAATTAAAAATTAATAAAACAATGGAAGGGATTCTCATCATCCCCATAGGAAATATTGATTCGGAAATTCTGAGGGACATTGCTAATGCCCTTAAAAAGGCATTTCATTGCGAGGTAGAAATAAATAAAGGAATATCTATCCCACAAGATGCTCTTAACACCAGAAGAAGACAGTATCACTCCACAACCATTCTCAAAAAGATAACCCCCACACCTATGAATAGGTGTGGGGGTTTTAATCGAGTACTCGGTGTAATTGATGCAGACCTTTATGTACCTGAACTTAACTTTGTCTTTGGAGAGGCAGATATATACTCAGGGGTAACAGTAATATCACTCACGAGACTTAGACAGGAATTCTATGGGCTCCATTCAGATAAAGGGCTTTTTCATTTGAGGGCTATCAAAGAGGCCATCCATGAAATAGGCCATACCTATGGTCTTGATCACTGCCAGAACCCAAAATGCATAATGTATTTTTCCAATACCCTCAGAGATACGGATAACAAAGGGCCGGGATTCTGCAATACCTGTTTATCTCTTCTCGAGGACTATCTTGTGGTTTAAAAGTGATATCTCTTTAACCTCTCCCTCAAAGACCTTCTGTTCTCCAAAGAGGTTCCTGAGATAAATCTTTCCTCCCTCAGGCCTCATGATATCCACATTCTCTAAATAAAGCTCTTCTTTTCCATCCCTGTAAATATAGGCGTTTGCTTCACACATGCTAATCCCCCTTTCCCACCTCATGCCTTACAATCTCTATAATTTTCTCTATCATATGTGGAAGAGGCTCTTTCTCTACCCCTATCACATTTATACCTTCCTGATTTAGTGGAAGGAGAAATTTTTTTGCGCTTGACAATACAATCGCCTCTGCCATCACTGGCGTAAGTTCTCCCAACATTGCATTAGGAAGCACTACGCTTAGAGGACCGATTAAAATATTAGCCCTTTTTGCATTTAAGACAATTGCATTTTCACCGCTTGCGCCCTTGTCTGCCCTCGATTTCATCATAACTGATGTTGCAAAGGCATTCGTCCCAAGTGCAAGGATTTCAATACTATCTCCGAACTCATCTCTTAGCCTCTTGACAATCAGGCTTCCGATGCCACCACCCTGACCATCAACAACAGCAATTTTGAGCATAGATGAAGTATAAAGATATCATGCATACTGTGTCAAACCCCCTTGATTATAAAATGACAAGAAATTATAATCACCTTGGAGCCATGACCCATATACCAAGTCCGGGCTATAGCATAACAATAAGATTAGAGATAGAGAGCCGAATCGGAATGTTCGCACAGATAGCCACAGCTATAAGCCAGGCTGGTGGTGATCTCGGTTCCATAGATATTGTTCGCGTTGAAAAGGGAAAGATAACCAGAGATGTTACTGTAAATGCGAGGGATGAAGGGCATGAAAAAGAAATCGTAAAGTCTATAAAGAGTATAAGAGGGATAAAGGTTCTCAGGGTTATGGACCGCACCTTCTTTGCCCATCAGGGAGGCAAGATAGAGATTCACAATAAGATTCCCCTTAGAAATAGAGATGACCTCTCAAAGGTTTATACACCTGGGGTGGCAAGAATCTGTGTTGATATCCAGGAAAATAAAAGACATGCCTACCGTTACACGATAAAAGGGAACTCCGTTGCTGTGGTAACAGATGGCACGGCTGTTTTAGGTCTTGGCGATATTGGGCCAGAGGCAGCCATGCCTGTTATGGAAGGCAAGGCCATGATCTTTAAGGAATTTGCCGGGATTGATGCCTTTCCAATAGCTCTCGGAACTACAGACGTGGAAGAGATAATTAGTACAATCAAAAGTATTTCTCCTACTTTTGGGGGTATAAGCCTCGAGGATATTTCTGCTCCGCGATGTTTTGAGATAGAGAGAAGATTGAGACAGGAACTTGACATCCCTGTCATCCATGATGACCAGCACGGAACTGCAGTAGTCGTCCTTGCCGCTCTCATTAATGTCTCAAGGTTATTAAAAAGGAATATAAAAAAATTTAAAGTGGTTATAGTCGGTGCAGGTGCAGCAGGTACGGCTACTGCCCTCATACTTTCAACTTATGGGGTAAGAGATATAGTTGTGTGCGACAGGGCAGGTGCCATTTATGAGGGAAGAAGGCGTAATATGAATCCCTACAAAAGGGCACTCGCAAAGAAAACCAATTCAGGAAAGCTCAGGGGTAGTATATCGGATGCGATGGAAGGGGCAGATGTCTTTATAGGTCTTTCATCTCCTGATGTCATAACACCGGATGATATAAAGAGGATGTCGAGGGAGCCAGTGGTATTTGCCCTTGCCAATCCTGAACCAGAGATAGCACCAGAGGATGCCCTTCCACTCGCCAGGGTTCTTGCAACAGGAAGATCTGACTATCCTAACCAGATAAACAACATGCTTGGCTTTCCGGGTATTTTCAAAGGGCTACTGGATGTCAGGGCGAGGGGTGTGAATGAAGAGACCAAGTTTGCAGCTGCCCGTGCCATTGCCTATAGCGTAAAGGACGACGAGCTAACCGAAGATTATATAATTCCGAGTATCTTTGATAAAAAAGTGGTTGTCTCTGTTGCCCATGCAGTAGCAGAAGTGGCAAAGGCAACAGGGATCGCTTAGTTATTTTGTCTTTTTTCTCCTTATTTTTGTTGCGGTTTTCTTCTCCGATTTCTTCTTCTCCTTTGCATATCGTTCCATTACAATCCTTTCTGCCTCGAGCCAGTTGTCGAGGTCACGACCTTCAATCCATCCACTCTTTTCATAAATCTCATATGCCACTTTTGCTATTTCATCCTGTAGATTCACTTCACACCTCCACATATGTTTTTTAACATTATATATAAATCATGTCACACTTAAAAAGCAACACGCCCTCATGTAAGTAGCAAAACGTT
>JBFMDQ010000059.1:0-6813 GCA_040753955.1 Nitrospirota bacterium | reverse complement strand
CATGTGAGTTTGTCGGACATCCTATACTTGAAGAGATTGAAGATGTCTTACCCCCCCATCCCCCCCTTGGTAAGGGGGGGCAGAGGGGGGGTTGTAAGGCTGCTCTTGGTCTTGATCCAGATCGACCCCTCCTTTCTCTCCTTCCCGGGAGCAGGCCCCATGAACTTAAAAGACTCCTTCCCTTGATGATAGAGGTTATCAGGCAGTTTAAAAGGGAATTCGTGGATTACCAATTCTATATTCCCCTTGCCTCGAATACAGATGAGGGTACATACAGTTATTATCTTGATGCCCTCAGGCAGGAAGGAGCAATCATTAAAAAGGGTGAAGCGATAAGGGCACTCGCTGCATCTGACATGACAGTTGTTGCCTCAGGAACTGCTACCCTTCAGGCTGCATTCATCGAGGTTCCGATGGTTGTGATATATAAACTCTCTCCCCTGACATATCAGCTTGGAAGGCTTATTGTGGATGTCAAATACATATCTCTGGTCAATCTCCTTTCAGGCAGAGGGGTTGTATCTGAGCTCCTTCAGCAAAGGGCTAACCCTGAGGATATATTAAGAGAGCTTAAAAGGATCATGTTTGATATACAGTATAGAGAAAAGATGCTCAGGTATTACCAATTAATCAAAGAACCATTTTTAAGGATAAGGGCCTCAGAGAGGGTCGCTGAGATAATAGTGGAGATGGCAGGATGGGAACGGTAGAAACAATAAAGAGGATATTAGGACTGATCAAACCTTACTGGGGCAGAATCGTCCTCGCTGGCCTAATGAGTCTTATTGTCTCCGGAATTAACGGCGGACTTGCATGGCTTGTAAAGCCTGCCCTCGATGGTATTTTCCTTGAAAAAAATAAGACATTACTGGCTATCCTGCCCCTTGCTATCTTAATGCTCTATTTTCTGAGGGGATTATTTG
The DNA here is from genome assembly GCA_040753955.1 of Nitrospirota bacterium. Lineage (GTDB taxonomy): Bacteria > Nitrospirota > Thermodesulfovibrionia > Thermodesulfovibrionales > SM23-35 > JASEEX01. The sequence goes on along the minus strand of JBFMDQ010000059.1, from coordinate 5,890 downwards.
CTTTTTTCCAGTCATATCTTATGCGATCAACTGGAGCAAAGGTTGTCAGGGATATGAGGAATAGACTCTTTGGACATCTGATGTATCTACCTGTGGGGCACTATAAGAAGGAATCCACAGGTTCAACCCTTTCTCGAATAACGAATGACATAGGCATCTTACAGGGTTTGCTTGCCCATTCAATAAAGGACCTCTTTGTTGAGAGTGCGACAGTGGTTGTGCTTCTGGCAGTCGCATTTTACAGGAGGTGGGACCTTGCCCTTATGGCAGTCACGGTGCTTCCAGCGGCATTTTATGGTGCAGGAAGGCTCGGGAAGAGATTAAAGAAAGTAAGCAAGAGGGCACAGCAGAAGATCTCACTAATAACAGAATACCTTACAGAGAGCTTTAGCGGTATCAAGATGATAAAGGTCTTTGGCCATGAAGGCGACACCGTCAGTAAATTCAAAAATAAAAACCAGGACTTCTACAGAGAGGTTATGAGGTCAGCAAGGCTTATAGAGTTTACCTCCCTGCTGATGGAGGTTGTAGGAGGGCTTGGTATTGCCTTTGTCCTCTGGTATGGTGGAAGGCTTGTTATAACGGGGGCAATTACCCCGGGTGAATTCTTTTCTTTTTTGGCAGCAATATTTATGGTTTATACACCAGCCAGGAGGCTTGCAGCTGTCAACAACGGGATACAACAGGCAAGGGCATCTTTAGAAAGGATATCTGAGATAGAGAATAAGGAAAGAGAGAAAGATGGAAATGTGATTGTTCCATATATAAAAGAAAATATAGAATTTAAAAATGTCTCTTTTACCTATCCAGGTGTCAGACATGAGGCATTAAAGGATATAAATCTGGGCATCAGAAAGGGAGAGATAGTTGCTATCGTGGGGAGAAGCGGGGTAGGAAAGACCACTCTAATTGACCTTCTACCGAGGTTTCATGACCCTTCAACCGGAGCTATTTATTTAGATGGTATTGATATATCAACAGCCTCACTGAAGTCCCTTAGAGGACAGATAGGTGTTGTGAGTCAGGATGTTATCCTGTTTAATGATACAGTAAAGAATAATATTGCATTCGGCAAGCCTGATGCAAATGATGCTGCGATTGTCAATGCTGCAAAAGCAGCCTTTGCACATGAATTTATTATAGGACTTCCTCAGGGATACGAGACAGTCATAGGTGAACGGGGTATAAGGCTCTCAGGTGGCGAGAGGCAGAGGCTCTCCATAGCCCGTGCAATACTTAAAAACCCTCCAATACTAATACTCGATGAGGCAACCTCATCCCTTGATACCTACTCTGAGATGATAGTGCAGAAGGCACTCGAAAATCTCATGGAAAATAGAACCACCTTTGTGATTGCCCACAGACTATCCACAGTCAGACGTGCCACGAGGATTATCGTCCTCGATAAAGGAAGGATTGTTGAGTCAGGAACCCATGAGGAGCTTATCGAGAGAGGTGGTATCTATAAAAGACTCTATGAACTACAGTTCAGTGCTCAGGCTGTGGATGTATCATCACTATTGTAGAGATGTATCTATTTTACAGTCTCATATATATTATTGCCCTGATTTTTTTATTCCCAGTTGAGTATTTAAAAAGACCAAAAGAACTAAGGAAGAAATGGCTCAGAGAGAAATTTGGTTTTTTAAACTCGTCACTCGTCACTCGTTACTCATCACTAATCTGGGTTCACGCTGTATCTGTGGGAGAGGTCATGGCAGCACTGCCCTTGCTTGAAAGGCTCAGGGAGAAATATCCATCGAAGGGCATTATACTATCAACGATAACTGACACAGGGCAGAAGGTAGCAAGGAAGGGGGCACCTGAAGGCACAACAGTTTTATACCTACCTTTTGATGTTACCTTTATCTTTAAAGCAGTCCTCAAAAGGGTAAGGCCAGAGATTCTAATCACTATAGAGACAGAACTATGGCCGAATATCTTCAGGGTCTTTAAAAAATATGGGATCCCTGTGATTTTGCTCAACGGTAGGATTTCCGAGAACTCCTTCAGGGGATACAAAAAGATATCTTTCTTTATGAAGAGGGTTCTTTCCCATGTGGACCTCTTCTGTATGCAGTCTGAGGTAGATGCTGAGAGAATAAATAGCCTTGGTGTTGATGAAAAAAAGATAAAGGTTTTGGGTAATTTCAAATTCGATACAAGACCTCCTTCGCAGATTCCTCTCTGGACAGAGAAGATAAAAGGGCCCGTTATCGTAGCAGGCAGCACCCATGAAGGAGAGGAGGAATTAATAACTTCTGTATATAACAGACTTAAAAAAGATTTTCCTGATATAAATCTCATCATCGCTCCAAGACACCCGGAAAGGTTTAAAGATGTTGAGGATATGCTCAAATCAAAGGGTTTGTCCTTTGTAAAACATTCAGAATTTTCCCGACTCCCAACTCCCAATTCCCGAGTCTCAGGAAGCATCATCCTTCTTGACAGCGTTGGCGAACTCTCAGCGATTTATGGAATGACTGATATTGCAATTATTGGCAAAAGCTTTAGAGGATACGGAGGGCAGAATCCCCTTGAACCTGCGTACTGGGGTAAGCCAATATTGTGCGGACCCCGCATGGAAAATTTCCCTTTTATCAAGGATTTCTACAGTGAAGGTGCAGCCCTTGAGGTTAATGAGGAAGGTCTTTATCCGAAATTAAGAGAGCTTCTCCTTTCGCCTGAAAAGGCAAAAGAGATGGGCTTAAAGGCAAGGCAGTTATATATGAAGAATGCAGGTGCCGTCGAAAGGGCAATGAAGATCATAGCTAGGTATATTAATTGAGAGAAAAAAGGTTTTGGTATTTAATAATGTAGTAAGATATTTTAGTGAAACCCCTCACTGAATCAGACACCAGGGCAAAACTAATTGACCCGGCTCTCCATAAAAAGGGCTGGACAGAAGACCTCATTCGGCGTGAAGAGACTGAGCGGGGCATCGACATTATAGATGGAAAACCACGTCGAAGAGAGCGAGGAAGAATAGATTACCTCTTAAGAGTTAAGGTCAATATTAGCACTCAACCTGTTGCTATTGCCTTAATTGAAGCGAAGAAAAGCAATGAACCAGCTGATAGGGGTCTTGAACAAGCTAAAAGATATGCACGCTTGAATCATGTGCCTTTTGTATATTCCTCAAATGGTCATCTCTTTGTAGAATATGACCATTTTACGGGTAGAACTGTGGGGCCATATCCTCTCGAAGAATTTCCAACACCTGAGATGCTCCGCAAACGTTATGAGCTAGGGGTTGGGTTTTCATTGGAAAGTGAAGCAGCCAGGCCGTTCCTTATTTCATATCCGTGTGGAGAGGCAAGCAGGCGATATTATCAGGATGCCGCTATTCGTGCAACGATTGAAAAAATAGCCAGAGGTGAAAAAAGACTTCTTCTCTTCCTTGCTACAGGTTCAGGAAAAACCTTTATTGCAGTCCATATTTTAAAAAAGATTGCAGATGCTGGACAGCTTCGCCGTGCTCTATTCGTCTGTGATAGAGACGAACTGCGCACTCAGGGACTCGGTGCTTTTCAGAATGTTTTTGGGGCTGACGCAGCAGAAGTAACATCTTCAAACCCTCAGAAGAATGCCCGCATCTTAATTGCAACTTATCAGACACTCAATGTGGCTGGAGAGACGGAAGATGCAAAATTCTTCCTCGAGAACTATCCTCAAAACTATTTCAGCCATATTGTTATTGATGAATGTCATAGAAGTGCCTGGGGAAAGTGGAGCATTGTGCTTCAGCAGAACCCGGATGCTGTTCAAATCGGGCTTACCGCAACTCCCCGCTCCTTTGAGGGAGGGACTCAGGAGGAGCGACGGGAGGATGAAGAGATTACAGCCAATAACCTCAGATATTTTGGTGGGCCTGTTTACGAATATGATATGGCTCAGGGGATTGAAGACGGTTATCTCCCTGCCTGTGAGATAATAAGGCGAATAACTGATTTAGATGAAAGGGGGGTTGACCGTGAAGATATAGAACGCCTGGGTGCTATTGATGCTATAACCGGTCAACCGATTATTGGAGCTGAAGCCCGATCTCATTATGGGGCTCCATCTTTTGAAGACATTATTCAGTTGCCCGACAGGATAAAGGCTTGGTGTCAGGATTTATTCGAGATGCTCTTGAAAACAGGTGGACCTAATCAGAAAACCGTTATTTTCTGTGTGCGAGATACTCATGCCGATGCTGTAGCAGCAGAGATGAATAATCTTTATGCAGAGTGGTGTATAAAAGACGGACAGAAAAGACTGGAGCCTTATGCTTTTAAATGCACCGCTACAGTAGGAGGTAGCCAATATATTGCTGATTTGCGTGGCTCAGAGCGAAGCCACTTTGTCGCAACCACCGTTGATCTGATAACCACCGGGGTTGACGTCCCAATACTCCGCAATGTGGTCTTTTTCAAATATGTCCGTTCTCCTATATCATTTCAGCAGATGATGGGTCGCGGTTCAAGGATTCATCTTCCAACAAATAAGCTGATGTTTCGTGTCTATGATTACACAAATGCTACCCGTCTTTTAGGAAAGGAATTTGTGAGCCGTTCTTCGCCCACACGAGAACCTAAAGAACCACCTGAGGAAAGAAAGGAAAAGATAATCCGGGTTGAAGGATTTGATGTCCATGTAAATCCTGCCGGGACCTACATAGTTACAGAAAAAGAAGGGAAATTAGCAATGGTCACAGTAGAGGAGTATAAGCAAAGAATTGCTGAGCATTTAGTTGAAGAAACTAAAACCTTTGATGATTTTCGCCTGTGTTGGATAAATCCACAGGAACGAAAGAGGGTTATAGATTCTCTTCCTGATAATGGACGTGGGATAAGATTATTAAGGGAAATTCTTAACCGAAAACAATATGACCTCTATGATGTTCTGGCAGAGATTGGATTTGGTGTAGCTCCAAAGAGCCGCAAGGAAAGGGGAGAAGCTCTCCGCTATAAGCACGATGCCTGGCTTAAAAGCCTTCCAAAGAAGGCGGCAGATACACTTCTTGCCCTTGCCAAGCAGTTTGAAAGAGGCGGAACAGAAGAATTAGAAAATCCTTATGTCTTTAATGCCCCTGATGTAATTAAAGCAGGAGGGCTTGAGGCTTTAAAAATCCTTGGTGAACCTAAGGATATTATTAACGAGACAAAAGAGAAATTATTTTCAGCATGAACGAGAAGGAACTGAAAAAATTATTGGCTTCAGGCGAAACTGAAACAGTAGAGTTTAAAGAAAATTTTGATAAAGGAACAATAGAAACTGCTGGAGCTTTTGCCAATACAAGAGGTGGCACGATTATCATTGGTGTTTCTGATGCAAATGAAATTGAAGGTGTGCAAATTGGAAAAGATACTATAAAAAACTGGGCAAACCAGATTTCTCAGAGCACAGAACCGCATGTAATTCCAGAAATCGAGATTAGTAAGATAGATAATGAGAATGTAGCTATCATCAGGATAAAAGAATCTCATATTAAACCTGTGTCTGTAAAGGGAAAGTATTTCAGGAGGGTAGGAAACAGCAATCGGGTTATCTCTATGCAAGAAATTGCACGAATGCATTTCCATTCTACAGGTATAAGCTGGGATAAGCTTCTTGCAAGGGATGTAACGATTGGAGACATAAATATAGAGAAAGTTAAAAGATACATTGAATGGGCTAAAGGAACCGGCAGAAGAAAAATAGGGCGTGACGAGAAACCTTTACAGATTCTTGAAAAGCTCGAACTCATAAAAGATGGCAAACCTACCTGGGCTGCGATTCTTCTCTTTCATGATCACCCTCAACGATTTCTCTCACAGGCGGTGATACACTGTGGCAGATTTAAGGAAGAAACTATAGTCATTGATGATAGAATGATTGAAGGCGCAATCATCGACCAAGTAGAAGAAGC
>JBFMDQ010000058.1:5482-7009 GCA_040753955.1 Nitrospirota bacterium | reverse complement strand
ATGGTTGCAGATGGGGCTATGGGCCAGAAGATACTTGAGGAGGGACTGAAAGGTGGCAGCAAAAATTATGAAATTATATCGAAGCTTATCCAAAGAGGTGCAATTTTAGTAAAAACCGAGGATTTCGCTTTAGTCAAGAAAGAGAGGGACTTGTTACTTAAGATGACCGGTGCCAGGGGTTTAACTGAGAAATTATCATCGTATTTGAAATACAGATTGGCTAAAAATAAGTTACTCAGGGAAAGAGATAGATTTATAGCTAACAGGATAAATGAAACATTAAATCAAGGAGAAACTGGAATCTTATTTATAGGTGCCTATCATGAGATAATCCCTGAACTCCCTAAAGATATCCAGGTAAAAGAGATAAAAGATACGAAAAAGATTAGAGGATATCAGGAGGCCCTTCTCCATAGTAAAAGCGACACCAGACGATTTGAGGAATTATCTGGATATCTTTTCTCCCCACCCCCCTCATCTTTGTAAAGGTGAGGGGTTTTCTTTCTTGTATCCGTAGAATTCTATTTCTATTCCAAGGCCACACTTTTTTGTGTTAAGATTTATCCATGCAAAAATATAGACCTGTATCGCTGAGGAGGGTGAAGACCTATTCTTTAGGCAAAAGAAAAGATAAGGTCTCACTTGATGCCCTTGCCACCCCTCCTTTTAAGGGAGATACCTTTAGGGTATTTATCGATAAGCTTCCCAATATACTTGCCGTTGATGACTTCAGGGCCACTGTTAGGGCTATTGTGAGGGCGAGAGGAAACAGAAGACCTGTAATCCTCGGTATGGGTGCACATCCAATAAAGGTTGGCCTTTCACCTATTATTATTGACCTCATGGAAAATGGCATCATCACTGCCATAGCAACGAATGGCGCATGCATTATCCATGACTTCGAAATCTCCTTTATAGGTCACACCTCTGAAAACGTCGAGAAAGAATTGCAAGCTGCCACCTTTGGCATGGCAAGGGAGACGGGAAAGCATCTTAATAAGGCAATAATAGAAGGAGTAAAGAAAGGATACGGTATAGGAAAGTCAGTTGGCAAGATGATATACAATAGCAGATTCAGGTTCAAAGAAAAAAGTATCTTTGCCTCTGCCCATGGACTTGATATCCCCGCCACCGTGCATGTTGCTATAGGAACTGATATTATTCATATGCATCCCGATGCTAATGGTTCAGCTATTGGTGAAGGTAGCTTCAGTGATTTTAAACTTTTTACTTCCGTTGTCTCTGACCTTGAGGGTGGTGTATATATAAATCTCGGCTCTGCGGTCATTATGCCAGAGGTTTTTTTGAAGGCGCTCACTATAGTGAGGAATCTCGGCAAAAAAGTTGAAAACATCACCACAGTGAATATGGATTTTATTCAGCATTACAGGCCGAGGGAAAATGTCCTCAGAAGACCTACTATCAATAAGGGCTCCGCTTATGCCCTTACAGGACATCACGAGATAATGTTCCCGCTCTTAGCAGCAGCAGTCATTGAAGAGATAGATGAACAATGGAGACACTGAG
>JBFMDQ010000058.1:0-5382 GCA_040753955.1 Nitrospirota bacterium | reverse complement strand
TGAACAATGGAGACACTGAGGGTCAGGTCTTGTATTTTGATATTGTTTCATTTTCCTTTATCAGTCTACTTATTGTTGAATAGTGCATCTTAAGATAATCAGCAACCTCCTTCTGAGTATACCCATATCTATATACCACCTCTACTATCTTCTTATCTCTTATATGTTTATCTTTTAACACTTTCCCCGTAAACATATTATCAAGGCTTGGCCTGCTGATATATCTCTGGCTCTTGGGGACCTCTTTTATATCTTCTTGCCCTCTCAAATAACTAATAAATCCTTCAACAAATTCATCCCCACCAAGTAAAATCTGACCTTTGACTTTTGCCCATATCGGCTCTTCTGCTATACCAGCTTTTACAAATTTCCTGTATCTCTGTCTTGCTAAACCTGCCTTGGTACCGAATTGCCCCAATATCCAGTCTGTTGTAAGACAGGATTGAGGCTTTTCTATGCCAGCAGTAGCACGGTAACTGCTCCACTTCCACCCCTCAGAGCTTTTTGCTACCTTTGCCCTTATAGGGTTCAATACTACATACCTACAAACCTCAAGAAGATGGCTCTCCTTCTGAATGAGTATCGCTTTATACCTACCCTGAAATACATGCCCAACCCCGTGATGCCTCTTGTTGAAAAGTTGTGTGTATACTCCGTTTAACTGTCTCATCCCTTTAGAAAGGTTCCCATCCGGGGTCTCGATGACCAAGTGGTAGTGATTGTTCATCAGGCAGTAGGCATGACAGAGCCAGTTGTATCTTTTGATCACTCTTTCCAGAATGTTAAGAAATATCTTTCGATCTTCCTCATCCTTATATATAGGCTCCCTCGCATTCCCCCGCGATGTTACATGATATATAGCTCCGTCATATTCTATCCTCAATGGCCTTGCCACAGAATGCTTATATCATCTTTAAAAGTTGAATGTCAAGATTAAAGACCTGACCCCTTTGCACTGTCTTATTTATCAAGAAGTAATAAAAGTAGTGATTAAGAATATCTCCTCGTTTTTGTTATACTTTTCTTATGAAGAATCAGGAGATTGCGAGGATTTTTAATGACATAGCTGACCTGCTTGAGATAAAGGGCGAGAATCCCTTCAGAATAAGGGCCTACAGACATGCAGCACAGAACATAGAGGGGCTTACGATGGATGTTGCGGAAACACCAAGAGATGAGCTTATGAAAGTCCCTGGAATTGGACAGGATCTCGCAGGCAAGATAGAAGAATATGTCAAGACAGGGAAGCTTCAGTTTTATGAAGACCTCAAGAAGGAGGTGCCTGAAGGTCTCAGCATGCTCCTTTCTGTACCAAGTCTTGGCCCAAAAACGGCAAAGCTTCTTTTTGAGAGATTAAATGTAAGAGATATAGAAACCCTTGAACAGCTTGCCAGGGAACACAAGCTTAGTGGCCTGCCAGGGATAAAGGAAAAGACGGAGGAAAATATACTCAAAGGGATTGCGATGCTGAAACGGGGGATGGAAAGACAGCCCCTCGGAAAGGTTTTTCCTGTTGCCAATGATATTCTCGAGCACCTGAGAAGGAAAGCCCCTGTTAAAAAGCTGAGCATCGCAGGAAGTATAAGGAGGTGGAAGGATACGATAAAGGACATAGACATACTTGCTACATCGCAGGATCCAAAGGCTGTTATGAGTGTCTTCGTTCACCTGCCTCATGTTAAGGATGTCCTTATGCAGGGACCCACAAAATCAAGTGTAATAATCCGTGAGGGACTTCAGGTTGACCTGCGTGTTGTTGAGGAGGATAGCTTTGGTGCTGCGCTGGCATACTTTACGGGCAGCAAGGCCCATAACATAAGATTGAGAGAAATGGCTATGAAATCAGGCCTCAAGATAAATGAATACGGTATATTCAGGGAAAAGGATGACAAGAAGGTTGGCGGGAAAGAAGAAGAGGATATATACAGGATTTTAGGTCTTTCCTATATACCTCCAGAACTGAGGGAGGATGCAGGAGAGGTAGAGGCTGCAGTGGTTGGAAGACTGCCGAGGCTCGTTGAGCTCAAGGATATAAAGGGCGACCTCCATGTCCACAGTAAATGGAGCGATGGAAGCCATGATTTTGAGGAGCTGATAGAAGAGGCCCGGAAGAGAGGGTATGAATACATAGCCATTACAGACCACTCAAAGGGTCTCGGTATTGCGAGGGGACTCACTGCAGAAAGGCTGTTAGGGCAGAAGAAGGAGATAGATTCAATGAATAAAAGATTAAAGGGGTTCAGGCTGATTGCAGGTATCGAGGTAGATATAAGGAGTGACGGACATATGGATCTTCCTGATAATGTACTGAAAATGATGGATGTCGTTGTCGCCTCAATCCACTCAGGTTTCAGGCAGAATAGAGAGCAACTGACAAAAAGACTGGTATCTTCAATGAGGAACCCTTATGTCTCTATTATCGCCCACCCAACAGGCAGATTGATTGGAGAGAGGGATGCCTATGATGTTGACATGAATGAGATTCTTAAGATGGCTAAAGAAACAGGAACGGCTATCGAGATAAATGCATACCCCCTCAGACTTGATCTAAATGATGTACATGCAAGGATGGCAAAGGAGATGGGAATACCGCTGGTAATAGGCACAGACGCTCATTTAATTAGCCATTTCGACTATATGGCCTATGGGGTCTCGATTGCAAGAAGGGGCTGGCTTGAGAAGGGAGATATCCTGAACACAATGAGCTATGATTCTCTTGTAAAGAGATTAAAGAGAAAAAGCACTTCGGCATAAATGGAAGCATCTCCGATTTCCCTCACATCAATCCCTTACCCCAGGGGATAGGGAGATTGCAGAAAATACTTGATTTAAAGGGATTTTTTGGTTATGGTAGATTATGGATTGAGAAGGCTTATACCAGAAATGTCACTTAAAAATAAGACAGTTATCATTAGTGGCGCTACGAGGGGGATAGGGCGGGCTATCGCTATTGAATTAGCCAGGGAAGGTGCGAGTATAAGCTTTAATTTTTTGAAAAATAATAAAGACGCAGAGGATTTGGAAAAAGAAATAAAATATTTGGGTGCTAACGTTAAATCATTTCAAGTGGATATTAGAGACTATGATGCTGTGAAATCCTGGGTAGATAATGCTAAAGAACTATTTGGTGGCATAGATATTGTGGTTAATAATGCCGGCATAATTAAAGATAAAGCCCTCGCCCTTATGGAACTTAATGATTGGTATGAAGTAATTAATACTAATTTAGATGGAACATTCAATCTTACCAGGGCTGCGATCATAACGTTTATAAAACAGAGAAGCGGCGTTATCCTGAATATTACTTCGGTAAGTGGAATTGTGGGTATGCCGGGGCAGACCAATTATGCTGCCTCTAAGGGAGGGATAATAGGGTTTACCAAATCTCTTGCTAAGGAGGTTGCATCTTATAATATCAGAGTTAATGCGGTTGCCCCTGGTTTTATTGAGACGGATATGCTTAAAGATTTAAAAGAAGAATATAAAAATCAGATAATAAAACAGATACCCGTAGGTAGATTAGGGAGACCAGGAGAAGTAGCAAAGGTTGTAAAATTTTTAGTCAGCGATGAGTCAAGCTATATTACGGGTCAGACTATAGTTATAGATGGTGGAATGAGTTAACCCCGTGAAGAACCGAGTAGTGATAACGGGCATAGGGGTAATTGCTCCGAATGGTATAGGAAAGGAACAATTCTGGACAGCTTTGAAAGAAGGTCGGTCCGGGATTAAGCCTATCAGCCGATTTGATACAAACGGGTTTAAGTGTAAGTTAGCAGGTGAGGTTAGCGATTTTAAGCCAACGTATTTTTTAGGCTCCAAGGGCTTAAGAAATCTTGACAGGTCTGCGAGGTTACTCTGTTCTGCTGCAAAATTAGCAATAGAGGATGCAAAATTAACCATTAACTACAAAAATACAGATGATATCGGAGTCTGCACGGGAACTACTTTCTCTTCCAGAGGGCGACCCTTTCATTACTTTCCGTTAAAAAGGTCCTTATCAAATTTCTGAAGGCCTGGCTAAGAGAGCTATAAGGGATATTCTTTTGATAAACATCGAATTTCCTCGAGGTGAAATAGCCTCTGTGCTCTACGATCAGTTTCTGAAGCTCTTGAATCAAACGGGTTTTCCCAATACCAGGCAGCCCTGAAGTAAGCAGGCAGCGGAAGGAACCGCTAGCCGCTTCAGTGTATTCCTCGAGGATGATTTCTGCCTCTTTATCGCGTCCCACCATTTTGGAGATAAAGACAACTCGATGGGGGCGGTCATAAAACCCTAGGGGAAATTCGCTGACAGAACCAGCGATTCTATATTCATCCCAGCATTGCCTGAGGTCAGCCAGAAGGCCAGCTCCGCTCTGGTAGCGCTTTTCTGGCTGTGTGAGGATTAATCTGGTGATTATTTTACTTAAAGTAGAGGGGATATCGGGATTCAATTCATGGACGTCCGGCGCTTCTTCTGCTAGGTGGGAGTGGATCAGCTCGGGGGGTCTGTAGAAAAGAAGGGAAGTCGGCCGGTCAGTAATTCATAAAAGGTGATTCCCAGGGAATAAAGGTCAGTGGAAAAATCAACCCTGTGGCTGATGCGGCCGGTCTGTTCAGGAGAGGTATAGGCCAGAGTCCCCTCCACAAAGGAACGTTCATAAATGAAATGGCTCACGTCTCTCACATCGAGGGGGGGTTATAAAATCGATTATTCGGATATCGAGGGTTTCCGGCTGAATTAATATATTGTGGGGTTTGATGTCACCATGAATAATGCCCGCTTCATGAACTTTATCAAGGGCCTGGGCTAACTCGCAGGCTATGGTGAAAAAATCATCTAAAGAAATCTTAGTTTGTGTTTTGGCCCACTCATCGAGAGTAATTCCTTCGAAATACTCTTGAGTGATAAACCGGACATCCCCTTTCACATCAAGCGATAAAGGCGTAATCAGGCGGGTATCATGTAAAACCTTAAGTTGCTCGATCTTTTGTCGAAAGTGCCTTTTTTGATTTTCGGTCAGAGAGACTGTCTTTAGAATCTTGAGAACCAATGGCCTCTTCGGATTTTTTTTATGAAAGGCCTTATAAGCGATGGAGTGGGCACTTTCACCCACCTTTTCAACAATATCATAATTCGGAATTATTGTTTTTGTTTTATTTATCACTAACTGTGGTTTTTAGAGCTCCTTTTTTATTTCCAGGTTCTTCAGGCATCCTTTCAACTATCATTTTTAAAATACTGTAAAGTAGACCGATTTTCCAGACACAGGCTTTGACTTCTTGTTCTGTAACTTCTACATGGAAGTAGCAAATCTTTAGGGGGGCAAAAAAGAGTCTTTCTCAAGAATATCTCTTTAATTCAGGAGGTTAGAATCGATGGAGCTGAATGTTCGTCTT
>JBFMDQ010000057.1:3556-7022 GCA_040753955.1 Nitrospirota bacterium | reverse complement strand
TTCCCTGAATAGCTAAAGTATCCAACAGCGCCTGCGTAGGGGCCTCTCCTTGTTGGCTCAAGCTCTTCTATTATTTCCATTGCCCTCACCTTTGGGGCTCCTGTCACAGTGCCAGCAGGAAAACAGGACCTTAACACGTCAAAGGCATCCAGTCCAATCCTTAGATTACCCTCTACATTCGAGACGAGATGCATAACATGGCTGTATCTTTCAACGGTCATCATTTCCGTCACTCTTACAGAGCCTATCTCTGCAACTCTTCCAACATCGTTTCTTCCGAGGTCAACAAGCATTATATGCTCAGCTATCTCTTTGGGATCCTTCCTGAGTTCTTCCTCAAGGAACTCATCCTCTTCTTCTGTTTCCCCCCTCTTTCGAGTTCCTGCAATCGGTCTCAGGATTATCTTTCTTCCCTCAAGCCTCACCAGTATCTCAGGGGACGAGCCTACAAGCCTTGCATCGCCTGCATCAATATAGTACATATAAGGAGATGGATTTATAACGCGCAATGCCCTGTATATATGGAAGGGGTCTACATGAGACTCACGTTCAAACCTCTGTGACAGAACAACCTGAACCACATCTCCAGACATTATATACTCCTTTGCCTGTCTCACCATATTCGTAAAATCTTCTTTCGTAAGGTTAGATCCAGTCTCTACCTCAAGGTGTGAGGATTCGAGGGTTCGAGGATTCAAGTAAAACCCTTGACCCCTTGATTCCTTGAATCTTCGAATCCTATCCGTTTTTAGCCTTTCTACTACGCCCTCTATTTTTTCTACTGCCTCTAAGTACGCCTCTGCAGAATCTCTACCATCAAGACAGACATTGGAAACAATCTTTATCGTCTGTTTCAGACTATCAAATATGAGCATTGTATCTGCCACCATAAAAAACATGTCGGGAAGGTCTATGCCAGGTTTTTTTTGATCGGGGATTCTCTCGAAAAATCTGATCATGTCATAGCCTATATAGCCAACAAGACCTCCACAAAACCTCGGTAAACCCTTAACATCAACAGGCCTGTATGTATTGATCTCTTTTTTTATGACTTCAAGGGGGTCTTCCACTTCGAATATATGGGACCCTTTTTTATTATCCTTTATTTCTACCTTCTTTCCCCAACTCTTTATGACCCTTGATGGCCTCGAACCTAAAAAGGAATATCGCGCCCACTTTTCACCTCCAACAACACTCTCGAGTAAAAATGATGGGGTACCTCCAAGCTTCAGGGCAGATGACACAGGTGTGTCTGTATCGGCAAGGATTTCCTTATATACAGGGATGAGATCCCCCTTTGCTGAAAGAGACTTGAAACCTTCTAAGTCAGGATAAACCATGTTGACAAAGCTCGCATTTTTAGTTTAGTAATATAATCCTGATTTGCGATATTATCACACAAGCCCTCTAAACAGTTATAATCTGGCCGTCCCTTAGTATCTCAATATTCCTTATTCTAAGTGCCTTTATCTCCTTCTTTATTATAGAGATGTACTGTGGCTTTGTGTGAGAGATAAGGATCATTGGTGGCATTTTGATCATTTTTAGAATCTCATTTCTCAACAGTAAAGCGGTAAGATGCCCTGACTTTGAAGCCAGTCCACTCATACTGTTTGGAAAGGAGGTCTCTACGACGAGACACCTTACATCGTGTAAAGAGACCTTCCTCCAGAAAAGTTCAGTTGGGCCTGTATCTCCTGTATAGGCAATGGCCTTTCTATCCTTTCCCTCAATTATATATCCATAGGCAGGTACAGCATGATTCATCTTTTCAGCAAAAACCTTGTATCCGTCAATATTCAGGGGATGAGATCGGTTAATGGCCTTGAATCTCAATATAGGCTCTTTGATATTGGGGATTTTTGTGAAATCAGGCCATATCCTATTGTTAAAAACATTCTTTTTAATGTCCGCAAGAACTTCTCTGCCGCTGATTAGCGTTACAGTGTGGTTTTTATTTTTTATAATTATGTTGTCAAGAAAAAAAGGGATTCCCTTAATGTGGTCAAGATGTGCATGAGTTAAGAGGATATATTTGACTCTCCACTGCTCACTATCACTTAGTGAGAATCCGATGTTACCGGCATCCATTAAAATTTTATCGTCTATCAGGAACGCAGGCAGATTATAGCCTGGCATCTCAGAGCCTGAGGCTCCAAGCACTCTTATTTTCAAGGTCTAACACCTTCTTTCCACAGTCCATCACAAACTTGAGAAGAATTTTTGCTATTATATCATGATTTTTAGGATTTTAGAAATATTGAGATTTCTATGAAGCTATGCTAAACATTATGTGACTTTTACCTTGACTTTTATAAGCGAGCGTATCACAAATTAACATGCGCCAGGTTTTAAGGAGGTCTTCTATGGATAGAAATTTGAAAAGGATATTGTATGCATCTTTATTTTTATTTATCGTTGCCAGTTCTGCATATGGTGCTGGGCAACCAGTTGGTAAAATTACAGGGCTTAGCGGGAGTGTCTCATATAGAGAGAAGGAAAACATTCCTTATAAAACAGTTAAGAAAGACACCGCATTAGTAAAAGGCTACTGGATAAAGACAGGTGCTGACGGCTGGGCAGTTTTAACTCTATCTGATGAAAGCAAGCTGACACTCTCCAATAATACAGAGCTGGAGATAACAGAGCTCGTTATAGGCAAGAACAAAAAGGACGGTATATTCAGCGTAACGCAGGGAAAGCTCAGGGCATCTGTAATTAAAGCTGCAGGTGAAAAAGTAAATTATACAATGAGGAGTCCAACAGCCGTTGCTGGCATAAAAGGCACTGAATTCATGATGATGACCCAGGGACTTGCCAATGTCTTTTTTGGAAATGAAGGAGTAGCTGAAATATCAGGAGATACCACTACTTCAAAACTATTGAGTGTTGATACAATGGTTCAGAATACAAGGGGATATCCGCCAACAGACCCTGTTAAGGTTGAGCCTGGCACCCCGCTATCCACCGCAAAAAAGAACTTCGAGGAGATAACAGCAGCAAAACCTCCAGAAGATTGGGAGCTTTCAAACAATTTACCACACATAATTGCGAGATGGAATATAAACTACGGCCACTATCTGGCAGATGCAGGAAGATATGAGGAAGCACTCTATGTATTTCAAATAGCCCTTGACCTTACAAACTTACCAGAGATCAGGAGTGATGCGAGGCTGGAGAGGGGTACTGTTTACGCAAGGTTTTTGCGTAATCCAGAGGCAGCGCTGGCAGAATATCTGCTCGTGCTCGAGGAGTATCCCCATGTGCCCCAAAGGGAGACAGCCCTTTATTTTACAGGCATGACCCTTTATGAACTCGGCTTCAAGGAGCAGGCAAAAGAGAAGCTGGTGCGGTACAAAAAAGAATATCCTGAAGGCAAACACATAAGTAATGTAGAGACAATACTGAGGGTTATTGAGAAAGTAGATTGATAAATTTAATTTCGATGCGCGGTAAAGGCATAATG
>JBFMDQ010000057.1:0-3456 GCA_040753955.1 Nitrospirota bacterium | reverse complement strand
GCGGTAAAGGCATAATGATTGATACAATATATAATAAAGAATTTGAAATGTGAAAGGAGGAATTACTATGCCTAAACCATTTGATCGTATAACCATTAATCCAGAAGTCTGTATGGGGCAGCCTACCATCAGGGGAATGCGGATTACTGTTGCCTTTGTTCTCAAATTGCTGGCTTCCGGAATGACACATGAAGAAATCCTGAAGGCATATCCTGAACTTGAAGAAGAGGACATTCTTCAGACTATTGAATATGCAGCATGGCTTGCCGGAGAGTATCATCGTCCTACTCCTGCTTATGCTGAGTAAAGGATATGAAATTAAAGTTCATAGCAGATATTCATATCTCTCCTCTCACTGTCAAAGCATTGCAAAATAAAGGGTATGATATTGTCCGCATCACAGATAAACTTCTTGCTACAGCTTCTGACAATGAAATTGTTCAATTGGCATATCAGGAACAGGCTGTAATTATTACTCAGGATCTGGATTTTTCCGCAATTATTGCTAAAAGCGGACTTAACGGGCCGAGTGTTATTTCATTGCGGGTTGCTGGCGCCAAACCAGATATAGTCACACGAATTCTAATAACCGTGCTGCCTTTAATTGAGGCTGACCTCATTGAAGGAGCAATTATATCAATAGATGAGAAAGAATACCGTATCAAAAAGCTTCTGTGATAGAAAAAGATGCACCGAGCTAAAGAATAAAGAATGAAGTATTAAAAGCTGGAGGAGTAGGAGAAGGGTATTATGAGGGATGTCCTTAAGTTTTTAGTAATTGCAATTTTGTTATTCAGCAGCGGCTGTGTCGGTCTCTTCAAGGATATCGAAGTCAGTTCACTCATGCAGAAAAAGCGTCACCACGAGGTAATCCAGATCCTACAGCAGGATATCGACCGTAAGGAGGAAATATCGGCATTTCAGTTATATCTGCTGAGTGGAGCCTACTATGAGATCAGGGACTATGAAAAAATGCTCTCCACGGTAAATTTGATGGAAAAAAAGATCTCTCAGGGAGACACTGGCTATACTGGCTATTTCGGAGCCAACCTGTCAATATTCCCGGGAATTCTTCGCGGGTATGCCTATCTTGATCAGGGGGAATACGACAAAGCAATCAAGACGGCATCCGCGGCTTATGCTCTCCTGAACCGGGTTGGCGGGTCATCTAATATTTTTTATCGTTCACAGCTCATTGATATCGCGGGTATTCTGGGTGTAGCCTATGCCCATCTGAACCACAATGCAGAGGCGGATCGCTGGATAGAAGTCCTGCAGAGCATAGATATTAGCGACACCAATTTGGGTCCTGAAAAATTCATTGCCATTGCTAGGATTCACGTCGCGAAGAAACAGTATCGCCAGGCACTGTCAGCAGTCCAGAACCCGGAAGCAAAAGTCTCCGGCCTTGTCACAGTTTTCTATGACCAGACCTTTCAGGAACTTCCAAAATTCTTCATTTTGACTAAGTGTCTGTATGAAACGGAAAAGATTCATGAGGCCAGAGAGAATTATGACCAGCTCCTGAAACATCCCCAAATTAAACAGATAGGAGGACTCCACTGGCCAATCCTTTTAGATAGAGGCAGAATCGCTCGCATGGAAGGCAAAAAAGCAATAGCTGAACAGCTTCTCAGAGAGGCTGTCGATGTGATTGAGAAGCAACGATCCTCCATAAGGTCGGAGGCTGGGAGGATCGGTTATGTAGGGAATAAACAGGCTATTTATCAGGAACTGGTTGCTCTACTGATTTCCGAAGGCTGTCCGGCAGAAGCCTTTGAATATGTGGAGCGCTCAAAATCCAGGGCGCTTGTGGATTTACTGGCTTCAAATAAAGAGTTTGGTGTTTCAAAAAATAAAGAACAGGTCGCTTCAATTCTAAAAGAGCTTGAAACAATTGAGTCGGAAGGCAAGGTGCTTGATGTCAGCAGCCTCGCCCCTGAAAAGGCAAATCAAAGAAATATCAGAAGCGTTCAGATTAAAGAGAGAATAAAGACCTTAGCGCCTGAACTGACATCTCTTGTTACTGTTTCCATACCGCCTCCAACTGAAATCCAGTCATATATCGCTGGCGATGAGACACTCATTGAATATTATTATCATGGAGAAGACCTTTATGTGTTTGTGTTAACTCAAAATATATTAAAAGCTGTAAAACTGGACGGTAAAGACATTTTGAAAGATTATAGAGCAACTCAGAAAATTACTGCAAGACCCAAAATCAACTCATTATCCTGAGCCCTCGCAAAGACTATATCAGAGGCTTATAAAGCCCGTTGAACATCTCATTAACACTCAAAGGCTTATCATTGTGCCTCATGGAATCCTTCACTATCTGCCATTTAATGCCTTAAACAGCGGGAGTAATTATCTCATAGACAAATATAGTGTCAGTTATCTGCCGAGTGCAAGCATTATGAAATTTTTAAAACAAAAGAAAACACAAAAGACATACGGCGCACTGATTTTTGGCAATCCCGACCTCGGCAACCCCAAATATGACCTTAAACATGCCGGAGAAGAGGCAGTTGCAATATCAAAGGAATTCTCACAGGCAAAGGTGCTTTTAAGGAAAGAAGCGACAGAGACAGACTTTAAGAAATCTGCAAATCAGTTCAACTACATCCATTTTGCAACTCACGGCATGTTTGAATCCGACTCGCCTTTGAACTCAGGACTCTTTCTTTCAAAGGATGCCGAAAACGATGGATTATTGAGCGTAAACGAACTATATTCCCTTAGTCTGAACGCAGACCTTGTTACATTGAGCGCCTGTGAAACAGCGCTTGGTAAAATCAATCCAGGAGATGATGTTGTAGGACTTCAGAGAGGATTTCTCTACGCAGGGGCTAATTCAATTATAGCGAGTCTCTGGAAGGTAGATGATATGGCAACTTCGTATTTAATGACAGGATTTTATTCCAATCTGAAAAAGATAAATAAGCGTGATGCATTGAGGGAAGCACAGTTGACCATAAAAAAGCAGTATGAACATCCATACTACTGGGCTGCCTTCCAGTTGACAGGTATGCCTGAGTAGAAGGATGCCTATTATGGATTTGTAGTAGCAGCATATTTTATCTTTAGAGGAAGCAGGACAAATGGCGAAATCAATGCTAAAGTCCCTAAAGGTCTCTGACCCAAAGGTTCTCATTGGGCTATCAGTCTTCTTTGTGTTGATAGGGAGAATGATTATAGACCCTCTGGCAGGCTTTATATGCTTTGTGGTGGCAGGTATTCTTGCGTTTCTTGCAGCTCTGTATGGAACCAGACGGCTGCGATATATTGCCTTTTTCTTATTTGTAATCATTATCGCCCTCGCTGTATCGAAATTTCCTGATGCCAGCCATCACCTTAAAGTTTATAGGTCCAAGGCTGTAACGAGAGGTGTAAAATGATGCAGAGATTGCTTTTAGTACTTATACTATTTTTTATATTATTGACATCGCCGTTAAT
>JBFMDQ010000056.1:0-7078 GCA_040753955.1 Nitrospirota bacterium | reverse complement strand
TTTCAAAATGTCATTGCGAGGAGCGGAGCGACGTGGCAATCTCATCACTCAAAATGAGATTCCTCGCTTCGCTCGGAATGACACAGTGTGGTCATTTAATACATACCCTTGCGTAATTCGGGTTCAACTATTTTCTCATAACCTTGTCAACGCAAAATGAAAATGTCACCTTTTTGCAAAATGATTATGTCACACCATAGAATTCAGTCTGAGGCTCTACCTCCTTTCTCAAGAAGTCTTTAAGGTTAAATCTCTTTGGTTTCTCTGTCAGCCTTTTTGGTTTTTCAGGGATTTCTATAGTTGCTAATTCCTTCCCTTTATATAGGACATGTATTGTTCTGTTAGTCCATTCCTGCACCTCTACCTTTGCCCTTGTATAGCTCATCCTTCCGTTCTGAGGAATAATCTGAAAGATTCTTCCTCTGTAGGAAATCGTATTATCCCGTTGTACTGTCCTTTCTTGTTTTATGCAAAATATTGAATCAAGGTTAATTCCTGAAGGAAGCTTTCTATAGGCAGAGCCTTCCTTTGCAGGGCTAACAGTGAATCTCATATTGTGGTCAGGTAAAAACTCTTCGTGAAGGAATCTGTTAGCATCTTCTCTGGTAGAGATCTTTTTTAATCTCATCTCACTGATGAGTCTGTCCTGGAATGTCCCAAAGAGTCTCTCTATCCTTCCCTTTGCCTGTGGACTCCCTGCTATTATCAAGTTTATGCCAAGTTCTCCCAGTGCCCTCTCTATCTGTGTCTCCTTGTACTTACCCTTGAGATTGTAATGTATGCCCTCCCTTCTATATGTTTTGTTGTAGCTTGCTCCATCTACATAAAACTTCATTGGTATCCCTTTAAGCTTTATAACCTGCTTCATGACCTCCATATTTGGTAACGTGCCATCTGCCTCTACAAACAAAGCAAAGGGAACTTCATTATTTGCATCATCTATGGAGGCTATGAGTTTAATCTCTGGGCCTCTGCCCTCAAGCCAATCATGCTCAGAGGTGTCGTGCTGAAGCATCATACCCACCATAGGCATCCTCTCCCTTCTACTTCGGTGTTTAGGTGCATGCCTCATCTCATCTATTAAGTTGTGCCCTCTTAAATGTTTCCTTACTGTCTCTCTTGATATGTCTATCCCTTCAATCTCATTAAGCTTCTCTGTAAAGTGAGTTATGTTAAAGCCCTTATATACTTTCTGATAGAGATCTCGTATCGTCTTCATAAGCCCCTTAGGTTTTGTTGTAATAGGTACCCTGCCCCGGTTGCCATGAATTATACCTTCTGGCCCCGAGGCCACTACCTTCGTCTTTAGCCGAAAAACCTGTCTTCTGCTTAAGTTTAAACTCTCTGCTGCTTCCAGTGTGGTCATCCTTCCTTCAACTACCTTATTTATCACATGATACCTCTGAAGCTCCCTCTGGCTCATAAGAAATCTTTTCTGCCCCATTTAGACCTCCTAAAAGAAATCTCTGATTTTCCCTTAAAAGGTCTATGTTGACTGAAAAGGTGGATTTTGGGGGTAAACTTAGAAAATCAGATTTGCTAAATCGCCATAGAGACGTTTTCTTAAGGTAGTCCATATCTTCCTATACCCTCAGATATGACATTTTCATTTTGCAGATAGATATGACATTATCATTTTGCAACGACAGAGGAGGGGGGGAGGGGGAAAATAACAATACCTATATCCTGTATGTTAGATATAGAAGGATCACTATATATTGAGAACCTTTGTGACTTACTAAGGAGTTCATAGTAAGGTCTCATTAATGACAGAAAGAGAGAATGAATGTGTCCTTACTTATGATCCTATTAGTAACTTCAAAGTAAACCCCGTTAGAAGACCCTTGTCCTTCTAACGGGAAGGCTCACACGGGGCATTCTAACGGGGTAAACTGAATGCCGTAAGACCTTTTAGTAGCACAGAATAAATAATGTAAATGTTTATTCTTTATTTCGAGAAATAAAAATCCACTATCATCAATTTTCAGATTGGTACCAGAATGAAACATGGACTGGCATAAACTTTTCTATTAAGGAGATTAAATTTTTGGCTTGACAAAAGGATTTCTTCTTGATACTGTTAATTCAGCTTCTTAAAAAACTTTGTATATGAAAGGGGGGTAGAAATGACAAAGGCAGAGCTCATTGACAAGATTTCCTCAGGCGCGGGATTAAGTAAGGTGGATGCCTCAAAGTCGCTGGATTCAACACTAAACTCCATCAAGGCAGCCTTAAAGAAAGGGCAAAAGGTTACCCTCGTTGGATTCGGGACTTTTTCCGTTGCTAAAAGGAAATCCAGGAAAGGCCGTAATCCTAGGACAGGCGATGTTATCACAATCCCTGCTGCGAAAATACCGAAGTTTACAGCTGGCAAGGCACTTAAAGACGCAGTAAGATGAACTGTATGTAATTTTCTCTTGAGAACAAGAAGAGGGGCAGGTCTTGCCCCTCTTCTTGTGAATATTTTTTGCTATTCTTAGCCTATAAGATCACATTGGAAAACAGAGAAAGGAGGAGTTATGCTCGTTGAACTCAGTATCGTTCCGATAGGTGTTGGCAGCAGCATTGGTGACCAGCTTGCTGAAGTATTAAAGATAATTGATGCAAGCGGGCTTCCCTATAAGGTTAATCCCATGGGCACAGTTATCGAAGGTGAATGGGATGAAGTAATGAAGCTTATAAAGAAATGCCACAGGGCTGTAATGAAAACAGGCGAAAGGGCCCTCACGATTATTACTATAGATGACAGGAAGGGGAAACCAAATAGGATAGAGGAGAAGGTAAAGTCGATAGAAAGAAGGCTTGGTAAGACTCTGAAAAAATAAACCCCATTGGAAAGAGGCATTCCTACGGGGTAAAGGGAGGAGAGAGATGGCCGATGGGATAACATTAAGTGTTATAAAGGCAGATGTCGGTGGTTATGTTGGACACTCAAGCATTCATTCCGACCTCATAGAGACAGCGAAGGAGAGATTATCCAATGCCGCAGAGAAGGGAATACTCATTGACTTTCATGTGACGAGGTGCGGTGATGACCTTGAATTAATTATGACCCATAAGCACGGCACAGATGCCGAAGACATACACAGACTTGCCTGGAATACCTTTGTCGCATGTACTGAGGTCGCAAAGGAACTCAAACTTTATGGTGCAGGCCAGGATCTTCTCACAGATGCCTTTAGCGGAAACGTTAAGGGTATGGGGCCGGGTGTTGCAGAGATGGAATTTGAGGAAAGGAAGAGTGAGCCTGTAATTATCTTTATGGCTGATAAGACATCTCCAGGCGCATGGAATCTGCCTCTATTTAAAATCTTTGCCGACCCCTTTAATACAGCTGGCCTTGTCATAGACCCCACGATGCATGATGGTTTTGTATTCGAGGTTGTAGATGTGTATGAACATAAGAAGATTGCCCTCTCAACTCCTGAAGAGATATACGACCTTTTGATGTTTATAGGTGCTATGAGGAGGTACATGATAAAGACTGTTTACAGAAAAGACGGAATGATTGCTGCTGTGGCATCAACACAGAAACTCAGCCTTATTGCCGGAAAATATGTTGGAAAGGATGACCCTGTTCTGATTGTAAGATGCCAGGCAGGCCTGCCTGCAGTTGGGGAGGTGCTCGAACCCTTCGCCTTTCCCCATATAGTCGAGGGATGGATGCGCGGTTCACATCATGGGCCACTTATGCCTGTTGCATTCTATGAGGCAAATCCATCAAGGTTTGATGGTCCCCCGAGGGTTATTGCTGCAGGCTTCCAGCTTTGTAATGGAAAACTTGTAGGGCCAAGGGATTTATTCGATGACCCAGCATTTGATGAGGTAAGAAGGAAGACGAATGAGATAGCAAATTATCTAAGATACCATGGACCTTTTGAACCCCATAGGCTTGGACTTGAAGATCTTGAATATACAACCATGCCAGAACTTATGAAAAAACTTGAAGGGAGGTTTAAACCAGAGTAAACCCCGTTAGAAAGCTCGCTATGCTTTTTATCCCGATCCAAGGGCAGGCCTTTTTTCTAAGAGGGTAAATTTAGACCTGACAAACCTCTCCTCATCTTCCCGAGACTTTAGATGGCCTCTCAGTTTTTCCTCGAGGAGCTCCTTGAGAATCTTAGAATAAACAGGCCCTGGTTGAATACCCATTTTCTTCAGGTCATCCCCTTTTAAGATCGGCTTTACCTTCCTTAAATCCGTCAGATATCGAGATATCACCTTCTGTTTCTGTCTGTCCTTGCTTATAGCCATTAAGAATAAAATCGTTTCGAGTTTGAGTTTGCTCAGGAGGTCATATATCTCCACAGGGTCATCTAAAGGAAGTCTTTTCAGAACTTCCCTCGCATAAGATATCCCCCTGATAATCATACACCTCACCTTCGGTGGTGGTGACAACCTTTCTATGGCAGCCTTTACCTCTTCATCCTTCAATCCTGAAAGCAAGGCCATAAGATACAAAACCCCCCTGTCAGTCCTTTCATCGAGAAAGAGTAGATTAAACCATGAGAGGGTCTCGTGCATTGATTTTAGTGTTGCCTCAAGCTCTTCATTGAATATCAGGTTCGGGTATATAACCTTTAAGAGGCCGAGATCTGACAGTCTCTCCAGTGTTCCGATAGGTTCGGTTTCATTAAACAATAGCAATAATTCTTCATAAAGCCTGGGTCCTGAAAGCCTTTCAAAGAGGTCCATCTTTATTGCTGACTTTATCAGGTTTTCTGTGTGTTTACTGATTTTAAATCCAAACCTCTCAGAAAACCTGATTGCCCTGAACGCCCTCGTCGGATCTTCTATAAAACTAAGGTTATGGAGGACCCTGATCGTCTTTTCTCGTAAATCGCGCTGGCCACCAAAGAAATCTATAAGGAGCCCGAAGTCCTTTGGATTTAATTTTATGGCAAGGGTGTTAATTGTAAAGTCTCTCCTGTAAAGGTCTTTCTTGATTGAGGATATCTCGACCTTTGGAAGGGCTGCAGGTGACTCATAATATTCAGTCCTGGCTGTTGCCACATCAAGCTTTAACTTATCAGTAATTACCTGGGCAGTACCAAATCTCTGATGTGTTCTCACCCTTGCATTAAGCCTTTCACCTAATACTTTCGAAAAGGAAATTCCATCCCCCTCTATGACAATATCAATGTCAAGATTTTCCTCACCCCTCAAGAGATCCCTCACCGACCCTCCAACGAGATAGGCATTAAAACCTGATTCCTCTGCTACCTCTCCAGAAAGTTTCAGAAGGTTATAAATCTCTGAGGGAAACCTCTCCTTTAGCCAGGAAGACAGTTTCCTTTCCGTAGATGGTTTTTCCCTCATAACCGTTTTCTCTATCTTCCTTCGCCTGAGAAACTCCTCATAAAGGGTCCTCAGCAGGTCTGTCCTTGTTATTGCGCCAACAATCTTGCCATTTTCTACAACAGGTATAAACCTCTGGTTCCGCTCGATCATTAATGTCTCTATTTCCCTGATCGGGGTATGCGGGCCTACAGTTATTGCATCTGTTGTGGAGAAATCTATTGACCTGCTTTTTCCAAAACCATGGAAGAGGGCCTTCTCCACGATCTCGCGCGATATAAGGCCAGCATACTTTTCCTCTTTTAAGACCGGTAGGACATTGACCCCATACCGGGTCATTACACCCTCTGCGTCTTCGATAGAGGCGTCCCAATGGATACTGATAACGGGGCTCGTCATTACATGAGATGCAACCTTAACGGGTTTTACGTTATCCCGGAGTAGTTCTGTCAATCTATCCTCAAGGACTCCGAGGGATGCCTCTTTTATTGTGGCTGAGGCTGCTGTCGGATGTCCCCCTCCTCCGAATTCCCTCATTACCTTTGATACATCAAGCTCCGGAACCCTGCTTCTTGCGACCATTAATATCTTTCCTTCCATGCTGAGTAATACTACCACAGCATCAATGTCTTCCATATCCATCATCCTGTGGGCGAGGTAAGCTGCATCTCCAAGGTAGCCCTCACGGGATGCCTTTGCCACCTTTATCCTTATCCCTCCTATAACCATCTCTTTTGATGACTGAACAAGCTCATTCAGGAGGTCAAGCTCTTCCATGCTCAATTCCATTTTTAAGAAGCTCGAGACAATATTAAGGTTTGCACCCCTTCTCAGAAGATACGAAACAGCAACTAAGTCCCTCTCTGTCGTTGAAGGGAAAAGTAGAGACCCTGTCTCTTCATATATGCCTAAGGCGAGTATTGTAGCCTCCATCGGTGTCAGATGTATTTTTCTGTTTTTCAATATCTCTGTAAAGATGGTTGCTGTAGCCCCTACATTTTCAATCTTCTCGACCTCTCCCCTTATATCGCCTTCATTGAATGGATGGTGGTCGTAGATGTGTATTTTTATACCTTTCTGAGAAAGTAGTTCTGTAAAAGGGCCAATCCTACCATGTATCTTTGTGTCAACTATGATCAGCCTTGTAACCTTAGAAAGGTCGATGTCTTTTATCCGCTTTATCTCTACTGGTTGGAATGCCTCTATGAAATCTCTCAGCTTTTTCTCCTGAGAGCCGGGAAAGACAATCTTTGCCCCGGGATACAGCTTCTCAGCAGCAACCATCGAGGCAAGAGAATCAAAGTCAGCATTTATGTGAGAGGTTATGACATCCATAATCTATTTTAACAGAATAACCAATCACCAATAATCACTAAAATAAGCTCCGATTACCAACAGATACTCGTCTATTGGGTATGGTAACGAAGCTCGTTTCGTCTATCGGTTAAGTCATTCGTAAAAGACGTAACCTAAAAACATTTTACGATACGGGCCCTGTAACCGTTTAACGTATACCATACCTTCCAACTCTAATAACCTAATTAAGAAAAAGAAGTTTGGTTATTGTAATCCTGACCTGTCCTGAATCAAGTTCAGGACCAGACAGGTTTGTTTAGAATTCAGATGTTAGGATTTAGGAATTTAAGAGGAAGAATATACGACAATCTGATCACGCCCTTTATTCTTTGCTGTAAACAGGGCATTATCAGCAAAGGCGATAAGGTCATCGTAGGTCTTTATCCTTTCCTCAGGAATGCAGGCTATACCTACACTAACAGTA
>JBFMDQ010000055.1:0-7334 GCA_040753955.1 Nitrospirota bacterium | reverse complement strand
GGAAGGTAAAAGAGACACAGGCCTCTGAAACAGATCTGCCTCATTGGGGCCCTGCAGAAGAAAGGGGAATAGCATGGGAGGCTGTCACAGCGATGGTCCTTCTCTTAGCTGGTGCTGAGCTTCTTATCATGAGGCACCCTAAGGCCGTTGAGGCAGTGAAAAAGATAATTGAGGAACTGATTTGATAAAATCAAAATTTAAAATGAAAAATTCAAAATAAGGAATTCCATTATTTTGATTTTTACTCTTTGAGTTTTAACCAAGGGTGTTAGATGGCTTTAACTGGTGTTGAGATATTTAAGCTTCTACCAAAGACAAACTGTAAGAAGTGCGGATTCCCTACATGTCTTGCCTTTGCAATGAAACTTGCCCAGAGGCAGGCTTCCATAGATTTATGTCCTGATGTCTCTGAGGATGCAAAGCAGAAACTCGGTGAGGCATCTGCTCCTCCGGTAAGGCCAATTACCTTCGGCGCCGGTGATAAGGCTGTAAAGATGGGAGAGGAGACAGTGCTTTTCAGGCATGACAAAAGGTTTGTTAATCCCTGTGCCTTCGCAATCGAGATAAAAGACACGCTTTCGGAGGCTGATATAAGTAGCAGGATTGAGGAGGTTCTTAATTCAGAGATAGAGAGGGTCGGTCAGAGACTCAGGATTGATGCGGTCGCTCTTATAAATGACTCCCACGATGTAGGCAGGTTTGAGGCTGCTGCGAAGATTGTTGCAAAAAAGGCCTGTGATGTCCCGGTCATAATCTGTGCAGGGAATCCAGGGGCTGCTGAGGCAGCAGTGAAACTCTTCGTAGATAAGAAACCAATTATATATGGTGCAAACTCGGAAAATGCAGAGGCCATGGCAAATATTGCAAAGACGTATAAGGCAACTCTTGGGGTTACGGCAGAGGGGCTTGATGAACTATCCACCCTCACAGAAAAGATTAAGTCTCTCGGTATAGAGGATATAGTGATTGACTCAGGTGCAAGGAAGGCAAAGGAGATTATAGAGGATAATACATTAATCAGGAGGGCTGCCATAAAGAAAAATTTCAAACCCCTCGGTTATCCCGTTATAACCTTTGCACAGCGTGGAGATAGCCTTATCGAGGCACTTATCGGAGCAATAGGTGTTGCGAAATACTCCTCGATAATCGTCCTCAGCAATATTGAGAAGTGGAAGAACCTTGCACTTTTTACATTGAGGCAGAACCTTTATACAGACCCCCAAGTTCCAATGCAGGTAGAGCAAAAGATTTATAAAATCGGAGAGCCAACGCCTGACTCACCGTTGCTTATTACAACAAACTTCTCTCTTACTTACTTTATCGTCTCTGGAGAGATAGAAAATAGCAAAATCCCGAGTTATCTCGCTGTCATGGATTGTGAAGGCCTTTCGGTGCTCACAGCATGGGCAGCGGGAAAGTTTACAGCAGCAAAGATCGTACAGTTTATAAAGGAGAGTAGGATAGAGAATACCATAAAACACAGGGAGCTCATTATCCCAGGCTATGTGGCAATACTCAGTGGCGCGATACAGGATAAGCTCGAAGGCTGGAAGATAACGATTGGCCCGAGAGAGGCGAATGGAATACCTGCGTTCTTGAGGTCAAGAGCAGCATAGCAAGGAGGTAGAGGATTGAGATGTCCAGGATTATAGCCTCAGCAGCCATAAGGGGCGCACATAAGATTATTCAACAGGCAGAAGATATGCTCGAGAAAGCAGTTACTGAAAGGGGCGAGGGTTTCACATTCGAATTCCCTGATACAGCATATTATCTTCCTATGATATATGGAATGACGGGGTTTGCGGTAAAGACCCTGGGCGACATGAGGGTTGCACTCGGGATGGCTAAGGAATTACTTCATCCAGAACCTGAAGAACACCTGTGGAAACCCTATTTAGGAGAAGCCCTCGATTCTGGTATGGCAACGCTCTTTGCAGAAGAGGTAATAATGGCATTGCGTTATATCAACGGCCTTGAGCCTGCTGTGGACCCTGAGACAGGCTATATCTATAATGGATTTATAACAGATACTGTTCAGAGAAATTTAGGTATACAGCTCGTTGATGGCACAATGCCTGGTTTTGCTGCTGTCATCGGAGCTGCACCTGATAGTGATACCGCTGTACGGATAATCAGGGAACTTCAGGAAAAAAATATACTTATCTTCCTTTCAGGCCATGTTAATGGCAATAGCGTTACGAAGCAGCTTTTAAGAAAAGGCATTGAACTCGGATGGGACACAAGAATAGTTCCCGTAGGTCCTGATACAGAACATACGATATATCCCCTTAACTGGTCAGTAAGGGCTTCATTTATCTTTGGTGGAAGGAAGGGTGGAGATTTCAAAGGCCATCTAAAATATACCAAGGATAGAGTCTTTGCCTTCGCCCTTGTTTTAGGTGAACTTGATGACCTTAAGTGGTCAACGGGCGCAGGTGCAATTAATATGGGATACCCTGCAGTATGCGACACGGATGTGCCAGTCATACATCCTACAGGGGTATGTACATATGAAGAAGTTGATAAAGAATTTGATCACAGTAAGATCGTCCAGAAGGCGATTGAGATCAGGGGCTTAAAGATCATCGTTGAGAAACCGCCGATACCTGTTGCATATGGCCCAGCCTTTGAAGGCGAGAGAATAAGGAAGGAAGATATGTTTATAGAGTTTGGCGGTACACGTACGCTCTCCTTTGAATGGGTGAGGATGAGGGAGATGGAAGAGATAGAGGATGGCAAGGTCATAATCGCTGGAAATAACTGGCAGAAAAGATATGAGCAGGGTGGCCAGATGCCACTTGGGATAGTTGTTGACGTTGCAGGCAGAAAGATGCAGAAGGATTTCGAATCTGTTATAGAGAGAAAGATACATTCTAATATCAATGAGGCCCAGGGTGTATGGCATATGGGCCAGCGGGATATAAACTGGATGAGGATAAGCCATAATGCAAAGAAGGAGGGATTTACCCTTGAGCATTTAGGAATAATCAATGCCGTGATGACCCACAACAGATTCAGGGCAATTGTGGATAAGGTTCAGGTAACAATCTATACAGATGAGGCAGATGTATTGAGTCTTCAGGAGGAAGCAAGAAAGGTTTACAGGGAGCGTGACCAGAGGACCGCCGGGCTCGTAGATGAGGCAGTTGATACATTTTATTCATGTCTCCTCTGTCAGTCCTTTGCGCCAACCCATGTATGTGTTATCAGCCCCGAGAGGCTTGGCCTATGCGGTGCATTCAACTGGCTTGACTGTAAGGCTGCATACGAGATAGACCCGACAGGTGGAAACCAACCTATACCAAAGGGCGAGCTCATAGATGCAAGATACGGTAGGTATACAGGCATTGATGAGTATCTAAGGAAGGCATCAGGCGGTGCAGTAGAGACGCTCAACCTCTATACAATCATGCAGAATCCTATGACCTCCTGTGGTTGTTTCGAGTGCATTATTGCAATAGTTCCAGAGGCGAATGGAGTAATGATAGTTCAGCGCGGTCATACAGGAATGACACCTGTAGGGATGAAATTTTCTACATTAGCAGGAAGCGTTGGTGGTGGCACACAGAACCCAGGATTTATGGGCATCGGGAGGAACTTTATAGTGAGCAAGAAGTTTCTCTACGGTGACGGTGGAATCAAAAGAATCGTCTGGATGACTAAAGACCTGAAGGAAAGCCTTGAAGAGGCATTCGGAAAAAGGGCTGCTGAAGAGGGAGTTCCAGACCTACTCGATAAAATAGCGGATGAGACTATATGTGAAGATCCAGAGAGGCTTTTGGAGTTTCTGACGAGTGTTGGTCATCCAGCACTCGAAATGGAGCCGATGCTATAATGGAGGAGAAATGGATGATAAGGTAATAAAGAGTGCAAATGAGGTATCAGAGCAGATTATACAATGGGGTGAGTCCCATGAGATAGATACGTGCTTTGACAGGGCACAAAGACTTAAACCCTGTCCGATAGGTGCCTCTGGTGCCTGCTGCAAGATATGTCATATGGGACCTTGTCGGTTTGTTGGGCGAAATGCAGAGGAAGAAGCAAAAGGAGTGTGCGGAGCTACACTGCCAACGGTTGCTTCAAGAAATCTACTGAGAATGGCAGTAGCAGGGGCTGCAGCCCATTCAGACCATGCGAGGGACATGGCCTTTATATTACTTGCAGTTGCCAATGGGGAAGCAAAGGATTTTAAGATAACGGATGCGAGAAAACTTTACAGGGTTGCAGAGATACTTGGCATTGAGTTCGGAAGTGGAAGATCTGCAAAGGATGTTGCGAGAGATGTAGCGCTTAAATTCCTTGAGGATTTTGGCAGACAAAAGGGAGAAATAAATTATGCGAAGAGGGCTCCTAAAAAGACGCAAGAGAGATGGAAAAAGTGGGGTATCGTTCCGAGAGGCATTGACAGGGAGATAACAGAGGCAATGCACCGCACGCATATGGGAGTTGACCATGACCCTGACAACCTCCTTTTGGGCACTCTTAAGGTTTCTCTTGCGGATGGCTGGGGTGGCTCCATGATCTCGACAGACATTACAGATATCCTTTTCGGTACACCCAGACCTGTGAAGGCAGAGGCAAGTTTTGGAATATTCAAAGAAGACGAGGTCAACATCGTTGTCCATGGACATGAACCTTCACTTGCAGAGATGATCGTAGATGTAGTAAGTGAACCCGAGATGATAGCCTATGCAAAATCAAAAGGTGCAAAAAGAATCAATCTCGGCGGTATGTGCTGTACCGCAAATGAGGTATTGATGAGGCACGGGATTCCAACAGCAGGTGGATTCACAAATCAGGAGCTTGCGGTCATGACAGGACTTATTGATGCGTTAACAGTGGATGTCCAGTGTATCATGCCTGCATTAGTGGAGCTTTCAAAGAAATTTCATACGAAGGTAATCACCACGTCCTACAAGGCAAAGATACCAGGTGCTATTCATATACAGTATGACGAGCACAGGGCAAAAGAAATCGCAAGAGAAATAGTGAAGATTGCCATTGACAATTATCCTAATAGAAAAGCAGAGGGAAGCCATGTTTCCCAAAAGTATCCCCTCATAGCAGGTTTTTCCCATGAATATATTGAGTATATGCAGGGAGGTAGCTGGAGGGCATCATTTAGACCTTTGAATGATGCAATTATGGCGGGAAGGATTCGCGGTGTCGTTGGTCTTGCAGGCTGCGATAATCCGAGAGTACCCTCACAGGGCATTCATCGCTTTCTGGCAATCGAATTAATCAAAGCCGATATACTGATACTCACAACAGGCTGTGGCTCTCATGCTTGTGGGGGTGCTGGATATATGACACCTGAGATGGCCTTAGAGAATGCAGGGCCAGGGTTAAGAGAGGTATGTGAGGCCATAGGGATTCCCCCGATCCTTCATGTCGGTGCATGTGTAGATAATTCGAGAATTCTGACAATAGCAACTGCCATGGCAGAAGAGGGTGGCCTTTCGGATGAGATCGGCGGGATGCCTGCCGTTGGTATAGCACCGGAGTGGATGTCTGAGAAGGCGATAGCGATAGGTTGTTACTTTGCTGCATCTGGTGTTCCTGTTATATTTGGAGGTGAATCCCCTGTCGGGGCGAGTGAGGAAGTAACGAGGATAATGACTGAGGTATGGTTTGAAAGATTCAAGGGGGCCCTTCACTTCGAGCCCGACCCTGAAAAGATTCTGGCCCTTACCTTAAATTATATAGACAGGGCGAGAGAGGCATTGAAGCTCAGGAAATACGAACCTGGAAGATTCGGCATGGAAAGGGTTCTCATGGATATGGCTGCAAGGCGTGAACTCGAAAGGGCAGCAAAACCTCATTTAGGGATATATTAATTGTGACACGTGACACGTTATGCGTGATGAGTAAGATGAGGACACATAAAGATTTAGATGTCTGGAACAAATCTATGGATCTGGTTTTTGACTTATATAATATGACAAGAGATTTTCCTAAAGAAGAGGTTTATGGATTAACATCTCAAATAAGGCGTTCGGCTGTATCTATTTCCAGTAATATAGCAGAAGGGGCAGCGAGAAGTTCAAAAAGGGAATTTATTCAGTTTCTATATATTTCGTTGGGCTCTATCGCAGAATTAGAAACCCAATTATTATTAGCAAAAAGACTAAAGTATCTAAGCTCCGATATCGTTTTTCATGAGGTTGATAAAATACGGCAGATGATCTTAGGCTTGATAAGTTATTCAAAAAGACACAGCATGTAACCAGTAACATGTTACATGTTACGTATCACGTGTTACGTTTTGGGAGGGATAGATGGAAATAGAAGAGATCGATGTTGATGAAAATATAGGCGAGGTGGGACGAATCCTCCGTGAGCATGAAACGAGAAGGGGGATCCTGATACATGTCCTCCAGGAGATTGAGGAAAACAATGGTTATTTGCCAGAAAGTGTATTAAGGAGACTTTCGAGGAAACTCGACCTCCCGCTTGCTGAGATTTACAGCGTAGCAAGTTTTTACAAAATGTTTCACTTTACGCCGAGGGGTAGGAAGGTCGTGAGGGTGTGTCTCGGTACAGCCTGTTATGTAAGGGGTTCAAAAAAGGTCTTGACCGCACTCGAAGATGAATTCGGTATCAAGAGTGGAGAAACGACGGAAGACCTTGCCCTGACTCTTGAGACAGTGGGATGTGTAGGTTGTTGTGGTCTTGCACCTGTGACTACAGTCAACGATGAGGTTATAGGTGAAACCGGAACAAAGAAATTAGAAGCTTTGGTCAGGTCTATAAAAAAGGGGTGATCTACAACATTATGGAAAGGCTCAAAAGCATAGAAGAACTTAGAAATCTCAGGGCTCTTCTTGTTGAGGAGGTCTTCAGGCCTGAGATGAACTGGGCAAAGGTCTGCTGTGGGCTTCCATGTAGCGCCTTAGGCTCTCAAAAGGTTGTTGAGGCATTACAAGAGAAGGCCCCTAAAAGTGGTCCGGAGATCGAGGTGGTGAAGACGGGATGCCAGGGTCTTTGCCAGAGGGGGCCTCTTGTGAAGGCTGAACCATATGGTTATTTCTATCAGAAGGTCGGTCCCGAGAAAGTGGAAGAGATTATTTCCACTACATACTCAGCAGGACTACCTGTCAGAGAACTCCTTTATAGGGATTCTTTTCTTGAGGAACCTATAGAGTTTATGGAAGAGGTACCTTTTTATAAGAAACAGATGAAGATTGTACTCAGGAATACTGGCAGCATAGACCCCTGTAATATCTATCATTATATTGCTGTTGGCGGGTATAAGGCTGCTGAAAAGGTGTTTTCCTCCATGAGCCCTGAAGATGTGCTTGAGGAGGTGAAAAAGGCTAACCTCAGGGGCCGGG
>JBFMDQ010000054.1:0-7648 GCA_040753955.1 Nitrospirota bacterium | reverse complement strand
TCCAGCATGTCAAAGCCTTTTATATGGATGACATTGCCTACAATTCTGTGGACAACAGGTTTTAAAAATTCATTGAAATAGCGGATAAGATAGCAAAAAGAGCACCTTAAGGAGATTTAACCTCTTTGCCCTGCCCGAATAATTTGAGGGCCTTAAGGATTTCCTCTCCAAACTCTCCTGCTGCAAAAGGGCCCGATGCGGTAATAGTGTTTCCATCCCTTTCTACATTTTTTCCTGTAATTATGGCCCCCTTCTTTCTCATTTTCTCTATCTCCGAAGACCAAACTGTGGCCCGTTTTCCTTTAAGGATTCCTGAATGGGCCAGGGTCACAAGGGCAATACAGATGGCTGCCACAACCTTGTTTGAATTAAAGGCCTTCCTTGCCAGCTTATGAGCAATGGGATCATCCCAATATTGGCCTGCACCGATTCCGCCAATAAATACTATCGCATCAAAATCTTTCACATCTATATCCTTTACCAAGATATCAGGTTTAATCTTTGCACCCAGCATTCCCTTTATCCTCGATAGGGTTGTGGAGGCAACCTTTACCTTAACGCCGTTTTTCTCCCGAATCTGTTTAGGCTGTAAAAGTTTCTCATCCCGAAAGTTCTCCTGGGCAATAATCATTAATAACTGTCTTTGCCATCGCTGTTTCCTTGCTATAACCTGCAATCCATAAAAAACAAGTCATAACTAAAAATAGAACAAGCAGAATCTTTCTCATTTTTCACCTCCTCATTACCCCTCACCACAAAAAGCATTGTCTTTGAACCCGAGCACAACGGCGAGGTAAAGCGTGGTGCGGGCTGCAAGACTACAGGTAATTTCGGTTAATTTTAACAAAGAATGGTAAGAAAAGAGAAGCGTTACACAGGGTACTATGGCTATGGTATTTAAAGAATTAGAAGGTAAATAGAGATGGAAAAAGAAAGACATCTGCATTTCGGAAGATCCGCAAAGGATCTGCTTGACCCGATAAGGGTTCTTGTAGAAATAGGCATCGAAAAAGGTGATGTCTTTTTAGATGCCGGGTGTGGAGACGGATTCCTCTCCCTTGCAGCATCCCGGCTCTATACGAGATGTTAAAAACTCTTCTTCGAGCTTTTTAACCTTGGCCTCTATTGTATTATTGCAACAAAATTACTTGCCAAAAATAAAAAGTTGGCCCAACAACCCTTTTTATTTGTTTAAAATTGAGCTGAGTAGAGGGGATTCTTCAATTTCAATACCATATTTTTTTTCAAGTGATGACAATACCTCATCGCGTTCCAAATCTACTTCTGCTATCCAATCAATACATCTGCTGCACATAAGTTCACCGGGAAAAATTTCGGGAGGGAAATTTTCTTTGTTATAATGGAATAACCAACCGCTACCGAAAGTAAAATATCTAAGGATAAAATCTTCAGATTTAAGATCAAAAAGTCGAAGGCAATTAATGCAAACACCCGAAACAAGAGAAAAGGGATAGGCAAATTGTGCCCGATAGCCATACTGATGTTGGTGAATCTTACCCCATAACTTTACTTTCCCCAGAACTGTACCAGGTTCAAACCCCAGTCTCTGTCTCGCCTTTGCAACCCTTTCGTTGAAATCTTCAAGGGCATATTGAAATGACTTATAAGCAGAAATACCCCATTTACAATAAACTTTCAGAGAACCAGTATGGGAAGAGCCACTCTCTCCACATTCAGCTTCCAATCTTTCCTTCGGAGGCCATAATTGAGAACGAACAATCGAGCCAAGCCATAAAGGATCTGCAGTTTTTGACTTATTTCCAAAGATCCTCCAAAAGCGCCAGCCTGTAATCGGTGTTATATAATCAGGAACAAGGGATTTTCCCATTTTGACACCTTCACAGGTTCTTTTTCAACTTTTTTAAAGGAACTGGAACCTCCTTTGGTATTTCTTTTGTTGGAATTGGTTCCTCTAAGGGTTCCACAATTATTGTTTTCTCATATTCTCCAATTCTACTCATGCTATCACCTCCCCGAAGAATTTTTGAAAACCTATTATTAGTATACCATAATTTATAAATTTGCCTTGGTTGATTTTTAGAAATAGGCATTTAGCCTAATTCCATAAATAACTCCGTCCCTGTCTTCATTATGCTTCATTTTATCATTGATGTATTGAACATCAAAGGTTACATCGCTGAACTCGGAGATTTTAAATTTGGCGTAGGTCTCGATTGCATTGGTATTATTTATATCTCCCTTATCTGCACCATTCAGATATGCATAACCCAGACCTATCACATCATCTTTTCGACCCCATAGTTTACCGCTCAGGTTTAAACCTGCTGAGTAGACTGCATCGTGATCTATAACCGCCCTGTCATCCTGCCATCCTAACCTTGCAAAGGCTCCAATTACTTCGCTTAGCTTTTGGTCTGCAGAGATTCCAAAACCATGGAGATTTTCATCACCTGTTCCATCCCAGTCTAAGAATCTTTTGTTTGTTGTAAAGCCATAGATTCTGTAGTTACCTTCACTCATGGGTGTTTCAAGTTTGTATCCGAGTTGTAGTGCGTAGTAGTTATATTCTGTTGTCTCATACCCGGTTTTCGAGCTCATCATTAATCCCCTGATAGAGAAGTTTGATATATCAAGTTCTACGACACCCCCGAGGTCATAGGAAGGTAAGTTTGCCAGTGTATTGTTGACAAATATGTCGTTCATAAACTGGGCAACCTCGTCATTTGCAAAGTTGTTATCATCTATGTAACTTGTAGAATCTATGATCCCGAATGTTATTCCGAGCGATGTATCTTTAGTGAAGGTAAATGTATGCTTGTACCATGCCTCAAATAGATAATCCCTATTCCTTCCATTTATATTTTTAAGGTCATCCTCGAGGTCATCTGCATAAGGCGTCAAAGAAAATAATTCTAAGTAGTTCAATCCATTTCCTGCGGCATAACTGAGTGTTATCTGAAATTCGTCTTTATCTGTGGGATGGAAGTTTATACCGAGATCGAGAACACCTGAACCTCTTCCTGTGTTCTTAACTCCTTCAACATCGAAATCACCATGCTGATAGACACCCGTTAAAGTACCCTCAATAGAGAGTTTTTCATTTAAATCGTATGCTAAAGCTAAATTTCCGAAAACCACTAAGATAAATAAAAAAACTGATACAAACAATTTTTTCATAAGCATTTCCATTTCTCTGCTCCTTTCTTTTGTGAAAGTTTGTTTAGTGTATGTGTCTCACATCTGCCTCTAAGTGCATCAAATCATCCCATAGCTTTCTCAGCTCCTTTCCTTTTCAGCAATTCAAAAACAAAAGGCGTAACCCGATTCTATTCAAGTTACGCCTTCACTTTCCCCGCCTATGCGGGAACCGTAAGACATCCCTCCCCCCTAATCCCCCTTTAGTAAGGGGGGTGCTTAAAGCTATGAACTTTCAGCGAGGATCTGCATCAATCTTTTCCGCAACACCTCCAGTCTATTTGATTTAAATGCCTTTCTGGTATCTTCCAAGACCTCTATAGTCTCGGTTAAAACCTCTCTTAATCTTTTCTTATGGGGACAATCCGAAAAAATACAATCAGGACATATCTCGGCCCTATTTATCTTCTTCTCTATAATAGTTTTCAGAATATGCCGCTGCATATCTACCCGATTGTGCAGGTCACTTGTACTCCTATCTATAATCTCTATTAAACTGTTTTTCTTATCAGCTTCCATCTGGGTTCCTCCGGCCATTCTTATTCCAATCCTATTAACTTACCACCCTGGTAGACCATAAATGACACGACCCATGCGAGGGCAGTGGTATAACCTGCAGCGAACAATGGCCATTTCCAGGAATTTGTCTCCCTGTAAATCACGGCGATAGAGGCCACACAGGGGATGTAGAGAAGGGCGAAAACCATCAGGGCAAATGCTGTCAAAGGGGTAAATATCTTTTTTCCGTCAGGCCAGGTATCATTTTGAATCCTTTCCCTTAGGGGCACTGACTCCTCATCTGCTTCTCCGACGGCATAAAGGGTCCCTAATGTCCCCACAACAATCTCTTTTGCAATGAACCCGCCGGCAAGGCCAACTCCTATCTTCCAGTCAAATCCTAAAGGTTTTACCACAGGCTCAATTATTCTTCCAAGGCTACCCATGTAGCTCCTCTGCATCTTTTCACGGGCCTGCTCATTCTCCAGATTGATTATTGTTTCATCCATGGTATCTTTAGTGACCAGGCCAGAGGCGAAGTCTGACTCTGCTTTTTGTTTAAGGACATCGTAGTCCTTTGAGTACCCTGGACTCCATGGAAAGTTGCTTAAAAACCAGACTAAAACACAGCCGGCAAAGATGATAGTTCCTGCCTTCTTTAAATAAAGGACCCCTCTTTCCCACATATGGATGATTACCCCTTTTATAGTTGGCATACGATAGGGAGGAAGCTCCATGACAAATGGAGATGGAGGTCCCGGAAAGAGATATTTTCTAAATATCTTCGCCATAATAATGGCCATGACTATACCAAGAATATAGATGGAATAAAGCACCGTGCCTCCCTTTTCAGGGAAAAAGGCACCGATAAGTAAGGCATATACGGGCAGCCTTGCCCCGCAGCTCATAAATGGGTTGACAAGTATTGTAGTGAATCGATCCCTCTTTTGCTCGATGGTTCTGCAAGCCATGATACCCGCAATATTACAGCCAAATCCTAAGATCATAGGGATGAAGGATCGGCCATGGAGCCCGATTTTGTACATAAACCTGTCCATAACAAAGGCCGCCCTGGCCATGTAACCAGAGTCTTCAAGTATGGCTATGCAAAAGAACAGGATGAAGATGAGGGGAACAAAAATTATAACACTTCCAAGCCCACCGATAACCCCCTCTACTATCAGTGACTTGAGTTTACTACCATCAGGAAAGAGGCCCCCGACTGTATCTCCCAGCCATTCTTGCCCGGCCTCAACCCAGCCCATTGGGGTCTCGCTAACTGTAAAGGTAAATTTAAACATGAGCCACATAAAAAATAGAAATATAGGTATCCCCAATACCCTGTTGATAACTACACGATCAATCTTATCAGAGGTGGTAAGCCTTTCCTCCATCGGCCTCGTAACCACCTGTTTGCAGATGCCGCTGATAAACCCATAGCGCTGCTCACTGATGATAGTCTCAATATCACCGCCAAAAATGCCTTTTAAATGCTCACTACTTCTTCTTACCTGATCAAGAATCTCTCGCCTCTCCATAATCTTATATCTCCTCACCTGTTACCTTTTTTGCGACTTCCTCATCCCCTTCCAGTAGCTTTAGAGCCAGCCATCTCGAAGGGTATCTCTGCATAAGCCCTGTGTCTCTCTGAATCAACTCCTCTATCTTTCTTATCTCCTCTTCTATTTCCTCCCCATATTCTGCTGTAACTCTATTCATGTTTAACTTCTCATCCGCCATATCCACAATAGCCTTTATAAGTTCATCAGTCCCCTTATTCTTGTGCCCTACAGTTGGAACTACTGGAGCACCCAAAAATTCTGAAAGCTTTTTGGTGTCGATCTTTTGCCCCCTTGCCTCCGCCAGGTCACTCATGTTCAGGGCGATAACCAGTTTCACTCCCAACTCCATAAATTGTGTAGTTAAATACAGATTGCGCTCAAGGTTTGAGGCATCCACGATATCAACCACCACATCCGGTCTTTCCTCCACCACAAAGTTTCGGGCGATAACCTCATCCAGAGAATAGGCTGTAAGGCTATAGGTGCCGGGAAGATCTACCACATTGATCTCATAGCCATCGTGTTTTAAGTTCCCTTCCTTCTTTTCCACTGTTACCCCTGGCCAGTTGCCTACATGCTGGCGAGCACCAGTTAAGTTATTAAATATGGTGGTTTTGCCAGAGTTGGGATTTCCAGCAAGGGCAACGGTTATCTTTTTAGCCATTTCAGTCCTCCTTTAGATTTATAAAATCAAATTAGACTAATCTAACTTTAAAAAGACAAAAAAAATTTTACGCCTCAACCATTATCTTGTGAGCCATCCCCCGGCCCAGGGCAACCCTTAAATTCATTACCGCTACCATGAGTGGACCCGCCCCATTGTTATTTAAGACCCTCAACCTTACCCCTGGAATCAATCCAAGGCTGTAGAGTCTCATTCTGATGCCCCTACCCCCATTTACATCTATCAGGGTCACCTCTTTACAAGGCGGGGCCATAGTTAGCGGCATAATTCTTCCCTCTATCATGATACCTCTACAAAAACATGTGCTGCCTCTTCCTTGCGGAGTGAGAGGTGATAGCCTTTTATCATTACCTCAATGGGGTCGCCAAGTGGGGCTATCCTTTCCATCTCCACTGTGCTTCCGGGCACAACCCCCATGTCCAGAAGACGCCTGTGGATAGAACCACGCCCGGTCACACGGGTAATCCTTGCCTTCTTGCCAGGGGAAAGATCCTTCAGCGGTCTATCAGCCATAACTTTTACCTCCTTTATAGATTTAGCCTTCTCCAATTTATTGATACATTCTTCAATGAAACCACTCATATGTTTTAAACATTCCTCTTTTCTGTAGCCTCCCCCGCAATATTGCTCAAAATATCCTAACCATTCTGACCCCCCTCTGGGACACATCTCAATAAATTCTATAAATTGGACTAATTTTTCAAAGGTAGCAGGACTTATTGCATGCTCCATTTTGCAGGCATCCTCTTCCGCCTGCATAGCATCTATCTTCAATATATCTGTTAAAAAACTCCGTAAGATCCCGTGGCGACGGTCAACCTCACTGGCTACCTTCAGCCCTTTCTCAGTAAGCTCCACATACTCGTATTTTTCATGCCTTATCAGTCCTTTCTGGAGAAGGGTGTTTAACATGCTGGTAACAGTTGGTAGCTTAACCATCATCTTCTGGGCTATGTCTTTAACCCGAACAGCCTTTTTATCCTTCTCGAGGTTAAAGATAGCCTCTAAGTAATCTTCTACTGCTGGGCTTAATAATTCCTCTGTCATAAATTAGATAAAACTAATTATTTTAGATTTATAAAACTTTATCAGACTATAAAATCTTTGTCAAGTATTTTTTGTATTATGTTTGTATTATTTTTTGTAATAAGTCTTCCATAGGCGCAACAAAAAGGACAGTATAAAAAGTAAGCTGTACATACCTACAATTGTCGGGCCAGAAGGTAAATCCCATGTAAAAGAAAGAAAAAGCCCGATCGTAACGCATAAGGCGGAAGCTATACATGAAACGAAAAAGATCATGCCTATCCGCCTGGCAGAAATAAGCCCTATCAGGGCAGGAATTATGAGTGAAGCAAAGACAAAGATTACTCCACAAATCTTCATAGATAAGCTGATTACAATACCGATTGTTAGATAAAGTAAGAAATCTAAAAGATCTGTTTTAAGCCCGGTAGCAAAAGCGGTTTCTCTATCAAAGGAGACAAAGATAAATTCCTTAAAGAAAATGGTATGCAAGGCTATAATTAAAATAGAAGCAATCCCCAAGATTTTCAAATCCTGCCAGGTTGTATAGAGGAGATTGCCAGAAACGAGATTTAATCCTCTGGCTTCAGCCAGGGGATTTTTGGCAATCAGGATAACAGCCGTAGCAGCGCAAAAGGCGTAGGTATAACCGAGAAGACTTTCCTTAGAGATATTCTTTTCAGTAAGAGGAATCCAGAAT
>JBFMDQ010000053.1:0-7792 GCA_040753955.1 Nitrospirota bacterium | reverse complement strand
TATAAAGTTATTATGTCTACAATATTATTGATTACTTCTATAATTTTGGCCTTTAGGTCATATGAGATAACACAAAAGCAAGAGTGGAAGGTAGGAGGGACCAAATGGACTTGTAAAGAAACTATGGAATACTTTGGAAACCTTATTAGCCAAGGGCATTATGAGGTTTTACCAGCCTATGAAGAGGCAAAAGATTGTTATTCAAAACAATTGAGGACCAGATGGATTTTAGCTATTGTTAGCGTTATTTGTTTTGCTTCAAGTGCAATTTTTCTTTTTTCTTTAAGAAAAAAAGGCGACAGTCTTATTTAAAAGAAACTGCCTGCAACGGCAGATAACATCCATTGAGAAGGGCATTATCAAAAGAAAATCAAGCAGAGTGATATAATATACAAAGGATCCTAATGACAATAAAAATTATAGATAGACAAATTCACAGTAAGGGCGAGATTTATACAATAAGAATTCAAGAGAAAACCGTAAAAATTCTTTTTCTTTTTCATGCTATTGAAAGAATCAAAAAATGGAATATTAAAGAAGAAATGGTAGCAGAGACCCTTCTTCTACCTGAGGAGGTAATAGTGGGTCATAGAAACAGATATATTGCTCATAGGAGATATGGTGACCACTTAGTCAGAGCTGTCTATGAGTACGAAGGGGAATTACCTTCATTACTTACAGTATATTTTCCATATGCGAATCGTTACTTTAAGGGAGGTGGTGTTTATGAAGATAAAATATTCAAAGGAAGCTGATATTCTTTTAATAGAACTTAGGGATGGAACTCCTGTAGATTCAATAGATTTAAAGGAAGGTGTTATTCTTCATCTTGATAATGAAGGATTACCACTTGAGATTGAAATACTTGATGCTTCCAAGATAGCAACGCTTAAAGAGATAAGTCTAATGGCTCCTTTAGAGGCTGTAAGATAGAGAAAAAGGAACAATTAAATCTGCCCGCAACGGCAGATAACATGGCGGAAAAGATTATCATCCAAACCTTTCAGACTTCTTTTCCACCAAGATCGATACCCAAAATGACGCTTCGCTTGAACGCCTTAGATGAAAAAGTTTGTAATAGATACTTTAAAAGTGATATTGATAAATAGAGGTAGGTGGTTAAATAAATGACGGCGTTCACATTTTGGGTATCGGGCAGGGGAGGAAATAAAATGTTAAAAAAAGAACCGTCCCATTTTTCATTTACTGTTTTTAGACAGGCTCTGTGCCCTTTACTATTCTTTACAAAAGGAACAAAAATTAATGCCCATGCTTAGCTGCTAATTTCGGCAGCTCTACCATCTCAACCTTGCCTGTTGTAAGGCTGTACTCACCTGCGACAATCTTTAACTTATCCTCCTGTGCGAGATGTTTAATGATTGTGCTTTTGTTCATGATGTCCTTATACACATTCTTTACGTTTTCTTTAATGGCTGTTTCAAGAATCTCATCCTGAGTTCCGCCCTTTTTCTTCGCTTTCTCAGTAGCTGGTATGATCTTTTTGACTATTGCCCCAATGTTTCCCTCGGGTTTTCCTTTTGTCTCGATTGTAGCTTTAACAGCGCCGCATTTCTCATGACCGAGCAAAAAAAGTAAAGGGGAATTCAGGTGTTCTGCAGCATATTCAATGCTTCCCAATGCTATCGGGTCCACAACATTACCTGCGACCCTTATAACAAAGATATCACCGAGACCCTGGTCAAAAAGCAGTTCAGGGGGAACCCTTGAGTCAGAACAGGTAACTACGATAGCAAAGGGTTTCTGCCCTTTAGCTAATTCCTTCCTCTTTGCATCACCAAGGTCTTTCTGTGCAAGATTGCCTGATACGAACCTCTTGTTACCATCCATCAATTTTTGCAGGGCCTCATCACCTGCGCTACCTGCAAAGACAAGCCCTGAAAAGACTACAACTACAAATAAAGCCATAAGAATCCTAAAACGCTTCATAAACCTTTCCTCCATTTCTTTAAGATTTAAAAGCCCCCAAAGAGAGTCCTTTTGAAAACTTTATTAGTTATAATTATCACCTTGTTTTTAAGTCAAATTCATATTTCTGATAAAAGGATAAGATTTACTTATTATTGATAACGCAACAAATATTTTTATATTTTCATTGCGAGCTTGAAGGGTGTGGCAAGTTCGACAAGCTCACCATGCATCCTGAGCCTGTCGAAGGGTGAGATTGCAGAGCCTGTTCCGAGCGAAGCGAGGAATCTCCGAGTTTGCTTCGACTTCGTCTCGCAATCGCTATGCTCCTCGCAATGACACTTCATTTAATGCGTTTAATTAGCCCAAATCCAGCGATAAGAAGGGCTGGCTTGAGCGACATTAGAGATTTTTCGGTAACAGTTCTTAGCAAACTGTAGCGGCCGCAGCCTCGACTGTCTGAACCCCGAAAGCTTTCGGGGTGAGTTTCGAGGCTGCAGCGGAAGAAGCTTAGAACTGTCGAAAAATATCGTGGGAAGCGAAAGCCGGTCCTGCTTATTAAAACCCTTATGTCTGGATTTGGGATTAGTTTGATTCGCACCAGCCACATAGGAACATCGCGACAGCGAAAGGCTTTAAAACTTGAAGTATGAGTTTAGTACCTTACCTTCTTTGTCAAATACCAC
Source organism: Nitrospirota bacterium (assembly GCA_040753955.1). Classification (GTDB taxonomy): domain Bacteria; phylum Nitrospirota; class Thermodesulfovibrionia; order Thermodesulfovibrionales; family SM23-35; genus JASEEX01. The sequence continues at coordinate 5,180 of JBFMDQ010000053.1, read as the reverse complement.
CTTTGCTACAAAATGGTCTCCCCGTCTTATTGCAAAAGAAAGATCGCGCCAGACAACGGTAGCAATCCCGTCATCTTTCCTCACCTCGACATAGGGGTACCTTGAAAAATAGAGAAAGTTTTTTACAACCCTTTCCTTTTTTGACATCTCAATAAATGGATCGTTATTTGACATCTTATATATTTCATGCACACAGACCCTTCTTGTAAAAAGGTCTGCAAAACCTGCTTTTATCTCATCACCTGATCTTGCAATAAACCACCATCTTAGAAAGTCGTTAGGCAGGGGGCACATCCTGTATGAGTGAGCTTCAAGGTTCGCCTTGAGAAAATCCATTGTTTTGTTCTTGAGACAATATCTGCCACCTATGTAGGCGAATAATAAAACTATTGCTATTGCTGCGATGGCAGAGGCCCTCTTTTTGTTAATACTCCCGAGGATTGCACAGAGAAGAAGACCGATGGTGATATATGGGTCTATTATGAACGTCAGGTCAAGGGAATACTGCTGCCAGTCAAGTGGGGAAAGGATTCTTGTGCCATATTGATTTGTGAGATCCATAAAGAGATGCGCAGTATATCCAAGAAAGGCTATGAAGGAATAATATAAAAATCCTTTTCTATGGCCAAATATGAGGCCGATCATTATTGGGATAACGAACAAGGCGAGTATGCCATGTGTTATTCCCCTGTGGTATCTGAGAAACATATCCATACCCCAGAATCTGGTTATATAATCAAAATCCGGGGCAATTGATGAAAGGATCAATACCAACATGGCTGACTTTCGCTTGAAGCCGAGCTTAGAAATTGTGACACCTGATAGTCCGTGAGTAATAGGATCCATTTTTTAATTCTACCTTATATCTGCCATTATCTCCCTTTTAAATAACCCGACTCTATTACTATTAAGAGAGAGGTTAAGTTTTGTTTCATTGATTGATATAATAACTTAAAGTAAGTATTTTTAAAAAATACTTAAATTCAGGAAAAGGAGCTTTATATGAAGAGGTCCCTTATAAATTTATACGGAGTAGTTTTTCTTATAATCCTCAAGTCCAGCACATCCTATTCAATAACCCTCGATGAAGCCATATCCCTTGCAAAGGAAACCCTTCCATCCTATAAAGCATCTATGGCAAGGGTAAGGTCAACAGAGGCGCTCTATAATGCCTCGCTATCACCATATCTGCCGAGCCTTGATGTATCTACTTCTCAGAAACGACTCTATACGTCTCAAGAATTTAGCACGAGAAACTATGACCTGACATTATCATATACTCTCTTTGACGGAGGCATCAGAAAGGCAAATAGAAATATTGCGTGGCTCAACCTTGACATTAATAAAGAAGATCTCAAGAAAAGTCTTCTCGACCTTGAATTCAACGTTAAGGTTGCATTTTATACTGCGATTGCACAAAAGGAGACCTTAAAGCAGAGGAAGGTACAGCTCCATGATGCACAAAAGGACCATGAGGTTGCTGAGGGCAGATATAAATTTGGTGTTGCAAAGCTATTGGATGTGCTTCAGGCATCTGTGAGGCTTGAACAGGCAAGATTTAATTTAGTACAGGCAGAGGGTGATTTTGAAAAGGCATTATCAGAACTCAGCTCTCTCATAGGAAAACCCTTAGATAGCCAGTATGATGTCCAGGGGACGCTCGATTTAGAGATTAAACCTCCTGATAGAGATAGACTATCTCATGCCGTACTACAAAGGCCAGAGATAAAGCAGTTAGAAGATTCACTGAAAATTGCTGGAAATAACAAATCCATCGTCCTCGGTGCTTTTTTCCCAACCTTCTCGGTGAATGCAGCTTATACAAAAACAGCCGGTGGGGTCTTTGTAACCAGATTTCCAGAGGAAAAGGCTGCTGGTATCACAGCCACATGGAATATCTTTGAACTTGGGAAATTCTTCAAACTCAGGTCTTCAGAACTGGAAAGGGATGTCTCACTGGAGGGCCTAAATGACCTAAAAAGGCAATTATTGCTCGATGTCCACAAAACATATGAAGATTTTATCACTGCCTCTAATAAGCTGAAGGTCGCACAACAACAACTCAAACAGGCAGAGCATAACTACTCACAGGCATTCGGGGAATATAAGGTTGGAAAGGCTGATATACTCTCCCTTGTACAGGCTGAAAGCCTTCTCGCAAACGCCAGGGAACAATTGGTTAATTCCAGGTTGAACCTTATTTTATCTAAGGCGTTACTTGAAAGGGTCGCGGGGGTCCAGAAGTTAGAAAACATCACAGAGCAATAAAAGGAGGCATTTTGTGAAAAGGACTGTGCTTATTCTCATGGCTATTGTACTTATTGGAGGGGGTTTCCTTGTGTACAAAAAATTTCTGAGTAAACCATCAACGAAGGTCTTAGAAACAGCAAGGGTTGAAAAGGGCAGCATACGAGGCGTACTTGTTGAAACGGGAATTATAAAGCCGCAGGTTGGAGCAGTGGTAAAGATCGGGGCGAGGGCAACAGGGGAGATTGTTAGGATGAATGTAAAAATCGGCGACAGAGTAAAAACAGGACAGATCATATCCCTCATAGATGACAGGGAGATTCAGAGAGCCATCGAACAGCAAAAGGCTGCTCTTATTGCTGCCCGGAATACACTATCGCAGATTGAACTGACGTATCCAGAACGTATACGAGAGGCAAAGGCTAACTATGATTATGCAAAGATAAACTATGAAAGGGAAAAAGAGCTATTAAAATATGAATACACCACAAAGGATACAGTTGATAAGGCAAAAAGTCAGTTTGAGGCAACAGAGGCAAACTTTAAAAGGCTTCAGGATGAATACAAGACTCAACTGGAGATAGCAAAGGCAAATATGGAAGACATAACAGCTCAGTTAAGACAGCAGGAGACTAAACTCACCTACACAAGGATTCATGCACCGATAGATGGAATTGTCTCAGATGTCACAGCTCAGGAAGGAGAAACTATAGTTGCAGGGCTTCAGGTTGCTAATCTCGTTACAGTCCTTGATCCAACGCTCCTTGAGATGTGGATATATGTTGATGAGACAGACACAGGAAGGGTCAGGTTAGGGCAGCAGGTAGAATACTATGTAGACACATTTCCGGATAAACTATTTCAGGGAACCATAGAAAAAATCTATCCACAACCTGTTGTTAAAGAAAATATCGTTTATTACCTCGCAATCGTAAAGGTAGCAAAAGACGATACCCGGTTCTTGAAGCCTGAGATGACCACCCATGTGAAGGTCATCTTTGATGAAAAAAGCAACATACTCATCGCACCGAATGCAGCGATAAAGTTTGAAAGGGGCAAACAGGTTGCCTATAAGGTGATAGGCCCGGATAAGGTTCAGAAAGTAGAATTGAAGACCGGTATCAGGGGTGAAGAAAGGACCGAGATCATCTCAGGGGTTCAGGAGGGAGACGTACTCGCAACAAAATTAATTCTCCCTGTAGCAAGGCCCGAGAGATAGCAACAGAAATACCATGCCTTTATGCCTGCTTGAAAAAGTAAAAAAGACCTATAGGATGGGCGACCTTTCTGTCGAAGCCTTAAAGGATATTAACCTCAGGATAGAAAAAGGGGAGTTTGTGGCAATCATGGGGACATCAGGTTCTGGTAAAACAACACTCATGAACATTATTGGATGTCTCGATGTCCCAACATCGGGCCGTTACGTGTTTGCTGACAGAGAAGTTTCGAGCCTCTCAGACGATGAATTGTCAGTTATTAGAAATGAACACATCGGCTTTGTATTTCAAAACTTTTACCTCTTACCTTATGCTACAGCCCTTGAAAATGTCCTCCTCCCAACCCTATATGTAGAAAAGCGGAGAGACAATGTGGAGAAGCATGCGGTTGATCTTTTACGGCTTGTCGGGTTAGAAGAAAGGGCAAAATTCAGACCAAATCAACTCTCCGGAGGTGAACAACAGCGCGTTGCCATTGCAAGGGCGTTAACTAACAACCCTGAACTGCTCCTTGCCGATGAGCCCACCGGACAGCTCGATAGTAAAACAGCTGTTGAAATAATGAGTCTATTTGTCAAAATGAATGAACAGGAAAAGACTGTGGTCGTCGTAACCCATAACCCAAATATTGCCTCCTTTGCGAAGAGAATTATACAGATAAAAGACGGGGTTATTTTTGAATAACGATATATGGACAGGCTGATTAAGATTATACCCCAATCGATAAGGGCAGTAAGGGCTTTTAAACTGAGAACGCTTTTCTGTCTCGTGAGTGTTGCCCTCGGTATCGCCTCAATCACCGTAATCGTTGCGGCTACGGAAGGAGCATATAAGAAGGCCTTCGAAATTGTAGCACGGTTTGGGCCTGATTCTTTGTTGATACTCGGTGGCGGTGAACAGGCAAGAGCTGCAGGGGAGAGACCAAAGACGATCACCCTCGATGATGTGGAAGCTGTGAAGGAAGCATTCCGCACTGCCTATCTTGTAGTTCCTATGAGTACTATGAGAGACATCACGGTTTCATACAGAGACAAGAAGCACCAGACCAGGATTGTAGGGTCAACGAGTGACTATAGTCGTGCCTGGACATGGCCTGTCATTCAGGGATCTGATTTTACTGAGGAAGATGTCAAGGGATTACGCAATGTAGGTCTCATAGGCCAGTATGCAGCAGGGCAACTCTTTGAAAATGAAGACCCTGTAGGCAAATATATTCTCATCAAAGGAATACCTGTGCAGATTGTCGGAGTCCTCTCAGAAAGAGGCACCTCACCAGGAGGTGAACCTCTCGATGATAGAATCGTCATACCCATCTCCACACTCATGAGAAAACTCCAGAATGAAACAAAATATGTGGCTGCCTTCAGAATTCGCTTTCTTGACCAGGAAAACCTTTACACCTATTTGGAGGAACTCAGATCATTCATGAGGAAAAGACACAGCCTTCCCCCTGAAGAGCCTGACGACTTCACGATTGTCTCGCCAAAGGAGATTATAAAATTCCTTGTCGCCCTCACAGGCTCCCTCGTGGTATTTCTCGGCGTGACAGGAATCATATCTCTTATTGTTGCAGGATTTGTCCTTGCCAACCTCTTTCTGCTCTCTGTGAAAGAACGAACTGCTGAGATAGGCATAAGGAGGGCAACAGGTGCGAAAAAAAGAGATATCCTTTTACAGTTTCTTGGTGAATCAGTAGTAATCACCACAGCTGGAGGA
>JBFMDQ010000052.1:0-7900 GCA_040753955.1 Nitrospirota bacterium | reverse complement strand
GGAAAATTCAGGAAGGGGTCAGGTCTTTAATCTTGACATTCTGTGCAGTAATTTCTTTTAAAAATCAGGTATGTGTCCCTAATTTCGTTCCTAACTGGCAATTTTACTAGGTTTTGGTTCTTGTTTAGCAGTAGGACACTCATACTTTATCGGCCATGCCAGGAAAAGACAAATATATGATTTGAAGTTTTAATCCCTTAAGGAATATAATTTGAATATGGAAAAGATGAAATATATTTATTGGCATGATGAAGGGATGTGGCTGGGATATTTAGAAGAATATCCCGATTACATGACACAAGGGGAAACAATAGAAGAACTTGAAGAAAATTTAAAAGATATCTATAAGGAACTCACCAGCGGAAACATTCCTTGCGTCCGTAAAGTAGCAGAACTCCAAGTCTCTTGGAAAGAACAGATTTAATAAGAGAGCTTGAAAAGATTAGCTGCCGTAAAAATATTAAATTTCATGATGAACTTCCGGGGTGCATGGTACATGGAGAGCTGGAGGATGCATTAAGAAATGCTCAAGAAGCAACTCAATTATGGATTGACACCCCTAAAGAGTTTGGAGACCCCGTACCGCTCATCTTTACATTACGCAGTGAGTATTTCAAGGTTTATCAGCTCTATAGCCTTCAGAGGATCCGTGTGTTGGAGTATTCCTCTCCCTATGACAAGATAATCAGCACCTTCCCTAATAGCCTCTTTCGGTGTCATCGTCCTCTTCTGGTCATCAGGGGGTGTCCAGGAGGGTCTGATACCAGGAGTTACTATAAGAAACCCCCTTCCACAATGGTTTCTTATCATTGAGGCCTCTCTTGCAGATGCTATAACACCATCAAGACCAGCCTTAAGGGCAAGGGCAGAGAGGTGTCTTACATGAGTCCTCAGGGTATGCTGAATTCCGAGTTCACTCAGGAGAATCTCCTTTGAGATACTTGTAAGCACTGTAACACCGAGAATCTTTGGTCTATCCAGATTTTCTTTAAGACATACCTCGACAACGCTGTCCTTACACCTTCTCATCATCTCTAATCCGCCCGAGGTGTGTACGTTAAACATATGTACCCCGAGCCTTGTGGCGACAATGGCTACCTTCGAAACGGTATTTGGTATGTCATGGAATTTCAGATCGAGAAAGACCTTTTTACCCTTTTTATTTATATCCTCAACTATCTTTGAGCCCGAGGACATGAAGAGCTCGGGACCCACCTTAAAGATTCCCACATAATCCTTAAACCTCTTTACAAGTTCAATTGCATGATTACGTTCAGATACATCGAGAGCAAGTATCAATTTTTCATCTGCTGACATATATTCCTTCCAGTATTATTCTTTTTACAGTATTATATCACTTTTTTGTTTCGTCGTTGTCTATAAGATTACCGAAGGCATCCAATCTTTGGTTAAATCACACATCTACCGCTTTTAATCATGTCCTCTAAACTATAGTTACTTTCCCAGATTGAGAAATATGCTACTGAAAATGAAAATGTTTCCTTGACTATAATTAAACTTTTTGTTAGTGTATTGAAATTTATTCCAGGGGTTTTTATGCCAAAGAAACAGGTCACCAGGAAAGCTAAAAAACCGAAGACAAAAAAAACAGCACTACTTACTCCAAGAGAAAAGAAGATACAGGAGATAAAGAGAAAGCTTGTAGCTCAGAAAGAGGCTCTCCTTGCCGAGGCTGGGGAGGCACTAAATGAACTTCCTGGGCAGACCATATTCCCAGACCTCGGCGACCAGGCATCCGCAGAGACAGAGAGAAGCTTCATGCTAAGGTTAAGAGGAAGAGAGAGAAGGCTTTTAAAGAAGATCGAGGACGCCATAGAAAGGATAGAACATGGTGTATTCGGTATCTGCGATAAGTGCGGAGATGAAATAGATATAAGGAGGCTCGAGGCAAGGCCTGTCACTACTATGTGTATAGAATGCAAGATGCAGCAGGAAGAGGAAGAAAAACTGATGGAAATGTAGCCCTACCCCGCACCTTTGCAAGGTGGGGGGTTTACCCTTTTATCTTCAAACCATACCTGTCTCTTAAGGCATCACCAAGGGTGTTAAAACATAAAGCAGTAATGACTATCATTAACCCAGGGAAAAGTATCATCCAAGGGGCCGAAGAGATATAAGATCTGTTTGCACTCACCATAGATCCCCATGTTGCTGTTGGAGGTTGAGCCCCTAATCCTAAAAAACTCAATGACGCCTCTGTCAATATATAACCTCCGAGTTTCAGCCCCATCATTACGAGCAACAGCGGAATGCACTGGGGCATGAGATGAATAAAAAGAATCCTTATCTGACTGCATCCAAGGGCCCTTGCTGCCTCTACAAAAGGGGCTTCTTTCACGGTAAGTATATATCCCCTTATAAGTCTTGCAAATGAGGCCCATCCAACTGCGGCAATTGCTATCATCACAGTATAAATGCCTGGTGGAAATATAATAGAGATACCTATAGCAAGAAGGAACGCTGGGAAAGAAAGTATTAAATCAATCAGGGCCGTAATAGCTATATCAATCTTGCCTCCCAAATATCCTGAGCAGAGGCCGACAATCAGGCCTATCCCTATAGACAAGAATGCAGCCATAATAGCTACGCTTATTGAAATCCTACCTCCGTGGAGTACCCTCGAAAGGATATCCCTGCCTTTATTATCTGTCCCGAATAGATGTTTTGAATTCGGGGGCTCCTTTATACTCTCAAGGTCTATCTTGTCAGGATCATAAGGGGAAATGAGGGGTGCAGAGAAAGAAAGCAAAGATATTAAAAACAATATGCCTACGGAAACCCTACCTGCTTTTCTCATATAACCTTACCCTCGGGTCAAGGTAGTGATAAAGGATATCAACAAGTAGATTGATGAGAACGAAAATAATAGTACCGACAATTATACAGCCCATTATTACAGGATAGTCCCTCTTTATTATCCCTTCCATTGTGAACCTTCCTATACCATCCCATCCGAATATTGTCTCAGTCAGAACCGCACCGTTAAGATAACTTCCAAAATCAAGTCCTATTACAGTCACAAGAGGTATGAGTCCATTTTTGAACACGTGGAGAAGATTTATTTTAAGCTCTGCTATACCCTTTGCCCTCGCTGTGGTAACAAAGGGCATATCGAAGATTTCCATGAGTGTCGTCTTCGCAACCCTTGTCAGGGTTGCGAGGGCGGGTAGAGAAAGGGTTATAGAAGGGAGTATGAGAAATCTTATGTCACCTGTACCGGAAGGAGGGAGGAGTTTAAGCCTAAGACTGAAGAAAAGCATGATCAAAAGTCCGCTCCAGAAGACGGGAATGCTTAGACCTGTTACCGAGAGTGATGATATAACCCTGTCTGTAATAGTCCCCCTTTTATAAGCAGAGACAAAGCCCAAAAAAAGGCCAAAGGGGATAGCGATGATCATAGCTCCCAATGCGAGTTTCAGGGTGTTTGGAAATTTCAAAAGGAGGTCGTCAAATACCCTCCTGTTTGTATAGTATGAGCGTCCAAATTCCCCCTTTACCAGCAGCTTTATATATCCAATGTACTGGCTGAAGATATTTCTATCAGAACCAAGTTCCTTTCTTATCTTCTCTATAACCTCAGGCTGCGCCCTTTCTCCCACCATGCTAAAGACCGGGTCGCCTGGCAGTGCCTTTGTAAGGGCAAATGTAAGGGATGTAACACCAAGAAGTAGTGGAATGAGGAGTAGCAGTTTTTTAATGAGATACGCCTTCATTGTATATCCTGCTTTTTTTGAACATCTCGGAAGATTTATCCTGTTGTTACATAAATTGCTATGATCGTACAGGCTGCACCCTGCTAAATGTTCACCTGAAAATTCTCTTATATTAATACAAACGCATTAAATAGAGTGTCATTCCTGCTTGTCGGGAATCTTTTTTAAGAAGGACTCCAGACAAGCTGGAGTGACAACCTGTTCTGAATATGGAAATATACTTATTGCGTTTGTATTACCTCTTTTCTGTTCAATATGTTTTCTATATGTAATATTCTGGTATCTTTACACTTCTTAAAAATTCTGCACCTATCTCTGGTATTAGTGGATTAATATATACACCTGAGCCAAGTTCAAAGCCAGATGCCATTGCTACCCTAGGCACTATGCTTAGATACCAGTGGATGAATTCGGAATCTGCATCGCCTATCTTTCCTGACCTTATTACATAATTAAAATCAGGGTGCTCCAGCCCATGGTATAACCTCGCCATGGTTGATTTAAGGTTTTTTGCAAGGTCCCACACCTCTTCTGAAGTTATGTCAGCAAAGGAACCCGAATGCCTTTTTGGAAATATCCAGATATGAAACGGTGATAGTGCAGCAAATGGAACAAAGGATACAAAATGGTCTGTATTAAATAGAATCCTTGCGCCCTCATTTAACTCCTCACTAATCGTTTTGCACATCAAACAGTCGCCTGTGTCATCAAAGAATCTCATGTACTCCTCAAATCTGTTTCTTATCTGGAGGGGTATTATGGAAAGTCCTACTATCTGTGAGTGCGAATGTTCTATGGAGGTGCCTGATGCAGGGCCATTGTTTTTGAATATAATCACATGCTCTACCCTCGGGTCCTTATATATTTCGAGGAAGCGGTATCTATATGTCTGTATTACCTCCTTCAGAGGTCCAACGGGCAGGGTTGCTGTTGTGAGGTTATGAATGGGTGTTTCTATTATAACCTCGTGGATCCCGACTCCACTGACACACTTTTTTAATCCAGAGTGTGCTCTTGTCCGTTCACCTTCTTCTGAAATTACTGCAAATTTATTAGGCACAACCCTAATCCTCCAGCCCTTTTCATCGCGAACTGTATATATTTCATCTGGTGTTTTTGACTCATTTCCAGGGCAGAAAGGACATGTTTTAAGGAATCCTGGTTTCTTTTTCTTCTTTACCCCTATGAAGTCATCTGGTCTTTTACTTGCGGTAACAATTACCCATTCCCGTGTTACGAAATTCAATCTCAGTTCGGGCATTTTTCACCTCCCCACCTATCGCTTCATTATTTATTTCTGTTTATTGTCTCCACATGCTGGGCAGTTAGGGTCCCTCGGGGCCTTAAAAATCCTGAACTCAGTCCTGCCCCCATCCCATATAAGGAGTCTTCCTTTGATGTTTATACCAATGCCGGTCAGATATTTAATGGTCTCAAGGGCCTGAAGAGAACCTATAACCCCTGGTGTTGCCCCAACAACGGGAAAGACCTCATTCGGAGGGGCCTCGGGGAAGAGGCAGCGAAGGCAAGGCGTTTCTGGAGATTTTATAAAAGAGAGCATCCCGTCCATGCCCCTTATACTTCCGTAAACCAGAGGTATATTCTTCCTGATGGCTAACTCATTTAAAAGATACCTTGTTGGAAAATTGTCCATGCAATCCACGATTATCTTAGTATCTCCCACAAGTTCATCAATATTCTCAGCAACTATCTTTTCTGGGAGTGCCGTTACCTTTATATAGGGGTTCATTCTTTCAATTGTAAGTTTTCCAGAGACTGCCTTATTTGTGCCTATTCTCATATGGTCATGCAATACCTGTCTATTAAGATTTGTCCGGTCAAGGCAATCGAAATCGCAGATTCTTATATGGCCTACTCCGGCAACAGCAAGATATATTGCTACGGGAGAACCTAAACCCCCTGCACCTGCTATGAATACAGTGGAATTCTTGAGTTTTTCCTGCGCTGTCTCACCCCAGCCATCCATCGACATCTGTCTGTGGTATTGTTTAAGTTCCTCCTCTGAAAACTCCATCTCTTTCACTCCCTAAAAGGTTTATTAATTTATTCCTCGGTTTAATAATAAGAAATGCAGAGGCATTTTATCAACAAATGTTATGGAAGTAGCAAATTTTTTACCCTTTTTATAGAAACCTTTGGTGTTTATAGAGTAGTATTAACAATAAAAACCTATCAGCACAGGTCGAATAAAAATGCAGGGCTGGATAGTGCCACCACCAAAAAAACCTACTAAAAGTGGAGAGGAATTTGAGAGGGAGAGGGAGGAGAAGGTAAAGTGGCTCATCAGGCGTGGGTACATCAGATCAAGGCTCATAAAGGATGCAATGCTGAAGGTTCGGAGGGAGGATTTCATACCACCTGATTACAGGGATTATACCTATCTTGAAGTTCCCCTCCCCCTTCCTGGTAAGGAGGCTACTATATCATGCCCGCACAGTTATCCTCTCTTTTATGAGCACCTGAGTCTCTATAAAGGCCATAAATTTCTCGAAGTTGGTCTTGGTTCAGGCTATGGCGCTGCACTGGCAAGAGAGATCGTCGGACCAGATGGTCTGGTTGTGTCCATTGAAATTGACCCTTTGACATTCGAATTTGCGAGAAAAAATCTCGAAAAGGCGGGCTATAATGACATCGTCCTTGTAAAGGGGGATGGAGGCCTCGGGTATCAAGAGATGTCTCCCTATGATAGAATTTGTATTACTGCTGCGTGTACCGAGATTCCCCCACCTCTGGTAGACCAGCTCAGGACCGAAGGAAGGTTAATCGCACCTGTAATAGAACGGGGAATTCAGAATCTCGTCCTCCTTGAAAAAAGCGAAAAATACGTCAGGAGAAAGACTATCTGTGAGGTGCTATACGTTTCTTTAAGGGGAAAGTATGGCATAAGCAGTAACCAATGAAGCCATTTAAATTCTGTGAGAGGGGAATAATCCCCTCTCACTTTTAGAGGAATCAAGATAATTTTTCAATAAGCTTTTTTACTATACTTTCTTCCTCATGGAGGGATGGTTTCCATTTAACATCCTCTGCTTTTACTACCTCTTCTCTAAGCTCACCAAGATAATATTCGAGGATGTATTTTAATACTTCCTTCTCCTTGTCAGTTATTTCAACCCGAATTACGCAAACCTTTCAAAATGTCATTGCGAGGAGCGGAGCGACGTGGCAATCTCATCACTCAAAATGAGATTCCTCGCTTCGCTCGGAATGACACAGTGTGGTCATTTAATACATACCCTTGCGTAATTCGGGTTCAAGTATCATAATATTCACCTCCTTTCCCAAAGAATTAGGCTTCTATTTTTACCACAGTTCTAATTTTAAAAGCTGCTTGAAAGATAGAGTTCGATTTACAATAAAAACTGAACGGGGCGGATACTTTGAAAAGTTTAGCAGAATTCTTGAACAAATTCCACCACAAAACCTCGATGGCCTGAAACGATACTACTTCCTTTTTACAGACAATCCCTTCTGTCAATTCCAAAGAAGTTTATAGGATCGAACACTTTAGAAAGGTATCCCCAGACCCAGAATGCCTGATCTGATCTTTCTATTCAATCAAAAGCTTCTTCTCTTTCTTCTTTGCCGCTTCAGTCTTCGGTATCCTTATCTCGAGAACCCCTTCCTTGAATTTCGCCGTTGCCTTATCCGTCTGTACCTCGGTAGGCAGGCGGAAGGATCGTGCAAAGGAGCCATATGAGCGTTCCACCCTGTAATAATCCTTCTTTTCAACCTTCTCTTCCTTCTTCTTTTCTCCGGAAATAGTTATAATATCATCTGTTAGTTTTACATCTATATCCTCTTTACTCATCCCGGGTAACTCTGCCTTCACTACCACATCATTCCCTTCCTCAAAGACGTCCACCGATGGAGTGACTTCTTCAATTTCAGGCATCCTTAATCTCGGGAACCACCACGACGGTCTCATTAAAGAAAAGGGTCTTCTGAAAAAATCCTCGAACCATCTCTCCATTTCCTCAGAAGGTGAAAGGGCCTTTGTCGGTTCAACCTTTATTAACTCCTTTGATTTTTTCTTTGCCATAATGCACCTCCTGAAAATAAAATCTCAAGACATATTTTTAATAAAAGTATCAGTTAAGTCAAGTTTTTAAGGCCATTAGAGTGATGTGTTATAATTATATACT
>JBFMDQ010000051.1:1979-9569 GCA_040753955.1 Nitrospirota bacterium | reverse complement strand
TGCTTTTTAAATGTTAAAGGCGCAAAAGATAACAAGAAAGAATACAGTGTTCGCGGGCATAGATGTCGGATCTTTAGCTGCAAAATGTGTACTTATAGATGACCAGGGTATTATTTCATACTCTATTATCCCCACTGGCACCAATCCAAAAAAAGCTGGGGAAAGGGTTTTTAATAAAGTCCTCAGTGAGGCAAGTTATAAGAGAGAAGAGATAAGACATATAGTAGGCACCGGTTATGGTCGGGTCTCTCTTTCATTTGTCGATAAAACTATTACCGAACTTACTTGTCATGCAAGGGGTGCACATTATCTAGAGCCCAGTATCAGGACAGTGATTGACATAGGTGGCCAGGATAGTAAGGTTATCAAACTGGATAAAGATGGAATTATGTCTGATTTTGTAATGAATGATAAGTGTGCAGCAGGAACAGGGCGGTTTCTTGAGGTCATGGCGCGGGCATTAGAAGTTGATCTTGAAGAACTGGGTCAGTTCTCACTACGGTCAAGAAAACCGTGCAGTATAAACAGTACCTGTACCGTTTTTGCTGAATCAGAAGTTGTCTCCCTACTTGCATCAGGGGAGGAGAAAGAAGATATCGCAGCCGGTCTACATCATGCAATTGCTAAACGAGTGGGTAATATGGCTAAACGCCTGTGTATAGAGGAAAATATCGTGTTTGTAGGTGGCGTAGCCAAGAATGTGGGCGTCCGGAAGACCTTAGAAGAGTTTTTGGAAGTACACTTTACTCCGCTTTCTGAGGATCCACAAATTATCGGTGCTCTGGGAGCTGCTCTCCTCGCCAAGGAACAATGTGCAAAGATAATACTTTGAAAACAACTGCCCAGGAGTAAATAAAGATTGACGGAGGGAAGGGTCATGCACTTCAAAGTAGATAAAACAATTGAAGAAGTAAGGACTGATCTCGCTGTGGAAATAAAGATGGCCAAAGATGAGGGGAAAAAGGTGGTGGGATGCCTTTGTTCTTACTTTCCTAAGGAATTAGTTCTGGCTGCGGGAGCAATACCTGTTGGTTTGTGCGGGACTACTGAGAAACCGATTGCCATAGCAGAGAGGGTGCTCCCGGCTGAGCAATGCCCCATGGTTAAGGCAACCTATGGTCGAGCCATCTCTAAAACTTGCCTGCTATTCCTTTTAGCAGATTGTATTGTTGGGGAGACTACTTGTGATGGTAGGAAAAAGATGTATGAGCTGTTAGCAAGAGAGAAACCCATGCATATCATGGATCTCCCACAGTTACCTGACGAGAAGGAAGCCCTGGAGCACTGGACTGCTGAGGTGAGGAAGCTCAAGGTCTTCATCGAGGAACATGTGGGCACAGAGATTACTGATGAAGGTTTAAGGCAAGCTATCAAACAGGTTAACAAGGAACGCACGCTTTTGAAAGAGATCCATAGCTGCCGCAAGTCCCATCCAGTACCTATAATGGGTGTAGATCTTGTTGGCTTATCAACTATGTTCTCATATTGTGTTGACCGGGAAGAGTACACAAGAAAACTCACGATGCTCTTAGAAGAATTGAGAAGGAGGATTAGGCACAAAGAGTTTGCCTGCTCGGCTGAAAGACCCCGAATACTATGGACTGGCCTGGGGAATAGTTTAGGGTGTGACAAGGTATTGAGGTTAATAGAGGAATGTGGAGGCGTTGTGGTCTGCCAAGAGGGGTGTGGAGGGGTTACACGCCTTGATGATCTGGTGGACGAGGAGAAGGATCCTATCGAGGCTATAGCGGAAAGATACCTAAGAGTTACCTGCTCCTGCATGACCCCAAATAACATGAGGTTTGAGCAGATAGACAGACTGATTTCAGAGTATAACGTCCAAGGGGTCGTTGATTTGACCTGGCAATTTTGTCACACGTTTAACATCGAGTCATATAGAGTGGGTGAGCTCGTCAAAGGAAAACATGGTCTTCCATTTCTGCATATTGTGACGGACTTCTCACAATCGGATGTTGGTCAGCTCAGGGTTCGAATTGAGGGTTTCCTGGAACAGATCACCTTGGGAAGAAAGGATGCCTCTTATAGATGTGCATAAAGTTAGGAAGGTCTATGCTAACGGGCAAGGGAAGAACACAGTCGCATTGGATGATTTCAGTTTACAGGTGGAGGAGAAGGAGTTTATCACTATTGTTGGGCCAAGCGGCTGTGGAAAGACCACTTTTCTACTGTTAGTGGCAGGCTTGGAACAAATTACAAGTGGAGTTCTCCTTTTTGATGGACATCCAATAGATGGACCTGATGCCAATCAGACCATCATCTTCCAAGAATACGTTTTATTTCCGTGGAGAACAGTGGCCGGAAATATTGAGTTCGGCCCTGAGGTTAAAGGGATATCCAAAAGAAAGCGCAGGGAAATCATAAAAAACTATGTCAGGCTAGTGGGACTGGAGGGATTTGAGAATAGGTACCCCCATGAGCTGAGTGGTGGAATGAGGCAAAGAGTAGCTATTGCCAGGGCATTAGCAAACGAGCCTAAATTGCTCCTCATGGATGAACCCTTCGGCTCCCTTGATGCCCTGACCAGAGAAGCTATGCAGGTAGAGCTTCTCCGCATCTGGCAGGAAAACCGTTGCACGGTTCTCTTTGTGACCCATAGCATTGAGGAGGCTGTCTTCCTATCGGACCGATTAGTAGTGGTGAGCTCCCAACCGGGAAGGGTAAAGAAAATATTTCACATCCCTTTCGGGAGACCAAGAAAGCGGGAGATCATCACTTCAACAGACTTTGTTGCACTGGCGGCTGAGGTAAAGGGGTTGATCCTGGAGGAAGAGAATTATAAGGAAAGAATTAACCGGTGGGAAAAATGAAAAAAGGAAACGTCTTGTCCCTGATTTCATTTTTTGGGGTCTGGGAAGTAGTAGGGCAGTGGCAACTGGTAGACCCCCTCTTTCTTCCGGCTCCCACTGTCATTCTTGCGGAGGCATGGAAGTTGACTTGCTCAGGGGAGCTATTCACTCATATCTCTGTTAGCCTGTACCGGGCGGGAATGGGCTATGGGCTGGGGGCTTTGATTGGAGTGGGGCTGGGCGTCATAGTGGGTTGGTCCCGGAGGTTAGAGGAGTACGTCGATCCCTTAATCGAGATGATCCGCCCTATCTCCCCTATAGCTTTACTTCCCCTGATGATCCTCTGGTTCGGGATGGGCAATAGCTCCAAGGTTATCATCATCTTTAAGGCCAGCCTCTTCCCCATACTGCTAAATACCATAGCAGGGGTAAAAGGGGTTGATATCAAATTAATCCAGGCCGCAAAGACCCTGGGAGCCAATCAGAGACAGGTTTTTTGCAAGATTATTCTGCCTGCCAGCCTCCCCATGGTCCTTACGGGCCTCAGAATATCAACGGCCCTCGCCATGCTAGCCATTGTCGGCGTAGAAATGCTGGCTGCTGAATCGGGTCTGGGCTACTTACTGGTGGAGGCGGAACGTGTATTTGATACCCCAAAGATGTTCGTTGGTCTTCTGGTCCTTGGAATAC
This sequence comes from Nitrospirota bacterium, assembly GCA_040753955.1. GTDB lineage: Bacteria > Nitrospirota > Thermodesulfovibrionia > Thermodesulfovibrionales > SM23-35 > JASEEX01. The sequence continues at coordinate 6,072 of JBFMDQ010000051.1, read as the reverse complement.
TGGGATATCTATGGGACAGGCTGGTTCGGTTTGCCCAAAATAGGATTTTACTTTGGCATAGGCAGACCACACTGGAAGGGGAAATTTAAGTGAGATATAAGAGACCTATACTTTTCGCCTTTTTGTTATTTATAGCAGCCTTCCTCTTCACGGGCTGCAATAAAGGACCCGACAAGTCGGATTTACATACCCTCAATATCGGATACGGCAGAAGCATTGACTCCCTACCTCTCTATGTCGCAATGGACCAAGGGTTTTTTCATAAAGAGGGCATTCGGGTGAACCTCCATGTAATACGGGATGCCAAGAGTACTATTGGGGCTATCTTGCATGGTGATTTAGATGGGGCGCTTCTTGGTTTTCCCCAGATCGTCTTTGCCTTGGAAAATAGGGTTCCTATCAAGGTGGTTGCCTGGGCAGGCAGATCCCATCCCGGAACCCGCTGCGGGCTACATGTCTGGAAATACAGTGATATTCAGAAGGTGGAGGATCTCAAAGGGAAGAAAGTAGCCATGGGCCGGGATGTTTCCACCCGGACTCTGGTAGGTACCCTACTAGCACGTCATGGAATGACCTTGAATGATATTGAGATCACTCTGGGGATTGAGTTGGGAGAGCCTATGAAAACGGAAGCGGCCTTCAAATCGGGCCGTGTAAGCGCAATATTTACATGAGACCCGGTAGCGACTATGTTGGAGATACATGGTGTAAGCCGACTTTTTCGTTCCATGAATGACATGATTCCAGGATATGTGGTTGATGGGATTATCATTGGAGATAAGACACTTCAGGTGAAGACCGAGGCAGTACATGGTTTTTGCAAGGCATTAGTCCAAGCCTTCAAGTTCATAAGGGAGAAGGAGAGGGAGGCCAGGAAAAGCCTCCCCTATCATACCGGTGTCCCTGAGGAGGTGGCTATGAAGTGTGCATTGCGGGAGGTGAGTCTTGACGGAAGGGAACCCCTGGATCTGACACGTTTTCAGATCAGGATGTTCAAGCACCTCGGCTTCCTAAAGGGCGAGATAGATATACGAGAAATAGTTGATTATGGGTTCCTTCCCCCGGCCATGCCTGGCTGGGAAAAGGAGAGAAAGGAGGAGATAGGTTTCGATGAGAGGAAGTGGATAGAAGATCTGGAAGAGGATTAAGGGTCAAAGATAGGGCTCAATTATCAAAAAAGTAAAAGAAAAAGGGTTGGGTCTTTTAATGAAAAAGTTTGTATTAACTATGTTATTAATGGGGTTCTTGATTCCCTTTCTGCCCCGGATGGGATGGGTAGGGGAAATGGGAGAGGATGAGGTCAAAGAGGTTATTGGTGAACAAATGACCTTCGGGCAGGCGGAAGTTAAAGAGTGTCCAGAGTGTCCACTACCTGAGGAAGAGGCTATAAAACTACCAGAACTGGTTGTTACTGCCTTTTATGGAGGAGCGGTAACCATTACTCCTACCAAAACCATTATAGATGTGGAAAAGTTTGAAAAAAGCGGTTTGATTGAAAGGGTTGAAGACATCTTGACGCACCTAACTGGAATTGATGTTATGCGGACTTCAACAGTGCCTGATCCCCAACAGATGATCATGATGAGGGGATTCGATGACAGTAGGTTTACCATTGCCATCGATGGAAGACCCATAACCTCCCCAACCGCAGGCGCCGATACCTTCGTCGATTGGTCCAGTCTGACCACAGCGGATATTGAGAAAATAGAGGTCACTCGGGGCGGTGCCTCTGCCTTGTACGAAAATTCACAGGGGGGCATCATCAATATCATCACCAAAAAGGGGAAGAAGGGAGTCCCGTTATTCCCGAAGATTACGTTGCAGTCGGATTGCTCCAGCTTTGATACCTATGGCGGCAGAGTAGCTGTGGAAGGCGGTGTAGGCAATTTGGGCTATTTCTTTAATTATGGGTACAGAGAGTCGGACGGCTATCTGAGAAATAACTATTCGAGAGGAAATGACTATTCTGCAAGGTTGAACTACCTTTTCCCCTTTAAGGGGAATTTAACGTTGTCCTATAAGGGCTCAGTTCTTGATATGGGGTATCCAGTTGTTAACGATCCCAGTAGACTTGATTTTGATCCCGGTTATCCCATAGTGCGTGAAGATGCGGACACAATGAGGAAATTTCGCACCATCTCCTATCCCGGCGGCGACTCTTATAAGGAAAGAGAAACCACTCACCTGGATCTTATCTTTGAACAGTCCATAAAAAGTACTACTTTGAAGGTTCATCTCTTTCAGACTACAAGTGATGAGGACAGCTATTGGTATGCGCTTTCCGGTAAGAAGCTGGTACAAATGTATAGCGGTGGTGCTGTCCGAGAAGAGAAGCATTATGGAGGCATTTTTCAGTATCGGCTGACCCTATGGGAAAACAATTCCCTCACGGTAGGATATGATCAAAGAAGGATGGAAACGGAGTTCAGGGAGGACATTTATAGGATACAGGCAGGTTATTTTGAGGATATCTGGACAATTGCCCAAAAATTAACACTGAACTTAGGGCTCCGTTATGCCCATGTACGGGAATTAACCTCTCCCTATGCAGACCCTGGTACTAAAACACAATACAAACACAAGATCAAGACCGATCTCTGGTTACCGAAATGTACCGTAAGTTATAAATTCAGCCCAAAGACAGAGGCATATGTCTCGGTAAACAGGGACTACCATCTCCTGGGTTGTTGAGATAGACCAACATGGGCCCGGGCGGGTCTAACGGAAAGATTGGAGACAGAGACAAGCTGGCATTATGATGTTGGTATCTATCAGCGATTAAAGGAGAATATCGATACTCGAGTTTCGGCGTATTACATTGATGTAACCAATTATACAGTGATGGATTCTGCGGGTCTATACTACCCAATCAATTACGCCTATAACATTGATTCGGTGGGTTTTTACGGTGTTGAAGGGGAGTTTAACGGTATCTTGTTTGATAAGCTGGTCATTTTCGGTAATTATTCATACAGGGAGATGAATTATGACAAAGGCGCTCTGCCGAGTGCTTTCTTGCTTGATCTGCCACCTAAACATAAGGCTAACTTGGGGTTGAGATATCGGCTATTGAAGGATACCTTAATAACATCCGATCTCCGATATGTAGGGGAAAGAAAAAGCGAAGGCGGCTATACCTTTGATGAATACTTTATTATGGATCTGGGTATAGAACAGACCTTCTTTAAGAAGGCAAAGTTTGGGCCACTAAAGATTCTTGCTTTCGTCAATAATCTTTTTGGCGAGAGCTACCAGGAGGTGTACGGCTATCCCATGCCTTATCAAACCTTTGGCGTTCAGGTGAAATTTACCTTTTGAAAATGGGCTGCGAAATTAGGCAGTAGATTGGGTACAGTACCCCTCGGCAAAATATTAAGGAGATTAAGGAGAGGAAAAAATGGAATGGCTTAAGTTAGCAGTGGATTACGGAATAATAGGTTTTCTGATTCTCCTCAGTGTGATCGCCATCGCTATATCTATTGAGAGGCACTTGGTTTATAAAAACATTAAATTAGATAATTTTAATGATAAAAAGTCACTTGAGCTTAAGCTCACAAAGAAGCTCCACATCGTAGCAACTATAGGAAGCAATGCGCCTTATATTGGCCTATTAGGGACAGTCCTTGGAATAATGCTCACGTTCTATACAATGGGAAAAGAAGGCTTCGTGGATACGGGTAATATAATGATTGGTCTTGCCCTTGCATTAAAGGTGACTGCTGTAGGGCTCCTTGTGGCGATACCCTCTGTTGCACTCTATAACTTTCTTTTGAGGAAGGCAAAAGTCCTCATAATGCAGTGGGAAATTAAAAATGGAAGAGAAAGAATTTGATTACATTAATGTAATCCCCCTTGTGGATGTTATGCTTGTTCTCCTTACTATAGTGTTAACTACATCCACATTCATAGCTACGGGAATCATACCCGTGGAGCTTCCGAAGGCTTCAAAAAGCCATGAGGAGACACTGAGAACACAGACTATAGAAATAGATAAAATGGGTAACTTATACCTGAACTCAAGACCTGTATCCTTAAATGGTTTAAGGGAAGCCATAATACACCTTGATAGGGGCATCCCTATACTGATAAGGGC
>JBFMDQ010000051.1:0-1879 GCA_040753955.1 Nitrospirota bacterium | reverse complement strand
TTTAGAGATGGGCTACCAATTTAAGGCATTTTTGTGGTCCTTTGCCATCCATGCACTGGCATTAATGATCACCATAGGCACCAGCCTCTCTATGGTAGATGTGAAAAAGCCAATCGTTATTGATTTCAGCATTGGAGAGCCAGCCGGACTGATGAAGGAAGGGATAAAGGAACTAACTCATCTGCCTAAGAAGGGGAAGGGAGCGGCTAAAAAGGCAGGTCCACCTTTGGAAAAGGAATCCATTCCTGAGAGGAAGGAATCTATTCCTGAAAGGCATGAAGAAGCCGAGATAAAGCAGGAAACAGAAATTATTCATGGGGGCCAGACCTCACCATCTATATCCGAAAGTCAGGTAGAGGTGCCAGCATCTTCATCTGAAAGGATCATTGGTCTGTCTGGAGGTATGAATGCAGGAGTCCCTTCTGGTGGGCAAGATGGCCTATCAGAAGGTGTCAAAACGGGGACAAATGTAGCGTATGGCAGGGGAACTGGAGATTCCATGGTAAAGAAGGCGAGGTATCTTAAAGAGCACTTTGTTTACATAAGGGACAGGATAATGAAACATCTCTCTTATCCCGATATGGCAAGGAGGATGGGATGGTCAGGTAGAGTAATGGTGTCTTTTGTTATCTCCGAAGATGGGCATGTTAATAACATAAAGGTACTGGAGAGTTCAAAGTTCGGACTACTTGATAAAAACGCAGTAGAGACCATAAAAAGTGCCTCCCCTTTTCCGAGGCCTCCAGTCAGCGCAGAGATAATATTGCCGATAGTTTACAGGCTTGAGTAACTCTGTGGACGCTATTAGCATCGGGAGTGCAAGATACCAGGGAACTTGCCAATCCCACACCTGGAACACGGGTTTCAGAAATCATAATACACATACCAAGGGCCTTTCCATGATTGGAAAGACACTGTTCAATAATAAACAGAGTTTTAATGTCATTCCTGCGAAAGCAGGAATCCAGAAGCCTTTGAAAAACAACTGGATTCCGTGTCAAGCACGGAATGACAAACTGCGGTAAGCTGAAACTGAATATGCTTGTAGTTCCTTGATTTTCAAGGGATTGCTTGACATATAAAAGAGCAGGAGGAAAGCCATGAAAAAAGAACTTTTAGTAGGCGTTAGCACTATCCCAGGACAATTCATTATCCCCGGTCTTTTGAAAGAGATTATTCAGAAGATCCCCGGCGTGGAACTCAGGTTAGAGATATCTGATAGCCAAAAGACCTTTGACAAAGTGGTCAACGTCCAGATCGAGGTTGGCATCATCGGGACAGACTATGAGCATCCAGATGTAGATCTCATACCCTTTATCAAAGAAGATAAACTATCTCTCATTGTTCCGATAGATAGTCCTCTGGCAAAAAAGGAAAAAATTACACTCGATGAGCTCCGGGTACAAAATTTTATCGGAAGAGAGTTGGGCTCTGGCACAAGGGCTACATATGAGCGGGCATTCGAAAAGGCCGGTTTCTCCTTGAAAGATTTGAACCTCGTCGCCGAGGTCGGTGATACCGAGGCCTGCATCCAGGCTGTAGAAGGTGGAGCAGGAGTATCAGTAGTTTCAACCCTAGCTGCCCGGAATGCTATTGAGGCCGGGCGTGTTAAAACCCTTGGTATTGAAGGGGTTCCATTATTTCGGAATTTCTATATCATTACAAATAAGAAACGTCCCTTATCTGACGTTGCCAGACAGTTTATCTCTTTCTTGAAGTCCAAAGCATAGTGGGATATGAAAGGTAAAATGATTATGGCGCAAGAAACCTTCAATCTTACTGAAAAGGTGCGGGCATCAGGTTGAGCTGCCAAGCTAAGTCCAGGGGACCTGGATGAGGTAATGGCAGCTCTGCCTGTGATCAAGCATCCTAATCTATT
>JBFMDQ010000050.1:0-10143 GCA_040753955.1 Nitrospirota bacterium | reverse complement strand
CCTATCGTCCCTACATTTACATGGGGCTTTACCCTCTCGAATTTAGGCTTTGCCATATAACCTCCTTATTTCAGTGAATAGTCGTTAGTGAACAGTAGGCAATAAAAACTATTCACTATACACTATTTACTATTCACTACCTTCCCAGAGCCCATGACCGGGATTGAACCGGTGACCTCATCCTTACCAAGGATGTGCTCTACCGACTGAGCTACATGGGCATGGAGCGGGAAACGGGATTTGAACCCGCGACCCTCGGCTTGGAAGGCCGACGCTCTACCACTGAGCTACTCCCGCTCGGCCGTGAAAAGTCTCCGACTTTTCACGGATAAAATAATTTCCGAACAAAAATCAGAGATTTTTGTTCGCTCTGGAGAGGGGAGGATTCGAACCTCCGAAGGCTGCGCCGGCAGATTTACAGTCTGCTCCCTTTGGCCACTCGGGAACCTCTCCTGCTGCGTGGGGGATATCTTATCTTCCCCACGAACTCCTTTCATGGAGCCACCGAAGGGAATCGAACCCCCGACCCGCTGATTACAAATCAGCTGCTCTGCCTGCTGAGCTACGGTGGCTTTGTAATATTTACAAATGTTATGGATAGAAAGAGGAAACACTAATCCTTAAAATACGCAATTTAACAAATTTTATTATAAAATGGCTAATTTCAAAAATTCAAGAATAACTTTATTTATTTCGATTTTTCTCCAATATTTAATTCTTATGAAGCCTTTGTCTTAAAATCTCAAAAGCCAATATACCTACGGCGACAGAGACATTAAGGGAGTTTATTCTGCCTTTCATAGGGAGGCAGACCAAAATATCACAGCTTTCCTTCACCGTCTTCCTCAGCCCCTTCCCCTCAGAACCTATTACAAGGGCTAAAGGCAATTTAAGGTCTAAATCCCACACTACCCTCTCTACCCCTGCCTCAGCACCAATTACTGTTACCCCTCTTTCTTTCATCTCTTGAATCGCATGCTTTATGTTGGCCACTATAGAAACAGGAACGTATTCCACAGCACCAGCAGAGGCCTTTGATACCTCAGAACCGAGAGTAACAGACCTGCGTGATTGGATAACTATGCCATGTACACCTGCAGCATCTGCCACCCTCAATATGGCGCCAAAATTTCTTGGGTCCTCTACGCAATCAAGGAGTATGAACAATGGAGGCTCATCCCTCCTCGATGGAATCTTGAGTAACTCCTCAAGAACAATATAAATCTTCGGTAAAACCTTTGCTGCGATCCCCTGGTGCCCCTTTGGAAAACGGGCATGAAAAAAACTCGTGTCGACTCTCATGAGAGAGATATTTCTCTTTTCTGCCTCTTTCTTAATCTCAAAGACCTCAGGGGAATCCTGTCTGCTGAGGGATAGAAAAATACCTTTTATATTTCTGCCTGCCCTTATTGCCTCAAGAACAGGATTCAGGCCATAAATCCATTCACCCCGCCTCTGCGTGCCTGCATGGCAGGAGCGGGGTTCACTACCCGACCTTGACCTTCCAGTCCGTTCTGTCCTCTTTATCTTCAAGGATAATTCCTTTTTCTTCGAGTTCCTTTCTAATTCTATCTGCCACTTCCCATTCCTTCCTTTGCCTTGCATCCTGCCGTTGTTTAATCTTCTCGAGTATCTCCTTTTCAGAAAGTCCGATCTTCTTCGTAACCACTAATGAGCTGTACCACGCATCAGGGGTTCTGCCGAAGATATTCAGGACCCCCCCCACTTCTGAGAGGAGCTCCTTTGTCCTCTGCAAAGACTCTCTGGCCTCTGGGCCTGATGGTCTGCTGTCAAGAAATCTGTTCACATCTCGTATAAATCCGAAGATATGTCCGAGTGCGAGGGCAGTATTGAAATCATCATCCATTGCCTCTTCGAATCTCTCTCCGAATTGAAGCACTCTCCCTTCAAAGATCCTTTCAGCATCTGGAGATCCTTCCCCTGCCTCATTTTTTCCGAGGGACGTAGATACTATCAACGTCCCGAGGAAGCTATTAATCCTGAGAATTGTCGAATAGTACCTATCTAAAGAACTCTCTGCCTCGCTTAATTGTTCATCAGAAAATTCTATTGGACTCCTGTAATGCGTTGACAGGAGAAAAAGTCTTACTACCTCAGGGTCAAACTTATCAAGGATCTCTTTGACCGTAAAGAAATTACCGAGGGATTTTGACATCTTCTCTTTATCAATGGTAATAAATCCATTATGAATCCAGTATCTTGCAAAGGGTTTCCCTGTAAATGCCTCTGACTGCGCAATCTCATTTTCATGATGGGGAAAGATCAAATCTGCGCCGCCGCCGTGGATATCAAAGCTCTCGCCGAGGTGTTTTATAGACATGGCAGTGCATTCGATATGCCAACCTGGTCTACCAGGCCCCCATGGGCTATTCCACGCGGGCTCGCCTCCTTTTGATCTTTTCCACAAAGCGAAATCCACAGGGTTCTTCTTCCTCTCGTCAACCTCAATCCTTGTTCCTGCTATCATCTCTTCTCTGTCCCTCTTTGATAACTTACCGTATTCAGGAAATTTATCAATCTCAAAATAAACATTGCCATCAACCTCATATGCATAGCCTCTATCAATTAGTACTTTTATAGTATCTATCATCTCTTTGATATGCTCTGTTGCCTTTGGTTCAACATCTGCCTTTCCAACTCCGAGCCTTCCCATATCCTCGTAGTACTCCTGTGTATACTTTTTTGCAACGGTATCCCATGAAAGGCCCTCCTGTTTCGCCTTGTTGATTATCTTGTCATCTATATCAGTAAAGTTCCTTACAAATGTAACGTTATAACCCTTATATCTTAAATATCTACTTATGAAATCAAATACTATGGCACTTCTCGCATGCCCTATATGGCAGTAGTCATAAACCGTCACCCCGCACACATACATCTTTACCTTACCAGGGATCAAGGGTATGAACTCTTCCTTCCTGCCAGTAAGGGTGTTATAAATCCTCATCTTCCTTCCTTTCCCCCCAACTCTTTCCATGGCATCTACCCTTTTTGTAAGCGCCTCTACCTGAGACTCTAAGTCTCTTAGTTTTTCCATTATAGGGTCGGGAAAATAGTCCATAACCTCTATTAATCCCTCCTCAGTAGTCATCCTGATAATCTTCTTCTTCGTTACCCTGCCAGGGACTCCAACGCAGACCGAATTATCTGGAACGGATTTGAGTATTACAGAATTGGCTCCTATGACCGCATTATTCCCTATTCTTATCGGACCGAGTATCTTTGACCCAGCACCTATGACAACTTTATTCCCTGTTGTCGGATGCCTTTTACCCTTCTCTTTCCCTGTACCTCCGAGTGTAACACCTTGGTATAGAAGGCAGTCTTCACCTATTTCAGCTGTCTCACCAATGACTACACCTATACCGTGATCTATAAAAAATCCAGGACCGATCTTTGCAGCCGGATGAATTTCAATGCCCGTAAGGAACCTCACGATATGTGACAAAAGCCTTGGTATCACGGGGATCCCCATCTTCCACAGGAAGTGATTTATCCTGTGGAAAAAGATTGCGTGGAAGCCAGGATAGGCAAAGATAACCTCAAGGGCATTTCTTGCAGCAGGGTCTCTCTTAAAGACAGCCTTATAATCCCTCTTTACATTACCCCAGAATCCCATGGATAGGAATTATACAACAATTCTAAACCATTATGTCTTTTCTTCGAAAACCTTTATGCTATCGATAAGGACCGTTATGATATTATATACCCATAATGAACCCCATCAACATATACCCCTCTGACCTGAAGGCAATGATCGCTGACTATATGGAAAAGGGCTTCCTCGAAAACATCATAGACATGTTCAAACATGATGTGAGCCTGTATGGATGTATCGGGGATCTAATGAAAGATGAAAGGCTCGCGGTAAGAATCGGGGTTTCAGCTCTCATTGAGACACTAAAGGAAAAAGATCCAGAGAATTTATCAAAGGCAATCCCTTCCATCCTTCCTCTCTTGAAAGATCAAAATCCAGTTCTCAGAAGCGATGCTGCCTATCTCCTCGGAATGATTGGACATAAAGATGCCCTCTCCTTTCTCCGAGAAGCAGAAAACGATGAAGATAAAAATGTAAGCATTATCGCAAGAGAAGCGATCGAGGAGATAGAGTCAGGTTCAGATGCTGTTTGACTTAAAAATATCCATGGATTAATATTTCAATATGCATCAACATGCCGACTATGTCCCATTGCATCTGCACACTGAATACAGCCTCCTTGATGGTGCTATCAGGATAAGAGAGCTCGTCCAGCAGGCTGAAGCCTTCAGGATGCCAGCAGTGGCAATAACTGACCATGGTAACCTTTTCGGTGCAGTAGAGTTTTACAGGCGTGCCATCAAGGCGGGTATTAAACCCATAATTGGCTGTGAGGTATATGTAGCACCCGGGAGCCGCTTTGAAGGAAGAAATGCTTCACATATGGACGAGGCATCTTTCCACTTTATATTACTCGCAAGAGATAACACGGGATATAGAAATCTCGTATCTCTCGTAACAAAGGCCTATACAGAGGGATTCTACTACAAACCGAGAATAGATACGGATCTCCTAACGCAACACAGCGAAGGCTTAATCGGGCTGACATCATGTCTGAAAGGAGAGGTACCCTATTTTTTGCAGAGGGGAATGATTGATAAGGCAAGGGAGAAAGCCCTCCAATACAGAGACATACTCGGCCCGGAAAATTTTTATATAGAGGTGCAGGACAATGGTCTTCCTGAACAGGAAGATGCAAATAAAAGGCTTGTTGAACTTGCGAGAGAACTTCACATCGGTATAGTGGCCACAAATGACTGCCATTATATGAAGAGGGAAGATTCAAAGGCTCATGATATCTTGCTCTGCATACAGACTGGCACGACAGTAAAGGATGAAAACCGTCTCCGCTTCAACTCTGACAGCTTCTATTTCAAATCACCCGAGGAGATGAAGAATGCCTTCAAGGATATCCCAGAGGCAATCCTGAACACGAGGGCCATTGCAGAGAGGTGTAACATAGAGTTCAGGTTAGGTTTAAACCTGCTGCCCGTATATAAACTCGAAAATAGACAGAGACCTGATGCACTACTTGAGAAACTCGCCTTTGATGGACTTTCTTATAAATTTGGGCCGGAGCCAAAGGCAATTTATAAAGAAAGACTCAGAAAAGAACTCGATATCATACAAAAAATGGATTATTCATCATATTTCCTTATCGTCTGGGACTTCATAAGCTACGCAAAGAGGAAGGGGATTCCTGTAGGTCCAGGAAGGGGTTCAGCAGCAGGGAGCCTTGTATCCTATTGCCTCAGTATCACAGATATTGACCCTGTTAAATATAATCTCCTCTTTGAGCGTTTCCTTAACCCCGAGAGGGTAAGCATGCCTGATATAGACGTAGACTTCTGCAAAGACAGGCGGTCAGAGGTAATCCAATATGTTGCAGAAAAATATGGAAAGGATCACGTTGCACAGATAATTACCTTTGGCACAATGGCTGCAAGGGCAGCGATAAGGGATGTCGGCAGGGCACTTGATTTCCCTTATTCAGAGGTAGACAGGATTGCCAAACTGACACCTAACACACTGAACATTACGATTGAAGATACACTGGAGGTCGAGCCGCAACTAAAGGGCCTTTATGATAGTAACCCGAAGATAAAGGAACTCATAGATATTGCCATGCGCCTTGAGGGTCTCTGCAGGCACGCCTCAACTCATGCTGCTGGAGTTGTGATCTCTCCAGAGCCTTTAACAAACTATATGCCCCTTTACAAAAATCCTGTGGATGGGACTATTACGACCCAGTTTGACATGAACTCAATTGAAAAAATTGGTCTATTAAAATTTGATTTTTTAGGGTTAAAGACACTCACGGTGATAGAAAAAACACTGAAGTACATAAAGGAAAATGGTGAGGACTTTTCGTTAAAGGATATCTCCTTCGAAGATAAAAAGACATATGAACTTCTGAGCTCGGGACATACAACAGGCATCTTCCAGCTCGAAAGTGCTGGTATGAGAGATCTGCTTTTGAAAATGTCTCCAAACAGGTTTGAAGACCTTATAGCTATTGTCGCCCTTTACAGACCTGGCCCTATGGGAAGCGGTATGATAGACGACTTTATAAAAAGGAAAAAAGGCCAGATACCCGTTAAGTATGAACTGACACAGCTAAAGGAAATCTTAGATGAGACTCACGGTATCATCCTTTACCAGGAACAGGTTATGAGAATTGCAAACAGGATTGCAAACTTTACTATGGGACAGGCAGATATCCTGAGGAAGGCCATGGGCAAGAAAAAACCAGAAGAGATGGAGAAATTGAAGGAGGCATTTATACAGGGGGTGCGGGCAAATGGTATTTCTGAGAAAAAGGCTACAAGGCTCTTTGATTTAATGGCATTCTTTGCAGAATATGGCTTCAATAAGTCGCACTCAGCAGCATATGCACACATTGCTTATCAAACAGCTTACCTGAAAGCCCACTATCCTGTTGAGTTTATGGCTGCTACCCTAAGTGCCGATATGGATAACACAGACAAGATAGTCAAATCAATAAATGAGTGCCGGGAGATGGGTATTTCGATACTCCCACCTGATATAAACCAGTCCGGACAGGAATTCAAGGTGATAGGTAATTCAATTCGTTTTGGCCTCGAGGCAGTGAAAGGGGTCGGGGCATCAGCAATAGAGTCCATACTCGAATCAAGAAATTCAGAGGGCCCCTTCACCTCTGTAACAAACTTCCTCCAGAGGGTTGATTCGAGGAAAGTGAATAAAAAGGTTATAGAAGGCCTTATAAAGGCAGGTGCCTTTGATTCACCCGGCATAACTAGGGCTGGTGCCATGGAGTTAATGAACAAAATATTAAACGGTAAAGGCAGGGCAACGGCCTTGGGCCAGCAGAGTATTTTTAGCGATGTGTCTGAAGAACCCGCAGGTAGTGAACAAGAGTGGGAAGGATTCGAACTCCTCAAATATGAGAAAGAGGCCCTCGGCTTTTATATTACCGGTCATCCCCTCACAAAATACAGGGGGCAGCTCGAGAAGATTAATGCGAAAAAGACATCTGAACTCGAGAATATATCAGATGGTGAGGAGGTTCAGACAGGCGGCATATTGAGAAATATTAAAAAGATACAGACAAGGTCAAAGTCAGAAATAATGGCCTACTGTACGCTTGAAGACGCAGACGGTAGCGCCGAGGTAATTGTCTTCCCACAGCTTTACAGAGCCAGCATGCCCATCCTCCAGAAAGATGCACTACTTCTTGTAAAGGGTACTGTTGACAAGACAGAGAAGGGGGTAAAGATTGTCTCTACAGATATATCGAGGTTAGATGAGCTTGAGACTAAAAGAGGCAGGGTTGAGATAAGCCTCAAGTATCCATTATCGGACAGCTTAAGCCTCCAGAGACTCAGGTCTGTCCTGTCAACCTGCAAAGGTGAATATCCTCTCTATCTGAGGATATTCCTTAAAGACGCCGAGGCCTTAATCTCTACGGGGATGAAGATATCACCTGACAGTGAGGTCATAAACAGGATAGAAGAGATTGCGGGTAAGGTGGCTGTGACATTTAAATGATAAGATACTACCTTGAATTCGAAAAACCCATAGAAGAGCTCGAGCTGAAGATAGAGGAACTAAAACGCCTATCAGACGGAAAGGATATAGATATTTCAGGTGAGATAAAAAGACTTGAAAAGAAGGTAAAGGAGCTCCGTTCAGATATCTTTTCAACCCTCACACCATGGCAGAAGACACTCGTAGCACGGCATCCTGACAGGCCCTATACACTTGACTATATAAACCTAATAACAAATGACTTCATTGAATTACATGGCGACAGGAAGTTCTCCAATGACCCCTCAATCGTTGGAGGCCTGGCAAAGATAAAGGATTTGCCTGTAATGATAATCGGCCATCAGAAAGGACGGGGAACAAAGGAAAGGATATACCGCAATTTTGGACAGCCTCATCCAGAAGGATACAGAAAGGCCCTCAGGCTGATGGAACTTGCAGAGAGATTTAAAAAACCTGTGATAACCTTTATCGACACCCCTGGTGCATATCCCGGTATCGGTGCAGAGGAGAGAGGTCAGGCAGAGGCTATCGCCGTCAACCTGATGGAAATGTCGAGGCTCAGAGTACCAATAATCTCAGTAGTCATAGGAGAGGGTGGAAGTGGAGGAGCCCTTGCCATTGGTGTTGCAGATCGATTATTCATGCTTGAGCATTCAATCTATTCTGTAATTTCACCTGAAGGGTGCGCTGCGATACTCTGGAAAAAGGATGGGGACATAGGAATAGAAGATTTCTCAAGGGCAGCAAGTGCGCTCAGGCTGACTGCCCAGGACCTCCTGAGTTTCAAGATAATAGACGACATAATCCCTGAACCCCTCGGAGGGGCTCACAGGGATCCTGAGGGGATGGCGGAAAAGATATCAGATTATATCTTGAACTCTATCGAAGAACTCAAGGCCAAAACCCCTGGAAAACTTATAGAAGAAAGATACAGAAGACTGAGAAGAATAGGAAGTTTTGAAGAAGAGTCTGCCTCTACACTATCCTGAGTCTTTTTAACTCTATTGAAAGTCGCAAGCTTTAATGTTAATTCTTTGAGAGCGAGATTAAAGATCCTCCTCGACTGGATAGAGAAAGAATCACCTGATGTACTCTGCCTTCAGGAAACAAAGGTTCATGATAATTCCTTTCCTAAAAAGGAGTTTGAGAAGATTGGTCTTTATGCAATTTTCAGAGGTGAGAAGACTTTTAATGGAGTGGCTATATTAAGCAAAATCCCATTCGAAGATACCCTTTATGGGTTTGAAGATGGCTCTGAGGCAACTCGTTTGATCTCTGCAAGAATAAAAGGAATCAATATTGTAAATACCTATGTCCCTCAGGGCTTTCAGCCATTAACGGAGAGGTTCAGGGAGAAACTCGATTGGCTACAGAGACTCTGTTATCATTTCAAAGAGAAATATAATCCTCGTATGCCCACCATATGGACAGGAGACTTCAATATCGCACCGGAGCCTAAAGATGTCTACGACCCCGAGCTTCTTAAAGGGCATGTTGGTTTTCATCCAGATGAACATGCGGTGCTACAGAAATTTAAGAATTGGGGATTTGTTGATGTCTTCCGTTTGCACAATTCAGAGGGAGGTCACTACACCTTCTGGGACTATACCATAAGAAATGCTGTAAAAAAGGGGATGGGATGGCGCATTGATCACATATGGGCTACCCGAATAATTGCAGAAAAATCTATCAAAGCCTGGATTGATATAAGCCCGAGGCTTCTTCAAAAGCCCTCTGATCACACACCAGTTGTTGCAGAGTTTAAGATTCCTTAAACATTTGCTTGCTAAAGTCCTTCCGATTCTGATACCCATACCCAGCAGCTGATAAATTTTTAGCCGGTGCCAAGGAATTACTGAAAAAGACATAAAAATAAATATGCTTTGTTTAGTAAAAGGGACAGAAATGGCGAAGAAATTATGATCTAACGACTCATCTCTTTTTTTAACTTCCCGATCAATCCGCTAAACTTCTGGCTACATCTCTTTTCATGTTCTGAAATAAATTCAGCTAATCTTGCCTGAACTGCCTCATCAACTGAGAGGGCTGCCTGAAGGACAGTCCTTCCATCAGGAGTTCTGACTGGTTGAAGCCTCAATTGGGGGTTCCTTTCTATTGCTGCTTTTAATTCTTCAGCAGCCCTTTCTTTTCCTTCCAGATATTCTCTCTGCAAAGTTTCTATTGAATCCAATATGTGCTCAATCGCTGACACATTCTGTTTTTCTTTAAGAGTTTCAATTGCCAGGATGCCGTCCTTTCTCTGTTGAAATTCTTCAGATGTACTTCCTAATCCAAGAGAATCTATTAAATGTTGTTGGACTTCTTTCAGGAGGGTAGGTTTGCCCCCTTTTAATTTTTGCCACAATCCATCTCGATCAAGCAAGCCTTTGTAAAATTCTGCTAATATCGATTTTACCTTTTCCTGATCTTTTATCGTTTCTTTTTCTTCCGGTGTTAGCTCTCCAATCTTAGCTATCTTTTCCATTGCCTTTTCAAAGGCACTCTTTACTTTTCCCATTGTTGCTGACTCCCCTTCTTGAAGAGATTAAATATCT
>JBFMDQ010000049.1:0-10217 GCA_040753955.1 Nitrospirota bacterium | reverse complement strand
ACTTTGATTTCAAAAGTCTTGGTGGAACCCCACCTTCACCGGTAGCCATCACAACAGGAAGCCCTTCTACCTCATTTAAATAAGTAACACCCATAGCAAGTCCTTCCCACATGGGAGGTGAAAGCGCTCCTACTGACATGCTTCCAATCATTATTGGAAAAATCTCACGAACAGGAGGAATGAATTTATCACTCTCCTTATCAACCACGAGTTTTCCATTCACTGTATTTAATGGCAGATCCTCTGGAGGCAAAATCCTTCCAAGTAGTGTTCTGACATGAAACTCATGCCTTCCTGCATCTAAAGCGGGATCTGTAAGCATTGATATCCTTGTGAATTTGAGCCTGTCAAGGGTTGATATTGATGGATCATTTCTCCTCCCTCCCCTTCTATACCCTTCTCCACCTTTGTTTCTGTAATGGAGAAACTTATTCTGGGGATCGTATTCAGGCTCTATCGCCTCATTTGGACATACAAGTGTACAGGCCCCGCAACCCGTGCAATACCTATCCATGTCTCTGACCTGTTCAACCACATGGACAATCCTTCTTACCGCCATAGGTGTTGGGACAGGCCCTTCAGACTGAACAATCCTCTGGACCTTAACGGTCGGTTCTATAGCCTTGACCGGACATACTGCAGTGCATTTACCGCACCTCGTACACCTATCATCCCTCCAGCGGATGATATATGGAAACTCCTTTAGTGAGAGCTGATGATTGTGGTCTAAGGGGCGTAAGGGGGACCCTGTCCCCCTTACGAAAACCCCCTGAGCTGTTATGTTAGACATAATGTTCCCTCCGTCTCTGAATTAAAAGAGTATTTCCCACTTAACTGGTCCCATACCTTAACCTCCTCTGCCTGAGGCTTGACGATTACCATGTCATACTTCATTGGAAATATATCCTTTGATCTGTTCCTTTCAGGAATGGCCCTGTCAAGTCCACATTCTTCAGACATCAATGCATATCTGCCCTTTACACCACCAACAACGCCAGGCCTCAGTTTTTTAGAATCGTGGACCATAAAACATGTTCCATCAGGGGTAAATCCGATGACAACGTTTGGCCCATCTATACAGAGTGGCCTTAATGAATGTTTCAAAAGTCTGAGGGCTTCTCTGTCTTCTCTCGACTCGATTTCCGAAGCCTTAAGGGGTGTAATAATATCTTTGTAATAGGTAAGAGGCAGCCCTAATTGCCGTGTCGTGTAGTGAAGAATATGGGTGAATACCTCACTATCGCTGTTATAACCGATGTAACCAGTAAATTTTCTGCTCATCAAAAATTCCCTTATGGGAACAAATGCCGTATTCTCGCCATTTGTCATGGAACAATAACCCTGAATGAAAAAAGGATGGCAGGCATAAAGATATATGACATAGTTTGTATTTTGCCGGCCCTGTGCGAATACAGTCTTTGCCTGTGGGCCATCTCTATCGAGACCGAAGAATTCAGCTAATTGGAAGGGATCGCCTACCTCCTTTAAAACGATAACATCTGGATAAAATGAAAACACAAATATTGACTCGTCAGATTCTCCGATCTTTCTAAGTAAAAGGCGGGTGTTCATGAGCAGGTCTTCTTTTGCATGAATTGATTGGTCTTTATAGGATTCAGGATACTCATATACCCTTGCAAAATAGTAATCACGGGGTACAATACCTTTTACTGGCTTTGTCTTCGGTGCCCACTCGTATTTGAGCTTGAAGCCCAGTTTGCCCATATAGTCATCGAGTATTTCCAAACCCTTTTTAGAGCAGATTCCTGACAATATCGGATATTCCTTTAATTCCTCAAATTCACCCCCGAGGTTCTTGAGTGTAAGGCCAAGGCCAGAACCATCATAGCCCTCCTTCATTGTCTCTATGGAAAGGATATTTTCCATGGGTGAAAAATATTCACTGGATGTTATCGCAGCCAGTCTACACATATTGCTTTTTCTCCGGTTAACCTATCTAAATTTGCTTCAAATCGGCAATCGGTTACCGTATGCATATACTAAAAAATTTTAAGGGCTTTTGTCAAATGAGGAGTCGGGACACTTCACAGAAGCTCTTTAAACTTTGTGAGGTCAGAAAAACTGTAGAGGGTTGACATCGCTTTGCTCTCTGTGGGTATCCCTGCCTCTTCAAGGGCAGCAATGGGGTTAAGGCCCCCGACTATTACCATTCCTGCCTTGTCCATGCCAACAGGCATCTCAAGGAGCGGTTGGTTTGGATTGCCAAGGAGTAGAATACCTCCAATACCTTTTTCCTTCATAACAGCGCTCAATTCTTTTGCCTTTTCAAGGCTCACAACGGGTATTTCCCTGAAACTTGCGAGGATTTTTCCATTGTGGTTTTTTACAACACCTATGACATCAGTCATCCTGCTTTTTATAAATACCTCAAGAGGGTCAAGAGATGAACCTTCATAACTTATCAGGGCAGTAAATCTTGTGGGTTCAGAATCTTCTATCTGTAACACACCACCAAACTTTGACGTGACGGGTATCCCAGCCTTAAGGAATATACCATTTATTGTTACGCTGCATACAGTGCCAAATCCTATCTGACCCTTTGGCACAAGGATATCCCCGATCTTTTCACCACCTTTACGCATGACGACCTTATCACACATGATATACGGTGATGAAAAAACAGGTTTCATTATTCGCAGTGCTTCTTTAAGTTTCTCCTCAGGGAAAAAAGATATATTAAGGATTGTGTCACCCTCTTTTTTCTCAATATCAAAATTTGTCAGATAGGAAAGGGTCTCTATCTTGCTTATTACAAAGCCAACCTTTTCGGATACAAGGGCATGGGAAAGCTCTTCTTTACCTTTTTGCGTAATCATTCTCCCTTCTTTACCGAATACCTTTGTAAGGCCTCTCTCATCGAGTATTCTGAGATGATATCTAACAGTCCTTTCAGTAAGCTCTACCCCGTGTAATTTCAATTGTCTTGATATTTCTCTTGAGCCAACTATTGCATCCGGCTGTTTATCAAGAACCTTTAATATTGCAAGCATTGTCTTATTCATCTTGAAACTCTCTTTGCGGAACAATCCTCACAGCACATAACTTTATCTCGGGTATCTTAGACACTTTGTCAAGAGAAGGATTAATAAGCTCATTCATTTTTTCCTCCTGAAGGTTCATGGCTACTAATCCAGCTGGAGTTAAATTCGTCAACCGTGCCTCACCACATATTTCACTCCAACGGGAAATTACCCTAACCATCTCTCCATCATTAATCCCGAAATCTACTGCATCCTTTGGATTTATATAGATAAGATTTTTAGTTCTTAATAGATCAAGGCCCTCTACCTTTCTGGATAAAAATCCTCCTGAATAAAGATCCCTCTCAGTAGTTAAAATGAGTGGATAATCAATATCAGTTGCCTCTGCAGGAGGTTTATATTGAAGTGATGTAAATGTAAATTTCTTATTTTGAGCAGATAAACCGGTGGTAATAGATGAAATTTCTGACATGATCTCTCCAACACTGTTGAAATTAAAACCGTTACTACCTAACTTTCTTGCTAAATCACATATAATCTGCCAATCAGGCCTTGAATTGCCAGCAGGCTCCATTGCTTTATTGATTTTCTGAATGCGTCCCTCTGTATTTGTGAAAGTCCCGTCTTTCTCGGCAAAGCTTGCCGCGGGAAGAATCGTATGAGCGAATTTAGCTGTTTCATTGAAAAACATATCCTGTACGACAACGAATTTTGCTTTCTTCAAAGCATCTTTAATCTTTTTAGAAGGAGCTAAACTTGTTATTAGATCAGATCCAATTATGTATAGTGCTTTGATTTTCCCTCCAAGAATTGCGTCAATTATTTCTCTCAGAGTTAATCCCGGCTCATGGTTAAGGCTTTTCCCCCAGAAAGTCTCGAATCTCTTTCTGATTTTAGGATTAGATACTACCTGATAATTTGGATAAAAATCTGGGAGGCATCCCATATCACAAGCACCCAGTGCATTATTCTGTCCCCATAGTGGAATAAGACCATATGAATGCTCTATATTTCCTGTGAGGATAGATAAATTAACAAGTCCAAGCACACTATATGTTCCATGTGCGTATTGTGTAATCCCTGTACCACAAAATATAGCTGCTGGTTTTCCAGTTGCATATATCATTGCCGCATTTTCCACCATATCCCTTGAAACTCCGGTAATTCTTTCTACCCTTCCAAGGGAAAAATCATCTAATGACTCTTTGAAATCCTCAAAATTGTCACAATGTTTTTCGATAAAGGAATGGTCAAACAAGCCATCATCAACAATCACTTTACACATGCCCATAAGTAAGGCTAAATCAGTACCCGGATACGGTTTCATCCAGATTTCTGCGAATCGGCAAAGGTCAATCTCTTTCGGACTGATAACAATAAGTTTTGCTCCATTCTCTACCGCCTTCTTTATTTTTAAATCCAATACAGGATGGGAACGTGTAACATTTGCTCCAACAACCAAAATACAGGCAGCTTTTTCGAGTCCATGTATAAATCCACCTCCATCCTTAAAATCCCCCCACGCCCCCCTTTTAAAAAGGGGAGTATAAATAGAGTGAAGAGCAGCTATTGAAGGAGCATGGCAGAGTCGAACAGAAGTATCGATATTATTAGTGCCCATTACCACCCGTGCAAATTTCTGCGCTATATAATTATCCTCATTTGTGCATTTTGGAGATGCAATAAGGGCGAACTCCTCTCCTTTATAATTCCTGAGTTTATTGGCAACTAATTCGAGTGCTTCATCCCAAGAGATTTCCACAAATCCTCCCATCCCCCCTTCAACCCCTCTGTATCCCCCCTTAGTAAGGGGGGAATTGAAGGGAGGTGATGGGGGATTATTTTCATTTTTTCTAATTAGAGGAGATGTTAATCTATCAGGTGAGTGAACAAAACTTAAACCAAACCTTCCCTTTACACATAGATGTCCTTTGTTAATAGGACTTTCTTTGTCTCCACGCACATTGACAATAACATTATCACGGATTCCGAGAAATATGCTGCAACCCACACTACAATACGGACATATTGTCTTGACCTCTTGTGCAGGACGACGGAGATTTTTAAATACTAATGCCCCAACAGGACAACGAATTACACATTCTCCACAGGACTCACATCTGGACTGGGCTATGGGCTTGTCTCCGAGCGTGGCTATTTTGGTGGAATAACCCCTACCTGCGAAGTCAATAGCACTAACCTTCTGTATTTCCTGGCATGTTCTCACACATATCCCGCATAGCACACATTTATTATGATCTCTTATGAAAAATGGATTTGAGTCATCAAGAGGCAATTCCTCTTTTGGGAATCTCAGATTCTGCTGAATCCTCTTTTTGTCTATCTTCATATAACCCGTGATTCTCTGTAATGTACATTGACCCTTTTTAGCGCAATTTTTGCAATCCATGTGATGATTGGCGATTATCATCTCGACAATCGGCCGCCGCACTTTATCTAATTCAGCGCTCTTTGTCTTAATGACCATCCCTTCCTTGACAGGTGTTCTGCATGAAGTGACAAGCTTACCATCATCCAGTTCAACAAGACATATACGGCAGCTTCCAGCAGGCTTCAAATCAGGATGGTAGCAGAGATAGGGAATATAAATCTTGTTAGCCAATGCAGTCTCTAAAATGGTAGCACCTTTATGAGCTATAATATCTTGATCGTTAATTTTTATTGAAATCTTTTCCATCAAATACTCCAACTTCATCCTGTCATTCCGTGCTTGACTGAGCCTGCCCCGTACTTGATACGGGGGAATCCAGGGTTTCCTGTGAAAACAGGAATCCAATTCCGTTGTATAGTTCCCTGCTTTCGCAGGGACGGCGTCTGGATTCCTGCTTTCGCAGGAATGACATAAAAACCTAATTTGTTATTGAACGGCCTCAAGAATATTCTAAATCCTAAATTCCAATAACCAAAACATTTTCGAGCATTCGAATTTGGAATTTTGATATTGTTTCGAATTTCGAATTTAGGATTTAGAATTTAATCCTCCTTTTGCGAATTACTTATATTACACACCCTTGCTGGGCATCTTTTTTCATTTATATGTGCTTCATATTCATCCCTGAAGTAATGCAAGGTGGTCAGTACTGGATTAGGAGCAGTGCGGCCAAGGCCACAGATAGAACCCTTCTTTATTGCCTCACCTAATTCTATGAGAAGGTAGATGTCTTCGGGTCTGCCCTCGCTTTTAGTTATATCATCCAAGATCTGGAACATCTGTTTCGTTCCAAGCCTGCATGGGATGCACTGACCACATGACTCCCTCCGGGTAAAGTCGAGGAAGTATCGGGCTACATCAACCATACAGGTATCTTCATCCATCACTACCATACCCCCCGACCCCATTATCGAGCCGGCACTAATTAAGGAGTCGAAATCTACCGGCATGTCCAGCAGGGTTGCTGGAAGACAACCACCTGAAGGCCCACCAGTCTGAACTGCCTTAAAGGCTTTACCTCCAAGGATTCCACCTCCGATATCATAGATAATTTCCCGAAGCGTAATTCCCATGGGTACTTCAATAAGGCCACAGTTTGCAACCTTACCGGTTAAAGAAAATACAGCGGTTCCCTTGCTTTCCTCGGTGCCTCTCTTATCAAACCATTCTGAACCATAGTTGATTATTATGGGAATATTGGCGAAGGTCTTGACGTTATTCAGAAGCGTTGGCTTTCTCCATAAACCAGCGATTGCCGGAAAAGGAGGGCGGAAACGGGGCATCCCTCTTTTCCCTTCAATAGATACTATCAAAGCCGTCTCTTCACCACAAACAAAGGCACCTGCTCCCTGAAAAATCTGTATATCGAAATTAAAATCGCTATCTAAAATATGTTTACCAAGGAATCCCTCTTGTCTTGCCTGCTCAATGGCGATCTTCAAACGACTCACTGCTAAAGGATATTCTGCTCTTACATAGATAATGCCATCTCTGGCCCCTATGGCATAACCTGCAATTATCATCCCTTCTAAGACTGAATGAGGGTTTCCTTCTATAACCGAGCGGTCCTGGAATGCTCCGGGATCACCCTCATCAGCATTGCAGATTACATGCTTTTCTTCACCTGTTGCCCTGCGGCATGCCTCCCATTTAAGGCCCGTAGGAAAACCAGCGCCACCAAGACCCCTTAGTCCTGAACCTTTAACTTCAATGATGACTTCCTCAGGTGTCATTTCAAAAAGGGCTTTATGAAGTGCTTGATAGCCACCTACGGTAAGATAGTTATTGATGTCTTCAGGGTCTATTTTCCCACAATTTCGTAATACAGTACGCTCTTGCTTATTGTAGAAGGAGATATCATGATAGCAGGGTATAGGTTTATCAGTAGTAGGGTCACGATAGAGAAGGTGCTCTACAATCCCTTCCTCAGGCAAAAGGGATTGGGCAATCTCCACTGTATCATCTGGTCTGACCTTTGTATAGAGAATCCCTTCTGGTTCTATAACAACAAGGGGACCCCTCTGGCAGAAACCATGGCAGCCTGTGCGTTTAATTTGTATTTTCCCTTCAAAAGTAAGCTGTGATATTTCTTTTTCTAAGGAGGAGTAAATTAATTCAGCCCCTCCTGAGATGCAGCCCGTCCCTTGGCAAACAAGAACTGAATATCGCCTATCAGGCATCCTTCTCTCCTTCATTCTCGCTGCGAGTCGATTCTGACAAGGCAAGAAAAAGCTCTTTCACCTTTTCCGAGGTCATCTCACCATGAACATTAGCGTTAATCCTTATACACGGAGCAAGAGCACAACAACCGATACAGGCTGCGGTCTCGAGGGTATACTCCAGGTCATCTGAGGTTTCCCCCTCTTTTAAGCCAATCGTTTTTTCTATCCTGTTAAGGATTTTAGGTGCACCTCGAATATGGCAGGCAGTCCCTCGGCATATCGTAACCCGCTTTCTGCCTAAAGGCAAAAGCCTGAACTGGGCATAGAAGGAGGCTACAGAATAAACCTGGCTTTCGGGTATACCAGTAAACTTTGCGATGCCGAGCATCACCTTTTCTGGTAGATAGCCAAAATTTGCCTGAATCTCCTGCAGGATAGGAATTAGCTCGCCCCTTTCACCTCTAAAGGATGCCAGAATCTTTGCTAAAAGCTTTTCTTCCATACCCTCAGAGAGTCCTGGGTCTGACCCAATCTTCAGGAACCCATGGCCTTTTAGCCTCAAGATTTCTATCAAAGCTTAAAGAAATACACACCGCACGGCAGATACCGCATCTATTGCACTTATCTGTGTCGGCATAAACGTTATTATCTCTCTCAGATATGCTTATAGCACTCAAAGGACAGCTATCCAGGCAAAAAGGTGCTGGACAATATTTGTTGCATATTAGATTTAGCATTTTTACCCTCCTTATCCCAAGATTTTTTCTACTTCTTTCATGTCTGCTTCCATTACACATGGTATGCCAGAGACATCCGCTGCTTCGCGAGTCAGGGACATCAAGTCACCTCTATCTACTAAATTAAGAACAAATTTACGAGCCCCTGCCATGAGCTGCATTAGCCCTGTGGCAAGCCTGTCATAATAGGTATAGACTGCTATTGCCGCAGGCGGTATCTTAACAAAGTCCTTTCCATATTTTTCCTTGAGCGCTGCGGCACCGGCAAAGGTGCGAAGAAGGGCATCCTCATATTCCCTGCCCTTTCCATAAGTCTCTTGTAGAAGTTTTCCCTGCGTCTTTCCTACCATGCCTGCTGTGAGGGTAGCCCGCCCCATACATACCGCTTTCACGTAAGGGGCTCCAAGTGCTATAGCCTTGAAAATCTGGTCCTCAAGGACAATACCACCAGCTATGGCGACGCTGGGGATAAATTTACCCTTTTCTTCGAGTCTTTTTAAAAATTTACA
This sequence comes from Nitrospirota bacterium, assembly GCA_040753955.1. Lineage (GTDB taxonomy): Bacteria > Nitrospirota > Thermodesulfovibrionia > Thermodesulfovibrionales > SM23-35 > JASEEX01. The sequence continues at coordinate 1,355 of JBFMDQ010000049.1, read as the reverse complement.
AAGGAGGCTTTCGAGATAGACCGTGGGGATTCCCCATTCATTCATCATCCGCCAGGGACTCATACCAGTCCCTCCGCCGGCTCCATCCACAGTTAGAAGGTCTATTCTGGCCTCCGATGCAAACTTCACTGCACGGGCTAAATCTGCTGGCCTGTAGGCACCTGTTTTGAGGGTAACATACTTAGCACCTATACTTCTCAGCCTTTCCACCTCTTCTAAGAATGATTCTTCATCTACCATTCCGAGGCGGGAATGTCTCTCAAATTCTGGTATCCCTCCAAGTTTATGTGCCTCCTGGACTACAGGATTCTCAGGGTCAGGGATAACGATATATCCCCTTTGCTTAAGTTGTATCGCCCTTTCGAGGGTTGGTAGCTTAACCTCCCCACCAATGCTCTTTGCCCCTTGTCCCCACTTTATTTCGATACCTTCAACCCCGAGCTTCTCTATCGCATATTCAGGGACGCCGAGACGGGTGTCCTCCACATTTGCCTGAATGAGCATCGTCCCATAGCCCTCATACCAATCCTTGTAAACCTTTACCCTTCTTTCAAGTTCAGGGGATCTCGTGATCCCTCCATTTCTAAACTCTGCATTTGGGTCCATTCCGCAAACATTCTCACCACAGACAAGGACGGATCCACTGATAGCTATGCCAATGGCAGTACCTTCCCAGTTTACCCTCGCTATTTCAGTCGAACCGAGGGCTCCAGTGAAGAAAGGGACTTTCATCGGAATTCTTTTTCCATCAGTTCCAATCTCTGAAGACACACTCACAGCAGGAAATGTGGCCTTGTCAGGGTCGGGCTCAATACCCATAGCCCCGACACATGTGCCCTGAATATTGAAGTGCGAAAAATCTACTGGATAGTCCTTTTCTGACCCGGAGATAACCTTTCCAAAAGGCTGCGGGTAAATAACCTCCCTTCCCCGAAGGGCAGATCTTCCAACCTCGCAGTAACCAGGACAACCATCCACACAGTTAACGCATAACCCGGAGATAGGCGAAGGCGCTACCCTCGTCGTTGTTACAGTTGCTGCACTTGCATTTGGCTTACTTAGACTCATCTTCTTCCTCCTTTCACCTCAACTGTCATTCCGAGCGTAGCGAGGAATCTCATTTTTTGAGATTGGTGAGCTGCCCGAGTCCTGAGATTGCTTCGGCTCCGCCTCGCAATGACAAGCGAGGGTCTGTTTAGTATTCATAAATTTTCTGGCTCAGAATTTAGTATTTCTAATGTCATTTGGCAAAAAAACTCCAATAAAAATCGTTCAGTAAATTGTGTGATTAATGATTTTTTAAGAGCATAACAAAAGCAGCTCTGCCTTATCACCTCCTTCATTTTTCCATAAAG
>JBFMDQ010000048.1:2722-10556 GCA_040753955.1 Nitrospirota bacterium | reverse complement strand
TGTATTAAATGACCACACTGTGTCATTCCGAGCGAAGCGAGGAATCTCATTTTGAGTGATGAGATTGCCACGTCGCTCCGCTCCTCGCAATGACATTTTGAAAGGTTTGCGTAATTCGGGTTAAAAACATATCATTTTTGCCCTTTTGACAGTAAAGAGATACCTCTGTTAAAATTCAGTCAAAGATGAATCCCCACATAAAAAGAAAAGTGATGAAAAGACAAGGTGCATCTTTTGAGGAGACAGAAGATTATATCGCTGTAGAAAAAAGACTGAGAGTCTCCGTTAATGGAAAGGATGTTATAAGTCTCTACTGCACACCCCTTATGATAAAGGAGTTAGTAATAGGTCTTTTTCTTACGGAAGGGATAATCGAGGAAATCCGCCCAGAGGAGCTGAGTATAGTATATGGAGAGGAGATTATTGTTGATATCCCCGTTGCTGGAGATGCTTTAACAGAAGGAATGACAATCACCTCGAGATGCATAGGGGGTGTTACCTTCAATAAAAAAAGAAATTTCGAAAAGGTTACAGATGATTTTTCTCTTGAGGTAGGAGCCCTTAAGGGTATCTCTGAGGGGTTTCAGCAGAGGTCGGAACTCTTCAGGCTGACGGGTTGTTTTCACAGCGCAGCACTATCAGATGGAGAGAGAATTCTTGCCTTTGCAGAGGACATAGGCAGACACAATGTTGTTGATAAGGTGATAGGATATTCCATTCTTGAGGATATTCCTTTCACCGGGAAATTAATGTTAGTAAGTTGCCGCCTCTCGTCAGAGATTGCCTCAAAATGCTCAAGATGGGGTATCCCGATAGTTGCGAGCAGGGCCGCACCTACAGATCGCGCGATCGAGATAGCCGAGACATCGGGTATCACACTTGTAGGTTTCGTAAGGGGAGACCGCATGAACGTCTATACAAACGCATGGAGGATACTTTTATAGTATAGGGCAAAGGGCGCAGAGTAGGGGCAGTCCGCGACCGGCCCCTACTCTACTATTTTATAAGTGTAATCAGTTTAAATATTGGGAGATACATAGAGATAACTATAAAACCAACAGTAGTTCCGAGAAATATCATAAGCATAGGTTCCATCATCGCGGTGAGGTTTGATACTGATGCATCTACCTCGTCATCATAGAAATCGGCAATCTTGCTGAGCATTGCATCAAGGGCACCTGTCGATTCACCGACTGCTATCATATGTGTGACCATCGGGGGGAAGACCCCTGCCTTTTTAATAGGATCGGCGAGGGTCTTTCCTCCCATAATTCCCTTTCTAACACCCATAACCGCATGTTCGACCACCTTGCTGCCTGATGTCTTTGCTGTTATCTCAAGACCATCTAATAGCGGAACACCACTGCTGACAAGGGTTCCGAGTGTCCTTGTGAATTTTGCCACAGCGACCTTATTAAGAAGTACACCAAATATAGGAAGCCTGAGTAGTATTGCATCTGTTATCTCTTTGCCCTTTTCTGTCCTCCGAAACTGGATGATAAAGGCGGCAGCGGCAACTATCGAAACAAAGCTTATTAGCCCGCCTATGCCTGCAATAAAGCTACTGGTATTAATGATTATCCTTGTTGGTAGTGGCAGGGTTCCTCCAAGCTGGGCAAACATCTTTGAAAATGTCGGGACAACAAAGAGCATTATAATAACAATTACCAGGATAGCAACTGTTGTGACTACTGCAGGATAAACCATTGCCCCTTTGACCTTCTTCTTCAGTTTCATTGCCTTTTCTATATAAGCTGCCAACCTGTTGAGTATTGTATCGAGGATACCGCCGGTCTCACCTGCTGCAACCATATTTACATACAACTCACTGAATACCCTCGGGTGCTTTTTAAGGGCATCGGCATACGTTAAGCCTGACTCAACATCTGTCTTGACCTGCGCAATTATCCTGCCAAAGGCCTTGTTTTCAACCTGGGTGGAAAGTATTTCGAGTGCCTGCACAAGCGGAAGCCCTGCATTTATCATTGTAGCAAACTGTCTTGTAAAAACCACAATGTCTTTATCCTTTACCCTTCCTCTGAGACCAAATATACGTGCCTTCTTCGGTTTCTCCGTTATAACCGTAGGAATAATCTTTCTCTTTCCGAGAATTGCGATTACCTCTTCTTTTGTTGCAGCAGTTATCTCTCCTGATTCTATAGTCCCCCTTGGCGTCTTACCTGACCATTGATATACAATAGCCATTTTTTATCCCCTCCCTCGGCCAGAGGTAGTTGACACGCTCCTCTGGAGCATTGTGACTAACTCATCAGGTAGATACGACCTTCCAATTGCATCCTCGTATGATACTAGTCCTTTGGAATAAAGGTCGCATAATGACTGGTTCATTGTCTGCATGCCGAATTTTGCCTGACCTGTCTGCATCATTGAATATACCTGGTGTATCTTGTCTTCTCTTATCAGGTTTCTTATAGCTGGATTTGGAATCAACAACTCAATGGCAAGAACCCTTCCCTGTCCAGATTTCTTAGGGATAAGCTGCTGAGCAAGTATTCCTTCGAGGACAAAAGAGAGCTGGACCCTTACCTGCTCCTGTTGATGGTGTGGAAAGACATCTATGATACGGTTTATTGTCTGGACAGCAGAATTTGTATGTAATGTGGCGAGGGTTAAATGTCCTGTCTCCGAGACCGTAAGGGCTGCCTCTATTGTTTCGAGGTCGCGCATCTCACCTATTAGGACAACATCAGGATCCTGTCTGAGGACATATCTCAGTGCGGTTTTAAATGATTGGGTGTCAGCAGTTACCTCTCTCTGGTTGATAAGACATTTTTTGTGTTGATGAAGATATTCTATCGGGTCCTCTATAGTTATTACATGGGCAGATCTCTCTGAGTTTATCCTGTCGACCATGGCTGCAAGTGTTGTAGATTTACCACATCCTGTTGGACCTGTAACAAGGATGAGGCCTGAAGACTTTTTCAAAATATCATTAACGATATCCGGTAAGCCGAGTTCCTTAAAACCACTAATCTCAAACGGGATGGTTCTGAATGCCCCGGCAACAGCACCCCTCTGCATGAAGATATTTGCCCTGAACCTGCTAACACCCTTGATAGCAAAAGAGAGATCGAGCTCATTGTTTTCCTCATATTTATGTTTCTGTGCATCCGTTAGTACGCTGTAACATAGTGCCTTTGTATCTGCAGGGCTCAGGGGTGGGTGATCAATGGGCAGAAGCTTTCCATCTATCCTCAACCTTGGCGGGCTTCCTACAGTTATATGAAGGTCCGAAGCACCCCTTTCTATCATCATCCTCAGTAAGTCATAAAGAGCGGCCATAACTTACTCCTCAGTCTTCAAATGTAACTCTTATTACCTCTTCCAAAGAGGTTATACCCTCCTTTATCTTAGTGATGCCGCTCATCCTCAGGGTCTTCATGCCGAGCTTGACGGCAGTCTTCTTTATCTCATCAGCTGATGCCCCTTCAAGAACCTGCTTCTTGATCTCATCCTTGAGGGGCATAACCTCATAGAGTGCTATCCTTCCCTTATATCCAGAACCATTGCATGCAGGACAACCCTCACCCCTGTAACATTTTACTGTCTCTGCCTCTTCCTCTGAGAAACCTATCTTTATTAACGCTGAGGCAGGAACCTTTTCCTCTTCCTTGCACTTTGTGCACACCTTTCTTATAAGCCTCTGGGATGCAATAAGGATAACCGATGCCGATACAAGAAAGGGCTCAATACCCATATTCAATAACCTGCTTATAGTGCCTGGTGCGTCATTTGTGTGCAGGGTACTCAAGACAACATGTCCTGTCAGGGCTGCCTTGACTGCAATCTCTGCTGTCTCAAAATCACGAATCTCTCCAACCATGATGACATCAGGGTCCTGCCTCAAAAAAGACCTGAGGGCTGCGGCAAATGTAAGGCCAATATCTTCCTTCACCTGCACCTGATTTATCCCCAAAAAGTTATACTCAACAGGGTCCTCAACGGTCAATATATTAATGCCAGGTTTATTCAGGTAATTCAGCGCAGAATAGAGGGTTGTTGTCTTGCCACTTCCAGTAGGCCCTGTAACTAAGATCATGCCGTATGGCTTACTCAGTGCATCCATGAAATCCTGTAATGCCCCTTCCTCAAATCCGAGCCTTGTGAGGTCTATCTGAAGGCTTGACTTATCGAGGATCCTGAGAACCGTCTTTTCACCAAAAAGGCATGGCAAGACAGAGACGCGGAAATCTATCTCTCTTTTTTTGCCGAGTCTCAGTTTAATCCTGCCATCCTGAGGTAGCCTCCTTTCTGCAATATCAAGGTTTGACATTATCTTGAGCCTCGAGGTTAAAGCAGCCTTTATCTTTAAAGGCAGGTCTGTAACTATATACATTATGCCGTCAATCCTTTGTCTCACCCTCAGGAGTTTCTCGTATGGCTCTATATGGATGTCACTTGCCCCTGCCTTTATCGCATTTATAAGTATACCATTGACAAGCTTTACTACTGGTGGTGCAATTTCTATAGCCTCTGCATCCACTTTTTCCTCGATCACTTCAAAATCTTCAATGGCCTTACCCACTAACTTGCCAAGTTTTTCAACATCGCCTAAGCCTTTATAAACTAAGGAGACATCCTCTTCGATCTCTTCTTCTAAATCTGAGATTGCATAATCCCCTGCTGTTGCTGCCCCTTTTGCTGTAATAAATGCCCCACCATAGCCCACATAATTGGTTGATATGGAATTTAAAATCGAGGATTCACTCGAGACAACAACCTCAACATTGTACCCCGTCCTGAACTTCACATCATCTACCGCAAATACATTGGATGGGTCAGCCATGGCAATCGTTAAAGTAGCACCAATCCTCCTCACAGGCATTATAAGATATCTTCTTGCCATATCAACAGGTATGAACTTTAAGAGAGAAGGGTCAACCTTGTAATCCAACAGGTTTATTGCAGGAACATTGTACTGTCTGCTCAGGAAGGCAACAAGTTTTTCTTCCGTTATATAACCTAACTTCAAAAGGTTCGTCCCGAGCCTTCCGCCTTGTCTCCTCTGAAGGTCAAGGGCCTCTTTCAGCTGCTCCTCTGTGATAACATTAGAGGCTATAAGGAGCTGACCTAATTTCGGTGACATTATTTAAGCATATATGAAAAATTTAACAAATGTCAACTCAAAGTCCTTTTATTTGGCAACCCTAGGATTAAACATTACCTGGTGAACCTAATACGCCAAGGCACAGGGGGGACATAGTGAACCGAAAATATGGTAAGATAGAACTGAGGAAAGATTTCAACAGATTAAGTAAGCCACCCCACCTAAAAGGTGGGGCTTTGGTAAAGGAAACATTTTTCATATACCCCATTCAACCCGCCCAAAGGATGGGGCTTTCTGGGTGGGGTGGTAAATTATAATGAACAAAAAAGGAGATATGCCCTCACCTGGTGATATTGAGAGGATGGAGAGGTTAAGGGAGGTTATTGAGGCCCTTTATGAGGTAAACAAAACAATACCTATTATCGTAGAGGGCAAGAAGGATGCATCTGCATTGAGGAGGCTCGGACTTACTGGCGAGATAATTACACTCCATAATGGCAAAACCCTATATGACTTTTGTACGGATGTTACAGAAAGATTTCATAAGGTTATCATTTTACTCGACTGGGATGAGAAGGGTGAGGACCTCAACAAAACCCTATCCGAGAATCTCAAAGGACACTGGGAAGAGTTTTCTTCATTCAGGGAGCTTTTAAGGATACTCTGTCAGAAGGAGATAAAGGTTATAGAAGGGATACCAAAGCTCCTCAGGAGATTTGGAGGAGATGAAGACCCTTGGTGGTAGGGGCGAAAGCCTTGCAGTAAAATTTCTGAAGGGTAAAGGCTATAAGATAATTGCGAGGAACTACAAGACCCCTATTGGTGAGATTGACATTGTAGCAAAGGACGGAAACACCGTAGTATTTGTTGAAGTGAAGACAAGGGCAGATGATTCCTTCGGCTATCCATTCGAGGCAGTGAATAAAAAGAAAAGGCAGAAACTGAGAAATTTAGCCTTACTTTATCTGAAAAGGCAGGGCAAAGAATCTCCGGTGAGGTTTGATGTTCTCAGCATTTTTTACAGAGATAGTGGAAAGAAGGATATCGAACATATCAAGGATGCCTTCGAGGTTTAAAGCCATCTCCAGTTTGGCATTTTGGTAGGGTTTCCACTAACTGAATTACTTTTCTTGACTTAGACCAGATTCTTTTAACACTTCTAAGTTTCTACTTCTAACTTTTTACTTCCAGCCAGAGGATGGCTGTTTCAATCCTGCGAAGGGTCTACATTTTAGCGAATTAGTGGACTAAGATAATCGCTCATGGAATGTATAGAGAAATAAACATTGAAAAACTGAAGACCCTCGAAAAAGACCTTCTCGATACAGCCTCTATATTACGTCTATTTCATAACTCGTTATCCAGATATCAAGCTGTTGAGATCTTTCTTTCAAAATCTCTTTGTATTGTTTGAAAAATACCTTGTGGTTTCCTTCTGCAGGAACATCAACAACGATTCTGATCAGCCTGTCTTCAAAAAGTTGGTTTTAATAAAGCCATCTTCCCACAATTCTCGTTGAATCAGTCGTTGTTGCACAAAATTTATTCAGTAGATCTTCATTTGTGATAAGAAATTTCTCTTTTTCTATCTTTGTTCCATCATTGTATACCAATGGCAGGAGTATTTCGTATCTTCTCAGTTTCATTAAGTATGTTCCTCTCTACTATCTCAAACTCAATATTTTCACTTTTAAGTATATCTGCCATATAATTATTAACCTCAAATAAACCCCCCGGTAAACTCCTTACTGTGCCCTTAAGTGCAAGGAGATAGTATCCATTTATCTTATCTTTCTCTGTCTTAAATCTAAGAAGTATCATAATTCAAACCTCCTTGCCATATCATAAGCCTAAGATAGCACAAGATTTTTACAATTGTCAAAGAGAACAAGCCCGACAAGGAGCACTTTTCAATGTGTGCCCTTATTGCTCTTCTATATGATTTTCAAGAGAAATTTAAGAACCGCCCCCTATCTTAGCCCCTATCTATAGTTACCAAAAGGAAGACCTCATAAGGAGAAATAAATGGTCGCTGTCCCTGTTTACCCCTTTCGGCAACTATCCTCTCCTTTTTATGATATACTTACATCATGGTTAGATTTGTTGAATATTTAGAGGTTGATGCCTGAATGAACAAACCAATAAAATTTGACAGGCACGCAAGGCGAAGAATGAAATGGAGAAAAATTTCAGAGGAAGAAGTCCTCTCTGTTATAAATGAGCCAGATAACAGAGAGGCATCAATAAAAGGAAGGATTAATCTTTATAAGAGAATTGGACAAAGATACCTGAAAGTAACCTGCAAGGAATTCTCAGAGGAAATATTGATTATTAGTGTAGTAGATAAAGGAGGTGTTTGATGAAAATCGAATACAGTAAAGAGGCTGATGCTATTTATGTCTATTTCAAGGAGGAATATGTTGCAAGGAGTAAAGAGATTGAAGATGGAGTCGTGATAGATTTTGATGAAAGAGGTCAACTGATTGGAATAGAAGTCCTTGATGTAAGTCAGAGATTCAAACTATCTGATATTGTCAATGTAAATATAGAGAACCTTCCGGTAGAGGCTATAAAATAAGAAAAAAAGACATATTTATTCGACGTGAAGTCAGAAGTCTGGCTGAGTTTAAATGTCAAATGTCAACAGCCTGTCAAGAGCTGAGACCGTTCACCGATCTAATCTCAATGTTAACGAGGATAGTTGATGTAAGGGTAAAAATCTCTCTGGCCATTCTTGGCATGGCAAAATATAACGCATAACTATAT
>JBFMDQ010000048.1:0-2622 GCA_040753955.1 Nitrospirota bacterium | reverse complement strand
GTGTTTGCTGCGGCAGTAGTAGGGTCTGTTGAAGGGTCTCCTTGTGGCTCCAAGTAAGAAGTAGTATTGTAGCGATAAGGGGCCTGATAGTTGCCTGTGCCTGCATACTGACTCATCCTCTCTGTGGAAACATCCCCCCAGAGTTCCCATGCGTTATTATCCTTACTATGCTGGCTTGGGCGGGAGACAGGCCATCCCCTTGTAGTAGAGTTCTTCGGAAGTGAGGAGTTTGCAGGGTCTCCCTGTGCCCTATGTGGATTATGGCAGGCAACACATGGATTTGAATCAGCAGTATACCCCCATTTGCCATTAATGAATGTTCTTATATCAGTGAGGTTATGGGACGAAAGAGAAATAAGCGGGTTGAATGCATCTTTAATGTTGTTCAGCGTATCGGCTGTCCAGCCACCAGCACGGTAGCTATAACTGTAGTTGTCTATTCCTGTGGCAGAGATAGTAATTGTATTGTCATGGCACTTAAAACAAACGCCATCTGTTTGACTAACATAGTTATTATAAAACAGCTCATAACCCTGAGGGGTTATTGTTTGCCCACCAATACTTGCATGCTGCTCATGGCAGTGGGCACAGTTGCCTTTTGAATATCCAAAGCCACCAGTTCCGGTTCTTATACGATCTACCCCATAGGTTGTATTCGCATGTGCAGAATTAAGATAAGGGCCACTGCTTACACTGTCAGGATATAACGCCCACATAAGACACAGCATAAGGCATAGAGCTAAGAGCATAGAGGGAAGAATGATTCTTCCTTTATTGTTGCAGTGCCTTAACATAAACCTCCTCCTTCATAAAGCATAAGGCATAGAGCTAAGAGCATAGAGTTTTAATAAAACCGCTTATCATTCGACATAAATCCTCGAGTTCTGACATGATGGCTTGTTTAATTTGAGTTTGTACATATCCTTTTTTATCAAAAAGAATCATCATATTCGCATTTTCAAAACATGACCTTTTAGCAATATTCAGAAATTGGACAAATTCCTTCTTGGAATTGCTGCCCGAACCTTCTGCAATATTATTGGATATCGAAAGAGCTGCTCCCCTGAGTTGTTCAGCAAATTTATATAACTTCTTCCTTTCAAGATCATCAGTGATATCCAACAATCTTTCAGTAATGTCTATAGATTTCTTCCATATCTCCAAATTTTCAAATCTAAACGTTGTATCCCCTTCTTAGCTTAGAGCGAAGAGCTAAGGGTTAAGAGTATAAAACTTTGTGCTCTTAGCTCTACGCTCTCTGCTATATTCTCTTTGCTATTTGCTAATTCTTGCTCGTATGGCACACATTACACCCTGAAATTGCTGTTGAAAGGGTTGTGCTTTTATAATCCCACCTCATCATCTTAAAATAAGGCGATGCGTGTGCCCTGTGGCATGAAAGGCACATGATTATGTCATCAGTAATACCTGATGGGGTAACTGTACCACTGGGGGTACCTCCGCCGGTCCACCCTGCCCAGGTTGAGGTTCTGGCAACAGGGACTGTTAGGTTGTATGTGGTATAAGCGGTATACTCACCGCTTGCTGGCAGAGAAATATCAGTTGGATGTCTGAACCAAGGACTTGCACTGCCTACATCGGCAGAACTATGGAACTTCCCATGACACTGGCCACAGAGGTAACTGATTGTGCTTGTGTCCGTAAAACTGGTAGCACCTTTATACTCATTGTGGTTGGTTGTAGTTGGAGCATACTCCCAGTCTGCGGCCTCACCACCTTTGACGCCTTTAAGGAACCTATAGCTTAGGCCGGGACTATCACCTTGACCACTTTCACTTATGCTACCAAACTTAAGGACGGTATCATCTGTATGATGTGCACCCTTAATAGCTTTAAGACTCTCTGTTTCAGTGCTGCGGTCTCCATGGCAACCATTTTTCCCAGCACATGTTATTTGTGCAGTCAGGGCAGTTCCACCTGGCGGGGTATTAATAAGTGCACCGTCCGGATTAGAGGCAAAGACATTATGTCCTTTATCATCCGTGGTACCACTAACATAATAAAAATTTCCACCAGCCAGACCTTTTTGGGTGTTAAATGTAAGTTCAACAGTATTGAAAACTATAGGTGCTTTTGAAACAGCGTCCTGCCATGTTGCTGCATTTGTAGATGAATGGCATCCTAAGCAGCCTTCCTTGTTCAATAAACAGCCTTGTGGCCCTGCTGCGACCACAGCAACACCTCCCTGGCTATTATGCATGGTATGGCAGTTGACGCAGACACCGGTAACCTTTGCCTCCGAAGATAAAGCATAAAGCATAGAGCATAAAACATAGAGCATAGAGCAAAAAAATGTCAAACGGTTAAGGTAACGAGGCTCGTTTCGTTTATCCTTAACCCCCCTGTGTCCCCCCTTAGTAAGGGGGGAATAACGGGGGTGGTTTTTCACGTTACCGCTACACGTAACCGACACGGGCATCGTAGCCGTAGCCTTAACCATATTTAATATTACATTCATTAGGATTTTAACTCGATGGCCTTGACGTTAATCTTGATCTCTGAGAGTTCATTATCCATCTTATCAAAACGACCTTCCATCTTTTCAAAACGTATATTTATATCCTCTCTTAACTTCTTAATTTTATCACGAATACTTACTAA
>JBFMDQ010000047.1:0-10763 GCA_040753955.1 Nitrospirota bacterium | reverse complement strand
TGATCCTGCTTCAGGAGTTCAACCATCCTTATGCCCCTCTCAAGCTGGGCACGGGTTGCCTTGTCAAGGTCAGAGGCGAATTGCGCAAATGCAGCGAGCTCCCTGTACTGAGCAAGGTCAAGCCTGAGCATTCCAGCAACCTGCCTCATGGCTTTTATCTGGGCTGCACCTCCAACACGGCTGACCGAGAGACCAGCATTAATAGCAGGTCTTATACCGCCGTAGAAAAGCTCTGTCTCAAGGAATATCTGGCCATCTGTAATGGATATAACATTTGTCTGGATATATCCGGAAATATCTCCAGCGTATGTCTCGACTATTGGAAGCGCTGTGAGTGAGCCAGCACCATGCGCATCAGAAAGCTTGCTCGCCCTCTCGAGTAACCTTGAGTGTAAATAGAAGACGTCACCGGGGTATGCCTCGCGGGCTGGAGGACGCCTGAGAAGTAGAGAAAGCTGCCTGTAGGCATGGGCCTGTTTTGATAGGTCATCATAACAGACGAGGGCCTCCATACGGTTATCTCTGAAGTACTCACCCATTGTGCATGCCGTATACGGGGCTATATATTGCATCGGGGCAGGCTCACTTGCTGTTGCAGCAACTATTGTTGTGTAATCCATTGCACCGTATTTCTCAAGGATGTCAATTGTTCGGACAAGAACAGACTTTCTCTGACCGACTATGCAATAAATACAGTACACACCTTCTTCTTTTTGATTAATAATAGTATCGATCAAAAGGGCAGATTTTCCAGTCTGCCTGTCGCCTATAATCAGCTCTCTCTGTCCCCTTCCTATAGGGATCATAGAGTCTATAGCCTTGATTCCTGTCTGAAGGGGTGTGTTAACTGGCTGTCTCATTATAACACCAGGTGCTACAACATCTACCTGCCTCCACTCTTTAGCCTCTATAGGACCCTTACCATCTATCGGTCTACCTACTGCATCTACAACCCTGCCTAACAATTCTTTCCCAACAGGGCATGACATAACCTTTCCTGTGCGTTTCGCTATATCCCCTTCTTTGATGAGTTTATCTTCACCAAAGAGAACCGCACTAACTGCATCTTCCTCAAGGTTTAGCACCATTCCAACGACATTATTTGGAAAGTCAAGTAGCTCGGAGTACATTGCATTGTCCATACCATATATCCTCGCGACACCATCTCCAACGAATGTAACAACACCGATCTCGCTGACATCAACCTTCTTCTCGAAATCTGTTATCTGCTTTCTTAAAAGTTTACTTATCTCTTCTGTCTTAATTTCGATAGCCATATATTACCCCCTTTACCCCCTTATAAGCTCATTTCTTAAAAGCCTTAATTGACCTTTTATAGTTGTATCGTACATTGTACTGTCTACTTTGACAAGTATCCCCCCTAAGAGGGTAGGATCAATCACATACTCTATGTCCACATCCCTGTCTGTAAGTTTCTTCAGGGTTGAAATAAGTCTATTTTCATAATCCTTGCCTATCTCGATTGGAGTCATGACCGTTACCTTTGCCCTCCTCTTCCTTTCAAGATAAAGTCTCGTTGCTATCCTTATGATCTCTGAAAGATGGAGAATAAGCCCCAATTCAGTTATATGTTTAATAAATTTTAGAACCTTATCAGAGAGCTCGATCCTCTCAGCAATCTGCTTTAGAGAGTTTTCTCTCTCCTCTGATGAAAATTGAGGATTGACAAGTAGGTTCTTGAATTCCTTGCTTCTGGCCATAAGCTCGTTAATCGAATTAATCTCTGCAAGAGCCTGAGGTGCATTTTCGATACCAACGTTATCAAGGAATGCCTTTGCGTATCTCTTTGCCTCCCCTGGTCTTATCACCTACTACCCCCTATCTTCGCAATAGATTCCTCAAGAAGTTTATCTTGCTCTTCCTTCTTCAACCTCTCTTTAAGCTTCTTTTCTGCGAGCTCAAGGGCAATCTCAACTGCCTCTGCCTTAATCGCCTCTCTTGCATGCTTTAGCTCATAATCTATATTTACCTTTGCCTGTTCTAATATCTTTTCTCTGAGTTTATTACCCTCTTCTATAAGACTTTCATGCTCTGTTTCGCCCATCTGCCTCGATGCAGATAGAATCTTTTCTATCTCCGCATCTTTTGTTTTGAGCTTTTCCTCAACCTCACGAAGTGCCTTCTCTGCGGCCGCCTTCGCCTCCTTAGCCTCTTTAAGGGTCTTATCTATCAATTCTGTCCTCTGCCTCAGAAACGACTGAAGGGGTTTTTTACCAAATTTATAGAGGATAAAAACCAAGATTCCAAAATTAATTATCTTCCACAAGTAATCCTTCCATAGAGGGGTGTGAGCTGCTTCTTCTCCTGTAACACCAAGGGCAACGGATGCAAATACAAAAATAAGTGAGAAGTGAGAAGTGAGAAGTGAGAAGTGAGAAACTAAAGACCTAAAATTTTTTGACTTCTGACTTTTGACTCCTGATTCCTGACTTCTTGTTTTCATACTTTTACCAACTTCCTCAGGATTTCGTCAGAGAATTTATCAACCTCTACCCTTAACGATTTCCTTGCCCTTTCAGCCTCAGCCCTGATTTCTGACCTGGCCTTCTCGAGTAATCCAGATGCCTCGGCCCCAGCCGCTGAGAGAATCTCCTTCTGCTTCTGCAGCCCTTCGGCCTTACGTGTTTCGAATATCTCCTTTGCCTTGTTTCTTGCCTCAACAAATTCCCTGTTCAATCTGGCGATGCCCTCCTCTCTCCTATTGCTCATATCTTTTGCAGTATCAAGAGAGCTTTTAACCGTATCTTCCCTCTCCTTGAAGATTTTAAGAAGAGGCTTGAAGAGAAGATAATTTAAGATGAAAAACAGAATGAAGAAATTTGCAGCCATAACAAAAAACCACTTGTTAAGTTCTAACATATCCTACCTCTCTAAGGGAGTCCAGAAAGTCGAAAAAGCATATCACAGAGCAAAAAAAATTGTCAAGGTCTTTATAGTTACAAAAAGAGGTTTTTCCAAAATTTTAGATTTACCCGTTAGATGCCTCCTATCTAACGGGATCATTGAAAGGACACTTAAGGAATAGGCTGACTGTGTTACAATACGCCTATGTTCTCCCAGAAACTCCAGATTTTAAAAGAAAAGGGACTCTTAAGAGAGATAAAAGATCGTGTATCTCCGCAGGGACCAAAGGTAAAATTTGGTGAGAGGGAATACATAAACTTCTCATCTAATGACTACCTTGGCCTTTCAACCCATCCTTACATAATTGACAGGGCAAAAAGGGCTATGGATGAGTATGGCTATGGCTCTGCTGCCTCCAGGCTCCTCGGTGGTGGAAGTATCCTGCATAAAGAGCTCGAAGATAAGATTGCACAATTTAAGGACACAGAGGCTGCCCTCATCTTCAACTCAGGCTATTCAGCTAACACAGGCATCATACCTGCCATTATGGATGAGGATACCGCAATATTTAGCGATGAACTGAATCACGCAAGCATTATAGACGGATGCCGGCTGAGCAAGGTAAAGACATTGATATACAGGCATAAGGACTTATCTCATCTCGAAGGGTTAATAAAGAAAGATGCAAAGAGGAAGATTGTTATAACAGATACGGTTTTCAGCATGGACGGAGATATTGCCCCTTTAAGTGATATTTACGAAATATGTAAGAAAAACAATACAATGCTTTATATAGATGATGCCCATGGCACAGGCGTCCTCGGTAATGGCAAGGGTGCACTTGCTCACTTCAATATCAAGCCTGAGCCCTGGATTATCCAGATGGGGACATTTTCAAAGGCCCTTGGTTCTTTTGGTGCCTTCATTGCAGGCAGTTCTGACGTTACCGAGTGGACCTTAAATACTGCGAGGAGCCTTATATTCTCAACAGCCTTGCCTACATGTATCGTAGCCGCATCTATAGCTGCACTGGAATTAATAGAAAAGGACTCAGGATTAATAAAGAGGCTCTGGGAAAACAGGGATAGGCTCATTCGCCGTCTGAAGGATATCGGCTATGACATTATGGAAAGTGAAACACCTATCATTCCTCTAAAAACAGGGAGTTTAGAAAATACATTAAGAATATCAAGGCATCTATATAAAAAAGGTATCTTTGCACCAGCTATAAGGCCGCCTACGGTCAAGGAACCGAGGATAAGGATTACTGTAACTGCCTCACATTCCGATGAGGATATTGAAAGACTAATAGAAGCACTCAGGGAAATTAAACCTCTGAATAACCAATGATCAAATTCCAATAACCAAATAATAACCAATGATTCAATCACCAATAACCAAACATAATACAAACAAACACCCTCAAGGGGGAGGATGTGGGAGAGGGTACCATTGCGAGGCTGACGAAATCAGCCGAAGCAATCTCTTGGCTCAAGGCAGGCTCGCAATGACAATGTAAAAAGTTTAGTGATTGATTATTGGAACTTATTTGGTGTTTGGTTATTGATGATTTGGAGCTGAAGAACACCTAAAGAGAATTTCTTCGAGGATTAAATATGGCAAGAGGTTTTTTCATAACAGGCACTGATACAGGAGTCGGTAAGACAGTTATAACCGCTGCATTGATCAAGGCTATCAGGCTTTTAGGGCTCAAGGTATGCGGAATGAAACCGATAGAGACGGGATGCCTTAAATCAAAGTTCAAAGTTAAAAGTTCAAAGTTAAAAGTTAAAGACAGAGGGTTAATACCAACTGATGGAATGTTTCTGAGAGAAATGGCAGGTATGAATGATTCCATAGATTTAGTTACCCCAATTCGCTTTGAGAGCCCTCTTGCACCACTACCTGCTTCTGAGATAGAAGGGGTCCCCGTTGACCTTAAAGTTATACAAAAGGCCTATAGAGAACTTTCAAAAAATTACGATGTGGTTATTGTTGAAGGAATTGGCGGGTTGCTTGCACCGATCAAGAAAAATTATTTTGTTCTTGACCTCGCAAAAGACTTTGGATTGCCAATTGTAGTCGTCTCAAGGCCAGGCCTTGGTACAATCAATCATACTATGCTTACTGTCAATTATGCGACAAAAGAAGAGCTCAATGTTGCGGGAATTATTATCAACTATAGCCGGCCTCCTGAAGGTACGCTTGCTGAAGACACTAACCCAGAGGTCATAAAACAGTTCAGTCCTGTCCCGATTATAGGGATTTTCCCTTATCTTGAAGATTTGGAAAGCGGTACCATCGAAAAGGCTGTAGTAAAAAACCTGGATATTAAAACGATTAAAAAATATCTTTGATGATGTTTTGCGTTATCTGGGTTAAATCAGCTTTAAATCAACCAGAACCTTCCTTAGCTTGTCCTTATTAGCTGAAGACATCTCGCAGAGTGGGAGTCTGAACTCCTCTTTTATCCTGCCCATCATCGCAAGTGCTGTCTTAACAGGTATAGGGTTTGTCTCGATAAACATCGCCTGGTTCAGAGGTTCCAATATGTAGTGTATCTTCCTTGCCTCTTCATAAAGGCCTCTTTCCCAATAAGAACACATATCAGCTGCTTCCTTTGGTACAACATTTGCGGAAACAGATATTACACCCTTCCCTCCGAGGGCGAGGAGTGGCAGGGTTGTGAAGTCATCTCCGGAAATAACAGTTATCCTGTCTCCACAAAGTCTTATAATCTCACTAACCTGTTTCATATCGCCTGAAGCTTCTTTTATTGCAACAATATTTTTAATCTCTGCAAGGCGGGCAACAGTAGACGGAAGTATATTTACTGCGGTCCGTCCAGGTACGTTATATAAGACTATAGGTATATCAACCGCCTCTGCAACAGCCTTATAATGCCTGTAGAGTCCCTCTTGGGTCGGCTTGTTATAGTAAGGGGCTACCAGCAGGGCTGCATCGGCACCATATCTTTTTGCCTCTTTTGTAATCATAATTGTCTCATCTGTTGAATTTGCACCTGTCCCTGCAATAACGGGGACCTTTTTGTTCACTGCCTCAACGGTAAATTCAATAACCCTGTAGTGTTCTTCGTAATCGAGTGTTGCTGACTCACCTGTCGTCCCACACGGGACAATGGCATTGGTCCCCTGAGCTATATGCCACTCTATGAGATCACCAAGTGCCTTTTCATCAACCTTTCCATTTTTAAAAGGTGTGACGATCGCAACTATCGAGCCTTTAATCATGGCCTCCTCCTTTAGTTACCTTTGATTCTCGATTATACCCTCAAAAACCTCTACAGCAGGACCTATTATATACACGTGGTTGTCAGCAGCCCATTCTATAAAAAGGTCTCCACCAGGTAAATGTACAGTTACGTTTTTACCGGTGAGACCCTTTATGTTTGATGCCACAGCTGCAGCTGACGCACCTGTACCGCATGCCATGGTCTCACCTGAGCCCCTCTCCCATACCCTCATCTTTATCTCTGCAGGATTAAGCACCTCTATGAATTCTACGTTTGTCCTTTTTGGGAATATGGGTTGACTCTCTATCATAGGGCCATAATATGTTACAGGGAAATGAGAAAGGTCTTCAACAACGATAACTGTATGGGGATTTCCCATAGAGACACAGGTGATGTTAAATACCCTGTGGGCTATGTGAAGGGGATAATCAATAATCACCCTAAAGTCGTGAAGTCGCGAGTCGTGAGTCGTGAGTCCTTTTGTATCTACGTTTTTGGACTTTTGACTTTCGACTAGGGACTCCTGACTAATGTTGACAGGTATCTTCTCAGATTCGAAGATAGGCTCCCCCATATCAACCTTCACCATCTCGCCTTCCTTCTCTGGTTTAATAATTCCGGCGAGGGTCTCTATATGAAGGATCTTCTTATCAGAAAGGTTTCTGTCCCAAATATATTTTGCGAGGCAACGTACCCCATTCCCACACATCTCTACTTCACTACCATCCGCATTGAAGATCCTCATTTTAAAATCAGCAATTTCTGAAGGATAAAGCAACAGGAGCTGATCAGCGCCTATGCCGAATCGTCTATTGCACAGCTTTTTTGCTAAAAATTCGAAATTCTCCGCCTTAGGCGGACGAATTCCAAATTTATTTCCACGGCAATCTATAAGAATAAAGTCATTGCCTAAACCATGCATCTTTGTGAAGTTTATCTTCATCCCGCACCTTTCCGCATGGTATTAGAGTCTAGCAAGCTGCTGGGTATTATGAAAGGTGCGGGATTCATTTCAAGAACCCCTGTATCCTCTCATTTCTGATAAGGTCTCTGTATGTCTCTCGCTCCCTTATCAGAAAATGCTCCCTGCCTCTGACCATAACCTCTGCAGCTCTCGGGCGGCTGTTGTAATTGGAACTCATAGAAAACCCATATGCACCAGCACCCATCACGGCGAGATACTCTCCCTGTTTTACCCTTTTAAGTTCTCTCTCCCTTGCAAGAAAATCGCTCGATTCGCATACCGGTCCAACTACATCGCACAGAACGGCATTCCTCTTTTTCCTGACAACAGGAAGCAACTGATGATATGCACCATAAAGGGATGGTCTTATCAGGTCATTCATCCCTGCATCCACAATTACGAATTCCTTCTCCTCACCTTTCTTAAGATAGAGTGTCTTTGTAACAAGCATGCCTGCATTGCCTACTATGGACCTGCCGGGTTCTACTATCAGGGTGAGCCTTCTGCCTTTTAGTAGAGGAATGAGATTCCTCGCAAGGTCTTCAGGGACAGGAGGCTCCTCATCCCTGTAGGAGATACCCAGTCCTCCCCCGATATCGAGGTACTGGATATTCAGTCCCTCACTACTGAGTTTATCCATAAGGAAGAGTATGCTCCTTAAGGCATCAACAAAGGGGGAGACCTTTGTTATCTGTGAGCCTATATGCTTGTGGATACCAATAACTTTGATATCCTTCATCCTCGATGCAACCCGGTAATGCTCCAAGGCATTCTCTATTGGGATGCCGAACTTATGCCTTTTGAGCCCAGTTGCTATATAAGGATGTGTTTCGGGGTCAATGTCAGGGTTGATCCGAAGCGCAATAGGAGCCTTCAGTCTCATTACACCTGCAATCCTGTTTATCTCCCTGAGCTCATCCTCAGATTCTACATTGAACATGAGGATTTTTGACTTCAGAGCAAACCTTATCTCCTCCTCTGTCTTCCCAACCCCGGCATAAACTATCTTTTTTGGAGGTATACCCGCCTTCAATGCCTTATAGAGTTCCCCTCCGGAGACAATGTCAGCACCTCCTCCATTCTCTGCAAAAAGCCTGAGTATTGCAATGTTCGGGTTCGCCTTAAGGGCGAAACAGATTATATGGGGATAATCCTTAAATGCATCTGTATAAGCTTGAAAGTGTCTTAGAAGGGTGTTGTAGCTATAGATATAAAGGGGTGTGCCATATTTTTCCGTGAGTTCCGTGACGGCTATATCTTCTGCAAATAGTTCACGCCCATGGTACTTAAATAGATGCATTGAAAGTCTTCATGTATGCTGATTTTTTTAATTTCTCTATATTTTTACATATTTACACTTTTATCTCAAGGTAGCAATCTCATCTTTGGATTTGTTCACCCCAGATATGTTAAATTTTTCCATCATGGGAAAGAACATTGTAGAGAAAATATTTGAAACACATAAAGTATATGGTGAACTAAAAGCAGGTAAGCCTGTTGGATTAAGGGTTGACCAGGTATATACCCAGGATGCAACGGGTACAATGACATGGCTCGAGTTCGAAGCAATAGGGGCCGAGAGGGTAAAGGTACCACTCGTCGTCTCTTATGTTGACCACAATATGATTCAGTCAAATTATATGAACCCTGATGACCACCTCTTTCTACAAACGGCTGCAGCAAGATACGGGGCCTACTTCTCAAAACCCGGCAATGGAATAAGCCATCAGGTACACCTCGAGCGATTTGCTGCCCCTAACAAAATTGCCCTCGGCACAGACAGCCATACACCAACAGGTGGGGGAATAGGAATGATAGCTATAGGGGTTGGAGGACTGGATGCAACAACGGTCATGGCAGGCTCTCCTTTTGAAATCACTATGCCACAGGTTATGCTCATAAAACTCCGGGGTGGTCTGAACAGACCATGTGTAACAGCAATGGATGTAATACTGGAGATTCTCAGGAGGCTCACTGTCAGAGGAGGAATTGACAAAATTCTTGAGTATGGTGGCCCCGGTGTAGGGGACTTAAGTGTAACAGAAAGGGCTACCATTACAAACATGGGTGCTGAGCTCGGCGCAACAACCTCAATATTCCCGAGTGATGAGAGAACAAGACATTTTCTTAAAGCTCAGGGAAGAGAGAATGACTGGATTGAGCTTCACGCCGATGAAGATGCAGAATATGCTGACGTTCTCGAGATGGACCTCAGTTCTGTCGAACCCTTGGTAGCCAAGCCCCATAGCCCTGATAACGTTGTGCCCATAAGGGAACTTTCTGGCACAAAAATAGACCAGGTCTGCATAGGGAGCTGCACGAACTCCTCATACCAGCTCATGAAATCTGTTGCTTCTCTCCTGAGGGGTAATTCTGTTGCAGAAAATGTAAGCCTTTTGATAAATCCCGGTTCAAAACAGGTATATGAGATGCTTTCACGCGATGGGCTTATGGCAGATATGATTGCAGCAGGCGCAAGGATACTCGAATGTTCCTGTGGCCCCTGTATAGGCATGGGCGGTTCACCCGGAACGGGTCAGATATCCGTCAGGTCTTACAACAGAAATTTCAGAGGCCGGAGCGGTAATAAAGATGCCTTTGTCTATCTCGCAAGTGCTCTTTCCTGTACCGTAGTTGCCATAAAGGGCAAGATGGTAGATCCTCGTGATTCTGGTCTTCATCCCGAGGTGTCTGATGAACCAGAAGGCTATCCTGTAAACGACAATATGCTCATTCCACCAAAGGAAGATGCAAAAAATATAAAGGTCATAAAAGGTCCGAATATAAAAGAGGTACCCTTTAAAGGACTGCTTCCGGAAAAGATTGAAGCAGAGGTGCTCATTAAACTCGGAGACAATATCACTACAGATGAGATAATGCCAGCCGGATCCGCTGTTCTCCCTCTACGCTCAAATATACCTACTATGTCAGAATTCGTCTTTTCTAATCTTGACAGTACATTCAGTAAAAGGGCGAAGGAAGCACAGTCGAGGGGTGGTGGAATCATTGTAGGGGGCGACAATTATGGCCAAGGTTCATCGAGGGAGCATGCTGCAATTGCACCCATGTATCTCGGGCTCCATACAGTAATTGCGAGGTCCTTTGCACGCATCCACAGATCTAATCTGATCAATTTCGGTATCCTGCCGCTTCAGTTCTCAAGACCAGAAGACTATGACAAGATAGATAAGGCTGACAGACTGCTCCTGAAAGATTTAGAAAAATCATTGAGAGGAAATCAGTTTTACACGGTATATAACCTGACAAAGAACTATTCCTTCGAGGTCTATTCAGACCTCAATGATAGGGAAAAGGATATCCTGTTAGCTGGCGGCCTACTTCCATGCACAAAGAAAAGTTCCCGGAAATAGCAAATCCAAAACCTTCGTAAGCATTTCCAATTCTGCGATGGCAGGAATAGTATTTGAGCGGTTTCTTTTGCCGATATTCCGATGAGAATATCTAATATAAAGAGGCAAAAGCCTCGGAGTCCTGAGTTTATCGAAGGACGAGAATGAGCGAAATTACTATTCCTGCCTTCTATTAAGTTTAAAAATTAAACCCGAATTACGCAAACCTTTCAAAATGTCATTGCGAGGAGCGGAGCGACGTGGCAATCTCATCACTCAAAATGAGATTCCTCGCTTCGCTCGGAATGACACAGTGTGGTCATTTAATACA
>JBFMDQ010000046.1:0-10872 GCA_040753955.1 Nitrospirota bacterium | reverse complement strand
TACAAAAATTGTATATGAACCTGAATCCTGCGTCATTTACAAGCCTTTGTTTTTGAAAACCGATGCAAATACCCTGAGCTGATGAATATCCATAAAAAAATTTTAACATACTTTATATTATTCTTAACCCTGTTGTTGCATAAATTGTTATAACCGAATAGGCTAAACCCTGTTAGAAAAGATTTTCTAACAGGGTAAATCTATTGATACCAAGCATCTATGTCATTTTTGAAAGTTATCACAGGATTTCACTTTTAGTGAGCTTTATGAATAAAGCCTAATTTGCTATAAACATAGAATTATCACCATTTTATGAGTTTTGTGTGCATGTATTATTGCAACAACAGGGTTAATCCATGAGATGGCCAAAAGACATAAAAAGGGCGAGGGTGATTCAGGAGATTCTTGGGGAGAAGGTGAGGATTACTCCCCTTAAAAAAACTCCAGAATATATCACGGGCGTTGATGCAGCATTTCTTCAGGGTAAGGTCATCGGGGCAGCATGTCTTTATAATTACCCTGATATAATTCTTATGGAAGAGGCATATGCTGTTACAGAGGTCTTGTTTCCATACATACCTGGCCTCTTATCCTTCAGAGAAGGCCCGGCAATTATTAAGGCCATTAATAAATTGAAGATTAAACCCGATGTAATAATCTTTGATGGTCATGGGATTGCGCATCCAAAGGGGCTGGGGATTGCGGCACATATCGGGGTGCTTCTTGGCACAGCGACAATAGGATGTGCTAAGTCAAGATTGATCGGTAAATACAGAGAGCCGGGTCCTGAAAAAGGGGATTGGTCTCTTTTAAGATATAACGGGAAAATCCTTGGTGCAGTGCTCAGGACTAAAGATAATGTCAGACCCCTCTTTGTCTCGCCAGGAAACAGGATCGATCTCAGAGGCTCTATCGAGATTGTGCTTGCCTGCACCCGAAGGTATAGAATTCCTGAACCCTTGAGGAGGGCAGATTTTATCTCGAAGAAAATAAAGAGAGGGTTAACAAGTTAAATGAAGGGCAGCAATTACTTTTCTATCTTTCTGAAGTTTATTGAAAAGTTCAACCGCCTTCTCTGTGCGTCCAACGTAGACCTCGATACCCCTTGATTCGAGATACGATGTTGTTTCCCCTGGAACAACCATTGCCCCTGAATAACCCGTTCCTACTATAAGGATTTCAGGCCTTGCATTTATAACATCTGTGAGGTCGACGATACGAAGAGAGTGACCTTCCTTTCTCCACCATGAAGAATCAACCTTTTCTGGATAGATAATAACATCAGAGGTATAGGTCTTCCCATCAATCATAATCCTGCCAAAAGAGTAATACTCAATCTTCATACAAAAATTTTAAAAGATTTACCCCGCACCTTGCAAGGTGTGGGGCGGTGCGGGGTAAAGGTCTACTGATAAAGAAATAGTATTCATATTAAGACTTATTTCTGCTAAACTACAATAAATTTAAGAGGAGGCAGATATGAAAATAGAGGAGATAATGGTAAAGAAAATAGAATCTGTAGAGGCGGATGCCACTGCATATGATGCAATAGAAAAAATGGTTGACAAAAGGATCAGGTCTTTATTAGTAAAACCAAGAGACGAAAAAGATGTTTACGGAGTTGTTACTGTAAGGAATATTGTTTTTAAAGTCCTCGGAAAGAATCTTGACCCAAATAAAGTAAGAGTTGAAGAAATTGCGTCAAAGCCAATCGTCAGCATCAATAGAGATATGGAGATAGGACACGTTATCAGTTTAATGAATAAGTTCAATATCGCCAGGGTCTTCGTGCATGAAGGGAAGGAAATCATCGGGGTTGTTGCCTTATTAGATGTTATGGCTGCTTCTTTAATAGAAAGGGCAAGAGGGGGCCGCGTTGCTTGAAAAAGTATTTTTCAGCGGCAAAACAGAGCAAAAGGTCATAGAAAACATAAAGAGGCACATAAAAACTCTCGGGTCTGCCTGTGAGGTATTTAAGGAGGCCGTTGAAAAACAGGATAAGGAGCTCATGTTAAGTGTTGCTGATCTCGAGAGGGAAGGGGACGTCATAAGGAGAGAAATAATCTCAAATATCTATGAGGGGGCCTTTCTACCATTTCTTCGCCCGAGTATATGCAGGTTTGTTGAAATAGTGGATGAGGCCTTTGATGTATTGGAAGATACTGCCTATGAATTTGAATATCTAAATTCAAAATTAGATAAAGAAATAGAGGATAATTGCATTAAAATTGCGGATATAAACTTAAAGATGTGTGAGATGCTCTTAATTGCCTTTGAAACACTCTCCAGCAAGGAAGACTTAAGGGAGAAAAACCTGGCCATCAGGATTTATGAGAAGAAAATTGATGAAATAAAATTTGATTTGATTAAAAAGCTCAGGAAAAAAGAGGTAAAGGACTTCTGGGAAGGTAAGATACTCTCAGACTTCATATCCTATCTCACACATGTAAGTGATGTGATTGAAGATGCCAGTGATTATCTCTACATAATGAACGTGAGTTTAAGATAAACCCTGTTGTTGCAATAATACATGCACACAAAACTCATAAAATGGTGATAATTCTATGTTTGTAACAAATTAGGCTTTATTCATAAAGCTCACTAAAAGTGAAATCCTGTGATAACTTTCAAAAATGACATAGATGCTTGGTATCAATAGATTTACCCTGTTAGAAAATCTTTTCTAACAGGGTTTAGCCTATTCGGTTATAACAATTTATGCAACAACAGGGTAAAATTGCATGGCTTTAGATGATTATCTCATTACATGACAGAATTAATTCCCCTTGCAGCCTGCGTCCTAATAGCCTTTGGTATAGGTTCAAACGATACATCAAATGCCCTTGGAATATGTATAGGTGTGGGAGTAATAAAGCTAAGAAAGGCAGTGCTTTTGTTTGGATGCTTCGTCTTTATTGGAATAATGCTGCAAGGTCAAGGTGTGATGAAGACGGTCGGGAAGGACCTCTTAGAGGTAAACGTTACCATTTTAAGCATTTCCCTATCTATATCCGCCCTTCTCATTATCTTGTCAAACTGGAGAAAGTTACCCCTTTCAACGCATCAGGTAATAATTGGTAGTTTAACAGGTTCCGGAGTCGCATCTGGAGTAGATGTGAATCTTTTATCCCTCTTTAAAATTGCTCTTTCGTGGATTATATCTCCTCTGGCTGCCTTTTTCTTTGCATTAATATTCTATAGAATGATGGAAAAGACACTTTCGAAATTGTCTTTATTTCGCATTGAAAGAATTCTCAGAATTCTCCTGCTTATAAGCGGGGTCTTGATCGCCTATAATACTGGTGCGAATGAGCTCGCAACTGTTCTGGGCCCTGCCATCCACTCGGGATTGATGGGTAAAATGCCATCGTTCTTATCAGGTTCCTTCTTCGTATTCTTAGGAGCAGTCCTCCTGAGCCACCGGGTTATAGAAACGGTGGGCAAAGGAATAACAGCCCTGGACCCCTATTCAGGATTTGCAGCCCAGTTCGGAGCGGGCATCTGCGTATTACTCTTCACCTCCCTGGGAATGCCCATCTCAACAACCTATTGCATCATTGGAGGAATTAGCGGTGTCGGGATGTCAAAGGGAGTGGAAACGGTAAGGATTACATTAGTTAAAAAGATAATCGCAAATTGGGTTTTTGCCCCATCTTTAGCCTTTTTAATCTGTTTTGTAGTCATGAGGTTATTGATATAAGTTGTAAGCATCACTTTTTCCGTGATAAGGTTAACCATCAATCTATGAACGGCAATAAATGGCAGGATATAGTATTTGAGCGGTTTCTTTTGCCGATAGTCCAACGAGAATATTTATAATATAAAGAGGCAAAAGCCTCGGAGGGCGACAGCCCGAGAATGAGCGAAAATACTATATCCTGCCATAACAGAATTAGAGATGCTTCCATATAAGTTTACCCTGTTGTTGCATAAATTGTTATAACCGAATAGGCTAAACCCTGTTAGAAAAGATTTTCTAACAGGGTAAATCTATTGATACCAAGCATCTATGTCATTTTTGAAAGTTATCACAGGATTTCACTTTTAGTGAGCTTTATGAATAAAGCCTAATTTGTTACAAACATAGAATTATCACCATTTTATGAGTTTTGTGTGCATGTATTATTGCAACAACAGGGTTTATTTAGAGCGTTTAAAGATGTAGACCATTATCGACACACCTCCGATCAGGTTCAAAATGACACCGCCCCGCGCCCGTTTAATGACCTCCTCAAATGGAGCATCAGGAGGGACGCTCAATAATAAATAATAGCCGAGGAAGATTGAGGATATAGATAATAAAAGCAATAACAATAAAATCACCTCTGTTGAAATCCTTGAAAAATTGCTTTAAATGCCTCTGAAACTATCCTGAGTCTCATTGCCTTTAAACTCCCATCGTTCGGATACAAAGACATCCCCTCCTCTACTGTCTTCATTGCCTCATCAAAATAAACAAGCTGTTTGAAGTAAATGCCCATAGAGTATAAGACCACGGCATCATTGTAAAACACCATCTTTAGAGGCTGGCGCTGTTTTTCAAGGCTGCTCCACTTCAGAAAATCGTTAAGGAAGTCTATATTTTTCGCCACATCCTTTGCTGCATCTTCAGCCTTTATAGACATATACATCGGCCTTGCCCAGTTCTGGAGATAGATGTTATTAGCCGCACCCTTTATATTTATCTCTGATGGAGTCTTCCCCTCCTCATGCTCCTTATAATAGATAACCATGTTCATATAATCATAAAAGGTCTTCATAGTATATCCTGATACGCATATATACATTATTAAAGATACAAAAATTGTTAACACCGCAGCAGACTTTCTCAGGTTCAACCTTTTTTCTTCAACAAAATGAGAAGTTGCCATATAAAGGAAAATTAAAAAGACGAGATAGTGGCTGGTGGACAATTCCAGTGGATACTCAAACATCATGTGCGCAAGCAAGGGCATCAAAATGGCTGTATATAGTCCTGCCCGCTGCAATCCCAGCTTATAAAGCATCCTTACAAAACCTGCTACTGCAATCAAGATTGCCAGAATGCCTGCAATGCCGCTTTCTGCCATTATCCTGAAAATCTCATTATGTGGATGGCTTGTGTAATTGCCAATTAATTTTTTATATTCTGGCTCAGACTTTACTACCTTTGCCTGATGATACATATAAAGACTCCCGAAATTAGAAAACCCCTGCCCGAAGATTGGCTTTTCTTTGAGCATTTCAAAAGAGGTTTTACACATGAGTATGCGGTGGACATAGGATGGCTGTTTAATATCTGAAAACCATTCTATCTGTTTTACTGTTAGTTTTTCTATGCCAAGCTTATCCTTAACACTCAATAAAGAATAACCACCTGCTGTACCAATGAAAAATACCATGAGCCAGGCTAAAAGCATGGGGGAAACTGCGTTTCCCCCATGAGCCCCCTTCTTTAAATACTGCCTCACCCTTGATGTAAACCCCGCACCTTTGCAAAGGTGCGGGGTAAAGATTACTGTCATTGCAAGCCCGGTGCCGATGAGCCCTGTCCTTGAGCCCGCGATAATCAGACTTAGAGATAATAGTGCTACACAGCTAAGGAAGAGTACTTTTATCCCCCCACCTGTCATTCCGAGCGTAGCGAGGAATCTCGCCTTTTGAGATTGCGGAGCCTGTTCCGAGCCTGTCTTGAGATTGCTTCGGCTGTCTTCGACAGCCTCGCAATGACAGGCGAGGAAGCTTTCGTCCCTCGCAATGACATTCCCATTTGCCTTTGTGCCTATTTTAGACATGAATGTTTTATGATAGTTTTTGAATCTATCAGTGGTTATGAAGTAAAGGGAGATAATCAGCCCTATTGCCATCCATGAGGCAAAGAGATTCTTCTGTTGAAATGCACCGCCTACCATGCCTACTTCAGGTGCCGGTGTAATGGGAATGTATTTATAGAGTCCAAAAAATTGCATGATGCCTATGATGGATTCAATCACTACCGAGGCAAATATGATGAGCAGTAATGTCTCCTTTTCCCTTTCCTTAAGGTTAAATTGATGAAGGCCAAGCCAGAGGAGCACTGCTGCTACAAGAAGCAGGGCATTTATGACAAACATATCTATGTTTTTTATGGGGTTAAAGATACTACTTGACAGAAGCAAGGCTACAAACAAAAGGATATATGTCCGATACGATGGCAAAACCAGGGCTTTATTACGCAGGATATTTGTAACAGAAAGCAGAATAATTGTAAAAATGCCAATCCATATAAGGAATTCCCTCGGTTGTGCTATAACGCCGCCAACATTTGGAATGAATATGTGCATTAAAAGGAGGAAGAGTATTGATAGGACTGCTAATAAGTAGCGGTTAAAGTTTAACATGATTGATTTTACCGCATTACAGGTTGAGATTAGAAGGCTTGATGAGAAGATAGACTCTAACCATAAGCGACTTGATGAAAAGATAGATATTGCAATTCAAATCAGAGAGAGGCTTGC
Organism: Nitrospirota bacterium; assembly: GCA_040753955.1. GTDB lineage: Bacteria > Nitrospirota > Thermodesulfovibrionia > Thermodesulfovibrionales > SM23-35 > JASEEX01. The sequence continues at coordinate 4,396 of JBFMDQ010000046.1, read as the reverse complement.
CTTTCTCGAAGCAAAGGTTTCAGCTTTAACCCAGTTAATTCATAAATTTTTCTTTTGAAGGACGTAGATATCATCAACGTCCTGAAAAGGCGGAATTCCTTGCTGTGACTGAACTTAAAGTGAATTACTTACCTGGGACGTTGCTTGTAGCTACGTCCCCTGTTTTAATAAATACAGAGTGTATTGTGGGCATTGCATGACTTCTTTGAACATATTGGTTTTCTATCATCTGTGTGTGTTGCATGAATTAACTGGGTTAACAAAGTAAGGTCGGCCCTTGCACTCGAAGGGGATAATATGGGATGCGTCCCTTTACTTTACCTAAACTTTACCCTGTTGTTGCAATAATACATGCACACAAAACTCATAAAAAGGTGATAATTCTATGTTTGTAACAAATTAGGCTTTATTCATAAAGCTCACTAAAAGTGAAATCCTGTGATAACTTTCAAAAATGACATAGATGCTTGGTATCAATAGATTTACCCTGTTAGAAAATCTTTTCTAACAGGGTTTAGCCTATTCGGTTATAACAATTTATGCAACAACAAGGTTTATTTTTGTTTTTTTTGTTAATACCAGATGTCAATTGTCAAGACCTGACACCAAATCTGAAGGGAAGGCAAAGCCTCCCCTCTTTGATAGATTATTTATGGCTTTCTGTCAAAGAAGTAAGCAAGTGATGTTATTGTAGTGTCCCAAGCCGCAAAAGTACAATTAGTCATTAGCCACGTTGCACTGTTGAGAATAGAGCCCGTACACGCTAAAACCCTGCCAGATGTTCCGTCAGATACACCATCAATAGAGGTATCGATTGCCTCCATGTAAGCAAGTTCAGGGTCAGTAAAAGCACCTGGAGTGGTTGCATCATTAGTAATACCGATGATGTTTTTTCTTGCGGTTTGACTTCCAAGCCAGAGATAAAAGGTGTATCCACCCATGGTAACAGAATTTACAGTAGGTGGATCTAAAAATCTGCCTGCTGTAGTTAAATCAGTCTTTGGGTTTTCACCGGTTTCTATAGTTCCGTCTTTGTCGCCACCAAAATCTCCTGGAAAAGCGCCTTTCCTGTCCATAAATGCCCATGTGAGGGTTTCCCATTTCCTACACTCGCTAGTGAGCTTTTTATGCCTTGCACCTTCAATTATGTCCCCTCCCTTGAGAATAGCCCCGATGATTATTCCGATAATCACAAGGACTATAGCAAGCTCAATGAGGGTGAACCCACCTCTGTTTGTGAGACGTGAGACGTGAGACGTGAGACGTTTTTTGATTCTTTCCTTCATTTTCTTTTCACCTCCTTTTTTAAGTTCTAAGTTCTAAGTTATTAGTCTTAAGCTTAAAACTTGAAACTTAAGACTCGAAACTCAAAATTAAAATCTTACTCCTTTCTCTTAAAGTCTAAAATATAATATTACAGGTATTCCTGCAACCAAAAAATTTTCGCTTCCTTGAATTGAACCTGTATTCCAGACACCATCGTCATATTGTGTATCTAATATCAGTGCTATATCTCTGGGGATATTTTGAAAGGCTATCCAGTTCGCTGACACAAGATTAACAGTTCCATACGCTACACTTATAGCGCCTCCATAGGGATGCTGGGGGTTAATCCTTTCCGCACCTATGATAATACCGGCAAGGCGAAGATGGCGCCATGCATTACAGCTTTCCTCTCCTCCTATTTCTCCTCCGGTACAGTTATAAACAAACCCACCATCTATCAACCCATCATTATCACCGTTTACCGAACCAGTCCATCTTGTAGAAACATTATTATCGTCACCTGGAAATCTGCCATATTTATCATAATATGAGTAGAAGGCTGCAAATATCTCCCTCTGCTGGTTATTCACCCTCTTTACCTTTGCACTGGTAATCAGGTCCATTCCCTTGAGCACGGCTCCGAGGATGATTCCGATAATCACAAGGACTATTGCCAACTCTACAAGGGTAAACCCCGTTAGAGACCCTATCCTAACCCCATTAGAAATATTTTTTCTAATGTGGGTTACTCTGAAATGCGAGGCATTCTCTAACGGGGTAAACCCCGCACCTTTTTTTATTCCTTACCCTCCTGACTCGCACAATTTTTAGTGTTTCAATAAATACTTTCAAACAGTATACTAAATTATTTGATTTGTCAAGTTTTTTTTGCTATTCTTGTATTGTCATTCCCGCGGAAGCGGGAATCCAGAGATGTTGGATGAAGAAATTTTATGTTTATATCCTTTGTAACAAACGAAATGGCACTTTATATACAGGCATTACATCTGATCTTATTAAGCGTATTTACGAACACAAAAATAATCTGGTTGAAGGTTTTTCTCAGAAATATAATGTTCACCGGTTAGTCTGGTATGAGATACATGAAACAGCAGAGACTGCCATTAGTAGAGAAAAACAAATAAAGGCATGGAAACGGCAATGGAAACTAAGACTTATAGAGAAGAATAATCCTGAATGGAATGATTTATATGATATTATTTGTGAAGGCACTGGATTCCTGCCTCCGCAGGAATGACACAATAAAGCGCGGGAATGACGATAAGGGGCAGGGCAGGAATGACAGGAAAGGTCTGAGATGCATACAGTAAGATTATTCATTGTCTGTTTATTACTTTTGCCTTCCATCTCAAATGCCTTTTGTTATGAAGATGCTGGAAATGCCTGTGGCATAAATCCTTCACTCCTTAAATCTATTGCAAGGATTGAATCAGGCCTTAATCCACGAGTGATAAACAGAAATTTAGATGGCTCTATTGATATGGGTTTGATGCAGATAAACTCCTCATGGGTTTCAAGGCTGAGGCTTGACTCAGGCAGGCTCCTTCAAGACCCATGTTATAATGTAATGGCAGGTGCAAGGATCTTGAGATTATGCATCGACAAACATGGCTACACATGGGAAGCGGTTGGCTGTTACAATGCAGTGTCCAGACAGAAAAGAATCGGCTATTCCTGGAAGGTGTATAAAGAACTGAAGGCTGAAGGCAGACGCCAGAAGACAGAAAACAGAACTAAGAAAAGCCCCGAACTTAGAACGAACCCATCCTTTTCATTCACTGTAAAGGATGGGGCCTCCATTGAGTAGGAATACATGAGCATTTTAGCAGATATCCTATCAAAGATAAAACACCCTGAGCCAAGAAGGGATATTCCTCCAGGGCTCAGAAGCACGGTCTCTGCCCTTAGAAAAAAGGAGTTAAATAAAAGGCGAGTAATTATCCTTCTGGTCTTTGCCGCCATAGCATTAAGCTCGGGCTCTGTGACGGTTTATCTGATGCAGACATATTTACCCCGCACCACAGAAAGCCATGGGGGTAAAGCCGTGGTGCGGGGTTTACACGGGGAGAGATTAAAAAGTGCAGGGGAATCCCGGGAAATCGCAAGATCAAAGGGGCCTCCAGCAGTAGAGCAAACAAGTAAAGATGTAGTTTCTAAAACAACTGAGGTAGAGCCTCATACTACCATAAAACAACCCGAGTATAAACCAGAGTATAAAAGAGAAGAAATTAAAAGAAAGCCGACAGTGAGACCGGAGGTTATTGCTCAGAAAGAGAAGCCAAAGGTAGAAGAGATTGTAAGCCCCGTTAGAAAGCAGGGCCCTTTTTCTAACGGAGGCGATGTAAGTTCCGAGGTTCGGACCTCGGAAACAAAGGACCTTCATCTTTATATGGGTGGAAATTACGAAAAGAAAGGGGATTACCACAATGCTATATCCAGTTATAAAAAGGTTCTTGATATAGAACCCAAGGATTACAGGGTAATGAATAAGATAGCTTACATACTCATCCAGATAGCTTCAAATGAGGAGGCGTTGAAATATCTCGAGAATGCACTTAGCATCAAGCATGATTATGTCCCTGCGTTAATTAATACAGGAATCGTATATGCAAAGGCAGAAAAATTCTCTGATGCAGAGAAATACCTCTTAAAGGCCCTGGCCCTCGAAGAAGCTAACCAACCGGCACTTCTTAACATCGCCACGCTTTATGAAAAACAGGGAAAATACGACCTTGCCAGACAATACTATTTGAAGCTACAAAATCAGGGTAATGATCAGGGACGCCTCGGCGTCGAAAGGATAGGTCAGTAAAGGGACACAGGTCAGTAAAGGGACACATCCCATATTTCTTGATAAAGGTAATTAATTTATAAAATCCCTTCATGTCGAGGATAGCAAGGGCAGTTGCAATAGGGTTTCCGCATCACATTGTTCAAAGAGATAAATAAAAGAAATATGGGATGTGTCCCTAATTTATTCCGCCGCCAAAATTTTGTTTCGTTTGCGGATTTTAATGCATGATTCAAGAAATTTCTAAAATCTCTTCGTGAGCTTGCAGCCTGTGCCTCTATTATATTGGCTCCGATACTCGTAGCACTTCTAAGCAAC
>JBFMDQ010000045.1:0-12042 GCA_040753955.1 Nitrospirota bacterium | reverse complement strand
ATAGCATCAGCTCGGAGGTTTCAAGCTTCAGACCGTAAGTCTTTCGACTTTTTAGGCTTTGCGATAGCTTCCTTAGCTGCGTGAATAAAGGCACCTTGATCTGCATTTGAAGCATCTCATCAAGCATGGTAAAATCGGCTGCCAGGGACTTATATTGTTCAAGAAGATAATTGTTAATTAAGAGGTCCTCCCTGAAGTCATATGAACATTCCTTTTTAAAAGTATCTACTAAACGCATGAAAGGGGCTTTTGTCCTTAGGCTACGGAGGATATCCAGGCTTAAACCAGCCCTTTTAGATATCTCTTCCAGGGTCAAAGTGCCCGTATAAATATGCATGAGGGCGGCTAATTGATAGGAGGACCTTTCCCTTCCTAACTCAGTTATCTTCTTCCGTAACCACTTTTCGCTCAGGAAACAACTCATTTCCAAGAGAACTCCTCTTTGGAAACAATCTCTCTTTTTATCCTCGACAAAAGCTCTTCAAATGTTGGTAGGACGTCTGTTCTCAGCCTTCCGGCAACTAATACATACATTATATCATCGCCAGCATTAAGGGTCCCTTCATTTATCCAGGCCTTTATTGCGACGATACCCTCTTTTTTCTCAAACTCGGCTATCAGGAAGTTTAGTTTTTCCTTATCGTAAGAGAGATGCATGCCTTTTACGCTCTTTCCATCTTTTGAGGTAGCTCTCACAATTCCATTATGTATAAGGATCATCCCGAGTTCCCTAAGATCTGAGCTTCCCTTTATCTCTGCTATCCATTTTTCAATCACTTAAGGCCCCCTTTATTACATCAATGGAAAACTATAAACCCTATGACCTGTTTTAATCAATAATGCACAACTGCCTTCAATTGTCGACTCGGAAAATCTTATTACTATATATTTCATGTACGTAAGAGGGAATTGCTGTAAAACTAATATTGTAAAGGAAAATTTCTATGTGGTATGCTATTTCAGTATTTCATAAATCGCAGGCTGCCCAAAAGGGACTTCTAAAAGGTTAAAAGTAATGAAAAAGATAATTAGCAAGCGGCTAAAAAGTAATCTTCTGCCTTTAATAGTTTGGGTTTTTTCACTTTTCACTTTTCACTTTTCACTTTTCACTGTTTCTATTGCTGCCTCATCCGTTGAGGAGGACATTGCAAGGATTCAAAAGGCATATGAGAACATTAAAGATATAAGGGGTAGCTTTATCCAGAAGAGCCATATTAAGGACCTTAAGCGCATTGATACATATAAAGGTCAATTCTTCATAAAGAGGCCGATGAAGATGAGGTGGGAGTATAAGGGAGAAGTAGCCCAGGAAGTTCTTATTAATAGTGATGAGATCATAATATATCAGAAAAAGGAAAGGCAGGCATTCAGGGGAAAATTTGGCAGGAATACCTATGGCCAGGCACCCATAGCCCTTCTGAGTGGACTTGGAAGAATTCAGGAAGAGTTCTTTGTATCCGGAAAGAACGGAAGTCTTCTCCTGAAACCAAAAACTTCAATGGGAGGGATACTCTCTATAGAGATCGAACCTTCTAAGGGCGAATTCCCAATGAGTTCGTTCACCGTAAACGATTCTTATTCAAATAGAATAGAAATAACACTGAAGGATGTGAAGATTAATACAGGGTTGGAAGACGGATTGTTTGAGCCTTCCTTACCAAAGGGCGTAACTATATATGAGCCTAATCTTAGGGATTGATACCTCCTGTGATGACACAACAGCAGCTGTCGTCGAGAATGGAACAAAGGTCCTATCCAACATTGTCTCAAACCAGACAGAGATACACAAAAAATACGGTGGTATTGTCCCTGAACTTGCATCCCGCCGGCATATAGAGATGATATGGCCTATTGTTGATGAGGCATTAAAGGCTGCCGATATTAAACTTGAGGATCTTTCCGGTGTTGCTGCATGTCATGGTCCTGGCCTGATAGGCTCTCTCCTTGTAGGCTGCTCTTTTGCAAAGGCCTTATGCTATTCAAAAGGAATTCCCCTCGTTGCAGTGAACCATCTTGAGGGTCATATTTTCTCTTGTTTTTTAAGTGAAAGGGGACTCGTGGGGGAAACTCCGTTTCCCCCACGCATTCCGCCCTTTCCATTCCTTGCCCTCATTGTATCGGGAGGACATACATGCCTTTACAGAGTTGATGGTTTTGGCAAATATAGAGAACTCGGCAGGACGAGGGATGATGCAGCAGGTGAGGCATATGATAAGGTCTCAAAGCTCCTTGGCCTCGGATACCCTGGTGGCCCGATAATCGAGAAAATCGCACAAGATGGAAATCCCAAGGCAATAGACTTCCCGAGGGCATACCTGCCAGAGTCCTTTGATTTCAGCTTCAGCGGACTGAAAACAGCCGTACTGAATTACGTGAAGCGTAATGCGTTAAGCGTTATGGGTGGCAACGTATCACGTATCACGAATCACGAATTACTCAGTGACATCTGTGCATCCTTTCAGGCCTCTGTAATTGACGTCCTTGTAAGGAAAACAGAATGGACAATCAAAAAAGAGGGCATTAAACGGGTTGTCCTCACAGGTGGAGTTGCTGCAAACAACGAGTTGAGAAAAAGGATGAAAGAGATGGGAGACGAAAGAGAAGTGGAAATCTTCACACCTTCTGCATCTTTTTGCACTGACAACGCTGCGATGATTGCATCAGCAGGATATTACCATCTTGAGGCAGGAGATACCGTCGGGCTTGATTTAAATCCAAAGGCATACATGCCACTCTAAAGAGAGGATAAATCCTAACTCTTACCTTTTCTTTGTCTTAAAATAACAAGTCCCGCTACCGCGACCAGAAACATCAGTATACTGATTCCCTGGGCCAGAGAGAGTTGAGATGTAATAAACCCTCTACTCACATCACCTCTGTAGAATTCAACTATAAACCTCAGGACAGAATAAAGGAGTATATATGTCAGGAAAAGTTGACCATTAAAGGACTTGTATCTTCTTAAGATTACGAGTAAGAGAAAATTAATGAACTCACCCATGGACTCATAAAGTTGTGTCGGATGCAGTGGGACTCCTATTATGGCGAGGGATTGGGGGTCGGTAAATGTAACTGCCCATAGAAGGCCCTCTGCGGGTTTCCCATAACAACAACCAGCAAAAAAACACCCGATTCTTCCTATAGAATGACCAATTGCTATTGAAGGGGCAAACAAATCTGCTGTATTCCAGACGCCCAGGGTATTTTTTTTTACATACCAGACAGCTGTTGGAATGGCCAATATAAGGCCTCCATAAAACACAAGACCACCTTCCCATATCTTGAATATCTCCAGGGGATTTTTAAGATAGTAGCCGGCGTTCATTAAAATGAAGAATAGCCTTGAACCAATAATAGCTGACAGGAGAATATAGAAGCCGAGGTCCAGTATCTTATCTGATGGGATGCCCTCTTTCCTCGCTCGCCTGACAGCGAGGCCGAGGCCGAGGAGAAAACCAGAAGCCATAAGGACTCCATAGGTGTGTATTGTTAAAGGGCCAATCTTGAATAATACAGGGTGCATCGTCAGAGGTGCCTCTTCTTTAAAAGAAGGGTTAAAAAGACAATCATGATACCGACTGTAAGGGAAGAGTCGGCCACATTAAATGCTGGCCAGTGAAATCTCCCTATCGAGATGTCTATGAAATCCACAACCTGCCCGAGAAGTATCCTGTCTATGAGGTTGCCTGTTGCACCACCGAGTATGAGGGAAAGGCCGAGATAATCCCTTTTATCTTTGATCAGAAGCCATACCACAAAGACTATGGCGATTACCGATACCGTTATAAAAAAACCACTGCCTACATCCTTAAGCATCCCGAATGCAGCACCCGTATTCCTGACACTTACTAAATGCAGGAAAGGGAAGATCTTTATAGAATCAAAGGGATTTATATAGCTGACGACAAGATACTTTGTTAGTTGGTCTATTGCTATTACAAATGACGAGATAAGGGATACATTTCTGAACCGTCTCATTATTTATCCAGAGATAACCTTATAACACCTCTCGCAGATTTCGGGTGTCTCTTTAAATCTACCAACAGTCTTGCTCCAATTCCAGCACCTCTGACATTTTGCCCCTGGTGCCCTCTCGACCTTAATCTCAAGCCCTTCTATCTCTCTGCTTTTATAAGAGACATCAGGTCTTATGTCTGTAATCTCTACTACCGAGATAATAAAAAATGTTGGTAAGAAATCTCTGTATTCTGAAAGGAGGGCATTATATCTCTCCGGTGGATAGAGTATCACCTTTGCCTCGAGGGAATTCCCCAGGAACTTCTCTGCCCTTTTAATCTCTAATGCCTTATTTACCTCATTTCTCAGCACAAATAGATCATCCCATTTTTTTTCAAGCTCCTGGTCATAATACTTTTCATCAACCTCCGGGAATGAGGCAAGAAATACAGATTCCTCACCCCCCCTATTCCCCCCCTTATCAAGCCTCATACTCTGCCAGACCTCTTCTGCGGTGAATGAAAGTACTGGCGCCATTAATCGTGTCATTGTTGAGAGTATCTGGTAAAGGACCCATTGGGTAACACGCCTTTCCATAGAGTCCGGTTTAAATGTATAGAGCCTGTCTTTCAAGACATCGAGATAAAAGGAACTCATGTCAACAACGCAGAAATTGTAGAGGGCATGAAAGACCTCATGAAAGTTAAAGTTCTCATATGCTGAGGTAACCGTTTCTATAAGTGTCTGGAGCCTGCTCATTGCCCATCTGTCTATCTTTGAGTCTATCTCTAAAAGGGCATAGCTATAATCCCTATAATCAAAATCGTAAAGGTTACCAAGCAGAAACCTGCAGGTATTCCTTATCTTCCTGTATGCCTCTGTAAGCCTCTCGAGGATCTCTTTCGATATCCTTATGTCATCTCTATAATCCTCGGCCGAAACCCATAATCTCAGTATCTCTGCACCATCCGACTTTATGACCTCCTGTGGTGCTACGACATTTCCGAGAGATTTGGACATCTTTTTACCCTGGCCATCAACAACAAAGCCGTGTGTGAGTACAGTCTTATAAGGAGCTTTACCCTTTGTCCCTACAGCTGTTAGCAGCGAGCTTTGGAACCATCCCCTGTGCTGGTCACTCCCTTCAAGATATATATCAGCAGGCCAGTTAAGCCTTTTATCTATACCTATGACAGCAGCATGGCTTATACCTGAATCAAACCAGACATCAAGTATATCCATCTCCTTTGAGAATGATGTGCCTCCACATCTTTTACACTTATATCCTGAAGGTAAAAACTCATCTGCACCTTTTATAAACCATATATCAGCACCCTTTTCTTCAAAAGATTTTATAATCCCTTCGAACACTTCCTCTTCCTTAATAAATTCACTACAGCTATCGCATTTTATCAGTGTTATTGGAACCCCCCAGGCCCTCTGTCTCGATATGCACCAGTCAGGTCTGTTTAAGACCATACCATAAATCCTGTCCCTTCCCCAGCGGGGAATCCAGTTTACTCTGTCAATCTCCTCGAGACAACGCCTCCGCAGACCGTTATGCTCGATCGAGATGAACCACTGCTCTGTTGCGCGGAAAATAACAGGCTTCTTGCATCTCCAGCAATGGGGATAAGAATGGATAAACCTCTCTTGTTTTATCAAGGAATTCTTATTTTCCAAAATCTCTATTATTTTTGCATTTGCCTTAAATACGAATTGGCCTTCAAGTTCCCCTGCCTCTTTTGTGAATCTTCCTCTATCGTCAACGGGCGCATAGATATCAAGGCCATACTTAAATCCAATCTCATAGTCGTCTTCTCCGTGACCCGGTGCAATATGCACAATACCAGTTCCCTCACCAACAGTAACAAAATCACCAAGGATTACTTTTGATTTCCTATCAATAAACGGATGTTTGCACATTATTCCTTCAAGAATTTCGCCCCTCAAGGTAGCAATAACTTGATATTCTCCAACATCAGGTACATCCTTATCCTTGCAAGACTTGAAACCAAACCCTTTCATGCAAACATCCAAGAGTTTTCCTGCAATGGTGTAAATCTCATATCTACCCTGCCCAATATTTACCTTTACTAAATGGTAAGGATATGCAGGATGTAAGCACAAAGCCAGATTGGCAACAAGCGTCCATGGTGTGGTCGTCCATGCAACAAAATAATGTTCAATCTTAGGAAATTCGTCAAACAAGATTTCTTTTCCTTCAGGAATACTTTCAACCCTGAACTTCACGTAGATCGAGGGTGATTCCTTATCAGCATACTCCACCTCTGCCTCTGCAAGGGCGGTGACACAGGAAGGGCACCAGTGTACAGGCTTTCTCTTTCTATAAACATATCCCTCTTTCACAAAATGGGTAAACTCCCTGGCTATGTATGCTACATATCTGGAGGACATTGTTAGATAAGGAATTTTCCAGTCACCAAAGACCCCGAGCCTCCAGAAGTCATGTTTCTGTATATCCACGAATGTTTCCGCATAATCCTTACAGTGCTTTCTCTTTTCAAGAATATCTACCTTGTTTTTTATGCCTTCGAGTTCGAGTTTTTTGTCAACCTGATGTTCTATTGGAAGGCCGTGGCAGTCCCAGCCGGGAACGAACGGAGAATAAAAACCCTTCATTGATTTGTATTTGACGATTATGTCCTTGAGTATCTTGTTTAATGCATGTCCAATGTGGATGCGTTCATTTGCATAGGGAGGCCCGTCATGCAGGATATAAGGAGTTTTGCCTTGATTCTTTTCCTGGATCCTTTCATATATCTTTCTCTCCTCCCAGAACTTAAGTATCTCTGGCTCTCTCTGGGAAAGATTTGCCTTCATCGGAAAGTCTGTCTGGGGAAGATTAAGGGTGTTTTTATAGTCCTTTGACAGGATTCTCACTTCTCCTCTACCTTCTCCTTCCTCTGGGCCTCGCGCTCTGCAATTAACTTCTGTGAGATATGTGCAGGCACCTCTTCATAATATGAGAATTCCATTGAATAAAGCCCTCTGCCTGAAGTAAGACTATGGAGCTGGTTTGCATAGGTGAGCATTTCGGCCATGGGAACAAGGGAAATGATTTTCTGGTTGCCACCTGCCTGCGGTTCTACTCTCTGAACCCTGCCCCTCTTTGAGTTCAGATCTCCTATTACTGCACCGAGGGCATCATCTGGAGTTATCACCTCAACCTTCATTATTGGCTCAAGCAATACAGGCCTTGCATCCTGGAAAGCCTTTTTCAGGGCCATGGAGCCTGCGATCTTGAATGCCATTTCTGATGAATCTACTGAGTGGTAGGAACCATCATAAAGGGTTACCTTTATATCAATTATGGGGTAGCCTGCTATAACCCCCTCGCGCATTGTTCCCAGTATTCCCTTCTCAACCGCTGGCCTGTATTGTTGAGGTATTACACCGCCTACAATCTTATCGATAAACTCATATCCCGCTCCTCTCGGCAGTGGCTCTATCTCTATCCGGCAATCACCATACTGTCCGCGACCACCGGACTGTTTCTTGTATTTGCCCTGGGCCTTCGCTGAGGTCTTGATCGTCTCTCTATAAGGGATCTTCGGAGTTTTCATTAAGACTTCTACTCCAAACTTCCTTTTTAGCCTCTCGATTGTTACCTCGAGGTGGACCTGCCCCATACCTGAGAGAAGCATCTCCTTTGTCTCGTCATCCCTTTGAAACCTTAATGTTGTGTCCTCTTCGAGGATCCTGTGAAGGCTCAGGCTTACCTTTTCCTCGTCTCCCTTGCTCTTAGGCGCTATTGCATAAGAAATTATAGGCTCAGCAAATTTCACCTTTTCAAAGACAATCGGATGCGCCTCATCAGAGAGCGTATCCCCTGTATATGTTTCCTTGAGTTTTGCCACAGCACCTATTTCACCCGGTCCTATTGTGTAGGCTGGAATCTGTTTTTTGCCCATGAGATAAAAGACCTGGCCGACCCTTTCCTTTGTACCCGTTGACGTATTCAGGATATTAGAGTCAGCCCTGAGTATGCCGGAATAGACCCTGAAGACAGATAGCCTCCCCGCGTAAGGGTCAGCTATAGTTTTGAACACATATGCTGAAAAGGGTTCAGTCTTTGAGGGACTTCTCTCGACCTCCTTTCCATTCTTCGGATTTGTACCCTTAATAGGTGATAGGCGTGTCATTTCTACTGGTGAGGGGAGACAGAGAAGCACGGTATCAAGAAGCTGAGGGATTGCTATATTCCTGATTGCAGAGCCACACGTAACAGGTATAAACCTCCCTGTTAATGAGCCCTCTCTTGTACCCTTAATAATTTCATCCTCCGAGAGCTCTCCACCCTCAAGGTATTTCTCAAGGAGTTTGTCATCAGACTCTGCAATCTTTTCTATAAGTTTCTTCTTGTATCCTTCGGCTTCTGAAACCATTTCAGAAGATATATCAGATTCCTCTGCCTTTCCATTATGAAATTTATAGGCCTTCATCTTTACCAGGTCAATAACGCCGGTAAAACTATCCCCTAAGCCTATGGGTATATAGAGGGGTATAGCCTCTGTCTCAAAAGATCTTTCAATCTCTCCTATTGCCCTCGGAAAGTTTGCAATATCCCTGTCCATTTTATTTATGAAGACAACCCTCGGCACCTCAAATTCATCTGTATATCTCCATATCTTCTCTGTCTCTGCCTTAACACCCGAGATTGCGCTAATTATGACAACAGCTCCATCAACAGCCCTGAGGCAGCCCCTCGTGTCTTCAAGAAAATTGATAAAGCCTGGTGTGTCTATCAGGTTAATCCTGTAATCCTTCCAGTTACAGAATGTGAGAGAGGATGAAATACTAATCTTTCGTGCTATTTCTTCTGGCTCGAAATCTGTTGTTGTGGTTCCATCCCGGACATTACCAAGCCTGTCGATAGAGCCGGAATTAAAAAGCATAGCCTCCACAAGTGAGGTCTTACCAGCTCCTCCATGAGCAATAACTGCTATATTGCGTATTTTGTCCACCTCAAGGTCTGCCATAGATACCCCCTAATTTAAAGTTTAAAGTTAAAAGTTAAAAGTAAAAAGTAACTAATAATTGTAGCGTTCTCCTCAGGAACTTGTGCCGTCCTTGAGGAGTTTGTACTCAATGCTATCTACAAGTGCCTGATAGGATGCCTCGATGATATTTTCTGAAACCCCAACGGTACCCCATCTTTTCTCTCTATCGCCAGATTCAATGAGCACCCTTACCTTTGCAGCAGTACCTATGCCTGCTGTAAGAACGCGTACCTTATAGTCATGAAGTTTTACATCTTTCAATTCAGGATAGAACTTATCGAGTGCTTTCCTCAAAGCATTGTCAATTGCATTGACAGGTCCATTGCCTGTTGCTGCAGTGTGTTCAATATGACCACCAACTTTCACCATTATGGTTGCTTCACTTATAGGGTCTTCACCCTCTTTCCTCTTCTCTACAATAACCCTGAATCCTATCAAGTCAAAGAATCTCCTGTGGAGGCCGAGGGCCTTCTTCATAAGAAGTTCAAACGAGGCCTCCGCACCCTCAAACTGGAACCCCTCGTTCTCGAGATTTTTGAGGGTGGTGACTATGTCCTGTACCTGAGGAGAATCAGGGTCAAGATAGATTCCGTATTCCTCTGCTTTTCTTAATATGTTGCTCTTGCCAGCAAGGTCTGATATCAAGACCCTCTGTGAATTACCGACAAACTCAGGCCTTATATGTTCATAAGTTTCGGGTCTCTTCCTTATGGCACTCACATGGATGCCAGCCTTATGGGCAAAGGCGCTATCTCCTACAAAGGGTTGTCTCCTGAAATGCCTTAGATTTGCAATCTCGTTCACGAACCTCGATACATCCCTTAGCCTCATGAGCTGTTCATCACTTATGCATTTCATCCCGAGTTTCAGCTGGAGATTTGGAATTACGGAGCAGAGGTTTGCATTGCCACACCTCTCGCCGAGACCATTGATAGTCCCCTGCACGTGTGATGCACCATTTTCTACTGCAACGACGGAATTTGCAGCAGCACACTCTGAATCATTATGTGCATGGATTCCAATGGGTACACGTACACTTTTAATGACAGAATCTACAATGGTTTTTATCTTGTTCGGAAGGCTACCGCCGTTTGTATCGCACAATACAAGACAGTCTGCACCTGCATCCTGAGCTGTAAAGAGGCATTTCATTGCGAACTCCGGATTACATGAATAACCATCGAAGAAGTGTTCTGCATCAAAGAAAACCTTCTCAAAATGCCTCTTGAGATAGGCGATTGAATTATAGATTATATCGAGATTCTCATTGAGGGAGATCTTAAGCGCCTCTTTAACATGGAAGTCCCACGTCTTTCCAAATATAGTTGCTATAGTTGCCTTTGAATCGAGGAGTGCCTTGATAGTTGTATCTTCATCAACCCTTTGACCTGGTCTATGTGTGCTCCCGAAGGCGACGATCTTCGAATTCGCAAGACTGAGTTTTTTTATTTTTTTAAAATATTCGACATCCTTTGGATTAGAACCAGGCCACCCTCCTTCTATATAGTGCACACCGAGCTCATCGAGTTTTTCGGTAATCCTGAGCTTGTCCTCAACAGAGAACGATATGTCCTCTGCCTGTGCTCCATCCCTCAATGTCGTATCGTATATTTCTATCTGGCGCATGGATTATTTGCCTTCTGCTAACCCAAAGGCATCGTGCAGCACCCGTACGGCAAGCTCTGTATATTTTTCCTCAATAACGCAAGAGACCTTTATCTCGGATGTACTTATCATCATGATATTTATGCCGTCCTTTGCAAGGGTCTCGAACATCTTTGCAGCAACACCTGAATGGGTCCTCATGCCTACCCCTACAATAGATACCTTTGCTATATCTTCTTTGAGGTTAACGCCTCTTGCATTCAGCTCTTTCGAGATCTCCTCTGTCAATTTGAGTGCCTTTTTGCTGTCTGTTTTGGGCACCGTAAATGAGATGTCCGTTGCCTTTCCATCACTGCTCACATTCTGAACGATCATATCTACCACTATATTGGCATCTGCAATTCCTTTAAAGAGTTTAGCAGCGATACCAGGCCTATCAGGGACTCCCATTATGGTAATCTTTGCCTGATTCTTATCATAGGCAACCCCTGACACTGTGACCTTTCCCATATCTTCGTCCTCCTTGGTAACCAGGGTTCCCGGATTTTCATTGAAACTTGATCTGACAACAACAGGGACACCGTATTTCATAGCAAACTCAACAGACCTTGTCTGTAGAACCTTTGCACCGAGGCTTGCGAGTTCCATCATCTCTTCATAGGAGACCTTGTCGAGTTTTCTTGCCTCAGGCACGATATAAGGATCTGTGGTATAAACGCCATCAACATCGGTATAGATCTCGCATAGATTCGCATTTAATGCTGATGCTATTGCGACTGCTGAGAGGTCAGACCCGCCTCTCCCGAGGGTCGTTACGTCTTCGTCCTCTGTGATTCCCTGAAATCCGGCAACCACCGCAATA
Organism: Nitrospirota bacterium; assembly: GCA_040753955.1. Taxonomy (GTDB): domain Bacteria; phylum Nitrospirota; class Thermodesulfovibrionia; order Thermodesulfovibrionales; family SM23-35; genus JASEEX01. The sequence goes on along the minus strand of JBFMDQ010000045.1, from coordinate 594 downwards.
TAACCATCGTCGAGTACCTTTCTCATTCTGTCGCCTCTTATCATCTCTATACTTGCTTTAGTATGTACTGCATCTGTTATTATTCCTGCCTGCCTTCCCGTGAGTGACCTTGCCCTGTATCCAAGATCTTCAATGGCCATTACCGTTAAAGCACTGGTAATCCTTTCGCCTGAGGAGAGGAGCATGTCCAGTTCCCTTTCACTGGGATTTGGTGAAACCTGATGAGCAAGGTTAATGAGCTTGTCTGTCTCTCCTGCCATGGCAGAGATCACAACCACAAGCCTGTGGCCTTCTTTGGCTGCCTGTACCACACGCTTTGCAACAGCTTTAATCCTCTCTACATTCGCAACAGATGTACCACCATATTTCTGTACAATGAGCATTAACCTAAAACCTCCATAATATCTGTTAATATACCATGTAGAAAATATCAATCTCAAACCCTTCCTCCTGCCAGTGTTCTAAACGAGGTAAAGAATCTCAATCTTGGGATTGGAGACACTTCCCGATCGAGAAAGTCCCTTGACAATGCAGGGGCTTTAATCAATAATTAGACCATAAAACCCTCATCTAATTTATATCTTCCCCTCCCAT
>JBFMDQ010000044.1:0-12151 GCA_040753955.1 Nitrospirota bacterium | reverse complement strand
TTTTGGGGGTACCTCTAAGTCTCTTCCTGAACCCCTTGACGATTTTGATGAGGTTGAATTTATTACTGATTTCGGCGATCAAAATGTATTAATAAGCATAGTAGTGGTCTTAAATGAGATTAAGAGAATCCAGTTTACTCTCCTCGACCCGGAAAACCCCGATATCGTGAGAGGACTGACAGAATCCCAGCTTAAGGACTTCTTGATGCAGAAAGGCAATCAGCTTGTCCAGTTTTTTGAATACATCGCTCAGTAAACCCCGCACCTCTGGCAATATTATGAGCTATTGGGTCATCCTGGTATCCTGTGCACCAACTCCGCCGACAAATACTTTTCTGCAACTTTTTCTCTGATTACTCCGCTAATTCCCTCTGAATAGGCCTCGGAAATATCTTCGAGGATTTTCTCTAATAGTTCTCCCCTCTCCAGTCTTTTGCGTGCTAATTCTATTTCTCTTTCTATGAGGCGATCAATTATTTTTGGTGTGACTTGTACTACTTTCCCCATAGCTGTACCTCCTGTTTAAAATTTCTGCTTTATTCTTATTTTCTCTCATTTTAGAAAAAATTTTTAAAATTTTCTATAATCATTTTAAAGTGAAAATACTCCTCATCTATCCTAATTGTCTCGAAGACAGGCTTTATGCAGAGGATGTGCGTGTGGTGCCTATTGGTCTATATTACATAGGAGCGCTTTTAAAGGAAAATCAATATGATGTCGAAATATTGAACTGGCATGACATCAACAAGACGCCCCATAAGGTCGAAGAGGCACTTACAGAGAAAAGGCCTGACGTGATTGGGCTTTCCATCGTGCATGCCAATCGATGGGGTGGCATAGACATTGCTCGAATTGCAAAACAGATTCTTCCAGATGTGAAGATTGTGTTTGGAGGAATTGGTACGACCTTCTTGTGGAAACATCTGCTGAAACACTTCAGGGAAATCGACTATGCAGTACTGGGAGAGGGAGAATACAGCTTTCTCAAGCTTATCCAGTGTATCGAGAATGAAAACTTTGAGGAGATCAAAGAGATTAAGGGGATCGCATTCAGGAAGGGTAAAGATGTCACGAAGACGGGCTATCCCGAAGTGATTCAGGATCTGGACCAATTGCCCATGCCGTCAAAATACTTCGAGTATCAGCACCTGACCTCTTCTCGCGGTTGCCCATTCAACTGCACCTTCTGCGGATCCCCGCAGTTCTGGGGGCGCAAAGTCAGATTCCACTCCCCAGAATATTTCGTTGAGCAATTGGAGCGGCTCTATCGCAAAGGCATTACTTTCTTTTACGTCTCAGATGACACCTTCACCATGAGAAAGGACCGAGTAATCGAAATCTGCAAAAAGATTATAGAAAAGAATTTGAAGATCACATGGTTCGCCATCTCACGGGTAAATTATGTGGACGAAGAGATGTTTTACTGGATGGGAAAGGCTGGCTGCATTCAGATTAGCTATGGTGTTGAAAGTGGATCGGAGAAGATCAGGAAGGCGCTGAACAAAAATATCGGTACCGATGATATCAAAAGGGCCTTTGCCCTGACCACTAAGTACGGTATCCTCGCACGTGCCTATTTTATTTATGGTTCACCAGGTGAAAGCTGGAAGACCATAAAAGAGACTATGGACCTGATCCACGAGATCAAGCCCCTGAGCATCATCTTTTATATCCTTGATATCTTCCCGGGTACGGCTCTATACGAGGATTTTAAGCGGAAGACGGGGATTGGAGACGATGTCTGGTTAAAGAGGATAGAAGACATCATGTACTTTGAGTCTGATTCCCGGCTGTCAAAAGATATGATCCTGGCCTTTGGAGAAAAGCTCAGATCTGATTATTATCATCATCTTCCAGAGTTTGCAAATGCAATCGAGCTCTTTGATGACAAAGACCTTTACGAAAATCATGCCGATTTTCTCTCAAGGCTTGCCATGACCTTCAGCCATGGGGATTATGCATCAATTACAGCCATACCTGAAAAAGAGGAAATTGCTCAACGTCTTTACAAAAGAGCCCTGTCATACTATCCTAACCCAATGGCTTATCTGGGATTAGGGATTATCAAGCAAAAGCAGGGGAAATACGACGAATCTATTCAGATACTCTCAGAGGGAATGAGACAATTTCCTGAGAGCGAACCTTTAGCCACATGTATGGGCATAAGCTACATGAATCTGGGCTATTATGAAGAAGCGCTGAGATGCTTTCAGAAGTTCCCAGATTCACCGGAATTATTGAAGTACACTGCCGCCTGTTATCGCGCAATGGGAGAATTTGAAAAAGAGTCATTAATGCTTAAAAGATTAGAAAGGTTATGTGAATTTTAGCCTTTCACTGAGAAGATAGGGCCTTTACTATCATCTCACCAAACCTTTCAGCACTTGCAGGACTGTCAGCGGTTATTATTCGTCCATCTACTTGGACGCCGGTCCCCGTATAAATTGCTCCTTTTGCTTCTATTTTTTCCTTTTCAGATTTCCAGACTGTCGCCTTCTTGCCTTTGAGAACTCCTGAATTAGCAAGGGTTACAGGTGCAATGCATATTGCACAAAGTATTTTATTCTGCCTTACAGCACCTCTGGCAATATTATGAGCTACTGGGTCATCCCAGTATTCTGCTGCACCAACTCCGCCGACAAATATTACGGCATCATAGGAGGCTACATTCACATCTTTTATGAGAATATCAGGGATAACCTTCGTGCCTAACATACCTGTAACCACCTTCAAAGAAGAAGAGGCTATCGTTACCTTAGCTCCCTGTTTTTTCAATATAGACATTGGCTTTTGAAGCTCTTCATCTCTAAAATTCTTGCTTGCTATAATCATAACCACTTTTTTACCATCGATTCCTGGCATTGTTTTACCTTCCTTTGCGATAAAGCTAAAAATCAAAGTTAGCAGTATAGTTAAAGGAATGAGTCTGCTTCTGAATGTAATCATGGTCTACCTCCTTGAGAAGATATGTTAACCCCGCACCACGGCTTTACAGCCGTGGCTTTGAGTGTTACCTTTCAGGAATATATGCATTCATTCCGAACTTTCACAAGAGTGCGGGATTCATCCACGGGTTTACACCCCTGGCTTTCTGCGGTGCGGGGTAAAATGTTCAGCTTTAGGTCAACTTTTCTAACATCTAAGCGAACTTTATAATCTACACTATTGATCATTCTTATTGTATAATCTATTGCGTCATTGGAATTAATATTTCGTTAATATACCATAAATGAAAGGAGGTGATCCTGGTGATGAGAATCATAACTATTCTCTTATCTATAATCCTTGTATTTACTGTCTCCTCAATATCTCTTGCGGTAGAGAAGGAAGAGGAATTAAAAGTCTCAGTGCCTCCTGAACTATCGAAACTCCCGACTGCAGCGAAAGTGCAACAAATTACCGGTGAGGTCAAGGCAATCAATATTTCTGCTCAATCAATCCTAGTAACCAAGAAAATCAGGGATAAAGTAGTAGAAGCTGTTATTAAGGTTAATGACACAACAAAGATTCAAAAGGAAAAAGAACAGAAAACCTTATCCGATATAAAGGTTGGTGATAAGGTAGTTGTCAGGTATACAAAGGTTGACGGAAAGAATATAGCAAAAAATATCGCTATCCAACCAGCAAGACCACAATCTGAAAAGAAATAAAGACTTCTGCAAGGGGGAAATCCCCCTTGCAGAATTTACCTTCCTAAGTCACCACAAATTTAATGCGCTGATCCATACTCAGAATGTTCATATAGTATGGCCATTCTGTTTACGATGAAACGATAAAAAAGGACTATTATCGTGACAACTGCAAGTGATAGGGCAACCTCACTCCATAATGGATAGTACTTTTGGTAAGATGGGAGATACCAGTTATAAGCAATTAAGCATACATTAAGCCGATTTAAAATAACCCCAAATGCTGTCAAAAAGCCTGTGAATCGAACAAGTTTAGCATTCCTGTTTCTTACAGCAGATGTAAACAGGAGGGCCGGAAGGAGAACAAAACCAAGAATTTCAACTAAATACCAGTAACCATATGGAGTATTAAGATAGGCCCAGTTATCATAATGAGCTATATCAAATATTTTTAGTATAAAGTAGATAAAAAGGGCAGATGCTGTAGCCATACCGAGGCCAATAGTGCGACTGTCAAATTCTTCATGACCAAAATGTTCAAGCTGCCTTTTAAATACTCGATGTGTGATTGTACTTTCAACGATCACCATAGATATTCCTGCAAAGATGGCTGACAAAAGGAAAAATACAGGAAGTAGGGTTGAATACCAGAGAGGATGGAGTTTGGCAGGGGCAACAAGAAACAGACCACCGAGTGCAGATTGATGGCCACCAGCTATTATCACCCCGAAGATAGTTGCCCAGACAGCAAGCTTGGCAAAGAATTCACGGGTCTTTCTTAGATTTAACCATTCAAAAAAGGCTGGAAACCACTCGATAATACAAATAATTGTATAGAGAAAGAAATGCCAGCCTATTAGAAACAGGATAGATGAAAACCCCCATGTCCCGCCTATAAGGTAAGGAACACGATAGTAACGACCAAGGTCAAACATAAGCGCATATATAGCGAACACATATCCGAGAAGACTTGAGAGTATAGCAGGCCGGGCAAAATGATGATAATCCTTCATCCCGAAGAGATGAACTGCAGTTCCGAGGGTAAGGCCTGGGGCTGCTAATGCAATCCCAACAAGGATATCAAAACCAATCCATAATCCCCAGGGATAGCTATCAGAAAGATTCGTCGTTGGGCCAAGTCCGAAGAAGAGTCGATAGACCATTACACAAACTCCGGGAAAAAGAAAAATGGCTGCAATCAGATTTGAAAGATTGAAATTACTGATAATATAATCCCTTGGAGTCATTCCAAGAAGTATCTTTTCTCTTAACCATGTATTAGTGCGTTCCGCCATGGCTCTCCCCCTTCTCAGATGATGTTTCGTGGCTCGCTTTTACTCTCTTACGAGCCTTTGAGATGGCATAATAGGCCCCGAAGACGAGGGGCCAGGCACCTACTATTTCAAACATCTTTACAGCGAAGAGAAAACTCTTACTATATTTCGGTATTGGTGTTTTTCCGATGTCTGTTCTTAGGCCAATTTCGTCGAAAGGAACCGAAGAAAGATAAAGCCAGCTTGCACCTCCTACTTCATGCTCCCCATAAACATGATCAACATATTTGCCAGGATTGTTTCTTATCCTTTCGTGAGCCAGGTTAATGAGTTCGCTTCTTTTACCGAATCTCAATGCCTCTGCTGTACAGATCTCAACACACGACGGGACACCACCTTCTACTACCCTGTCATAGCACATAGTACATTTAGTAATCTGGGGATTTAAGGCCTCATAATACTCATATGCCGGAATATCAAATGGACATGCAATCATACAGTAGCGGCATCCTATACAAACAGCCGGGTTATGTAGTACCGAACCCTCAGCAGTCTTTTTGAAGGAATCAACAAAACATGCAGATAAACAGGCAGGTTCCTCGCAGTGCATACATTGTTTCTTTACATATATAGGTTTTCTATCTTTTAGGCTATAGAAGCGATTAACTACGGTAAAGTTACCTGCATGGGTCCTTCTGACTTTATCAAAGACAGACTTTTTCTCATGAACTGATGCCTCAAACTCCTTCAGTGGCCTGTTTGGATTTTTATTCCATTCATTACATGCCCATTCACATCTTCGACATCCAATGCACCTTGTAGTGTCAACAAGGATTGCATATGGCTCCTCAGGCGGGGGGACTTTTGCCTCTTTCCTTTTAATCCATATCTTCCAGTTCTTTCTATTGGCGGTATTGCCTGTAGAATAGATAGAGGGTACATCACCTTTTTCATATGCACCGGCAATAGAAGTACTGCCGAGTAAGGTAGTCCCCGCGATCGTTAAAGTCCTCTTTAAGAATTCCCTTCTACTGATACCCATAGGTCAGCCTCCGTGCTAATATTTACGCTCTCCACTGAGGATGAAATAAATTAATATAAATACGAACATAGCCAGAACGGCTACCGCATATTCATAGCCATGATGTGAAAAAAGCTGTTCAAAAATGTATATCTTTATCCCTAAAATCTCCATTCAATCCTCCTTTTTGCTTAACCAGGTTTTGAGAGGATCTCTAAGGGGCGTACAGGTTTTTCTTCATGGCATTCGGTACATTTCTTTGGTTTCTCAAGCTTCATATTTTCATGGCATTTTATACACTGATTATGATAAACCGCCTGTAACCTAGGTCTATTTGGATACAAGGGGTCGAAAGAGATCGAATGGCAATTCCTGCAAAATGGAGGGGTATCCTTCTTAGCCTCAGCTTCGGCGCGACTCTGATGATGGCATCCATCACAGATAGTCTGCATCTTTGCATGGAAGTATCTGCCCATCTTGCTATCATTAGATATCTTAACGAGCCCTTCAATGATTTTCCGATGAGGAAACTTAGCGGGTTTGAATTCTTTTTCCAGGATCTTTACTTCTACCTCTTTCTTTACTATTTCTGGATCAAGTTTGGCAACAGAAAGAGCCGGCGGTTCGGGAATTTCCTTTTTGCCAGTATGGCAGCGGACACATGTCTCTTTCTTTGGGCCTTTTGCCTGTATGTCCATTATAGGAATCAGGCCGTGGCATCCTGCACAATCCTTTTCTGATTTCTTTTTATTGTGACAGCCTGCACAGCTATGTTCAGAGAGTACATCGTGGTATGCGTTAGAAACATTTACCCATTCTCCATCACGGGTACCTGTAAGACCATGGCATTCCTTGCAGGTATATAATGTTTGGTGGTGACACTCTCTACATGCCTTGGAGTACTTCTCATGTGCCTTATGATCAAATAAAACCCCCTTCATCTTAGCATTTTCAATATCTATGAGTGGTTTTTCTGGTTGACCACTGCCAGGTCGGGGGACCTTTTCAAGTTCAGCAACGGTTTTATACTTTTCTGCGTGACATTTTGAGCAGACAATTGGGCCAGCCTTCTCTTTCTTCCCCATAAAATGGAGGTGGCAGTTCAGGCAACGTACATGGGAGACTTTCTGTACAGTAAAGCCTTTCTTAGCTGTAACTTCATTTGGGGCTGCCAAGAGGGGGCTCCTCTTTTTCCCAATATCATGGCAGCTGTAGCAGGACCATTCCCTCCCCTTTTCATACACTGGTTCTTCATTATAGATGTGATGACAGAGGTCACAATTCTCTTTAATGCCCTTTTCCTGCAGTTTTTTGTCATGTGTATCATGAACTGAAAAATCAAATTCAACGACTGGATATTTAAGCCTAACTAACTCGAATTCTTTCTTATGGCAATCCCCGCAGGTAACAGGACCGGCTTTTTTGTCTTCTTTATACCGCTTTTTATGACACTCGATACATTCATCATGGTATGCCTTCATTACTGAGTCTCCGTCTTTTTTCTCAACCTTTTTCGGGAATTCAAAAAGTATGAGACCCTTTTCCTTGTCGAGGGGGTGACATTTTTCACACCCTTCTTCCTTCAAGGCCTTGACATGTTTATCATGATCAAACACCACTTGCGGCCGTTCTAATACATCGAAGATTTCAGTATGGGCGATACCAATCTTGTTTTCAGGTTTGATCTTGATTTCTGGCCTTTTTTCTATTTTTGGCTTTTCTTCTACAGAGTAAATGTCTTTTATCCCATTAAAGATTAAAAAGAATAGAAACGTTATTATCAATAAAGGTAATAGCTTTTTTACCATTTCCTTATCCTTACCGATTTAGTGCCCTGTTTCTGGTTTGGGAGCTTCTTCTCCAATCCAAAATTTTCTTGGAATCTCCATTGTATTAACCAATATTTCATCAAAAAACATCTGCTTTACATCAAGCTTCCAGAATTTGATTACATCTTTAATGCCAGTACTACAATTATGACACGGGTTGATACAGATCTTTGCACCTGTTGCTTTAATCTGTTCGGCCTTCACTCTGTTTCCTTTAGCCTTATGGACAGCCCAATTGGACAATGCAGCCAGCCCACCACCAGCACCACAGCAGAAATTGTGCTCCCGATTCGGGTACATCTCTCTGAAATCCTCACATGTTGCATTAACAAAATATCTGAATTTATCCGCTGCGCCTGCCCTCCTTATAATGTTACAAGGGTCTTGAAGAGTAACAGGCTCTTTAATCTTTCTTGCTATCTTTATCTTTCCCTCCTTGAGAAGATCGTAGTAAAATTCACCTGGATGAAGTACTTCATATGGTAGTTCTTTCCATCCTAACATCATCGGTGCCACATAACTTGTGGCAAAGCGTGGGTGCCCTCACTCAGTTAAGACCATTTTTTTGACTCTTAGTCGAAATGCATTCTCATAAAGTCCTCTCACAATCCTATTCATTGTCACAAAGTCACGCAAAAACATAGGCATGTTGCTACTGTCCCAGAAATCTGCTGAGGGAACTGTCCAGTCAATACCTGCAACATTCATAATCTTGGCTATACGGTCTATATGGTAAGTACCTGTCTTAGGCTCAGCACCGAGAGGAAACCATATAACCTCCGCCCCCTCCTTATCAATAGGAATGCGCAGATTTTTGAACTCTGCCGCCACATCCTCCTCTCGCCACTGCACGGTATCGATCCAGTCATTCTGGGAATACCAGACCTGAGCCGATGCAATAGCATGGGCGTGATCCTGGTCCATCTGGCGCTGGGGAACTACACCTAAAAGGAAACAGATACGACGGACCATCCCTATCTGGTATGTTAAATCTATGCCGTATGGGCAGTACATGCTGCAACGATGGCAGATATTACACTCAGTGAATACTATCCTTGCACATTGTTTTATGAATTCTGCATCAACCTTTCCATTCCTTTTTATCATCTCCCACAGGGTCATCCTTACCTTTGCTACGGGCGCATATGTGGGGTCTTTATCATTGGATAGATACCACTGGCATGCCTCTGAGCATAGGGCGCAATGGATACATGTCTCTAATGGTGCTAAAAATCGTCCGGAATTTTTTCTCAGATTCAAAACACTATTTATGGTTTTCTCTATCTTTTCTGGAGTAAGTCTTTTTACTGTTTCATCAAGGCCTATATCGGGATTAGGCTCCCTGATATATTCTTTAAATTCCCTGCTTACAACCCTTTCTGCAACTGCCATAGTTACCCTCCTCTACCTTGAGGGACTCTGTCCCTCAAGCTCCCTAAAAATTTAAACCCCTTCAGCAATTTAATCATTATATTAAACCCGAATTAAAAATTCGGGTTTACACTTACCAGTCTTTTGTTTTAAAAACGCCAAATTGAGAACCCATATATGTCCTTGTTAAAAAGAAATAAAACATATGACCCAGTCTTGTAAAAGGAATTGCTATTAACATGATTTCCCCAAAAAGGATATGGAGATTTAACATGGCTTTATGAGGAAGAAGCCACTGATGATATGCAAGGAAACCAGTAAAAAAAGGCAAAAAAGTAATAGCAAGCAGTAAATAATCATTAGCAGAAGTGACAAATCTAACCTCAGGAGCAAAGATTCTTCTGAGTGCAAAGAAAATACATGCGGAAATAACTATAATGGCCATTATGTCTGCTGTGCTTTCAGAAAGGGTCCACCAGGTGATTCCCCATGATTCATACCAAAGAATGTTATGTGAAAGGAGGAATATAGGGGTAAAAACCAGACATATATGAAAAAGAAAAGTTACGGTCGTAATCACTGGCCTCAATCTCCAATTTCTTGAAGCAAAAGGGATCAGCCAGTGAAGAAGTGAACGCAGGGTACCTTTCCAATTTATATAAGGAAGTACCACTTTTTCTTTTTTTGCGAGTTGAATTAATTCACGAACCTTATAAACACTTCCTCCAATAAAAACAGCAAAGGCAACCCATATAAGATAAAACCTTAAAATGTTATATAGTGCTGTACTTGTTAAAAATTCCATTTTTACCTCATATACCCCCTTTAATTCCCCCCTTACTAAGGGGGGCACAGAGGGGTTAAATTTCACCTATGGGTACTATTCGTCGGTAATATTTTCCTTTATCTACAGCACGTATCAGTAGTTTTTCACCATCAGGGCTGAAAACAGGGGTCCATAACCACTCGTAATCTTTTTCCCCGATTTTTCCGTTTACTACGATGAAATATCTTCCATTTTTCTCGGCCCTTGCCGCCACAATATCGCTGCCTGGACTGAAAACAGGATCCCATACATTGTCGAATGTCTCAGACCATGGAGTGCCATCTACGGCAATTGTCCATCTGTTATTATTTTTTATGGCCGCTGCAACCCTTCTACCGTCAGGACTGAATACAGGAGACAACACTGCCTGATTGAATATTATATTCCATGGTGAGCCATCAACTGCTACTGTCCATTTGGCGGGATCAACGGCAACAGTGGCAGCTAATTTTCTGCCGTCATCAGAGAATTTCTGTTTCCATACCTGAAAGAAATTACCCCATATCGGCTTTCCATTCATTGCGAGTGTCCAGCCTTTGGGTGTCTGTACAGGGGCAATAATATCAGCACTTCCAGGCCTGAAGATTGGTTCCCAAACAGCCCCAAACACCTGCTCCCAGGGGGTCCCATCCATAGCAATAGTATATTGAGACATGTCTGTCCTTACAGATGCTGCCACATGGCTGCTATCATCACTGAATGTAGCCCCCCAGAGACTTAAAAAATTCCTCTCCCAGGGAGTTCCATCAACTGCAACAGTACATATCCTTTCAAGAACGCCGAGGATATCTAATTCGGGATATGTCCTTACCACTATACAGGTTGCGGTCCTTTTTCCATCAGGACTCATAGCAAGATCCCTTGCCTCAGGGAATATATTCTCCCAGGCTGTACCATTTAAACAAACTCCACTTCCCTCTGGTTTTCTTATATTGACTGCAATACTTTTCCCATCAGGGCTTAATGTAAGATTCCATATAAAATCGAACTTCTCTTCCCAGGGTTCTTTGTCAATAACTAAGGCCCACTCGAAATCTTTGTACACAAGACATATTAATTGATTATCGGGATTGAATTTAAGGGACCAGACCCTTTCAAAAGTATCTTCCCAGGTTTCTCCATTCACGCAGGAGGTAAAACTTTTCTCTCCCAACATAACTGGAGCAGCTATCTTCTCACCATCATCGCTGACGGTGAATTCACGAACTTGCGGAAATTTCTTTTTCCATTTATTTATATCTGCAATAACTTTTTCTTTTGTTTCCCAGTCCCAGTTTGCTGATTCGCTCATTTAATATTTCCCTTATTTTCTCCTTAGCTGTTTGCCAAGTATTGAATTATAAAAATACGAGTTTAAATGTCAATAGGTAATTGATCCCTCTTTGAAGTGAACCTGGGTCAACTTCTTCAGGGGACTCTAGTTAGCAAAATTATCACAGTCTTCTTAAAAAAGTCAACAATTTTTTATAAAAATTCCAATTAAAATTGCAGTTATACGATTCCCTATATATAAAAAATTGAGAACTGTTTCCAAATCTGCCGAAAGACTTTCAATCCCTTTGATTTATATGTCATTGCGAGCACCTAAAAGGTGCGTAGCAATCCCTAATAATTTTGAGATTGCTTCGGCTTGCCTCGCAATGGCAATTTTCTATCGACAAATTTGGGTGTTTTCTCAATGCTTGAGGATACTGTTATCTGTTGTTATTGTTGTCGTTGCTCGGATTTTTTGAAATGGTCTTTTTTTGAAGGAAAATTACGCAGTCATCGCATCGGATTTTTGAGGAGTGCCTGCATATCATCTGATTCAACTCCCAGCAAGGTTTCATCCTATCCTTATAAGCAAGGCAATTGTTTTTCCTCTCTTCCGGACAGTCTGTGATCTCCCAACATGGCGCATAATTAAGGAGCTTCTTAATTCCTTCGATGCTAATTTTCTTATTGTGTATCAACTCTCTCATACAAAAAAGCCATTTTATATCATTCTCGGAATAGAATCTATTCTTATTCTTACGAGATGGTTTTATTAGGCCATGTTTTTCATAAAGACGTAGTGTCTGGTTTGTAATTCCCAATAGTTCTGAAACTACTCCTATGGTATATAAGGGGATGTCACTTTTATTCTCGATGAATCTTCTTTTTTCTTTTTTATCTACCATAATTTCTAAGAATTACACCTTTTAAGGAACAATATATTATAT
>JBFMDQ010000043.1:0-12202 GCA_040753955.1 Nitrospirota bacterium | reverse complement strand
ATGTATTAAATGACCACACTGTGTCATTCCGAGCGAAGCGAGGAATCTCATTTTGAGTGATGAGATTGCCACGTCGCTCCGCTCCTCGCAATGACATTTTGAAAGGTTTGCGTAATTCGGGTTTAATTAGATAGATGTTTTTACAACAACGGGGAGATGTAAATATCCAATATATAAAAGGTGTAGGGCCTCAGAGGGCCAAACTATTAAGCCGCCTCGGCATCGAGACAGTTAAAGATGCCCTTTATTACCTCCCTTACAGATACGAAGACAGAAGCAGCCTTAAAAAGATAGGCGACCTGAGATACGGCAATGTAGAGACTGTGTCAGGAAGGGTTATCTCTGCTGAAGTGAAGAGACTTCCCGGAAGAAATCTGAAGATCTTCGAACTTACCATTAGTGATGGAAGTGGTCTTTTAAAGGGTAAATGGTTCAACCAGCCTTTCATGAAAAAGAATTTCAAGGTCGGACAGGAAGTGATGCTCTGCGGCACTGTAAAGAAAACTTATTCAGGAATCGGATTTGAGATGGATAACCCAGAATATGAGATTACGTGTGATGATGGTGATTTGTTAATCCATACGAATAGGGTTGTACCTGTGTACAGGGTTACCAGTGGCTTGAGTGTAAGGCAGATCAGGTCAATAATGTTCAACCTTATTAACACATGCATTACGGATGTGTGTGACCCGATACCTGTAGAAATCCTCAGGAAAAATGGTCTTCCCGGTCTCCCTGAGAGCCTCTCAGGTGTTCACTTTCCTGATGCGAATGTGGATATAGGGCTTCTCAACAGAAGAGTGAGTGACTTTCACAGAAGACTCTCTTTTGATGAGCTTTTTATGCTCGAGCTCGGGCTTGCCTTAATAAAGAGGGAGAATGTACTCGAAAAGGGGATAGCCTTTAATCCTGAGGGCAGGCTTCTGAGAAGGCTTATCGGTATGCTTCCCTTCAGGTTGACGAAGGCGCAAGAAAAGGCATTCACCGAGATACTTATGGACATGAAAAGGCCCCATCCAATGAACAGGCTCATCCAGGGTGATGTAGGATGTGGAAAGACTGTTGTTGCGCTGATGGCTATGGCCGTTGCAGCCGAATGTGGATATCAATCAGCTCTTATGGTGCCAACAGAGATACTCGCAGAACAGCACTACATTAATATACACAGTATGGTAGAAGATTTGGGCTTGAAGATATGTTTATTGACAGGGAGCAAAAGCGCGTTGCGCGTTACGCGTGACACGTTACGCGATAAGATTGCTTCAGGTGAGATTAATACAGTTGTAGGGACCCATGCACTCATACAGGAAGGGGTGATGTTTAAAAACCTTGGTCTTGTGGTAATAGACGAACAGCACAGATTCGGCGTAATGCAGAGGGCACTGCTCAGGAAAAAGGCTATCAACCCTGATGTCCTTGTCATGACAGCAACCCCGATACCGAGGACTCTCGCACTTACACTATACGGCGATCTCGATTACTCCTTTATTGATGAGCTCCCTCCTAACAGAAGGCCTGTGGAAACCCTTTTATTCAGTCCGAAGCAGAAAGAGGCTATATATAGATTCATCAGAGAGGAAATTAAAGAGGGAAGGCAGGTGTATGTTGTCTATCCGGTAATAGAGGAGTCAGAAAAGACAGACCTCAGGTCAGCGATTAGAGGTAAAGCCGCCTTTGAGAAGTCCTTCCCTGAATTCAGGGTTGGGCTGATTCACGGCAGGATCAAGGCACAGGAAAGAGAAGAGATAATGGCATCCTTTAAGCGTGGAGAATTGGACTTACTGGTCTGCACAACTGTAATAGAAGTTGGCGTTGATGTGCCGAATGCAACGCTTATGCTTATAATACATGCTGAGAGGTTCGGACTTGCCCAGCTTCATCAGCTCAGGGGAAGAGTAGGCAGGGGTTCTCACCGTTCTTACTGTATGCTAATAGCATTCGAACCCCATGGGGAAGAAGCGAGGAGGAGGCTCGATATAATGGTCCGGAGTAACGACGGATTCAGGATAGCAGAGGAAGACCTGAATATAAGAGGGCCAGGGGAGTTTTTCGGAACCCGCCAGTCAGGAATGCCGGACCTCAAGATAGCAAACATTGTAAGGGATGCAAGACTCCTTAACAAAGCGAGGAGAGAGGCATTCAGTCTCATTGATAGAGACCCTGATCTGAAAGGATTTCCTTTATTAAGAAAATCCCTCGAGGCATTCTGGGAAGGGAAGGTTGAACTGTTTAAGACAGGGTAAATTAATTAACGGTATGACGTTAAACGGTTACGAGGCTCGCCCTGTTAGATAGTAATTACTATCTAACAGGACTCGGATCGTAAGACGTTTTTGGGCTATATCTTTTACGAATAATTTTACCGATATACGAAACGAGCTTCGTTACCGTAACCGATTGACGAGATTTTCTTTTACCCCGTTAGAAAGCCCGTCCTTTCTAACGGGGTTTACTGATGAGAGGACAATATGTGGAAGAGACTAAAAGATAGCCTCGAAAGAGGGATTGAACAGATAAAGTGGTTCTCATCATTACTTTCGGATAGACTAAAGGTAGAGTATTCAGTAATGAGGCTTCTTTATCAGTCAGAGCAGATGGAGAGAAGAAAGGATGAACTGATGAGAACAATAGGCCAGCGTGTCTATGAACTAAAAGGATATTCTGACAGGTATATCCTGAAGGACAGGGTTATAATGGAAGCCCTTAGCGAGCTCGATAAAATCAATAGTGATATAGAAACAACGAAAAAGAAGGCATCAGAAATAAGTAAACCCCGTTAGAAGACCTTTCGCCCTTCTAACGGGATTGCTCACACGGGGCATTGACCCCGTGTTCGCTTGAAAAGGAACTTATTTTCATCCCCGCTGCAAGCCCCGATAGAAGCTCAGCTTCGCACGGGGCAAGCAGCGGGGCATTCTAACGGGGTAAAGTAGAGACATAATTCCAAATTAGTTGATGAAAGGATTCAAGGGGTTAAGTGGTCAAGGATTCAAGTCAAAATCTTTAAAAAACACTTGAACCCATAAATCCCCGAATCCTTGAACCCTTTTAGCAATTCTATTGGAGAAGACAAAAATTTAAAAATAGAATTTAATTATGCCTAATATAGTCGCATACGTTACAGTCTTTCTATTCGGTTCTGTTGTTGGTTCATTTCTTAATGTATGCATATACAGAATACCAAGGAACTTGTCAATAATCATACCTTCCTCGAGATGTCCTTCCTGTAACATCCCTATCAGACCCTGGGATAACATGCCAATATTAAGTTATATATTTCTGGGTGGCAGATGCAGGGCATGTAAGGCAAGGATATCCTTCAGGTATCCTCTTGTGGAGTTCCTGAATGCAGTATTTTATGTTGCGGTCCTATGGAGATTCGGTTTTGGATGGCATACCCCCGTATATTTTGTTTTTTGTTCAGCCCTTATTGTTATAACCCTCATAGATTCAGATTTTCAGATAATACCGAATGGAATAACACTGCCAGGCATCCCGATAGGAATAATACTCGGAGGGTTTCTCCTGTTAGATCCTTTTATGCGACATTTACCCCTCGGGATAAAATCCTCTCTTATAGGGGCATCTATCGGTTTTGGATTCTATTATCTGGTTGCAAAAGTGGGAGCCCGGATTTTTAAAAAAGAGGCAATGGGCAGTGGAGATATCAAGCTGATGGCAATGGTTGGAGGATTTCTCGGGTGGAAGGGAGTAATACTCACGACCTTTCTCGGAAGCCTTTCAGGGGCGATTATCGGTGTCCTGCTGATATTACTTAAGGGGAGGGAATGGGGCTCAAAGATTCCATTTGGTCCATACCTTGCTCTCGGTTCAGTTATAACGCTTTTTTACGGTCAGGAAATACTCTCCTGGTATCTCGGCAGGCAGACAACGTAATTTGGGTTAAAATTATGTTAAAATTGGCATCAGGGGTTAGGGTCGAATATGGCGAAGATGACGATCCAGTATCTTCTCAGAAAAAAGATGGAGCAGAGAAAGATTACTATGCTCACTGCCTATGATTATCCTTTTGCCCGGATAGTTGATGAGGCTGGTATTGATGCAATTATTGTCGGAGATTCCGTCAGCATGGTTGTACAGGGGCTTGAAAATACTCTTCCCATTACGATGGATGAGATGATTTACCACACAAAGATTGTTTCGAGGGCGGTCAAGGATGCAATGGTTATCGGAGACCTGCCTTTTATGTCCTATCAAGTAAGTGTTGAGGATGCAGTAAGAAATGCAGGGAGATTTTTGAAAGAGGCAGGCGCATCTGCTGTAAAGATTGAAGGTGGTGCTGAGGTGGCAGGGCATATCAAGGCCATGACAAGATCTGACATCCCTGTTATGGCGCATATTGGTCTTACACCTCAGTCAATCCACAGGATGGGTGGATATAAGGTTCAGGGCAGGACTGAAGAGTCTGCGAAGAGATTAATAGAAGAGGCACGTATCACTGAAGATGCAGGTGCATTTTCGCTCTTGCTTGAGGCGATACCAATGGGTCTTGCTAAGAGGATAACGGAAGAGGTTTCAATTCCAACCATCGGCATAGGTGCTGGCCCTCATTGTGATGGGCAGGTGCTCGTCCTTCACGATGTCATAGGACTATTTGAGAGATTCCTGCCTAAGTTTGCTAAGAGGTATGTAAATTTAAGGGATGAGGCCCTGAAGGCTATTAAGATTTACAAAGAAGAAGTGGAAAAGGGTATATTCCCATCAGAAGAACATAGTTTTAAATAGTACCTTATGACGAATTTTTGTCAAACCATCTGTAGGGGCGTATTGCAATACGCCCCTACAGGAGAAGACACAATTTATTGTCTATTTAATCTTTTCGGTTAGATTGTTGATAATATCGGTCAGGGTAACGATACCTACAAGCTTTTCTTTATCCACTACGGGAACCTGTTTTACCCTGCGGAGGATCATCGTTGAACCAGCTTTAACAACAGGCATGTCGCTATTTACTGTAATGGGAGGCGCCCCCATTATGTCTCTCACTTTCATTTCAAAAAGCTTGTGTACGCGTTCCTCGATATACTCGAGGTCTGACATATATCGCTCCTCTTCAATAATATCAGGATAGCGTGGCAGGATTGCTTTGAAAATATCTGCCTTCGTGATTACTCCTACAACCTTATCTCCTTCCATAACAACGAGGCCATTAACACGATTCTTTTTAAGGACATCTGCACATTCCTTCAAGGTATTATCTGGTCCGATAGTGTGTACTTCTCTGGTCATGATCTCTCCGATTTTCATGGCTTTTCTCCTCCTAATTTAAAAATTAAAAACGACAGGCCATTATATCACTTCCTCAGAACGGAATCAAGCTTTTTTAAAATACTGTTACGGAAAAAATCATTTATGTACTTGTTAAGACATCTGCTTGTAATCTCAAAGTGAGAATGCTATATTTTTACTAAAACACAACTATTCGAATGTCATTCCCGCTCTACGAGTCATCGACGAAAGCGGGAATCCAGTAAACCCCGTTAGAAGACCTTTCGCCCTTCTAACGGGATTGCTCACACGGGGCATTGACCCCGTGTTCGCTTGAAAAGGAACTTATTTTCATCCCCGCTGCAAGCCCCGATAGAAGCTCAGCTTCGCACGGGGCAAGCAGCGGGGCATTCTAACGGGGTAAAAGTTGCGTAAAATCAATGGCTTCTGGATGCCTGCTGGAGTTTACCCCGTACTTGATACGGGGCAGGCATGACGAAAATTTGTTAAACTACAGTTAATTAATATTAAGGGGGAAGACTATGCTTCCATTTTTTGTGAAGGCCAAAACCATATCTGATGCCTGGTTCCAGCTTATTTACAATATATTTGATAATGCCTATGCGCAGAAGATACAGAAGGGCTCATTTGAGAACGAACAGTACCGACTGCAGTACCCGGGCATAGCAGTATATATTGAGCATCCCTATTACGACATGATACCAACCATACCACCTAACTCAGGCATACCTGCTCCTACCACAAAAGACTATATCGAGGATTACTTTGTAAACTACCTCATGAATCCTGAACTGGCTGAGAATGAGACTTACAGGTATGCAAGCAGGATTCACAATAGAATGCCAAAAGGCGGAACGCAACTTGAACGCGTTATAGACATGCTCAGGGAGACTCCTCTCACAAATCAGGCTGTTATCGAAATAGCAACACCTGACGATCTTGATATATGCTATGGCAAGGATGGGAAGCTTGACCCACCATGTCTGAGGTTGCTGGATTTTAAGGTCATACCTGCCCTGTTAGATAATAAACATCTAACAGGGCAGGTAGATAATGATCTGGTGCTGACAGTAAGCACCTACTTCAGGTCATGGGATCTGTGGGCAGGACTGCCTACAAACCTCGGCGGAATAGAGCTTTTAAAACAGTTTGTTGCAGGGGAAACTTCTCTCAAGAATGGGCCTATGTATGCCTATAGTGCTGGCGCTCATATTTATGGCTATCAGGAGGAAATAGCAAGGTTAAGAACCCTGAGAAAATCCTAAATCAGGATTTCCTAATAGGCAGTCTGAGGGTAAAGGTGGTTCCCTTTCCAAGTTCACTATCTACAGAGATAGTTCCCCTGTGCTCCTGAATTATCTTTTGTGTGAAGGTAAGGCCAAGCCCCGGCCCATATATCTTTGAGGTAAAGAATGGGTCAAAGATGTACTTGATTTTATCCTTAGGGATACCCTTCCCGGTATCTGACACCTGTACCTCCATATGCCCATCGCTTATACGACTGATAAGCTTCAGAATCTTAAGCTTGTCTTGCATAGCCTCGATAGAATTTTTGATAAGATTACCAAAGGCTATTTTCAACTTTTCTTTATCTAAAGAGATAAGGGGAGGATTATCCATTAACTCTGTTTTTGCTTCTATACCTTTATTTTCAAATTCCTTTTCATATAATTTGAGGGCTTCCATAATTACATCATTGATATTTGCGGGTTCTTTGTAAGATAGGGCCATGGTTTTTAACTCAACAAGCTGTTTTATCATGCTTTCCAGTACTGCCACATCTTCTATTATCATTTCCATATACTTTCTGTTCGGGTCACCTTCAGGTAGCCTATCAAAGACCCTCTTTGCAAAACCTCCGATAGAGGTGAGGGGATTTCTTATCTCATGTGCTACCTCTTCCATCATCTTTTCCAGTGCCTCTGCTCTTTCCTCTTCCACTAATTTTTCACGCGCTGCCTTTATGGTGAGTAATGATCTGACCCTTGCAGAAAGTTCTTTGTAATCAAAGGGCTTGGCTAAATAATCATCAGCTCCGATATCCAGCCCTTTTACCTTATTTTCGACCTCACCTTTTGCAGTAAGCATGAGGACAGGGATATATCTTGTGTTCTCATCTGCCTTAAGCTTCTGGCAAACCACGTAGCCATCCATTTTTGGCATCATGATATCGAGGATGATTAAGTCAGGATTGTACTCGGCGACCTGTTTAAGGGCTTCTTCACCGTTATATGCTTCTGCAGTGTCATATCCCTCAGAGCGGAACCTCTTTTTTAGAAGCTCCACTGTATCGGGAGCGTCATCAGCAATCAATATCTTACTTTTCTTTTCCACTCAAGATGTCTCTGAGTTACCGAATCTACGATCTAAGATGCTTTCCCACTTGCCTTTAATATAAGACCTTATCTGCTCAGGCAACTCTCGGACATTAATAGGCTTAGAGATATACCCTTCACAACCTGCCTCAAGTGCCTTTTCTCTATCTCCCTTCATTGCATGGGCAGTTAAAGCCACTATAGGGACATTTTGAAACTCTTCCCTGGACTTCAGCCTCCTTGTAACCTCAAAACCATCTATCTTAGGTATTGAGATATCCATCAAAATCAAATCCGGTCTTTCTGCCACAGCCTTTTCTAATGCTTCCTCCCCATCAGTAGCCTCAATCATCTGATAACCTTTACCTTTGAGTACCTTTACTATCAGTTCTCGGCTATCCTGGTTGTCATCAACTACCAGTATCTTCTTTGGGTCCTTTTTTGCCTCTTCCATCTTCTCCTCGTTTTATCTGACTTTACTAATTGTTTCCTTGAGTTCCTTCAAAAGGCCCTCTTCTGTAAGCACTCCTTTGTTTAATATCCCCTGTATCCTGCTATTCAGTTCATCTATATCTTTTTCAGTTAGATCCTTATGTGTAAGTACTACAAGAGGGATATCTTTGACTTCTTTTTCTGTTTTTAGGTATTCAATCACATCAAAACCACTTACCTCAGGCATTGTAAGATTCAGAACAATCAAGTCAGGCCTTGAATCTTTTATAGATTTGATAGCATCCATGCTATTGTAAGCTGTTTCCACCTGATACCCTGCTTCTTTCAGGACGTTGCCTATCAACCCTACTGTATCTGGCTCATTATCTACTACTAACACCCTTTTTATCGTTGCCGTTTTCTCCAGGGCCTTTAATTTTCTCAGAAGGACATACCTTTCTACTGGCTTTACAATATATTCTGCCGCACCAAGGCTGAAGCCCAGCTTCTTACTATCCACAATCGAAAGTATGATTACCGGGATATCCTGGGTTTCTGGCGCCTTTTTCAGTTCCCGCAGCACCTGCCATCCATCCTTTTTTGGCATCAGGATATCTAAGGTAATGGCCATGGGATTAATCTCCTTTACCTTCTCCACCGCTCCTTCACCACTGAGAAGTCCTACCACCTTGTATTCCTCTCCTAAATATTTCCTTATGATATCAATAGCCTCTGGATTGTCATCTATAGCTAATACTGTCTTTTTAGCAATTTCTCCCCTTTTGGTTAATTCAGCCTCCACAGGCTTGTATTCCTCTTCTGGCTTGAATATAAGGCCTTTAATGACATCGCAGCCCTTACAGAAATCCACCTTTTCTGGATAGGCAGCTATTTTCATGCCCGCACAATGGGTTCCAAGGATTAACCAACATCTGCTTTCCTTACTTCCATATGCTGGGCAGTTTGGTTGCCCGCAACGTACATATTCCCAGCATCTTATTGGCTTGCCAGCATATTCTGGCTCTTTCAAGAAGGTCTCAACAGGTTCTCCGAAATAAGTGGCCAGAGCTTCGGCAATCCTCGGTTCTATTACTGGCTCAGCAGGCTTTTCAAGAATCTCTTTCTTCAGAGGAATGGTAAAACAGAACTTGCTTCCCTCTCCGTATTTACTTGTAGCCCAGATTACACCTTTATGTAATGCTACCAAGCCTCTGGCAATACTGAGGCCGAGGCCAGTGCCCTCGTACTCACGGACGGCAGTGAGGTCTACCTGGACGAACTTATCAAAGATCTTGGCAAGGTCTTCCTCCTTTATTCCTATCCCTGTATCCTCAACACAGACCTCTGCAAATATGGGTAGCTCTCCAGGTTTTATACCACGCTCAGAGGACTTGGCACTTATGGTAATTCCTCCTTGACGGGTGAACTTAACGGCATTGGATAAGAGGTTTATCAAAATCTGTCTGATCCTGTCCTCATCTCCATAGATCAAGCGTAAACCCTCATCGATATTAATAGTAAGCGCAAGGCCCTTCTGTTTTATTAGAGGTTCAAAGGTTGGAATAACAGACTCGATTAGCCATCTCAGATCAAACTCCTTTGTCTCTAATTCTATCTTCCCCGACTCTATCTTTGATATATCGAGGATGTCATTTATCAATTGAAGGAGATGTCTGGCATTTGCAGCAACCTTTCTTAGACTTTTCTCCTGTTCTTCATTAATAGGGCCGTCAACCCTGTCTACCAATAGGTCTGTATAGCCGATGATAGCATTCATGGGAGTACGTAATTCATGAGACATGTTGGCTAAGAAAGTGGATTTCATTTTATCCAGCTCCCTGAGATCCCTGTTAGCCCTTTCTAATAGCTCTAAGAGCCGGGTCCTTTCATCCAGTAAGGCGGTCTTTCTCGTTATTTCCTGCTCCAATTTTTTGCTGAAGGAGGAGACACTTCCAACCATATAGTTAAAGGTCTTTCCAAGTATTCCAATCTCATCCTCTGTCTTTACCTCCGCGGAGACAGACATGTCTCCCTCTGCAAACATCTTTGCCTTTTCAGCCAAACTCTCTACCGGGCGCCTTACCAATTTGGTCACCATCAGATAGATAAAGATGGCTGCAAGGGGTATGGTGAATATAGCTATCACCATAGTTCGGTTTCTCTGGGCGGCAACTTGAGAATAGATTCGCTCACCCTCCGTCCTTGCTACTATGCCTCCAAGAATTTTTCTGGAAGAGCCGTGACAGTGGTAGCAATCCCCTTCGTTCTGTATAGGCAGTATGAAGACAAAATGTCTTTTCCCGGCGACCTCATCCTCAAGTAATTTCCGTACTCCAGATGGTTCAATCCCTGTCTTTAATGTCTCGGTCAGGGTCTCAAGGGTAGCTTTATTTGAAATAGATTCTGCTAACTTTGTCCTTACCTTATCCTGATGTGTAGAGTAGACTATCTCTTGGTCAGGATCGCAAATAAATACCTCGACACCCTCTGTCCTTTCCCTTATCTCTGATAACTCTCTTTTAATGCCCTCAGCATCTCCCACCGACATAGGATGTCTTATGCCGGCATAGATCGAATTAATTACTCCTCTTTCAATCATGGACACTACCTCGAACCTGTCTTTGGTCCCAAAGTAAATTCGCATGTAGATTTCGGCCAGCAGAACCAGCAAAATACTGATTACCATAGCAGCCATTATCTTGTAGCCCAAATGTTTTCTTAAAAATCCGAACACTCTGTCTCCTTTTTCAACTTTTAACTTTTAACTTTTCACTTTTAACTTTCAATGCGCCCCTCCGTGAATTAAGGGCTTATACCTGAATGCCTTGACCCTTTCCTCTGTATGACAGACCTCACAGTCTTCTTTGGTCAATCGCCTCTTTGTGTCCCGAGGACTCCCTGCCTTAACATGGAACTCGCCAGGGCCGTGGCATACCTCACAGCCTGCATTTTTCAGGTGAGGCGTCTTTTCGAGACTTATAAAACCCCCTGGCCTGCCATATCCAGTAGTATGGCAGTGATAACAACCCTTGATCTCCTCTTCTGTTAATCCCTTTTTCACCCTCTCAATGCTTTCGAATGACCTGCTCTTTCTCGCATAAGTCATAAAGCTCTCATATTCGTCCTTATGACAATCCTTGCAGGCATCTGAACCAACATATTTAGGCAATCTGCTCTTCGTTTCTGCAAGACTCAAAGGCAGGTCAGTTATAGAAGGCACTAGCAGAGTGGTTATAAAAACAAATAATAAATACTTGGTTGAAAATTTTAAAAAACTGGTTATTGCTAACCTCCGATTGAGAGTCTATTTAAAGCTTTTATATATTTTCCTTTATTATGTGAAAAATTTCAACAATACTTATAATATCATATGGCGTTTATAATCGCATTGGCTGGTAAAGGTGGTACGGGAAAGACGAGTATCGCCGGACTTACCGTGCGTTATCTTATTGAGAGAAAAAAGGGTCCTGTACTCGCTGTAGATGCAGATTCTAATAGCTGCCTCAATGAGACCCTCGGAATTGATGTCCATACAACAATAGGTAAATTAAGAGAGGAGTCTCTCCACGCGTTAAGAAGCGGCGTAAAAAGGCCTGGTGGCATGTCCATGGAAAAGCTCTTTGACTATCAGGTTCAGCAATCAATTATCGAGTCAAAGGGATTTGATTTGATAGTTATGGGAAGGCCTGAAGGGCCGGGATGTTATTGTGCAGCAAATAATATTATAAGGAAATACACAGATAAACTGTCTGAGACATATCCATATGCCGTTATAGACAATGAAGCCGGCATGGAACATCTCAGCAGGAGGACGACCCACAAGGTTGATTTACTTATAATTACGAGTGATCCAACCGTAAGGGGTATCCAGACAGCTAAGAGGATTGATGGATTGGTCGATGAACTCAGGCTTGAGATTGACAAACGGGTTCTGATTATAAACAGGATATCTGATAATGAGGTAGAGGAACTGAGGAGTCTCGCAGAGAGGTTTGGGCTTTATGTTGCAGGGGTTGTACCTCAGGACAGCATGGTATTTGATTATGACCTTCACGGAAGGCCAATCTTTCAACTTCCTGGCGATTCCAAAGCAGTGAAGGCTGTATTCAGCATACTCGATTCATTGAAGATTCCTTGAAAATAGACCCTTGTTTTTCTTGGTGGCGGGGAGAGGATTTGAACCTCTGACCTTCGGGTTATGAGCC
>JBFMDQ010000042.1:0-12663 GCA_040753955.1 Nitrospirota bacterium | reverse complement strand
GGTCATTTAATACATACCCTTGCGTAATTCGGGTTAAAATATTTTAATGTACCTGGGGCTTGCGATCATGGTGGTAACCTTCATTATTTATATATCAGGGATATTGTCATCCTTTATTTCTCCCCAGGAAATCCCTAAATACTGGGGTATGAAGTCGAAGGATTTCATCCATACCTTATAGACCCCTACTGGATGGGGATGGACAGCGATGATAGGTAAGGTGATTATCTGAATTTTATAGGGATAGCACTCCTTGCGGGGCTGCGGTGCTGGTGGTAAAAGCATAGGCTTACCCCTCTTCCAGTCCATATTTCTTCAACTTCCTCCAGAGGGATACCCTGTCAATTCCGAGAATCTCTGCTGCGATTGTTTTATTGCCTCCAACCTCTTTTAAAACCCAGTTTATGTAAGACTTCTCCTGCTCTTCAAGGGACGGGATTTTGCCATCTTTCTTCCTGAAGGTTTTTATGCTCAGTTCTTTTAAATCTTCCGGAAGATGTGCAACCTCGATGGTTTTTCCATTGGAGAGGGCAACGCCCCTTTCTATAATATTCTCCAGCTCCCTTACATTACCTGGAAAATCATAATTCATTAATAGATTGATTATATCCTCGGATATCTCTGTGATATCTTTTTTCATAAGGGTTGTATATTTTTTCAAAAAGTAATAGCTTAAAAGGGGGATATCATCCTCTCTTTCTGACAGTGGAGGAATATGTAAAGAAACGACATTCAATCTGAAATAAAGGTCCTGCCTAAAGTGTCCGTCCTTTACTGCATCGTGAATATCCCTATTTGTTGCAGCTATGAATCTAACATCTACCTTTACAGGCTCGGTTGCTCCAAGCCTTAATAACTCTTTTTCCTGAATAACGCGAAGCAATTTTACCTGCATAGCTGATGACATCTCTGTTATCTCATCTAAAAATAGAGTGCCACTTGACGCCATCTCTATTAACCCTTTTTTTAGTGTTGTTGCGCCTGTGAATGCTCCCTTTTCATGGCCAAAGAGCTCATTAGACAGGAGTTCCTGTGTGAATGCGCCGCAGTTGATAGCAAAAAATGGCCCGTTTGCCCTTTGACTAAAGGCATGAATATATCTGGCAAAGAGTTCTTTCCCTGTCCCGCTTTCACCTGTGATGATGATGTTGCAATCAGTTGGCGCTATCTGTCTTGCGGTATCAAGAAGCCTCTGCATATTGGCATCCTGAGTGATAATTTTAACTTTGCCTTCAAATTTCTCTATATGCTCCCTAAGTTGTTTAATCTCCTTTTTTAGCCTGACCTTTTCTATTGCTTCTTTAACTACCTTTCTTACCTCATCCAGTTTAAAAGGCTTTGCAATGTAATAGAATGCACCATGTTTCATAGTGTCAACTGCTGATTCTAACGTTGCATAGCCTGTTATCATTATTACCTCAGTATCTGGATAAAGTTCTTTACATCTCTTTAGAATCTGCATCCCATCTGCCTTCGCCATCTTTAAATCTGTAAGCACAACATCGAATTCTTGGCCCTCAAGAATCTTTAAGGCATTTTGCCCGCTCGATGTCCCTGTTACCACATAGCCTTCCTTTTCCATCACATGCTCTAAATTTTTAAGCGCAATTTTCTCATCATCAACTACTAATACCCTTGCCATATCTTCCATTAAAGCCCCCTTAAAGGTAGTTCTATTAAGAATGTAGTACCTTCTCCGACCTTGCTCTCCGCTTTGATCGACCCATCATGTTCCTCTATTATCTCATGAGTTATAAAAAGGCCGAGGCCTGTGCCCTTCCCAACCTCCTTTGTTGTAAAGAAGGGATCAAAGATTTTCGGGATGTCCTCTGGCTTTATCCCTGCACCTGTATCGCTGAACTTTAGGTTGATTGTGTTGTGCTCAGTGTCTTTCTCAGCGCTGACAGTAATCTTTCCTTCTGGTGTAGCCTCTAAACCGTTTTTAATAAGATTAAGGAATGCCTGTTGAAGCCTCTGGTTATCAGCATTGATTATCATATCCTCATGAATATCAATTGCTATCTCTACACCAGTTGGTATTTGTCCTCTTACCAATCTTACTGTATCATCTATCAGTTTTCTTAAAGATAATGGTTCTTTTTTGAATTCCCTTACCCTTGAGAATTCTAACAAAGAGCGGACAATATCCCGCATCCGATCGGTCTGTTCCTCGATGTGGGAGAGGAGCTCTTTTTTATAATTCATATCTACATACCCAATCTCTTCAAGAAGTATCTGGCAGGAAGAGGAGATATTAGAAAGAGGGTTATTCAGCTCATGGGCCACTCCAGAGAGCATCGTTCCCAGTGATGCAAGTTTTGCCGATTGTACGAGATGCCTCTGTCTCAGCTCAAGTTCTTTAAGCATTCTGTTGAAGGCGTTACTAAAGGAGATTATCTCTTTGTCAGAGGAACTAATCGAGATATCTCCGAATCTCCCATCTGCAATATTGTCCATACTCTCCTCTAACAGTTTAAGCGGTTTTACAACAATCTTGGATAGGACCTGTCCGAGGATGATGCCCAGCATACCGAGGAAGGCAAGGAATAGGATCAGGAGGCGCCGGGACAAAAGTAGCTTTGTCTGGATATTCTTATGTTCTTCCTTTGATATATTTTCAGCAATCTCGACAATCTCTTTACCCTTTTTTCTTATCTTTTCCTCCAGAACCGCATTCTCATGATTTTCATTTTTATTTGACAGGAAGTCCCTCTTCATAAGCTGTCTGTATTCCCTAATGGTATTGTGTAAGTCAGGCAGCCAGTAGCTTGAGGAAAGTTTTTTAAATTCTTCTTTATTTTTTTCAATGAATGCCTCTGCCTCATTAACCAACCTTTGATTCTCCATATAATCTCCATTCTGTCTATAGAGGAAATAGTTCTTTTCAAAGCGCCTTATCTCAAGAGTCGTATCAAAAAATTCGTGAAACAACTCGGTAGACATGAACCTGTTTTCAACGATTATAAGGTTGCTATAAATGAACACCGCCACACCGATAATTGTAGCAAGAACAATATAATAGCCAATTGTTACCTTCTCACGAATGCTTATAGGATATCTAAATATCTTTCTAAACATTTTTAAAATTATCCTAACATTGAAAGATTGCAAAATGCAACTGATAGTTTCTTTAATGTAACAATATCTATAACCTTTCATCATAAGCGGTTTCAAGCAGTTATAATTTTCTGTTGCAGATTGCAACAAATTCATATTTCTCCCCAGAAAAGCATAAAGGCAAAAACATAATAAAATTGGGAAGTTACAAGACTTTTGATTATGGCATGGAAGTTGTTAATTGAGATTATAAAATCCAAAAGGGAGAGGTGATAATCATGAAAAAGGTTCTTAAAAGACTGGAGGACATCTGGGTAGCTGCTACATTTGCAGAGGCGGGTGAGTTTGAGACTGCAAGGGAGACCTTGAGAGAAGAGGAAAGACCTCAAAGGGTTGACCGTATATCCCCAGACACGAGAATACGCAAAGAGTTAAGGGCACGCGGGATGAAAAGGTAAAGTCCGGGTTCATGTAAAGGGTTAATGTATTTTTTCATGACATTAACCCCATACATGGCTGAAGTTGGTTGTTAGATGAATATATTTAAGAAATCAGAGGAAAAGCTACAGGCTGCAACAATAGAGGAGATGAGGCAGATGATTGCCTCGTCCAAGATGCCTCTTCATGCCCAGCAGATCGCCAATAAGGAGCTAGAGATGCTATCAAAGACAAGCCCTACCGTGGCGGAATATGCGATAGGGCTTGCCTATATTGACTATCTTGTTAGCCTACCCTGGGATAAGAAGACAGAAGACAATCTGTATCTCGAAAGGGCAGAAAGAATTCTCAATGAAAGACATTATGGTCTGCAGAAGGTTAAGGAAAGAATTTTAGAACACCTGGCAGTTAAGATTTTGATAGCGAACAAAAAACCACGAATCTTGGTAGTAGATGATGAAGAGATTGCAAGGAAGAACTTAGAACATATATTGAAGAAAGAGAATTATACTGTAATTACAGCAGTGAATGGTGCAGAAGCCATCAGGAAGATGGAAGCCTCGAATTTCGATGTGATTCTTACCGATATCAGGATGGAAAAAGTCAACGGAATTGAGGTTCTGGAAAAGGCTAAGAATAAGTGTCCTGACACTAAGGT
The DNA here is from genome assembly GCA_040753955.1 of Nitrospirota bacterium. GTDB lineage: Bacteria > Nitrospirota > Thermodesulfovibrionia > Thermodesulfovibrionales > SM23-35 > JASEEX01. The sequence goes on along the minus strand of JBFMDQ010000042.1, from coordinate 8,510 downwards.
CATTATGATTACAGGCTATGCCTCGGTAGACTCTGCCGTAGAAACGATGAAGAAGGGTGCATTTCATTACATTGAAAAGCCTTTTAAGGTTGACACGGTGCGGTCAGTTGTTAAACATGCAATTGAGAAAAAATTGTCAACTATATCTACAAAAGGCTCTGTCCTCTGTTTTGCTGGCCCTCCTGGTACTGGAAAGACTTCCCTGGGGAAGTCTATTGCAGAGGCACTCGGAAGAAAGTTTGCGAGGATTTCACTGGCAGGGATGAAGGATGAAGCTGAAATCAGAGGACATAGAAGAACATATGCCGGCGCAATGCCAGGGCGCATCATTGAGGAAATTCGCCGTGCAGAATCTTCCAATCCTGTCTTTATGCTGGATGAGATTGATAAGATCGGACAGGATTTTAAAGGTGATTCTGCATCTGCATTACTTGAAGTGCTCGACCCTGAACAGAATCAGAATTTTCTTGACCACTATCTGGATGTACCTTTTGACCTTTCAGGTGTCATGTTTATCGTAACAGCTAATATAGCTGACAACATTCAGGATACCCTCAGAGATCGCATGGAGGTCATCGAGTTATCAGGTTATACAGAAGATGAAAAGACAGAAATATGTTTAAAGTATCTTGTTCCGAAGCAGATTCATGAACAGGGCCTGTCAGATTATCCACCTGAATTTACTCCTGAGGCTATATTGAAGATTATTCGGGAATATACCCGTGAAGCAGGTATCCGAAATCTCGAAAGGCAGGTTGCTAATATCTGCAGAAAAATAACAACGGATTATGTCCACCGTAAAAAGACTATCCAGAATATTAAGGTGACACCCGAACTGGTTGAGAAGTATCTCGGAACGAGAAAATATTACCGTGAGGTCGCGGATGAGGAAAACAGGATTGGTGTCACAACAGGTCTTGTATGGACTGAAACAGGTGGAGAGATTATCTTTGTAGAGGCAGCAAAGATGAAGGGAAATAAACAGCTCATCCTGACCGGATCACTCGGGAATGTGATGTGTGAGTCAGCACATGCAGCTTTGAGTTATATAAGGAGTAATGCGTCACTTTTTAACATTCCTGAGAATTTCTTTGAAAATCATGATATCCATATACATGTTCCTGCTGGAGCAATTCCGAAAGACGGGCCTTCTTCAGGTACTACGATTGCGATCGCCATTATTTCACTTTTAACCGGGAAACCTGCAAGGAGAGATGTGGCTATATCAGGTGAGCTGACATTGAGTGGAAGGATTCTTCCTGTTGGAGGGATCAAAGAGAAGTTGTTGGCTGCACGGCGGGCAGGAGTGAAAGTAATAATTTTGCCGATTAAGAATAAGGTTGATATAGAAGGTCTTCCTGAAGATGTCAAAAGGGGTTTGGATATTAGACTTGTTGATAGGCTTGAGGAAATCATTGATATAGTGCTGGTGAATGATTCATTGTCAAACACAAAGGAAAGGCCTGCATCAAACCTTTGCATCAAACCTTTATGGAGCTCAAGGAGTTGCGATATGTAACATGAATACCTGTTCACGCAGCAGTCCGAAAAAGCCCGGCCGGTGTAGAGGTAAATGTCAGGGCAAAAAGAAATTCATTAGCTTGAGAATTTTATTTGATTGTTTCTACAATGATTCTGATATCAACTAAAAAAATTATCAATGGATAGAAAAAGGGAGAATTTAAAAAAGTTTATTAAGAAGTTTGAGGACATAATGACTGCCTCCACCTTTGCAGAGGCAGGGGAATTTGAGATAGCAAAAGAAATACTAAAGGAAAATAGAGGGGTTTTGTTAGCCATAAGAGATGGACAGATTGATAGAAAGACTCTGAAATACGCTGTGAACACGTGTAAAAGAATTGGAGCACATCTCGATATCCTGTATGTTTCATCGGCTGAGGCAAAGGATACAATGTTCGAACGATTTTTGCAGGAACTGCAAAATGAAGACATTCACTTTACACTGATTAAGAAAAAGGGCTGTTTGAAGAAGGCAATCATTGACTATACAGATGAGAGAAAAGAGATTGCCTTTGTTGTTGTTGAGTTATCGGAGAGTCTGGATATTGACTGTAAAGATGAAAATGAAAGGTTTTCTTCATTATGGCAGAAACTGAAATGTCCGCTTGTAGTGGTTACAAAAGGTGTTTAGCATTAAACAGTTTTTCAAGAACAAATTAATAAGGGAGGAGAAAGAATGGCAGACAAGAAAAGTAGTATTAAGAAAAAGCCTTATGGAAAGGCGATACTTTTCGGGTTAGTGGTATCAGTGCTTTATTTTACACTGCTAACGCATCAGGATCTGATTAACGCAAATTTTACTCGTGGAGGACTATATGCGTTGCTACCCATAGCAACAGCGTTTATCTTCTCAATTTTCCACGGATCATTTACAAGTGCTTTCTGGACTGTCCTTGGAATCGAGGCAAAAAAGAAGAAGGAGGTAAAGTAAGATGCATGATATAGTCAGAGAAGCGGCTAATTTCGTCGACCTCAATTGGATGAATATGACCTATCTATTCCTTGTAGGGTTTGTCGGTGGTCTTGTGAGTGGATTTATAGGTTCAGGAGGTGCCTTTGTTCTCACACCCGGTATGATGAGCATGGGAGTGCCAGGTCTTGTAGCAGTAGCCAGCAACATGTGCCACAAATTCCCAAAGGCACTCGTGGGAGCTCTCAAACGTGCTAAATACGGACAGGTTGATGTAAAGCTGGGTTTGATCCTTGGGGTTTCAGCAGAGGCAGGAGTTCTATACGGTGCCCACATTCAGGAAAGTATCAAAAGATCCTTTGGGGATGCAGGTTCTAACCTGTATGTTAGTGTAGCATTTGTTGTAGTTCTAGCGATAGTTGGTGGTTATGTGCTGCGTGATGCATTGAAGACCAATAAATCTGGAAATACACACGGAGAAGAGGAAGAAAAGGTTACCAAACTGGCACGCTGGGTGCAATCCATCCATATTCCTGGTACAATGATGTATTTCAAGAGCCTGAAAACAAAGGTCTCAGTCCTTTTTACCATCCCTCTTGGCTTTGCTACTGGCATGCTCGCTGCCACCATTGCAGTTGGTGGTTTTATAGGAGTGCCCGCAATGATTTATGTCCTTGGTGCGCCAAGCCTTATGGGATCTGCAACAGAACTGGTAATCGCATTTGTAATGGGAATGGGTGGTTCTTTCAAATATGCCTTGAGCGGTCTTGTTGACATTCGTCTCTCAATGATTATCCTTGCAGGCTCTCTCTTTGGCATTCAACTCGGTGCTATCGGTACGACTTATGTTAAAGGCTACATGATTAAGTTAGTGATGGGTGCCATCATGATTACAGTCCTATTTAGCCGTGGTTTGATGGTTCCTGTGTACCTTTCACAGCTTGGAGTGATACAGACCATGAGTGAAACTACTGTTAAGTTGTTAAAGACCACAAGCTTTGGTATAATGATCTTTGCTCTGCTTTTAGGAGCTTTTATCATTCTACGCGCCATGTGGAGGGGACTTCGGGCAGAAAAGTTACAGCAGCATGCAGTAGAAAGAGTTTTAGAACATGGAGAGGTATAAAAAGATACTCGTTGCAGTAGATGGCTCAGAATCGAGCAAGAACGCTTTAAGGCAGGCAATCAGACTGGCGCAAACTGGAGTATGCGATAAAGAGTGCTCGATAACTGCTGTAGCCGTAGTTCCACCCTATGAAGGAGACCTGGACCTCCTCGGTATAAGCGATACAATAAGGAAGATGAGGGAGGAGCCTTGTAGGAAGGCCCTTTCAGATGCAACAGAGATAGCAAAAAGAGAAGGGATTGGAATAAAGACCGTTTGCACAGAGGGGGTGGTACATGAGAGGATTGTTGACCTTGCAGAGTCACAAAACTGCGACCTCATAGTAATAGGGAGAAGGGGTCTGGCGCGAATAGAAAGGGCCCTTATGGGAAGTGTAACAGCAAGGGTTATTGGATATACACGAGGGGGGGTCTTGGTTGTTCCAAGGGCTGCAAAGGTTGGATGCAAAAATATTCTAATAGCTACTGACGGCTCAAGATACAGTGATGCTGCAGCCTCCGAGGCCATAAATATTGCGAAAATATGTGAAGGCAATCTGATCGCCCTTTCTGTTGCTAAAAAAGATGAAAATTTTCCAGTGGCAGAGGAAAGTGTTGATAAGGTAAGAAGAGATGCAGAAAGAGAAGGCATAAAAGTAGAAGGACTAACACGGAAAGGCACACCCTATGAGGTTATAATTAAGACTGCAGAGCAGAAGAATGCAGATTTAATAGTTGTTGGAAGTCATGGAAGAACAGGTATAGAAAGGCTTCTAATGGGAAGTGTGACAGAAAGGGTGATAGGGCATGCAGAATGTGCTGTCTTGGTGGTAAAGGTATAGGAGGTAGTAGTAAGTTATGGGAAAGTATAAAAAGATACTCGTTGCAGTAGATGGCTCAGAATCGAGCAAGAACGCTTTAAGACAGGCAATCAAGCTTGCAAACAGTGAGGAGAGCTGGATTACAGTTGTGACTGTAATCCCACCTTATGAAGGAGACTTGGCACTTACAGCTGTTGGGAATATAAGAGAGGCCATGAGGGAACCATGCGAAAGAGCCCTCTTAGAGGCCAGAGAAATAGCAAAGGCAGAAAGGACATTGATAAAAACTGTCTGCGAAGAGGGTGAGATACATGAGAGGATCGTTGACCTTGCAGATGCAGAAAACTGTGATTTGATAGTAATGGGAAGAAAAGGCAGGAGCCAAGTAGAAAGGGTCCTAATTGGTAGCGTAACAGCAAGGGTCATAGGATACAGCCAAAGGGATGTTCTTGTTGTGCCCGGTGGCACAGCTCTCGGATGGAAGAATATTTTTCTTAACACAGACGGCTCAAAATATAGCGAGGCTGCCACAGATAAAGCTATAAACTTTGCAAAATCCTACGGGGGAAATTTGATGGTCGTCTCGGTAGTGGATGTTACTGAGGAATTTATGGCACGTGCTCCGGGTTTGGTTGAAGAGATGGTTAAAAAAGCAAGAGGTTTTGTCAAAGATGTAAAGAAAAAGGCAGAGGCATCTAATATTAATGCAATAACCTTTGTGCGTGAAGGTGAGGCTTACAGAGTAATAACAAACCTTGCCAGAGAGCATAAGGCTGATGTCATAGTCATTGGGAGCCATGGTCGAACAGGACTAAAAAGACTTTTAATGGGAAGCGTTACTGAGAAGGTCATAGGTTACGCCCCCTGCCCTGTGCTTGTGGTTAAGCCTTAAAGATTTAATAGCAAAAAAGCCCCTGAAATTTTTCAGGAGCTTTTGTTTTTGGAAAGACTTTTCAATTCAACAATTCATCAACACCTATTTTACGGGAATAATTCTTTAAAATTCATCAATTGGAAAATTTTCATTTTTTTCTTGACTTCCACAATATATTGTGGTTTAATTACCCAAAAGTTATTTAAAAATACAATTCTTGGGAGGATCGAATGGAAATCTGTAAGGGTCTCGAGGATTGGCTGGCTTGTGCGAGGTGTCCTTACTTATGCACAAGGGACTGCCCTTTAGAGGGTGATAACGTTATGGAAGAACTTAGACAAAAGATTCGTCTTCTTAAATCTACTGTGAACAGTTTTAAAGGGGCTGAAGGTAGTCGTCCTTTTGACAAACGATAAAATAGCAGGGAGGTTTTATGAAGGGTCTTTCATCTGAAATCAGCCTTACACCAAATGCTTTAAAGGTTCTCGAAAAGAGGTATCTAAAAAAGGATGAGGAAGGAAGGGTTGTAGAGACTCCTGAGGATCTTTTTAGAAGGGTTGCAAAAACTATAGCAGATGCAGATAGGCTTTACGGTAAGACTGAAGCGGAAGTCAGGGAGCTTCAAGAAGAGTTTTATCTCATGCTGACCTCCCTCATGTTTCTTCCAAACAGCCCTACCCTTATGAATGCAGGCAGGAGACTTGGCCAATTAAGTGCATGTTTTGTCCTTCCTGTTGAAGACTCTATGGAGTCCATATTCGATGCAGTAAAAAATACCGCGATTATACACAAATCAGGCGGTGGCACAGGCTTTAGTTTCTCGAGGTTAAGGCCGAACGGAGACATTGTGGGCTCCACAAAAGGCATATCCTCAGGCCCTGTATCATTCATGACCGTATTTGACACGGCAACGGAGGCTGTTAAGCAGGGCGGGACAAGAAGGGGCGCTAACATGGGTATCCTGAGGGTTGACCACCCTGATATACTCAGTTTTATTACCTGTAAGGATGACAATGCAAGATTCAATAACTTTAACATCTCTGTAGCAATCACTGATGAGTTCATGCGAGCTGTAGAAGAAGACAAGTCGTATGACCTTATTAACCCAAGGACAAAGAAGGTAACAAACACCCTCAAGGCAAAAGAAGTCTTTAATCTAATAGTAGATCATGCATGGAAAAACGGAGAGCCAGGCATTGTTTTCATCGATAGAGTGGATGGGTCAAACCCCACTCCTCGAATAGGACGGATAGAGTCAACCAATCCATGCGGTGAGCAACCCCTTCTGCCTTATGAGTCCTGCAACCTGGGCTCGATTAATCTTGCAAAGATGGTAAAGGAGGGGGAGGTGGACTGGGATAAACTCAGGGACATAACATGGAAGGCGGTGCACTTCCTCGACAATGTCATAGATGTAAATAAATATCCCCTTTCGATAATACAAGAGATGACAAGGGCCAATAGGAAGATAGGCCTTGGCGTGATGGGATGGGCAGACATGCTCATACAGCTCGGGATACCTTATAATTCGAACAGGGCTATAAAACTTGCAGAAGATGTGATGGAGTTCATACAGAAGGAAGGCAAAAACGCTTCAGCAGCAATTGCAGAGGAGCGCGGGGTTTTTCCAAACTATCAAGGAAGCATTTATGATGGAAAGATAAGGCTTAGAAACGCTACTGTTACAACTATCGCACCAACAGGCACACTTTCTATAATCGCAGGCTGTTCATCAGGCATCGAGCCACTTTTTGCAGTCTCCTATGTGAGGACTGTAATGGAAGGCACGAAACTAATAGAGGTAAATCCTTACTTTGAAAAGATAGCCAAGGAACGCAGATTCTGGAGTAGAGAACTTATGGAGAGGATTGCAGATAAGGGTTCAATACAGGAATTTGATGAGATACCAGAAGATGTCAAGGCTGTCTTTATTACTGCCCATGACATCACACCCATTGAACATGTAACAATGCAGGCAGCATTCCAGAAATTCATTGATAATGCTGTCTCAAAAACCGTGAATTTCCCTCACGATGCTACACCAGGAGATGTCGAGGAGGTATATCTACTTGCGTACAAACTCGGCTGTAAGGGGGTTACTGTTTACAGGGACGGCTCAAGAGAAGAGCAGGTCCTTACGAAGGGCAAGGCAAGAGTCAGCAGTCAGGAGTCAGGAGTCAGCAGTCAAACAGCCAAAATAATTCCGAGGAAAAGGCCAGAAGTTATAAAAGGCACAACTAGACTCATGAAGACAGGCTGTGGCAACCTCTATGTCACCATCAACGAGGATGAAGAAGGACATCTTTTTGAGCTCTTCACATCTATGGGAAAGGCAGGTGGATGTGCTGCAAGCCAATCTGAGGCGATAGGAAGACTTGTCTCACTCGCATTCAGGTCCGACATCGAGCCAGATGAGGTTATCAAGCAGTTGAAGGGGATTTCGTGCCACTCCCACGCATGGACAAACGGCGGTAAGATAACCTCATGTTCTGATGCGATCGCAAAGTCTCTTGAAAAGTATCTCATGAAAGGAGACAGAGGAAACGGAGATTGCGAGAAACGCTATAAAGAGGTTATGTTCATCGGCCGATGCCCTGAATGCGGCGGCGCTATAGAGCACGAATCCGGCTGCGCCGTCTGCCACAACTGTGGGTTTACAAAGTGCGGGTAAGATTAATGTATATAGGCAACCCTCTTTCCTAAAGAGTTTTAGGGGAGATTACTAAAACTTTAAACTAATTTTAAGGGAGGATAACGAGTGAGTAGAAAAGAAAGAGTGACACGAATTATTGATGGCGACACATTTAAAACAGAAAGTAGAAAGAATCCTGTAAGACTTGCTAATGTGGATGCTCCAGAAAAAGGACAACCTGGCTATACAAAAGCAAAGGAAATTCTTCGTAATATTATAGAAGGTGAGGAAGTTAAAATTCAGACTGTTAGTCGTGATAAATATAGTAGGTCTATAGCAAGGGTTTACAAGGGGCGAGAGTCTGTAAATAAAGAAATGCAAGAAAAATTGAAAAAGTAAAGAGGAGTTATTTCAATGTCAACTTTCATACAAAGCGGCCATGAGAGAATAGGGGAACTACTTTCACGTCAGCGTAAGTATAGTGTCCCTATTCATCAAAGAGAATTTTCATGGACTGAGGATCAGGTTTCGCAGTTTTATGAAGACATCATGACTGCAATGTCTGATGGAAGTATAAAGTATTTTCTTGGAACCCTCGTTTTTAGGCAAATTGAAGAAGATAAAGATTACGAAGTTATCGATGGTCAA
>JBFMDQ010000041.1:0-12756 GCA_040753955.1 Nitrospirota bacterium | reverse complement strand
TTACTAATACATAAGCAATAAGTATATTGATATATTCAGAACAGGTTGTCACTCCAGCTTGTCTGGAGCCCTTCTTAAAAAAGATTCCCGTCATTCTCATAATAGTATAACACAACCTGGACACCAGCGGGAATGACAGTGGGTGAGCAGGGAAAGGAGGGATTTTTACAGCCCCTCTCCCACAAGGGAAGGGGAGCTGTAAATTTAATTATTGCTTTTGTATTAGTCCATTAAATCACTTCTTGGGTAGTGCAGGTGCTACAGGGGGTGCAGGTGCTACAAATTTCCTCTCATCCATGCTATCAAATATCTTCGTCTCCTTTACGGCCTTTGGGTCTGCCTTCATTGGATGGCACATTGCGCAGAAATCCTGCATCTTTGCTCCCTTTGCTGTGTCAACCCTCAAATATTTGTAGTATGGATTTGATGGATGAGGGTCATGGCAGCCAATGCATTCAAACCTTCCTTCCCTTAAAAAGGCTGCTGGCACAATAGCGACCTTGGGATTCACTTTTTCAATACCATATGGATGGCTTACATGAGCGGAAACTGCGAGTATACCAAGACCGCCCCTTTCCGGAGTTTCGTGGCAACCAAGACAGATGGCGGTCACCAGTGGATAAGGCTTTTTTGTCTTTGGATTGATTGCCTTTGTGTTTGGCGCAACTGCTACTATTATAGGACCTTTTGCGGTATGAATGCCATGGCAACTTGTACAGTTGAGACCCTCATGTTTGCCTGCTGAAGCTGCAATTGCAGGTAAAGTAAGTGAAATAATCAGGACAACCAGAAACCTTAGTACTATCATTAAATATCTCCTCCTTTTTATAGAATTTTTTTACTATGAGGCTGCTCTCCAGCCTCTGAAATACCGCCTGGTTAACTTAATTATACATTTTTCAATAAAATTGTCAATTACTTATTCTTATTTAATCCCCTTACCTCAGTCCTCTCCCCTTGTTAAATCCTGACTACCTTTTATGACACTGGATGCAGAGTGTCCTCTTTCTATCAAAATAAAGCATAAATTCTGCCTTAGCAGTATGCATGCTATGACATGTTATACAGGTTATAGGCTGACCATTACGGGGGTCTATTACCTCATTTCCGATTGGATGGGTGACCTCATGCATCGCCTTATGGCATCTTGCACATGTCAGGATTTTATCTGCCCTTAAATAAAGTGGATTATTAGAATGCGGAGGTATATGACACTCAAAACATTTTCTATCCTTCACAGGAATACATCTGATAGGTCTTGCCCTTAAGGCCTTTTCCATAAGGGCCGTACTTTTTTCAGTATTTTCGTGGCAGGTAAAGCAAAGCCGTGACTCTTTCACTGTGAGATTCTTTTTCCTCGAGGCATGGTAGTTATGGCACATGCCACAGCCACCCTTTGTATCATTCACGTGGACATCAGGTTCTCTCAATTTCGCAGGGTCCTTCTTATGGCAACTAAAGCACAAATCCTTACCTGGTAACCTGGTGGCTATTTTTCTATTAGTTACAATTAGTTCATGGCATTGTTCACACCTTTTCTCTAAAAAGGCTGTATGGCCATATGGACCAAAGAGACCACTGGTATTGGAAGAATGTCCGCTGTGGCATGTAATGCAATTTAGCCTTTCGGTGGCAAAGGCTATAGAGACCCCGCCTGCCTTGCATCTTGGGGCATGACAGCTTTTACATATCTTATTGGGCGCAGCAAGTAACTGATTCTCCTCTGAGGATGCATGGGGATTATGGCATGATGAACATTTCCCTTCCTTAAAGGAAAGGTGTGTATAGGGTCTCTTGAGCTGTTCCTTCAGGGGCTCATGACAACCCCAGCACAAGTCCTTCTGTGCCTTAACCAAAAGGTGTTTATTACCCCCACTATGGGCATAATGACAATCTGTGCAGACACCTCTTCTTAAGGCAGTATGGACGTTCTCCTTTTTAAGGGTTTTCTTTATACCTTCATGGCACCTAAGGCAGAGGGAATTAATCTCATCCTTTATCAGGTATTTAAGATTACTTGTATGAGGATTATGACAGTCACTGCACATGCCCTGTTTGAATGGGAAATGGATATAACTAAGGGACAAACTCTCCTTTAGTTTTATATGACACTGGTAACAGAGATCAGGTATTTTTGTTTTAAGGTCACCCTGAGCGTATGCAAAAACAGCTAATAGCAAAGAGCTAAGAGCTAAGAGTACGAAGCATGTAACATAGAGCTTCACACCCTTCGACCTTCGCACTTCGCACTTTGCTAATTGCTCTTCGACCTTCGCACTTCGCACTTTGCTATTAGCTCTTTCCTTACTCATGGCAGACCTTGCAGTTCCCTTTGCCAAATGGTTGATGCTTTGTCTTTCTGAGCAGGCCTGGCTTTTCTGTTACATGTGGTTCGTGACAGCTCAGACAATGGCTGATTTTAGCTACAGGTTTTATATGTGCCTTCAACAGCCTTTCTGCATCAACTGAATGACATTTTGTACATAACACTGGTTCTTTAGCACTCATGAGATATTTAGATTCTGAATAATGGGAAAGGTGACAGCTCAGGCAGTCTCCCTTTTCCATATCTATATGCCCTTTTCTTACAGTGGTAGTAACTATTCTTTCATGACATGATAGACAGAGCTCTTTGGGTCTACTTAAAAGCAAATGTTTGAGCTTTGTTCCATGGGGGCTATGACACCCCGTACATTTCCCTTCTTCTATAGGGAGATGTTTATTGCTGCTAACTTTTACAGCATTCTCCATTTTTTTATGGCAATCGTAACACATCTCGGGCATTGGCTTAATCGTGTTAGCAGTATATTCACTCGCATGGGGATTATGACAGATATCACATTCCTTTTCTTTAAATGGCTTATGAATATTTTCCTCTTTTAGCTCAAGAAACATGCTGCCATGGCATCTCACACAGAGCTGGTCCAGTGGATTATTCAGCAGGTTCTTGTAAAGTGAGGCATGGGGCTTATGACAGGAGGTGCATTGTCTGTTGTTCACGGGTGTATGAGTATATGTCTTGAAAAACTCCTTCTCTTCCTTCTTATGGCATGTATAACATAAATTGGTTAAAGCCGTTTTCATCATATTAGGGTTATTACTACCGTGGGAGTCATGACAGCCCTTACATTCAATCTTTGAAAATGGCATATGAATATTTTTTTCTTTTAAATCCCTTTCAGCCTTTGGATGGCAGGTAAAACAGATCTGCCTCTCGGCTGCCTTCAAATAAAATTTATTTTCAGAGGCATGAGGATTGTGGCATGCTGTGCAGCCTTTGTCTTTTATCGGTGTATGTAAGTTGCTTACCTTTAATATTTTTGACTTCTTCGTATGACAGCTTATACATAGCTCATTTTTACCCATAAGGGTGACCTTAGGGTAATCCGTTGCATGAGGGCTATGACAGCCCTGACATTTCCCTTCGTCAAGAGGCCGATGTCTGTGTGCTGTTTTATATTGACTTTCCTCTTTTTTATGGCAGATATAACATAGCTTGCCGTCAGGTGCAATAACTCCGAGCGGATTTGGATCGGTCAATGGCTTGTGGCATGAAGAACACTGGCCAAGATTCAACGGTGCATGAACTGATTCCCTGAGAAGTTTATCATTTGTTGAGCTGTGTGCGGTATGGCAGCCTGTGCATTTAGTCGCAGCGACTTCAACAGGATAGTTTTTATGTCCCTTTCTAAAACTGGTCTCTGTGAGATTATGACACGACTGACAGAGCTCCACCTCCTGTTTTATGAGGCTGTCTTCATATTGTGAGCCGTGCGGTGCATGACATATAAGACAACCATCTGTTAGAGGTTTATGTCGTTTGGCACGCATAAAGGTGTCTTGTTTGTGACAGGTAAAGCACTGTTCGTTACCTATCTTTTTCTGAAGAAACCTATTTTCTGAAGCATGTGGGTTATGGCAGGGAATACACTTTCCCTGCTTCAGGGCAGTATGCACATTAGCCATCTTATCCATATCCTTAGCCATCTTAGTATGGCAGGTATAACAGAGCTTTATCTCTTCCCTTTCCTTGAGAGATAAGACAGGAAACCTTCCATGACGCAGATGACATGACTCACACTCCCTTTTACTCATTGGCAAATGGACGTACTTCTTCTGGAACTCATCCAATTTCACTTTGTGACAATCAAGGCAGGGCTTTGGCTCAAAACCCCTTCTTACTATTGGTTCAGGGGCACATGTAGAGACAAGGCTTAAAATGAAAAGTACAAAGGCAACTTTTAATGTCAAGGAAAAATTATTTTTGAAACTTCTTTTCGAGCGACCTGATTTCCTCATCATATATTTTTATCTTTGCTCCTATTTTCAATTGAGTTATATAGACATCTAATAAGGTTTTGAGCTGCTCATCAAAGCAGGCCCTGTAAACAGCATCTTTAATTTTACTGAAGTCTTCTGCCTCCTCTTCGGTCTTTCCCTGTAGCTTTACTATTCTATATAGGGAATCAATCTTAACTACCGGGGTTATATCACCCGGTTTAAGGGTATCCACAATCTCCCTTAAAGGCTCAGGCAATTCTGCCTTAGTAACCCATCCAATATCATCCCCCTTTGAAGCTGTAGAATCGGTAGACCTTCTTTTTGCTATCCAGGAAAAGTCAGTGCCATTCTGAAGATTCTTTAAAATCTCTTCTGCCTCATCGATTGTCTTTACGGTAATCTGTTGTATTCTGTAGCGGGCAGGTTTGATAAAACCATTTTTATGTTCCGAATAATACCTCCTCAGGGTTTCATCTGTAATAATAATCTGGGGTATTATTATCCTTTTGATGAATGTATTCTTAAGAAGCTGATTTTCATAACGATATACCATTTTCTTTAAGTCAGGCTTCATTTCATAATGCCGACTGAGTGCCTCATGGTCTACTATCTTGCGGTCAATCCAGTTATTAAGGATTTCTTCATTTGATTTCCGTGTATAGGGTGTAGCTATAGCTATAAAATCTCCTGCTGTTAAAACCGAACCATTTACCTCAGCTAAGGGTCTTTTATCCTTTGACCACTTCTCTATCTCCTCTTTTCTTCCATCCAGTCTAATAGTGGAAAGTAGCTCACGATCAATCTTTATGGTTGCCCGTTCACGAAGGTAGGCCAGATATTCATTACTTCGCTCTTTTTCCTTCTGTTTTCTGATGGCCTTCTGCAGGTTACCTCTTACCTTTTCGAATTCCTCATCAGGCGCTTCTTCCCTTTTGACCTTAAAATAGTAGTCTTTAATTTCTTCTTCTGTTATGAAAACCTTTTGCACTATCTCCTCATCATAGAGTCTCACAACAGACTCCCTTAAGATATATACTTCGATTGCCTTTCTTATCTCGGGAAGCTGATCCATCTGTGCATTTCTTGCCTCGTTAATAATCAACCTATCGTCTACCAATTTCTGAAGATATTGTAGTAAGTTCAATTCCACTGCATGGGAGAGGTCTTCTTTACGGTGGGCTATATTTAATGAGTATTTCATATCTTCCTCAGTAATGGGCTCGCCATCAACAACTGCCAGGACTGCCTCTCTTTCTTGCATCGATGCACAACCCCCTACTAAAGTAAAAAGTAAGAAGTAAGAAGTAAGAAGTAAGATCTTTGTGTTTCTTGTGTTCATCCGGTTTCTCGGGTTTATTGAGTTACTAATACAAACGCATTAAATGCCATTACGTTGTCATTGCGAGCGACCAGCGGGAGCGTGGCAATCTCACTTTACAACTACGAGATTGCTTCGTCATTTTATTCCTCGCAATGACACTTTACTTAATGCGTTTGTATTAATAAGACCATAAATAAGGTCACATTCCTGTGTCTATTCTGTCATGCTGGCTTGTCGTTCGACTGAGCTCACGTCGAAGTCCAGCATCTTTCTTTATGATTCCGAAACAATCCCCGACTACTAAACTTTAGTGCCATTTTGCCTTACCCATTCCCTTTACTAACCTTGAGATAACCTTATATGCTACATTCTCTACTGACCTTATCTTTCCAAAATCGAATATAATTATACGATCGTCGCCGTTGAGCTGATAGCTATCATACCATAAAACCCTTTCCTTCCGTGCGTTTATCAGTCTGGCACTTATAACCGCCTCAGGTGGAAGGGTTCCCTCTTCTTCCTTATAAAGCTCAACCGTTCCTACTACAATTCCATCTACTCCGAGGGATTTTGATATGGCCTCTGTGTTTCTGAGGTCTAACTCTCCTTTACCTCTGATCCTTAAATCAACTATCAGACGTCTGACCTCGCCATATTCTAAGGGTATAAATTTTTTATTCTTAAAGAGTTCAACAATAAACATATAAGTGGCTATCATACCTACATCTTTAATTTTGCTTTTGTTCTGAAAGGGCATCACCGCAATTTTATAGGTAGACTCTATCTCTTTGTAAGGTGGTGTAGTAGTAAAGGAGGCAAGTAATTTATCTATAACCCTAAGGATAAGTTTGTCTAAGTCTTTAACTCTACCCAGTCCTAATATTGTTGTAAAATCTTCTCCTGTAGCAGAGGCATGATCTGCCCATAAGATGGTGCCATCTGAGGAGTTAATCAGGCGGGCTGAAAGCCCAAATCGAGGATTTTCTTTTGGGTAAAATGAATTAACAGAGCCTACAAAAATGGCCTTCACATTCAGTTCCTCTCCTGTTTTCTGGGCCATATCCTTCGAAATATAACCTGTGGATCTGACTCTCTCCCTAAGTAAAAATTTGTTGAGGCTATCCTCATCCACTACCTCTAACCCTTTTTCTTCTAATCGGCCTTTCAGCACAGGCATAATGTGTATGAGGGCATCCTTATCTTCACTGAAGTTCTCAAAGGGGAAAAGGGCTATTTTTGTCTTTTGAGATGGCTGGGCAGCATAACCTACATTAAGAATAAAGAGTAAAGAGTAAAGAGTAAAGAGTAACAAACGGCTAAGGTTACGAAGCCCCTTTCGTCTATTCTTAACCCCCCTTATTCCCCCCTTAGTAAGGGGGGAATAAGGGGGGTGGTTTTTCATGTTGCCACTACACGTGCCCGATACGAGCATCGTTACCGTGACCGTTTGACGTCTCCTTTGCTCTTAGCTTCTTGCTCCATGCCCTTTGCTAATATTTATAAAGTGTCTGAATTGCTTCCCGCACGACCTTTAATACAGTTTCACTCATGGTATCTGCTCTGGCACCAAAATGTCTCGCCCAGAAACCTGCGCCACCTCGAGTTTTTGTGACTGACCAGATGACACTACCTGAGCTTGCATCTGCCATCATTAAGGTAATAGTCACCTCAGGGGCAGAGATGTTTCCTATTCTAATCTCTCCGAATTTATTAACTGCACCAATAATAACAGCCTGAACCTTCAATGCCTTCCCAATTGACTTTATCTGCTCTGCGTTCAGGGATTGGCCTGGTTTAAGCCTGAGGTTTTCAATTGCAGCCATCGCCTCTCCGGGAACCACTACGTCAACAAGACCCGAGGCTAAAAGTTCACTGATTACTACCTGTCTTACAATCTCACCAGCAAATCTCTCATTAGTCAGATTATCCAGAGGTAATACTGCTACCTTTTTAATAAAACTGAAGTCTACATCCTGGCTGATATGAAAAGAAGGGGCACCTCGACCCGCACAACCAGAACAGAAGATTAATAAAAAGATAACGCTTAATATAAATAATTTCTTTAGCGATTTTATATGTTCACACCTCTCATAGTCATTAGTCTTTTTAATGACCATTGACTATTGACAGTTTTTAAAACAAGGTACCTATAGCCTGCTTCACAACCTTTCTTGCGGCTTCGCTCAGTGTAATGCCCTCTGCACCAAAGTGTCGGCTCCAGAAGCTTGCACCACCTGTAGTATACCACACTGACCAGATAATATTGCCTGAAGATGCCTCAAGCAATATCAAATGGATAGTAACCTCTGGGTAAGTGACTGAAATTCCCCTGCTTATTCCGAAGGCTTCCACAGAGCCCGTCATCACTGCCTCTACACCCAGCGTTTTCCCTATGCTTTGTATATCTGTCATTTTTATAGAACCCAGGGATCTAACCTTTAACTCCCTTAGGACTCTTGTTACCTCCCCAGGCTCGATGACATCAATGCCCCTCGATAGGAGTTCAGTGATTACCGACCTTCTTATCTTCTCGCCTGCATATTCGTCAGTTGTAAAGTTTTCCAGTGGAAATACAGCTATCCTTTTGATATTACTGGTATCAGTTTTTGGCCGGATAAAGTGCTTCGGGCCACCACCGCAACCACACATAAAAATTAGCAAAGAGCAAATAACTAAAAGCCGAGATTGCTTCGTCGCTAACGCTCCTCGCAATGACAGCAAAATGGCCTTGCTGATCAATTTGTCATTGCGAGTCCTTCGCTTTCTGTCATTGCGAGCCGAAGGCGAAGCAATCTCGTTTTTCTGCTCAGGGTGAACTCCGCGAAGCAATCTCCTATTTTGGACGCTAATGGTCATAATTTCAATATAAACAATATAAATTATTTTTACCAGAACCTCAAATTTAAATTCACACCAAGATTATAACTTACAGTCTCTTTTTCCTTTACACTTCGTGTATAGCCATATGTAAACTGGATATCCATGAACTTAGTTATATACCATATCCCATAACCACTGAATGAATCGCTTGTTAATGGCCCTGGTTCCGTACTGCTATGTTGATAATTTAAATTTAATCTAATAGCTGGCAGAGGAAGCCAATCTATTAAAAATCCCTCAGAAGCCGTTGTATTGCCATTTACATCTGAGACCCTGAAGTTACCAGTAAGATTAATAAACCTACCGGGCCGATAGGTAACTATCACTGCTCCCTCTTTTGTGCTGGAAGATATATCGTCAGAGGAAGTCCAGCTAAGACCATATATAAAATTTCCATATAGTTTCTGGGTAAGACGGGCATCAAGTGAACCCCTGATAGATTTAGTTGAGGATAGAATGTCAGTTACATATGATTTTGATTGTGTATATCCTATATCTGTAACCATGTTGACATCCCTGTAGAGTTTCGAAAGTGCGCTTAACAGAATTGAATCACTTGTAGACTGTTTCTCATTAAAGCTATAGCTATCACTCCTGATAAATGACAGGTTTGTATCGAGGGTTGGTAGAGGTGAGGAGCTAAATGCTAAGGAATATGTATTGGAGCTAATATCTGTCTCATTTTTATTATCAAATGCTTCACTTCTTTGCAGGCGGAATGCTGTAGTAAGTAGCCTGTGGGTCAACCATGTGGATGCAGCACCGTAGGTTCTTGTTATATTGCTTCTAAGCTTCCCTTCAGGGTCTTCCACAGATTTACTGAATATATTTTCAAAAATACCACCAATAGAATCCCAGAGTGATATCGGGTCCTGGTCTGACCTGTTTATGAAGTAATTGAAAGAAAAATTTAGCTTTGTTATGGGCCTCAGATTAGCACTGAGGCTTAATCCCTGTGTAAAGAATGTAGCCACATCAGCAAGAATGCCTGTTTCAGGGACTACATCTGTGCCATAGGCCTCGATTTCTGTTACTAAGACATCAGTTATTCCAGATACAGTCTCCATATTAACTGCTTTAAAATAGCTGGCACTCTGGGAAGTAGAAAACCTTATCTCATAACGATATATACTATTCAGGACATCATATGCAGATACTGCCACGGCCTGGATAGTTATTTCTGTCCATGTGCCGGATAGATTAGAGTTGCTCCGATAGACTCTCCAGTTGTTTGTATTCGTGAGATTTGTATCTGAACTGACATTTTTATTCACATAAATATACAGTCTGTCCACAGATTTTTCGGATGATATCCAGATACCAATATTGTGGTATTTCTGGGTACTGATATTGATCTTGGTTATCCCGGTGTTGAAATTATTATCAATCAGAGATAACTCAGAAGTTAATTCACCTACATTTGGTTCAGATGCCGTACCCACACCATGCAGGCCCCCAAATGGCGTTCGCTCAAAGAGCACGCTACCTGTTTGGGTTACAAACAGCTGGCTTTTGTTCCGCACATAGTTCCCCTGATAGCCTGCAGAAATATTTGTCTTACCGTCCCAGAAAGACCTGGAGTAACCGAGGTTGTACAGGCCTGTAAAGCTATCGTATATAGATTTTGACGTTGTACTTAGCGGGGTCTCATTCACATTGCGTGTGTAAGTAAGGTTATATGACAGTTTTAAATCCCTGTACGAAAAAATATAGCCGGAAATTCCAGAATATCTTGTACCGGTACTGTCTATCTTTTTGGTAGAGAGATGGTCATAATCCCTCTGCCTGTCAACCTGAAGGGATAAAGAAGGGAGAGCCTGAGGTCTTATATCAAAGCGGGAATAATAATATTCAGTGGTCCTCCTGCTTTCATCTCTTAAGTGGGCGGTTGACCACTGTTCTTGACGGCGATAGCCTGTGCTGAGGTCATACATGGGATTCCGAAGAAAAAAATCTAATGCTGGCTCAGCCGCCCTTTGGTAGGTTTTTGTAGTCTTGCCTTCGGAATCGGTAGAGCTGGAGTCTAACCAATTTGTCCTGAAGTAGAGCTGATAAGAAAGCAATGGAGTTATTGGCCTTGAAAGGCTCAGGTATAGATTTCGATAAAAGGAACTTGAGGTTGCTATTCTTTCATCATCTTCAAACTGTTCTGTGGTTAGATAATTTAAATTTGCCCATCCACTAAGACCCTCGGCAAAGGCAGGAGATTTTAATAATAAAATTATTATCATTACGACTATAATCTTCCATGATATATTCCTCATAAGTTCCTTGTTTTCTTGGTTTACTCTGTAACTCCGTAAACCTAGCAAGCTGTGTAAACCCATAAACTGTGAAAACCGTGTAAACTCAAGAAACCGTGTAAACCCGATAAACTCTTTGCTAGTATGGAAACATCGCTATACCATATGGTTTTTTCCCTACAGGGATAGTTTTTTCCTCTTTTTTTGTAATTTTATCTATTACCGAGACATTATCTGAACCCCTGTTGACTACGTAAATCTTTCTTCCTTCGGGATCTAAGATTAAGGATCTCGGGGAATTCCCTACCGCAATAGTACCGACGACAGGAACCATTATCGGCCTCAGGGTACTGGAATCCTCCGAAGGGGGCCTGATAATTACTATCTCGCCAGGAAACTCCCTTAAGAGATAAATCCTGTCAAGGGTAGGGTCAGTAGTGACTCCTGTAATATATTTTCCTACATCACTGATAACACTAACAGCTCTGGTCTTAATGTCTATAACAGAGAGTTTGTCAAAGCCGTAGTTCGCTACGTAAACCTTTCCCCTCTGATAGTCTACTGAAAATGCCATAGGAGTCCACTCTACATTTACATTAATGACCTTTTCGCACCTTCCCTGTATATCGCATCTTATTACAGAGACATCCTTAGAATTTTTATTGACTGCATATACATTAAGATATGGGTCTACTGCCACTGCCACAGGTCCACTGCCTACATCTATCCTTTCAATCTCCCGATGGGTTAAGGCATCAACAACAGAGACATTGTTGGAGCCATAATTGGTTACAAAGATGAATTCCTTTTCAGGAGATATCTTAGCCACCGCTATACCTTCTGGCTCTCTTCCAAACCTGATTGGTATCTCATTTTCTACCTTATTTGTAGTAGGATCGATTACCGATATGCTGTTAGAGCCTGAATTGGCCACATAAACCCTCAAACGATCTCTTCTCAAACCTGTTGCCACACCCCTTGGCTTTTTCCCCACCATAATTGTTCCCACTACTTCGTCTGATTGTCTGTTAATTACAGAGACATTATTCGAACCTTCATTGGTTACATAGATAAGCAAAGTGCTTAATTCTGGCACCTGGCCTTTAGCAGTAAACAGAGGTTTAAAAAGATAACCATCAACGATAGATGCATCAGCATTCCAGTCTAAAAATAATGAGGTGCTCTGATTCCTCTTCACTGTAATATCTATGTCTATTTCTATCCCCTCTGGTGGTAATGCCAGATCTGCTACCCTGTCTTTTCGCCCTATTGATGCCTTTTTTACCATAAGCTGTAATTTTTTATATCTTCCTTCAGGCAGTAATTTTTCGCTTAACAGTATCTGACGATTTTTTAACTCAAACGAATTTATCTTCAGAGGGGTTTTCATTATCTCCTTTATTGTTCCATCCTCTGACACAATATTTATGGCTGTTAGATAAAATGTAATATCCGTTGAAGGCTTATCCTGTCCTTTTAAAAAGACAACAATCTGACCATTTGATGTATCCTGTGGTTCTATATACTCCTGAACAGAAGCACAACCTGTCAAAAAAGTAAAAAGTAAAATGTAAAATGTAAAATGTAAAATGTTTACACGGTTTACATGGTTTGCCTGGTTTGCTGAGTTTACACGGTTTGCTTTGTTTACTTGGTTTATATTGTTTACTCGGCTTATTAGCATTGTCTTCCTAATATTTTCCTTATTTATTTTTTTCTAGTCTTCAACAGATAATTTATTAGGCCGGAATTGAGCTTTGATACCTTATCTGCTTGTAAATATATTTCATTAAAAAATTCTTTATCTATATAAGCCTGATCAAGGGCAATATAAAAAATACTCTGAACTTCAGAAACAGAACTTTTTGAAATAAATAAAAATTGAGCAAATTCTTTATTTGAATGACGAGAAAAACCTTCAGCGATATTTGACATTGAAGACACCGCTGCATCTGTCACCTGATTTCTCAATTGATAATCCTTTTTAAATTTTACACTTGAATTAATAGTCTTATAGACCATATTCACTAA
>JBFMDQ010000040.1:0-13228 GCA_040753955.1 Nitrospirota bacterium | reverse complement strand
GGCGATTCCAAAGCAGTGAAGGCTGTATTCAGCATACTCGATTCATTGAAGATTCCTTGAAAATAGACCCTTGTTTTTCTTGGTGGCGGGGAGAGGATTTGAACCTCTGACCTTCGGGTTATGAGCCCGACGAGCTACCGGACTGCTCCACCCCGCGATATGTCTTAAAATAACTTATCAACATTTTTTTGTCAAATCCTCCCATTTCCATAATCCGTAGCCAATTTTAGCAGGGTTAGAAAAACTGGGATTCTCCATGGATTGGTCATTATGATGATAATTAGATTTTTGTCCCTTGTTTGATTTATAGTGTTATGATATTTAGATATACTATAAAAGGTCAGCTTTAAGGAATGGAAATATTGAGGCAACATAGATGGATTCTTGATTTATTTGATATCGCTCTTGTTTCGGTGATAGTTTACCGTCTTCTACTGATCATAAAAGGCACAAAGGCTGCACAGATGCTTATCGGTCTCGGTGTCCTGCTAATTGCATCTTTGCTTTCAAGGTATTTAGAACTTAATACGGTGGATTGGTTGATACAGAGTTTCTGGGCGCAAGCCGTTATTGCTATAATCATCCTCTTCCAGCCTGAGATAAGAAAGGCCCTTGCACAGATGGGAGAGGCACAGTTTCTTCCGACATTTACCTCTGCTGAAGAGCTCAAATCCCTCGAAGAGATCATCAGGGCGACCGTCGCACTCGCTAACAGTAAGATAGGTGCACTTATCGCAATAGAACGTGATACAAGCCTCAAGGATTTTGTTGAAATCGGTACACCACTGGATGCAAAGGTCTCAAAGGAACTGCTGATGAGTATATTTCATCCTACCTCACCCATACATGATGGTGCAGTCGTGATAAAGGGCAACAGGATTATTGCTGCCGGATGCTTTCTACCCATCACACTTAGTCCAGAGGTTGGCAGGTCCTTAGGCACAAGACACCGCGCAGGCCTGGGTCTTGCAGAGGAGACAGATGCGGTGGTAATCATTGTATCAGAGGAGACGGGGATGATATCACTGGCGATTAAGGGAAAGCTTGAAACAAATCTTGATATGGGAGGGCTCAGGAATGTCCTTACCGATTTATTTACGACAAAAAAGAGGTAAACCCCGCACTACGTGTTTACCCAGCACCTGCGCGCAGGGGCTGGTTTGCACCCGTGGCATTGGGGCATTACCCTTCGGATTATTTTCTGGTGGTGCGGGGTAAAAGGGTGAGAAAACTCCTTTTCAAAAATCTCGGTCTTAAGATAATAGCCGTTTTGCTATCTGTCATTTTATGGGTCTTCGCGACATCTCGGGGCCTTTCGGAGATCTCACTGGATGTGCCCCTTGAGTTCAAGAATACCCCTCAAGGACTTGAGTTGATGAACCGCAGTGTTAAGGTTGTAGGCCTGAACATTAAGGGTCAGGAAGGGCTCATCAGAAATATTAAGCCATCAGATATAAGGGTTTCTATTGATCTTAGCAAAGCGAAAAGAGGTGAGGGTATCTATTATATAAGCAAAGATAATATAAGACTACCCCATACGGTAATTGTCACAAATATAACACCTTCTTATGTGAAAGTACTACTCGAGGAATCAGTTACAAAGACTGTCCGGGTAAGGCCTGTTATTGCGGGCACTCCTGAAAGGGGTTTTTATGTAAAATCTATTAATATAATACCGGAGACTGTGGTGATCGAAGGTGCAAGGTCTGAGGTAAAAAAGGTGGATAGAATAAAAACAGAACCACTGGACATAACAGGTTTCAAAGAAACCTTTATCCGGGACTTGAAGCTTGACATCACAGGTATGAACATAAGGACAAGGACGGATGATGTTAAGGTTAAGGTTGTGATTGTCGGGGGGAAGAGATGAGACTTTTTGGAACAGATGGTATAAGGGGCACTGTAAATAAACATCCGATGACGCCTGAAACAGTTCTGAGAATAGGCATGGCTGCTGCACATGTTCTCAGAGCGAAATACGGAAGAAATATGATCCTGATAGGCAAAGACACGAGACTATCAGGCTACATGATAGAGAGTGCCCTTACTTCAGGGATATGCTCAATGGGGATGAATGTCACATTAGTCGGCCCTTTACCCACCCCGGGGATTGCATTTCTAACAAGGACGCTACGGTTAGATGCTGGAATTGTTATATCAGCATCGCACAACCTCTTTGAAGACAATGGCATAAAGTTTTTCTCTTCTGAGGGGTTTAAACTTCCTGATGGACTCGAAAGGAAGATCGAGGAACTTGTGCTGGATGACAGACTTCAAAGGAACAGGCCAAGGGGTTCAAGCATAGGTAAAGCATACAGGCTTAATGATGCAGCAGGACGTTATATAAAATATATAAAATCTACGCTACCAAAGGGCATGACCTTTGAGGGCATGAAGATTGTTGTTGATTGTGCAAATGGTGCTGCATATAAGACAACTCCATGGCTTTTACGGGAGCTGGGGGCTGAGGTGATCTCGATCAATGACAGACCTGATGGAATTAATATCAATTTGGGCTGTGGCTCATTGCATATTGAGGGGCTGCAGAAGGCGGTGAAACTCAACAAGGCAGATATTGGTATTGCACACGACGGTGATGCAGACAGAACAATCTTCTGTGATGAAAAAGGTAGAGTAGTTGATGGAGACCAGGTCATAGGTATGTGGGCAGTTGAAATGAAGAAAAAGGGAATGCTTAAAAAGAATACCGTTGTATCAACGGTGATGAGCAATCTTGGTCTTGAGGAATATCTCAGAAGGAATGGGATAAGGCTGGTGAGGGCAAAGGTAGGTGACAGGTATGTTGTAGAAGAGATGCTTGATGGAGGATATAACCTCGGAGGTGAACAATCAGGGCATATAGTCTTCTTGGATTACAATACAACGGGTGACGGTCCTCTTACAGCAGTACAGATCCTTTACCTTATGAAGAAAAAAGGCTCTCCTCTTTCAAAACTTGCATCGGAAATAAAACTTTACCCTCAAGTCTTTATGAATGTTGATGTGGAACATAAACACGATATCAAGACAATCCCTCAAATCCAAGAGGCGATAAAGGCTGCTGAAAAAAAGCTTTCTGGAAAGGGAAGGATACTCGTCAGGCCATCAGGTACAGAGCCAAAGGTAAGGGTAATGCTTGAGGGTGAAGACCTGAAGCTCATAACAAAACTCGGTAAGGATATTTTAAAGGTTATTAAAGAAAAGATGACTTAATGCAATTCTTTATCTCATTCCTCTCAGGCATAGCCCTTTTCTACTCATCCCAATATTTCCCTTTTTCTACCTTATTTATTCTTCTCCTCACTTTTGTATATCTCTTTGTCAAGAGGAAATTTTTCTTCATTGCCATCATCCTTTTGGGGATAGCCTTTGCGTTCGTAAGGTATGAGCCGCCGAAGGACATGTCACACGTAAGTGGTAGAGAGGTCGAGGTAAAAGGAGTTTTCTCTTCTCTCCCTATCAAGACTGAGAGTGGAATGTTCAAGCAGCCTTTTAAAATAAACTCTGCTGTGAATATAAAGACTGGTGAGAGGCTGGATGAGCTTGCCGGGCAAGAGATTATGCTGTTTTCGGATAGAGAGTTCTATCATGGGTCAGAATATGAGATTGCTATTAAATTTCTAAGGGACAGGACGAGACTTAACCCAGGGGACTGGAGTAGTAATGAGCTCTATGCAAACCTGCTCGATGTAAGGGGGCTCACGGGGGAAACTCCATTTCCTCCATGCATTTCAAAGATTCAAGAATTTAGGTACAGGCTCAACAGGTATATTGATGAAAATTTTAAGAAGGATTCCGGTGCCTTTATCGCAGCCATAACAACTGGCCAGAGGGCTAATATAGACGAAGAGCTAAGGGATGCATTTAATTCAACCGGGCTTGCGCATATCCTCAGCATTTCAGGTGCTCACTTTGGATTATTCTCTGTGTTTCTATTCGGGATATTTAGATTTTTAATAAAGGCCTTCCCATACAGGATTCTACAGAGAATAACAATCTTTCTGAGCCCATCTCAGGCTGCTGCCATACTCTGCCTCCCCTTCATGCTTGCATATCTCGGCCTTTCAGGTGCTAACGTTCCGGCAGTGAGGTCATTTATTATGATAGGCCTTTTCCTTTCAGGACTTCTTATTGGAAGGAAGGGTTTCTGGCTTAACTCTCTTCTTTTTGCAGCATTTGTGTTAACTGTTTGGGAGCCAAAGGTTATCCTTAGTCTCTCATTTCAACTCTCGTTTCTTGCGGTACTATTTATTGGTTTTTCCGTTGGAAACAGGGAGTATGACAGATCAGTCCGACAAGCTCACGATGGAGATAGGAAGGCTTTGAGATACATAAAGAATGCAGTCTTGCTTACTTTGTCAGCATCAATTGGCACGGCACCACTCGTAGCATATTATTTCCATTATTTCTCGATAATCTCACCCATATCAAATCTGTTCATAGCCCCACTTATAGGCTTTATACTCATACCCCTCTCTGTCGTCTCATCCTTCTTGTTTCTGATTACAGGCTATTTTATTTTTACTCCAATCGTCTCGGCAGTTTCAGATTTAAGTATTTTCTTGGTAAAACTATTTTCTACTGTGCCGTTTGCTGATATAAAGATACCGGCATTTCCACCGATCATGGTCCTTCTTTTCTACGCAGGATTTATCTTCTATTTTTTCTCGTGTAAGACCATCACGGACCTCCGGCTCACAAATGGACGTAAAAATACAAGTTGTCATTCCCGCGAAGGCGGGAATCCAGAACTAAAAGATAGGTATAAAAATAGCTGGATTCCTGCTTCCGCAGGAATGACATTTGAGAAGATATTTTCCAAGCAAAAGAGATATACCCTTTTAATTCCTTTTGTCCCTGTATTTATTTATTTCTCCTTAACAATCTTTGAAAAAAAAGATCTTACTATTACTTTCCTCGATGTAGGACAGGGAGATTCATCTGTTATCGAGCTTCCCGATGAAAAGACCATAGTAATAGATACGGGTAGAATCGGCAGGGAAACTGCTTCATTCCTTAAATACAGAGGTAAAAAAACTATTGATGCCCTTATACTTTCACACATCCACACTGACCACACAGGTGGATTGGATTATATAGTAAAGAGATTTGAGGTTAAAGAACTCTGGGACAATGGGAGGCTTATTTATCCTGAGAACTTTATTGCCAATACAAAACACAGGACATTTAACAGAGGCGACGTGATTGAAGGAAAAGGATACAGTATTTATGTCTTTCATCCCTATCCTGAATTCTATACTATGCACGGGAGTGATCATGTTGAGGCTAATAATGACTCCCTCGTCTTGAAAATTAAAGGTAGAAACAAATCGTTTCTCTTTACCGGAGATGTCGAGGAGGAGGCA
Organism: Nitrospirota bacterium; assembly: GCA_040753955.1. Taxonomy (GTDB): domain Bacteria; phylum Nitrospirota; class Thermodesulfovibrionia; order Thermodesulfovibrionales; family SM23-35; genus JASEEX01. Next base: position 7,862 of record JBFMDQ010000040.1, on the reverse strand, counting down.
GAAGAAGATCTTATACATCTCGACATGTGGCTGAAAAGTGATGTTATTAAGATTCCTCACCAGGGCAGTAGGACTTCTGCATATAAACCTTTTCTTGAGGTAATCTCTCCTCAGGTTGCTGTAATCAGCGTGGGACGTGATAATCCCTTCGGCCATCCTCATGAAGAGATGTTAGAGCTTCTGGAGAGGATAAGGATATTCAGGACAGATCTTGATGGAGCGATAAAGATAAGAGAATCAGAAAAAGGTTTAGCGATAAAGACATATAGGGATTTTCAGTTTGAGAAGGCAAAGTCATTGAAGGAAGAGGCAAAAAATATCAAACGTCTGTTTGAGACATGGTGATTTTTTCTCTAAATTTTATGTTGGTTTTACTTGACATTTATGGGAGAGATATAATTAAATAGAAATAATTTTCATTTAAATTGGATTGATATATGCTGAACGAATTTCCTCTAACTTTAAAAAAATTAAATCTTAAGATCACTCCGAAGAGATTAGCTATTCTTGAGATTTTAATGAAGGAGTCGGTCTATTTAAGTCCTGAGGAAATATGGAAGAAGATGAAAAAGAGATTTAAAAGAATTGGCCTTCCAACAGTATATCGAAATTTAGAGGAACTTTCTGAAGGTAATATAATCTCAAAAGTTAACCATCCGAATCGGCAGCTTTATTATCATTTCTGCCAGAACAGGGATCATCACCACCATTTTGTCTGTCTCTCATGTCGTAATGTAGAAGACATTGACTTCTGCAGATTAAAGGAGTTGGAAAAAAAGGTTAAAAATGAATTAAAGGGAAAGATTCTTTCTCATATCATGCAAGTTAACGGCCTCTGTAAGAATTGTTTGGAGAAAAAAGGATGAAGAGATTGATTGTTTTATTTTTACTCATTCCCCTTATTGTGACCTCCTGTGAAAAAAGAGATGAAAAGGTAGTTGATGAAAAAAGGCTAAAGGTTGTCACCAGCCTTTTCCCCCTTAAGGAATTTGCCCAAGCAGTGGCGGGCAAACGTGCCGAGGTTGATCTCCTTCTACCCCCTGGAGCCGAGCCCCATACATGGGAGCCTAAGCCAAGCGATATAGTAAGACTTTCTAAGGCAGATATCTTCATTTACATCGGTGCCGGAATGGAACCCTGGATTCACGATATCCTGAAAGGCGTAAATAAACCCGACCTTATTGTTGTGGAGGTAAGCCACAGTCTTACATTTATCAGAAGCGATGCCAATCACAGACATGAAGGAGAGCATATACACGCCCATGAGTTTGACCCCCATATATGGCTTGACTTTGAATATGCCCAGAGGATTGTGGATAAGATTACAGAGGCCTTTATAAAGAAAGACGTGGAAGGAATAAACTATTATCAGGAAAATGCAGAGGTATATAAAGATAGACTTCGTGACCTTGATCGAAAATACAGGGAGGCTCTTAAGGAGTGCCGCCATAGAGAGATAATACACGGAGGTCATTCAGCATTTGCCTATCTGGCTAAAAGATATGACCTCAAGCAGATCCCCTTATATGGGATAAGTCCTGATTCTGAGCCTACCCCAAAAAGGCTTGCCAGGATTACAGAGCTTGCAAAAAGACACAGGATCAGGGCGATCTATTTTGAGGCATTTGTGAGTGATAAGCTCGCAAGGGCGATCGCAAGAGATGTTGGGGCAAAAACTTTGATCCTTAACCCTGGTGCCAATTTGACGAGGGAGCAACTAAAATCTGGGGTAACATTTCTATCCATGATGGAGAAGAACATCGAGAATCTGAGATATGGCCTTGAATGTCGATAAAAAATCTCTCGTTTCAGTAGAAGGTGTATCCTTTAGCTATGGAACCACTCCGGTACTGATTGATGTGACTTTTTCTATCATGCCTGATGATTTCCTCGCAATCATAGGCCCAAATGGTTCAGGAAAGACTACTCTCTTAAAGATTATCCTGGGCATCCTACAGCCTTCATCTGGAGTGGTACAACTAATGGGAGAGGATGTTAAGCACTTCTCTCATTGGGAGAGGCTTGGGTATGTCCCACAAAAGGCTACCCACGTCGATCCTTTTTTCCCCGCCTCTGTCAGGGAAGTAGTAGCCATGGGGCTACTTTCTCAGAAGAGATTTCCTCGTTTATTGAAACATAAAGATGAGAAGGCGATTGATGAGGCGATCGAGAAAGTGAATATGCGAAGGCTAAAGAATCGAAGGATCGGGGAGCTTTCTGGAGGCGAGCAACAGAGGGTTTTTATTGCAAGGGCAATCGTCAATAATCCTGCTATCCTTTTTCTCGATGAACCAACAACAGGGGTTGATGCCGAAGGACAGGCACGGTTTTATGATATGCTGGATGAACTAAATAAAACATATGGAATTACAATCGTACTCATCACCCATGATATTAGTGTTATTACCAAGCATGCCAGAAAGGTAGCCTGTCTCAACCAGCGTCTGGTTTTTCATGGCACTCATGAGGAGTTCTGTAACTCGGCCGTAGTGCAGGAGATACTTCGTGGAGACCACCATTTAGTCTGCCATCGTCATTAGTGTATGGAAGCTATGTTAACATATAATTTTATGCAGAGGGCCATGCTGGCCGGCCTTTTTATTGCCCTATCCTGTTCCATCTTAGGTATTTTTCTGATCCTGAGACGCGATGCCATGATAGGACATGGGCTGGCCCATGTCACATTTGGTGGGGTAGCCCTCGGACTTTTTCTAAAAATCACGCCATTACTTGTGGCAGTAGCAGTAGCTGCACTTTGTGCAATTGGCGTTGTGGAGCTTAAGAAAAAGGCGAGTCTTTATGGCGATACCGCCATTGGCATATTCAGCAGCATAGGAATGGCAACAGGGGTTGTCCTGGCCAGCCTTGCCAGTAGCTTCAACGTAGACCTCCTCGGCTACCTCTTTGGTAACATCCTAGCGATCGAGAAGGCCGAGGTCTTAATCGCAATTATTTTAACCATAGTGGTTCTTCTTGTTATTGTGCTCTTCTACCAGGAATTACTCTATATCACCTTTGACCCTGAATCTGCTAAAACATCTGGCATCCATGTGGCACGCCTGGATAGTGTATTAGCTATACTTGTAGCAGTGACTGTGGTATTAGGAATGAAAGTGGTAGGGTTACTTTTAGTTGCAGCCTTATTGGTCATTCCTTCTGCAGCTGGATTGCAGCTTGCAGGGAGTTTCAGACAGGCTGTGTTGTTTTCCTGTCTGATAGCCGCTGGTTCACTCGTGAGCGGGCTTTTTATGGCATTTTATTGGGATCTGCCAGCCTCAGGGACGATTATTCTTTCATCTTTCGTCATATTCGTAATACTCTTCTGTGTTCGGTTAATGAAAAGGAGGAGATAGAAGATCTTGCGAGGTCTATAGAAGAATGTGTAATTATTGTGGGAATATAGGTATCTGCTATATCTTGATAAGCTATTTGGTGTATTCAATGATCTTTAGACTGAAAAGATTATTTCATCGCTTACGGGCAGTTTTTACGTTTAAAGAAAAATGAAAACCCTTTTTATATTGAGGAAGGTTTTAATTTTCAGTTTATTTATAAGTGGTTTAGTTCTTTATCTTTTATTTCCTGCAGTCCATCCACTGCTTCATAATCATCATGACGATGGTGAACACCACCACGATTGTCCAGCCTGCCACTTTTTAGCTATAGGCTTTAATATTGTGGTTCCTCAGGTATTAGTTATTCCATCTATTTTATCCGTAGATTACCAGATCTGCTTTGATCCTCAACAATCCTGCCAGCAGCCTTTCTATAAAAGCAATCTCACTCGTGGCCCTCCTTTAGTTTCTTCCTGACCGTCGGTCATCAAAACATCGAGGCTGCACCACGGTACCAAACCTTGTTTGGACTGTGGTGGATGCTGATCTTCTGCTTACAGGAGGGCTTATGAAAAAGACAGCATTATTCTGCTTTTTCATTGTCTTAATTTTTTCAACCGAACTCTACGGAGGTGAAATAGAGTCAAGAATCAAGACATTAGAGGAGACTGTAATAAAACAGCAGGAAATCATTGAAAGGCAACAAAAAACGATAGAGGAATTGATGCCGGGTCTGGGAAAACCTCCATTGGAGCTTCCAGATATAAGTGTAATCGGTGATATTGTTGGGACATTCAGTGATGACAAAGCTGAACCAGACAGAAACAAGGTTGTTCTCAGGGAAGCTGAGCTTGCCCTTGGGGGCTATTTATATCCTGACATCCGGGCTGATGTCATAGCAACTTTACACAGGCATAGCGATGGCGAATATAAAACAGAATTAGAGGAAGGCTATATCAGTTTCCTGAAGACTCCTGTCCCGGGGCTGGCCCTTAAAATAGGAGAGAAACTTCTTGATTTCGGAAAGTTAAATCCCCGGCACCCCCATCACTGGAATTTTGTGGATAGGCCTGAGGTTCTTAAAAGTTACCTTGGTGACCATGGACTTTCAGGTCAAGGAGTAAATCTTAGCTATCTTCTGCCAACTCCTTTTTTCCTCCAGCTGGATTTAGGTGCCTGGCATGTTGACTCTGAAGAACATCATCACAGCGAACATGTAGGGGCAGGGGATATCCTGGGTCTGGCTGAGGAGACCTATTCTACAAGGTTATGGTCATCCTTTGATCTGGCAGAAAATCAGGAACTGGAATTTGGTTTAAGTGGCATAAGGAGCTATGGCAGTCACTTCAGAGAGCATAAAGACAGGGTCCAGGTTGCCGGCATGGATTTGACCTATAGATGGTTAGGCAAAGGGCTCCGTCGTCTCCTCTTCCAGAATGAGTTTCTCTTTCTGAACAGAGATGTGCCTGTAGGTGACCTGGATAGATGGGGCCTTTACAGCCACTTAAACTATCGCTTTGACAAATACTGGGATGCAGGGATATGTTTCGACTGGATGGAGACACCCTTTCCGGATAAAAAAGAAAAATCTTTTATCTCGGGAATATTCACGCGTAGCCTCACTGAGACAACGAAACTCAGGCTCCAGTATAAATACGACACGAGAGATAATAATCATACGGTTTATCTACAGACAACCTTTGGCATTGGGCCTCACGCCCATCCTTTGGAATAGATATGAGCCTTTTGGCTTACAAGGGGATATGAAAATACTATTCGTTCCCCCAAATCTCCCCTACCCCTCTTTGCCAAAGAGGGGGGTATTTTCAGGTCAATAGGTAAATAGTGGTTATTTTAGATGGGGCGGTGAAATTCCGCCCCGTACATAAAATATACATGGAGGAAACTTGAATGAAGATAAGTAAATTTTTTGTCTTTAGTTTGGCAATTTTTCTTTTGGTCTTTCCTTTACCTTTAAGAGCAAAAGATACTATAAAAATAGTCACCACTACTTCTGATTTAGCTTCTATAGCAAAAGAGATTGGCAAAGAAAAGGTAGAAGTTGTGAGTTTATCTAGAGGAACTCAGGATCCCCATTTTATAGAAGTGCGACCTTCTATGGTAATGAAATTAAAAAATGCAGACTTGTTGATCCTGGTAGGAATGGATCTGGATATATGGGTTCAGGCATTAATTGATGCCTCAAGAAACCACAAGATCAAACATGGCCGATCAGGCTACTTAGATGCCTCGGTGGGGGTGGAGAAATTGGATATTCCTTCAGGTAAAATCGATGCCTCTATGGGACATGTCCATATCTATGGCAATCCCCATTACTGGATTGATCCAGAAAACGCAAAAGTTATTGCCTCTAATATTGCCAGAAGACTCTATGAGATTTCACCAGAGGATACATCTTATTTCAAAAAGAATCTGAACAAATTTAATGAGCGACTGGATAAGAAATTGATTGAATGGAAGGCAAAACTTGCTCCATTTAAAGGTCAGAAGATTGCAATCTACCATCGGAGCTGGCCTTACTTTACAAATAGATTTGGTTTGTTTACAGCCTGTGAACTTGAGCCAAAGCCTGGAATTCCACCATCGCCAGGCCATTTGAAAGAGGTTATTGAAAAAATGAGGCAGGAAAATGTCAAGGTAATCTTGATGGAAGTTTTCTATGACGAAAAGCCTGCACGGTTTGTTGCCCAGCAGACTGGTGCTAAGGTGGTGGTAGTTCCCAATTCCGTAGGTGGCACAAAGGAAGCAGAGGATTATTTCAGCCTTATGAATACAATTGTGGAAAGACTGGCTAATGCCTTGAGATAAGGAATGGAAGAGCTCAGGGCGGAAGAAGCACTGAAGAATCTTAAATACTTCATCAAGGCTGCAAACTGTTTGATCAGATTAGGAAGGGCAGATGATAAGATATTTGATTGCATTTTTGGGCTCACTTTTCATGAAAATTTCTTTGTGCGTGGTGCCGCTGTTTTCGCTCTTGGAGAATTGGGAAGAATAAATGAAGAGATAGTTGACCGTCTCATTGAACTTAGCAGGAAGGATAATCCACTGGTGCGAAGGGCTCTTTCTTATGCCCTGGGTAAATTAGGAAAGGCAAATAAGGAGATAGAGGAGTTAATCTTTGAACTTTGCAGGGATGAAGACTTCTGTGTGCGCCTGACTGCTGCATATGCCATTGGGGAATTGGGAATAACAGACGAAAAGACAGCTTATCATCTCGTTGAACTTAGTATGGACAGAAATCCCTACGTGCGCGAAGCTTCTGCTTATTCGATGGGAAAATCGGAAAGGGCTGACAGTAAGATTGTCAGCAGACTTCTTGAACTTAAAGAAGACTTAAATCCCTTTGTTAGAGAGGCTGCTTCCTCTGCCTTGTATAAATTGAGATTGCTGAATCAAAAGGATGAAAAGGATAGTTGAGTTTAGAAACGCCAAATTGGGCTACGGCAAACGAGTGGTTTTTGATTCCTTAAGCCTTAGTATATTTGAAAGGGATTTCTTAGGAATAGTTGGCCCAAATGGTTCAGGTAAGACCACAATTTTGCGCAGCACAATGGGATTATTAAAACCTCAAGCTGGAGAGATTGTAAAAGACGAGAATTTACGCTTTGGCTATTGCATGCAGAGGCAATTTATCGATACCCTCTTTCCCTTTACTGTTTTTGAGATCGTAATGATGGCGCGGACGAAGATCATCGGTCCTTTTAAAAAGCCTCGTAGCATAGATAAAGATAAGGTCTCAGAGGCATTAGAGATTACCGGCATTCAAGATTTAGCCTCACAGCCCTTTTATAATCTCTCCGGTGGCCAGAAACAGCGTACTATTATTGCCCGCGCCTTAAGTATAGAGCCTAATTTTTTAATACTTGATGAGCCAACCGCTGATTTAGATATTAAGGTAAAAAGGGAGATACTGGATCTGATAAAGACTCTTCATTTAAGTCAAAAAATGACTGTAGTATTAGTGACCCATGAATTGAACGAAGTTATAAACTATGCTCAGAAATTCATATTTTTAAATAATAGGATGCCATCCAGGATAATCGCAAAGCAGGATTTAAATGAAGACTTACTTTCAGAAATATTTCGGACCAGAATAAAGTTAAAAGACATGGACGGGAAACAAATCATTATTTAGAAGGGCTAAAGATGTTAGAAATTTTTAAAGAACCTTTTATGCAAACTGCCCTTTTGGGCGGTTTAATAACCGCCTGCCTTTGCGCCTATCTGGGAGTATTTGTCATATTAAAGAGGATTGTCTTTATGGGAGTAGCACTTTCTCAAGTAGCAGCATTAGGCGTTGCTTCAGGGTTGTTTGTAGGGGTTAACCCTATAATTAGTGCCTTTGTTCTGACCCTTTTTGGCATAATTTTATTCTGGAGGTATTGTCAAGTCTTTTATGCAAATTCTCTCAGGGGCTTCATTCTCAATGGTTTTCATAGTTCTCAATTAAGCTGCAATCCTTTCAAGTTTTGATATCTTAATATCCGCAAGAATTACCCTCGC
>JBFMDQ010000039.1:0-13254 GCA_040753955.1 Nitrospirota bacterium | reverse complement strand
TCTTCCTACCACAGGAATGGGCGGTGCTATAAATCTAATTACCAATAATCAATAACCAAACACCAAATAAGCTCCGATAACCAATTACCAATCACCAAGCTTATATGATTTTTGGTCATTGGAAATTTGGTTATTATCTGGTTATTGGAAATTGGTCATTGGTTATTAAATGCAATTTAGTTATGTTAAAATTTTATATATGCCGGCCAATCTTCCGCCAGAGTATTTTGAGGCCGAAAAGAGGTTTAGACAGGCATCAACCCCCGCGGAGAAGATTTTTGCCCTGGAAGAGCTGATAGCCACGGTTCCAAAACACAAAGGGACGGATAGACTAAGGGGTGACCTCAGGAGAAAACTTTCGCAGCTCAAGAAAGAAGCAGAGGCATTTAGGAGGGCAAGGAAAGGGGGTAGGGGGAGCTTTTATGTCGTTGAAAGAGAAGGGGCAGCCCAGGTGGCTCTTGTCGGTTTCCCAAATTCAGGAAAGTCCTCTCTTCTTGCAAGCCTGACGAATGCAATGCCTGTTATAGCAGAATATCCTGTCTCGACTCTTACCCCATTGCCAGGGATGATGCCTTTTGAAGATATACAGATTCAGCTTGTGGATCTACCCCCGATGGGGAACGAGTCGACTGACGGTTGGGTATCAGGCATTCTCAGAACAGCCGATGCCCTCCTTCTTGTCCTCGACCTCACCGAAGACCCTGAAACTCAAGTAGAACTTCTTATCGAACAACTTGGACGCTGGAACATACAAATCCCCCCTAACCCCTTTTTAATTCCCCCTCTACGAGTCATGACCTTAATAAGGGGGGATACAGAGGGGTCAAAGGGGGGATTATTAGCGCTGAGCGCTGAACGCCGAACTTCTATCGGAATGTTCAAAAGGGCACTTCTTGTGGCAAACAAGAATGACTTACCCGGAGCAGAGGATAACTTTATCAAGCTGAAGGAGAAATGGGAGCATCTGTGTCCCTGCATCTCCGTCTCTGCCCTTAAAAAGTACAACCTCGAGGAACTCAAAAGGGCAGTATTTGGGATTTCAGGAATTATCAGGGTTTATTCTAAACCCCCTGGAAAAGAGCCAGACCTCACCATGCCCTTCGCGATACCATCAGGCTCAACCGTCCTCGACCTTGCTGGACTTATACACAAGGATTTTGTCTCTAATCTGAAATTTGCAAGGATCTGGGGCTCTGCAAAATTCGGCGGCCAGAGGGTAGAAAAGAGTTATATTCTAAAAGACAGGGACATCGTTGAGTTCCATGTCTGAGGCATTGATTGGAAGTTTTTTTATCTTTACAAAAACATAATCCTTGAGTATAATCCTCAGTAAGGTGTCCTCAGGGATTATTGACATCAACAATCTATCTTCTTTGCAGACCTACCTATCAAATCTGACAGGTCTTTCTCTTTCTATCTATGGGGAACAAGGAAATATCATCTTGCCTCCAGCCGTAGAGGATAAGCTCCTGTCAGCCATCAGGTCATCTTCGAGGGGCCAGGATGAGTATAATAATTTTTTAAAAAGTTGCATAGAGAAGGCGATCCATAGAAGGAATGCGTCTGTCTTTAGGGGTCCTGCAGGGCAGTACCATTTCTTTACACCTGTCTGTCTTGAAGATTCGGTCTTTATTATTATCACAGGCGGTGGTGTATACCTTTCTTCAAAGGAGTTTGAGGATTTTTATATAAAAGATGGTGAATCTTATGGTCTATTTCCAGATCAAGTCAAATCCTGGTCTCAGGAAATTATTATCAGGGATTATGTAGACATTCAGAATACCGCGAGGTATACCCAGTCCGTATTCAATCTTTTCCTCAGGTATAGCCGCGAAGGCAGCCTGAGTGATAAGAGGTACAGAGTGACAAGGACCATCCTTAGCCTTATATCCGATATAGAATTAGATAAACAGGCAGATAAGATCTGTGACATTTTGGTAGATATCCTGCTTTTCCTGTTCAATGTGGATAATATCTCTGTCATGGTTAAAGATGACGATACATTCAGGCCATTAAGGGTAGGAGGCAGGTTGAAAGAGCATCTGCAATTACTGCCATTAAAGGTTACAGGCATCATATCCGAGGTGGTTGAAAAACAGAGGCCTTTATACTCTGAGAGCGTGATGGATATATTGCGATTGGGGTTAAGTGATGAGGTCACATCCATTTATGCATTTCCTATCGTATCAAAGGATAAGGTAACTGGACTCCTTGGCACCTTTAACTCCAATATCCCTCAAGAGGATGCTAATATCATCTCAGAGTTATGCAGGATAACAGGTTTCATCTTCAGACTCATAGATCTGCAGGGTATTTATGATAAACGCATAAAACATGCAGATGTGTTAAATATGACTGCCGAACGCCTCAACCCTATTAAAGAATCAGAGATGCTTTATGAGACTATAGTGGATATATCAGTACATCTAACAGATGCAGAGAGGGGTTCTTTAATGCTCATCGAAGATGAGAAACCCTATCTTACCATAAAGGCTGCAAAGGGGATAAATAAAAAACTACTCAAGGAGATGAAGATCAAGGTAGGTGAGGGGATCGCTGGTAAGGTATTTGAGGAAGGCATATCACTCATAGTGCCTGACATTGAAAGGGACGAGAGGTTTCTTATCAAGAGGAGACCAAGTTACAGGACAGGTTCTTTTATAAGCTTTCCCCTCAAGATAGGAAAGAGGACCATAGGTGTTCTCAATATCTCTGATAAGATAACAGGAGAGGTCTTCTCGGAAAAGGACATGAACCTTCTCAGTCCCTTTGCATCATACGCAGCTATTGCACTCGAAAGGTCAATGTATTACAGCCTTGCAGGCCACCTAAGGGAGCTATCCATTACAGACTCCCTAACAGGCCTTTTTAACAGGCGTTATTTCGAGGAGAGGTTTTTTGAAGAGCTCCAGCGTTCAGAGCGTCACAACCTGTCCTTCTCGCTGGCGGTGATGGACATAGATGATTTCAAACTCTTTAATGACACAGAAGGCCATCTTGCAGGTGATCAGGTATTGAAGAATATTGCTAATATTGCAAAGGATAGCTTACGTGTCATTGATGTAATAGCCAGATTTGGAGGAGAGGAGTTTGTGGTCATCATGCCCCAGACAGAGAAAGAAGAGGCCTTTTTAGTTGCCGAAAGGATAAGGAAGTCTGTTAAGGAACAATTGTCCCGCACATGGAAGGTCTTTCCAAGAGAGAGAATAACCATCAGTATAGGTGTGGCAACCTTTCCATCTGATGGGAAGGACAGGAGTGAACTCATAAGGAATGCTGACAAGGCACTATATAGGGGAAAAAAGGAGGGGAAGGATAAGACGGTTGTATGGGAGATCTAATCAATCCCTCTCCGCAATCCTCCCGATGCTTACAATCTTATCTTCTCCTCCAACATCCATGAGTCTTACGCCCTGCGTGTTCCTTCCCTGAAGGGAGATTTTTCCAGCGAGGGTTCTTATGAGCTTCCCTGAGCTGGTAATCATCACGACCTCATCCTCATCTCTTACCTGCATAAGGCCAACTGCTTTGCCTCCTTTTTCTGTGGTTTTGATCGAGATTACACCTTTCCCGCCACGTCTATGAACAGGATAATCCGCTATAGCGGAGCGTTTCCCGAGCCCCCTTTCTGTCACAGTAAGGATAGCCGTTTTCTCTTCTGACACTTCTGCCGAGACAACCTCGTCTCCCTTCATAAGTCTGATGCCTTTAACTCCCTTTGCAGTCCGTCCCATGTCACGCACATCTTTCTCATTGAATCTTATTGAGAGGCCGTTTTTCGTTCCTATAATAAGATCGCTTTTACCATCCGTTTTTCTGACGGCAATGAGTTCATCACCTTCATCGAGGGTTATAGCGATGATCCCCTTTCCCCGCGGGTTACTGTATTTCTCGAGGGCCGTCTTCTTTACTATCCCTTTCTTTGTGAACATAGCGAGAAAGCCTTTTTTGAAGTCACGAACAGGAAGGGCTGTTGTAATCCTTTCTCTCTCTGAGAGGGTAAGCAGATTCACAAGGGCCTTACCCCTCGTGGCCCTGCCTGCCTCTGGTATCTGGAAGGCCTTCAGCCAGTAAAGGCGACCAAGATTAGAGAAGAAAAGCATATAGTCGTGTGTTGCACCTATGAAAAGCTGTTCCACAAAATCCTCTTCCTTTGTCTCCATACCAATAAGTCCCTTTCCTCCACGTCGCTGGCTTCTGTACGCACTTAAAGGGTTTCTTTTTATGTATCCCTGGTGAGAGTGGGTAATGACCATCTCCTCATCAGTTATAAGATCCTCTATGGTGATCTCCTTCGTTTCTGGAGTAATCTCTGTCCTTCTCTCGTCTGCGTATTTTTTCTTGATCTCAAGTAGTTCCTCCCTAATAATATTTGAAACAAGGGCATCACTTCCGAGTATCGTCTTCAGCCTCTCTATGTCTTTCAATGTATCCCCAAATTCTTTTGTTATCTTTTCCCTCTCAAGGGTGGTCAACCTCTGGAGTTTCATGTCGAGGATTGCCTGCGCCTGTATCTCAGATAATAGATAATTTCTCATCAATTGCGTTTTTGCCTCTTCTGGTGTCTTTGACCTTTTTATAAGGGCTATTATCTCATCGAGGTGGTCGAGGGCTACCTTTAATCCCTCTAAGATATGTATCCTCTCCTCAGCCTTCCTGAGTTCAAAGCGGGATCTTCTAAGGACTACTTCCCGCCTGTGTTGTAAGAAATGGTTCAGGAGTCTTCTCAGGCCTAATATCCGGGGCTGGCCACTAACGAGGGTAAGCATAATTACACCGAAAGTGGTCTCCATCTGCGTATGTTTGTAAAGGTTATTCAGGGTAACCTGTGCCATCTCCCCCTTTTTAAGTTCCAGTACAATCCTTATACCATCCCTGTCAGACTCGTCTCTTATTTCGGATATTCCGTTAATCTTCCTTTCTCTCACAAGTTCGGCAATCTTCTCGATTAACTTTGCCTTATTAACCTGATAGGGAAGTTCTGTAATGATGATATTGTCTCCACCTCTGTACTCACGCTCAATCCTTGCCCTTGCCCTGACTTTTATGAGCCCCCTTCCTTCATTATATGCCTGAATGATTCCTTCTGTGCCGTTGATGATACCTCCTGTTGGAAAATCGGGGCCCTTTATGACAGACATCAGGTCTTTTGTCCTCGCCTCGGAATTTTCGAGCAGCATAACAAGCCCGTCTATAATCTCTCCAAGGTTATGAGGTGGTATGTTTGTAGCCATACCAACAGCGATGCCTGATGAACCATTTACGATTAGATTCGGGACCCTCGATGGCAATACTACGGGTTCTTCTGTTGTCTCGTCAAAATTCGAGACAAAATCAACGGTCTCTTTGTCTATGTCATAGAGGAGTTCTTCCGCAAGAGCCGCAAGCCTCGCCTCTGTGTATCTGTAGGCAGCTGGCGGGTCTCCGTCGACGGAGCCAAAATTTCCCTGTCCATCGATAAGGGGGTATCGCATATTAAAGTCCTGGGCAAGTCTAACGAGGGCATCATAGACAGCTGTATCACCATGGGGATGGTATTTCTTTAAGACCTCACCTACTATGCCTGCGGATTTCGAATATTTCTTTCCGGGGAGAAGGCCCTCCTTGAACATAGCGTAGAGTATTCTTCTCTGGACGGGTTTTAGCCCGTCTCTAACCTCAGGAAGTGCCCTCCTTATGATTACGCTCATGGCGTAATCAAGATAGGACACCTTCATTTCCTCTTCTATACTTACCTGTAGCTGTGCCATCTAATCCTCTTTTGAATATTTATTTTAACATATTGCATTTCGAACCCGCTTAAAAATATAATTTATCCAGATGTTATCCAAGGTTCTGAGCGCAAGTATCATTGGTATTGAAGCTCATACTGTAGAGGTTGAGGTTGATATCACATCGAGGGGCCTTCCTCATTTCTCGATGGTTGGCTTGCCTGATGCTGCTGTCAAGGAATCGAAGGACAGGGTCAGGGCTGCACTCAAGAATATAGGGTTTCATTTTCCTCTTAAACAGATAACAGTTAATCTTGCACCTGCTGATTTAAAGAAAGAGGGCTCATCTTTTGACCTGCCGATTGCAATCGGAATTATTGCTGCTGAGGGCATAATTGGATTAGATTCGGTTGATGGTTATCTCTTCACGGGCGAACTTTCCCTTGATGGAAGGATTAAGCCTGTAAGGGGTGCTTTGTCAATGGCCCTGAGGGCAAAGGAACTCGGGTTAAAAGGAGTAATCCTTCCTGAGGAAAATGCGCCAGAGGCAGCCGTCGTTAAAGGTATACCTGTATTTGGAATAAAGGGTCTTCCTGAGGTCATTGACTTTCTGAGGGATAACAATCTCGGGGAACCCTTCGAGGTAGATGTCCATAAGGCGATGAGAGAAAACTCAATCTATGAGGATGATTTCTTTGAGGTTAAAGGCCAGGAACACGCAAAAAGGGCACTCGAGGTTGCTGCTGCAGGTGGTCATAACGTGCTTATGATTGGCCCTCCTGGTTCGGGTAAGACAATGCTTGCAAAAAGGCTTCCAACAATACTTCCAGGTATGACATTTGATGAGGCCTTAGAGACAACGAGGATACATAGTGTTGTGGGCTTTCTCAGGGATGGACAACCCCTCCTCGCAACAAGACCTTTCCGCTCACCACATCATACAATATCAGATGTTGCATTAGTAGGAGGGGGGCAGATACCAAAACCGGGAGAGGTTAGTCTTTCACATAATGGGATCCTCTTCTTGGATGAACTGCCAGAGTTCAAGAGGAACGTGCTTGAGGTTTTAAGGCAACCTATCGAAAATGGAGAGGTGACGGTCTCGAGGGCTGTAGCATCCATCACTTATCCAGCCAGCTTTATGCTTGTTGCTGCCATGAACCCCTGTCCCTGCGGGTATTTAGGAGACAATAGGCATCAATGCACATGTACTCCCTCGCAGATACATCGTTACAGACACAGGGTTTCGGGCCCTCTTCTTGACAGGATTGATATACATATAGATGTGCCTGCAGTACCATATAAAGAATTATCTACTGAATATTCAGGGGATAGATCAGAAGAGATAAGGAAAAGGGTTATTGCTGCGAGGGATTTTCAACTTGAACGTTTTAAGAATGACAAGAAAATATATTCAAACGGCCAGATGAAGACACGACATATAAAGAAATATTGCAGGCTCAAGCCAGATGCACAGACCCTTCTGGAGATGGCAATGAATAAACTCGCCCTCTCTGCGAGGGCTTATACAAGGATATTGAAATTATCCCGCACCATTGCTGACCTCGAGGCCTCAGAAGACATTCAGTCCCACCATGTCTCGGAGGCTATTCAGTACAGGACACTGGATAGAGGGGTATTTTAAAAGCTTATTCTCTAACTCTGATTCTATGAACTTCTACCAAAAGTAACTTGCCTTTGTAGTGATTCATTTCAGGGTTAGCTGATAAGTAATTCTTAAGCCTTTCCATAAGGTGAGGTATAATTTCAGGATGATTCCTTACTTGTAATGCGAAAATACCTTTGTATTTTTTAGGAGGATAGGTAACTATATCTGCAAAATCTCCATTTAAGGAAATCAAAATGGTATCGAGTTCCTGAGCTTTTGATATCACAATTTGGTCAGATGAATCCGGAGATATATAAACCCGAATTACGCAAGGGTATGTATTAAATGACCACACTGTGTCATTCCGAGCGAAGCGAGGAATCTCATTTTGAGTGATGAGATTGCCACGTCGCTCCGCTCCTCGCAATGACATTTTGAAAGGTTTGCGTAATTCGGGTTAAACAATGAGGGGTTTATCATAACAGCCTTTTTTGTTACCAAGATAAGAAAGGAAGGCAAGGAGGTCATATATGAAGGAGAAAATATCCATAAGCTATGATCGTGACGTTGATGTGGTTTACCTTACATTTGGAGAGCCGACCGAAGCGGTTGGGGAGGAAATAGAAGAGGGCATCTTTGCAAGATACGATCCAAAAACTGAAGGACTGGTAGGATTGACCATCATTAATTTCTCCAAGAAATTCGGGGTCAAGCCTAAAGAAGTAGCTATCCCCATATATAAATAAATGCAGAGACAAGCTCATGCCTTCGCTCCTCCAAGCTTATCCTTTGCCTTGCAAGGGAAGCAAACTTAAGCAAGGCTATAGCCAAGCCCCTGTTAATAAATTTATATTGAAAAGCTAATATTCTTCATGTAAACTTTTTTTAGTTAAACAAGACTATCATTCCTGTGATAACCCGGGGAAATATAATAATAAGAACTATGAATAATTTCCTGATTAAATTTATAGGTTTAAATATAACGACTATTTAAGAGCGTTAGCGAGCAATCTATTTAGAAGAGGAGGTAAATCATGATATCAAAGAAAAAAGTTCATATCGTACTCAGTAGTTTTGGATTTTGGGGTGAAGAGTTGGTTGCTCCGATGGAGGAGTTCGATAAGGCCGGCATTACCTATGATTTTTCTACGCCTTATGGACATCCACCAGAAGTCGTGCCGGTGAGCATGGATCCGAATTATATCGACCCTCCTCTGCAATGCAAAGTGACTTCACCCGAGATGGCCGCAAAGGTGAAACGGCTGGTCGAGTCTAACATGTTGAGGTCGGTAAAAAAGGTAAGTGACGTTAAGGCTGGTGATTACGATGCACTACTCCTTGTCGGGGGCAGTGGTCCTCTCCTCGACATGAACAATGCCGTGCCCTGCACGATCTTATCCGGCAGTTTATAGAGCAAAATAAAATTGTTGCAGCCGAATGTTATGCCATCGGCGCATTAGCTTTTACTCGCGACCTGAATTCAGGCTGTTCTGTCTTATGGGGTAAGAAAGTTACTGGGCACCCCATTCCCCACGATTATACGACTGAATATGGATATGCCGGCGTCACCTCCAAGTATCCGTTCATCGGGCCATCTATTCCCCTTGAATACCTGCTAAAAGATGCAGTTGGGCCCGATGGTCAATTCATCGCTAATTTGGATAAAAAGATCTCAGTAGTTGCGGATCTGCCTTTTATTACTAGCCGCTCGGTAGCGGAATCTCGGGAGTGTGGTAGGCTCATAGTTGAGCATCTCGTGAAATAGTTTTTTATCTTAATGATGGAATTATCTGTACTACACCGGGGAGATTACATATAGTGCAAATAAGATTTTTCAAATAAGCAGGAGGAATAATGTCCAGAATGCTTGCCAAGGAGGCTTTTGTTAAACAATTATTGACTGATGGAGTGGACACTATTTTCGGCAATCCGGGGACTGTAGAACAAAGCATTCTAGATACTCTATCTGATTATCCACAAATACGTTATGTTCTCGGTTTACAAGAGTCTGTAGTTACCGCCATGGCCGATGGTTTTGCGAGGGTAACTAAAAAGCCTGCTGTAGTGCAACTACATGCAACGGTAGGGCTCGGGAATGCTACAGCCATGTTGTATCAGGCCCACCGAAGTTTCACTCCTTTAGTGGTGTTTGCTGGTGAGACTTACTCGGATCTTCACGCCTTCGACGGATTCCTTGGTGGTGATATGACTGAGATCGCTAAGCCAGTGACAAAATGGTCCGCTCGGATTACACACGGAAGTCAGTTGCTGCGCATGCTTCGCCGTGCGCTTAAGGTGGCAGCAACTCCACCTCAGGGACCGGTTTTCTTAGCGATACCTATGGATGTTTTAGAAGAGGAAATTGAGGCTGATATACAGCCTACGAGCTTTGTAAATTGGAGAGCCTCTCCAGATCCAAAATCTGTGGGAAAAATTGCCCATAAATTAGTAAAGTCCGAAAATCCTCTGATGCTCATTGGAGATGGAGTGTCTGTAGCTGGTGCTCAAACGGAAGTTAAGGTGTTGTCAGATCAATTGGGCTGTCCCATTTACGGCGTTGATTTTGCCGACCTTAGCGCGTCTTTCACAAACCCGCTATTCCTTGGTCTGATAGGTCACACTTCAGGTGAGATAACTCGGTCTATTACTTTGAAGGCCGACGTTGTGCTTGCGGTGGGTACTCCAATGTTTCCAGAACTCTTTCCTGTTCATGGCCCTTATTTTCAAGAAAACGCCAGTATATTCCAGGTTGATCTCAATCCATGGGAAATAGCCAAGAACTACCCTGTACATATCGGAATCTGGGCAGATCCTAAGGCCACTTTAAATGCTATCTCTTTGGAAATAGATAAGTTATTGAATTCTGAACTCCGCGATAAGATTATAAAACGCAAAGAACATTGGAGTAGAATCAATTCTGAAGGGCGATTGGCTCGACAATCCTATTTCAACAAGGTTCGCGACCAATTGCCCATGTCACCTTCCAGGGTTATGGAAGAGGTGGTGTCCGCTTTGCCAGAAAATGTCATTATTTATGACGAATCTATTACTTCAACTGATGAGTTGCTGCACTATCTGCAACCGACACATCCAGATTCATATTACCTAGGGCGTGGGGGGGTGTATTGGTGTTGGCTGGCCCGGGGCGATAGGCGCTAAATTTGCGAATCCAAATCGACCAGTTCTGGGCTTATCGGGAGATGGGTCAGCGCTGTATGTGATCCAGTGCCTTTGGACAGCAGCTCATTACAAGTTAGATATGGCATTCTTAGTTTTAAACAACAAGAGCTATCGAATCTTAAAGGTCAATCTGCTAAATTATTGGGCGAAGATAGGGATTCAACCACGTCAATTTCCTTTTATGGATATTGACAACCCTGCGATTCGGTTTGATCAAATTGCAGAGGGATTTGGAGTTTGTGGATGGAGGGTAACTGACCCACTGGAACTGAAGACTGCTCTGACGAAAGCCTTCTCAACCAGTGGCCCCCATCTTATTGATGTCCAAATGGACGGCTCTGTTAGTGAAGAACTGAGGCAAATATTGAGAAGTCACTGCGGATGTGCTTAGATTGCGGATATTCAAAATCATCCTAATATTGGTAATGATTATTTTGAAAGATGTTTTTGTTAATAGGAGAATTTAGATGAGTAGCAGAAAAATTGGTTTATTTATTGAGGATGAGTGGGTTGCAATTAGTTATTATACTATCATAAATGAACTCAAAAAAGCAGGTTATAAACCTATTCTGATTACCACAAACAAAGCATGGGATAGCGGTAAAAGAAAGAGCATCCCAACTTCCGCTAACGAGCCGGTTTCCTATCTGACAGCAGACCTCAGCATAGATGAGATAAATATTGAAGAATTTGCCGGATTCGTCTTTGGGGGAGGATACTGGGCGGATCGTTTACGCTGGTGGTTCATGAAGGAGAAGGAGCCGGGTGTTTTAGAGCGCCCAGAACCTCGCGCACTGGTAGAGAAAATCCTGCGCTCTGACAAACATCTGGTTGGAACTATCTGCCATGCCATGTGGCTGCTTTGCAGTCTGAAAGATGCAGTCAAGACAAGAGAGGTAACCTGTGCGTATAACATCATTGATGATGTAAAAAACGCAGGTTTTACTTATGTAGATAAAGATGTCCATGTAGATGGAAATCTGGTTTCAGGTAGAATGAGTAGCAACTCCGATGCTTTTATCAAGGAATTTCTTAATCAATTAAAACAGCGAAAACAGTAATAGATTGGAGGCATATATGAAGTATTTTTCGCAAAGTCTTCGAATAACAGGATATGTTCGAAATATTGATCCTAACGCATCAATGTTTGAAATCGAAGCTCCAAGTGGCGATATATTTCAAGCATATATTAGTAGTGAAACATATTTTTATATGATTCGTAACACTGATAAGATTGATCGGGATAGATCTGATCGGAGCATTCAGAACAAATTAGAACGATATCTAGAAAAAGATAAATTAGTATCTGCTTGCGGAATAATGCAGATACATGAAAATAAGATGCGTTATGATGTCAAATCTGTTGCTCTTTTTGGAGATAGGAGGGATCATTTCATTTTTGAAGAGGGTCATTGGTGGATTACCCAGATTTCCTCTTTTGCGGATACGTGGCTTAAAAGACAATTTGGTCTTGGGTCGAATTTTGACTTTACTGGTTATCGCACAGATCTGACCGCTACAGGAGGAAAGATCGAGGAGCGACCTACCCAGGAGTGTGATACTATATCACGGCTAATTTATGGACTTTCATCTGCTTATCTTCTTACAGGGAATAATCGCTACCTGTTGGCAGCAAAAGCAGGGGTAGAGTATCAAAGGGATATGTTCAGAACAATAAGCCATGATGGTTCTTTTATTATATGGCATCATGCTGTAAGTAATGGAGAAAAAATATATGCTTCTCTTTTTTCTGATGATAGAGATACTATCCCTTTATATGAGCAGATATATGCTTTGGCAGGATTAGCTCAATTCTACAGAATTACTCAAGATTGGGAGACACTTTATGATATTCAAAGGACAGTAAATTTCTTCCTAAAGTTCTTTAAGGATGAAAAGAATGGAGGATTCTTTTCGCATCTCGACCCTGTCAGCATTACACCTGATTCCGATAGGCTTGGAGATAATAGGAGTAAGAAAAACTGGAATTCTATTGGGGATCATACACCAGCATATCTTTTGAACATTTTGCTAGCTATTGATAATATCCATGAACTTGAAAAGGATTATAATGAGTATATAGCCATTCAAAAGGAAGTTGCAGATATAATATGCACAAAGTTTATAGATCCTCAAAGCCCTTATGTTAATGAACGTTTTAATGAGGATTGGACTCCAGATCAAACCTATAAGTGGCAACAAGA
Source organism: Nitrospirota bacterium (assembly GCA_040753955.1). Taxonomy (GTDB): domain Bacteria; phylum Nitrospirota; class Thermodesulfovibrionia; order Thermodesulfovibrionales; family SM23-35; genus JASEEX01. Next base: position 550 of record JBFMDQ010000039.1, on the reverse strand, counting down.
CCGGGCGGTAATAGGACACAATCTGAAGATAGCGTGGAACCTCACTAGATTATATCACCTCTTTAATAATAGCGAGTATCTCGAACTGGCTGAAGATATAGGAGACAAAATGCCTGATGCAGGAATGGATATGATTCGAGGAGGTTGGTATGATGTTGTTGAGCGTCATCCAAAAAATAATATGCCCATTGACTTTACCTGGCACAATCGTAAGGCATGGTGGCAACAGGAGCAAGCAATTTTAGCATATTTAATCCTTTCAGGGACTGTAAGTGATAAGGAGAAAAAAGAAAAATACTTAAAGCTTGCTAGGCAATCAATCGCATTCTGGAATCTTGCATTTCTTGACCATGATTATGGTGAAACATATTTTGATGTATTTGATAATGGTTATCCATTCATATATGAGGATCGTGCCAATAAGGGGAGCCACTCCAAGTCAGGATATCACAGTATGGAACTAAACTACTTAGCTCACTTATATTACCGCTTGCTTGTTAAGAAAGATAGACCAGTCACACTTTATTTCTACCCTTCAGAAAATAGAACA
>JBFMDQ010000038.1:0-13579 GCA_040753955.1 Nitrospirota bacterium | reverse complement strand
TAAAAAAGAAAGAGAGAGTGCAAGAAAAGATAAGCCTTTTACCCATGCAAAAGGTGTAACAGCCTCTGGTTGGATCAACCCACAGACAGGAGACATGCATCTTGAAGATTATTGTAGAGGGTTGCTTACATCAAGATTTAATGATGATGAAGGGTTGAGGTTCCTTATATGGGCTTACCAAAAGCATCTTAACCAGGATAAAGCACTTGATAAATTTGAGAGTCTTGCAAAAGAGTTAATGCAAGGGGACGAACCCTATTTGACTAAAGACCATTGGACAGTTTTTTGTAAAGCTGAAGCAGGCAATATAGAAGCAATACAAAGACTTGTAAGGGCAAACCCTTTTAGCAATCCATTTGCCCTTTGTAGCTGAGGCAATGGCGGATTTATTGAGCGATTATAAACATACTATTAATCTCAAAGGGACTACTTTAAGAAAAGATTGGATTGGCTTCCTTCCATCCAGAGATAAAAACCCAATTCCAATATCTGATGATGAACTGCAACGTGCCTTTAATCTTGCAATGAAAGAATTGAAGACAAAGCGTGAGGCATTAAATAGACTAAGTGTTTTATTAGGTATCAGCTACGATAGCCTCAGGAAAAGAATAAGAATCAAAAAGACACCTGGAAGACCCCCAAAAATAGGGTAAACTCCCTCATTCCTTTACCTTTTACAAAACTTCATTTTTAGTTCATGATTTCTATCATGAGGATGAAAATGGGTATTGTGGAAAGTTCGGGGAAGCAATTATTCCGCATTAGTGATATCTATGTTGCAGCCTTTCACCGCCTCTCGAATCTGAGCTTTACCCTCGAAACAAAAGAGAGGAAAATTTTCTTCTGTTTTGAACCCTCCCCAGAACTTTATTGGTGCCTCCAGTCCTTCAATGAGGACGTGGGTGTGGGTGTCGAAAGCTTTTCACGTGAAATCAAGCGGATGCGGGCCTTGATGCTTGAGGCAAAGCAAAAAGATGGTGGATAAACTAAAAGAGATTAATGAGCAGATTTCACAAACCTTTGAGCGAGTAATTGCAAACGCTCAAATAAAAGACCTGCCGGGGATCATTAAAGCTCTTGCACAAGTTGATTCTGAGACTGAAAGGGCTGTTTATGTAGAGAAGCTTTCGAGGAAATTCGGGATAGGCAAAAGAGCAATTATAAAAGACATTAAAAATAATTCCCGAACCCCTGAAATGAAGAAAAAAGCTTCAGTAACTTCAGTAACTTCACCCATAAGTATTATTGAAATAGTTAAAACCGACCAGGGGTTACGCTATTGCTTATCAGACTATGAGATAAAAGATTCGCTTGAAATAAATGGGACAGTCTATAAACCACCAGAAAATAGCGATCTTGTTTATCTACCGACTAATAATTTCTTTAAAATCGGGCTTGAGGATTCCGACCAAATCTTATTTGAGGACATTGGAAATTTCATTTATGATCATCTGGACATTCAGGAGAGCTTTGGGTATAAGATTTTAACTCTTTGGGTTCTACACACATGGTTACTCGATAAGTTTGATACTTCACCGATTTTGCATTTCTTAGGTCCTTACGCATCAGGCAAGAGCAGAGCTGGTGATGTGATGTCAATTTTGGCTAAAAGGGGCCTTGCTACTGTCAATCTCACGGGTGCACCAATTTTTAGAGTTAATGAAATGTATCAGCCTACCTTCATTATAGACGAGGTCAAATTAACGGGAAAAGACCGGGATCGGGATATTCTTGAGCTTCTTAATGCCCGATTCCAGAGGGGTCGGAAAGTGATAAGAATAAACACTGAAAAAGCGGGGCTGGATTCGATTCAGGAGTTTGACGTTTTCGGTGCTACAGTCTTGTGTGGTTTGGATGAGCTGCCGGAGACTCCCCGGTCACGGGCAATTATTTTCACTATGGAACAAAATATGAGACCTGTAGCAAAAAAGCTCGATTTTAAAAGAGCAGATATTTTGAGAGACCGTCTGTGTGCCTTCAGAGGAAGGTATATTGAAGAAAAGATGCCGCAGGTTGAACGTTTCCTGAAAGATGGCCGTTTGTGCGATGCTGTAGAACCGCTTCACCAAATTTTCAGACTTGTAAAGCCAGATATAGAATTGGACTTCATTGAGTTTTTCAAAACGATAGAAAGTGAAAGACAAGAGGAGACCTATGACTCATTTGACGCTGAAGTTGTGCAGGCACTCATCAAATGCAGGGATAAGATTAAAAATGGAAAAATTCAGGTAGCTGACATTACTTCTGCATTTAATCAAGGTAGAAATGAATCTGACCATCTAAACATCAGGACGATTGGAAAGGTGCTGACCCGGTTAAAACTGAAAAAGACAAGAGCCTCAGATGGGAAATTTGCGAGGTTTTGGGAAGAGAAAAGGATAGACCGACTATGCAGAAAGTACGGGCTTACTGAAGATACTGAAGATAATGAAGATAAAAACCTCATTTTAGGGGAAACAGAAAATAATTTGTTGCAAAGACCAAAAGTTATAGACCTTGAAAATGAGGAGATGGAGATAATCGGATGAGATACCAAGTGTTAGAGAATTTCAAGGTAAGGACTTCAAAAGAGGAGTTGGAATTACAGCCAGGGCAGATTATTACCTTGCCTCATGAGTTAGCTTTAAGGCTTCTTAATAAGGGAAAAATAACCCCTATTGGGAGAGTATCTTATAAAGTATGGTCTGAGATTCTACAGGCTTACCTATGGGTAGTAGATACAAATGATGATATGCACTCTCTGAGGTCTCAGGGTATCTCTGAGGCAATTTATACAGCCGATGAGATAAAGAAGCTCAAAGATTTGGATAAAAACTCTTTAAAGGAGATCCATAAAATCAAAAAGGTATTCTCTGAAAGCACCGTCAAGGAGATAATAAGAAGTGATAGAGAAGTTAAAAAACCTTTTTAAAAGGCAAAATATCCAAAAAGAGGAGGTCTCAATGGAAAAGAAAGAAATTGACCCTGTCGAGCAGGAGAGATTAAACGGTCCCTTCTGGCAAGAACGACCTGAATTGATTGAAAAAGAGCACATATTTATCGAGGAAGGTCCTGATTGGGATCTAAAACTATTTGAGCCTGCTCTCTGCATCCAGGGCTTTTTTGAGTATGTTACAGGAAGCGTTCATCAGCAAAAATGTCAGTTCTTAGTTAATGAGATAGTTGAACTACCAGTTAGGCAGGTCAGGCGATTAACGCAGGAAGGCAAAGTTATTCCAGTCAAAGAAATCATCAGCATTGAAAAGGAGGTATTTGAGAAGAAATTAAAGAAATCTGGATTGAAACTTGAAGAGCTGAAAGATTATTTTCCAGACCTATACCGGCGTATTGAAGGTGCACAGAGGGAGTTAGAAAGGGGCATACAGTCCAAGAATCTGAGAATCTTCAGGGGGGCTGTAGACCATATCCTTAAGCTTTACGATATTGCTCTAAAGTTCCAACAAGGCAAAGATATAGCATCTGACCCTGAGTCTGACAAACTGGCTGAGGAGATGTTAAAGGCCAGGGAAAAGAAACTTCAGGAGAAGCGGGACAGATGGATCAGGAAGGAGCTTTAACAATATGGGTCCTTCCCAGGAGGGGAGGCCTGCAGGGGGCCTTGAACTGCAGAATTTTGCTAAGAACTATGCAAATTTTTATCATTTCCTTCCTATAGGAGAAAGGCATGACTTGGAATAAGAAAGATATTTCAGAGGCATTAGGAATCACAGGGCGAAGGTTAAACCAATTAATCAAAGATAAGATAATACCAAATCCTAAGAATGCTGATGTAAAAGCTGTGATTAAGGCATATATATTGTTTATAAAAAGTGGTAATAAAGACCTACTTGCAGAGCGTACCCGATTAACAAAAATCAATGCTGATAGAAAAGAGCTTATGCTAAAAAAAGAGCGTGGAGAATTGATAGAGACCGAGAAGGCGATGACCTTATGGGGTAATGTAATCATGGTTATCAGGTCAAAGCTTTTAGCAATTCCAACAAAGCTATCACCTCTGATTTTAGGATGTAGAGATATCGTAGAAATAAAAACTACGATGGAGAAATACATATATGAGGTACTAACCGAACTATCAAATCCAAATCTGAAGGCATATAGGCAGATCATTGATACACAAATAAAAAAGTATAGAAAGAACATTAAAAGGTGAAGGTAGAGGGGATTATCAATCCAGTGAGTCAGAGACCTAACAAGCGTCTTTATTCCCTCAAAGAAGCCTCTCAATATCTCGGTTTGGGAATCTGGAGCATAAGAAAAAAGGTCTGGAATGGAGAAATCCCCTATGTAAAGGCAGGTCAGAGGAGAATCCTTCTTGATATAAAAGATATGGATTCCTGGATAGAGAAAAATAAGACTCAATTCACCTATTAATTTTTCTCTTGACAATTTATAAGCATAATGATTATAATCAAGATGCCTATGACTATAAAAGAACTAAAAGCATGGAGAAAACGAACTGGTTATAGCCAGGGCAAACTCGCAAAAGTTTTAGGTATTACCCCTCTAACTGTTAGCAGATGGGAGAGGGGAGTAACAGTAATTCCATCATTCCTACACCTTGCCCTTAGGTGTCTGGAATTAGAAGGAGGTGAACTTAAGGCAAAGGGAACGAAAAAGAAAAAGGAGGTGAAAAGGTAAATGGGAACAATCTATAAGCGTGGCCATATCTTCTGGATTAAGTATTACCGAAATGGCAGGCCCTATTTTGAAAGCACACACTAAGAACGAAGCAGAAGCCAAAAGGAAACTCAAATTGAGAGAAGGAGAGATAGTAGACGGCAGATTTGCAGGGCTTAAACCTGAGAAGATACGGTTTGAGGAACTTGCAGAGGACTTCATAAACGACTACAAGATGAATGGTAAGAAATCTATTCCAAGAGCCATGAGGAGCCTGAGTCATCTCAAGGCATACTTTGAAGGCTACAGGGCGGTTGATATTACTACTGATAAGGTTAATGCTTATATTGTTATGAGACAGAATGAAGGAGCTACAAACGCTACAATAAACCGTGAACTCTCGGCCTTAAAGCGTATGTTTTCCCTCGGAGCAAAACAGACACCACCAAAAGTAAGCCGTATCCCTTACATTACTCATTTGAAAGAAAACAATATTAGAACTGGTTACTTTGAACATGATGAATACCTGAGACTTAAAGAGGCCCTACCCGATTACCTGAAATCTGTCTTGACTATGGGCTATTACACAGGCATGAGAAAAGAGGAAATCCTATCCCTTGAATGGCCTAAGGTGAATCTCATTGAAGGGAAGATTACACTTGATGCCGGGACTACCAAGAACGATGAGGCAAGGATTATCTATCTCACAGGTGAGCTATACGAGGCTATTTTGAAGCAGAAGGCTATTAAGGATAAGGAATACCCTCAATGTCCTTTAGTATTTTTTAGGAATGGACAGCGGATTAAAGACTTCAGGAGTGCATGGGATAAAGCCTGTAAGGAAGCAAGGCTTGAAGGTAAACTATTACACGACACGAGACGGACAGCAATAAGGAACATGGTAAGGGCTGGAATTCCTGAGAAAGTCGCTATGAAGATTTCAGGCCATAAGACACGCTCAGTATTTGACCGCTACAATATAGTCAATGAGGCAGACCTAAGAAGGGCATCTGAAAAGGTATCCATGATGCACCAGAACACAAAAGAAAGGTTACAGACAGTTACAAATGGTTACAATCGGCAATTTTGAGGAAGAAAAGGAACAGTGGATAAGTACCGTAAGTCATTGATTTTATTGGTGCCGGAGGCCGGATTTGAACCGGCACGGAACAGAGTTCCGAGGGATTTTAAGTCCCTTGCGTCTGCCAATTCCGCCACTCCGGCTATCACTTTAAAATACTAAAAACCACGCTAAGGTTCAATCAGAAACTAAATGTACTTAAAACAATATAATCGAACAATTATCCAACTTTCAATGGTTTAAACAAATCCCTGAGAGGGAGAAAGATAATTTTATACTGTGAAAAAGTTTATCAGGAAAAAATTCATCGAGAAAATTTTATTGAAATTTAAAGTATAAGATTATAATATGATAAAAATGTAAAGGAGGGTCTATGCTTAAGGAAAAGGTTGAAGAGGTTCTTGCAAAAATAAGGATTGGCCTCAGATTAGACGGTGGAGACATAGAGCTTGTGGATATAAAGGACAATGTTGTTTATGTGAGGCTTAAGGGTGCATGTGGCTCATGTCCTATGTCAACTCTCACACTGAAAAACTGGGTCGAGGCAAACTTAAAGAGAGAGATACCGGAGATAAGTGCTGTCCAGGCTGTTTAGTCAGCATGAATCCTAAATCGGTTAACAAGGTTATATTAAAATACTTCGCTACCTTATCGCTGTTTTCTCTGTTCTTCTTAAGTGCATCCTCTATAGCCTCTGAAAAAATAGAGGTCAAAGGCATTCGTTACTGGTCATCACCTGATTATACAAGGGTCGTGGTCGATCTCTCAGGGCCTGTTGAGTTCTCAAAGAATCGCCTGTCAAATCCTGACAGGATCTATTTCGACCTGAAAAATACCACAATAGCAAAGGAAGTGAGAAGGGATTTCCCTGTTGGAGACGGGATTTTGAGGGAAATAAGGGCAGGCCAGTTCAACTCCGATACTGTTAGAGTTGTCCTTGACCTCGAAAAGATTGCAGATTTTAATGCCTTTATCCTTGATAATCCTGCAAGACTTGTTATAGATGCCTATGGAACGGAAAAGATGAATAGACCAGAGGCGACTATAATTAAAAGAAGGATTGTTATCGACCCTGGTCATGGAGGCCATGATCCGGGTGCAATAGGACCGGGAGGGCTTTATGAAAAGGATATTGTGCTTGATATAGCACTAAAACTCAAGGATATCCTTTTGGCTGATCCATTAAATGAGGTTTTTCTCACAAGGGAGACAGATATATTTATATCTCTCGAAGAGAGGACTGCCATAGCAAACAATAAGAATGCGGACCTCTTTGTGTCAATACATGCCAATGCAAGTCCGAAAAGAGAGGCTAAAGGTATAGAGACCTATCTGCTTAACTGGACAAACGACGAAGAGGCCATGAGGGTTGCTGCAAGGGAGAATGCAATATCACTAAAGAGGATGAGAGAGATCCATCGGCAGATGGATATCTTAGAGACAATCAAGAGTGACCTCTTGAGGCAAAACAAAAGAGATGAATCTATTAAGCTTGCCCACTATATCCAGAAATCTATGGTATCAACTCTAAATAATGGTTATGAAGATATAGTAGACCGTGGCGTCAAGCAGGCACTCTTTTTTGTGCTTTTCGGTGCCAGGATGCCCTCGGTCCTCGTTGAAGTTTCGTTCATAAGTAACCCTGAAGAGGAAGGGCTTCTCTCAAAGGAGTCCTACAGAATACAGATAGCAAAGGCGATTGCTATAGGGCTTAATACATACATGAATTTTACCCCGACAATACAGAAAGTTGCCGGGCTATAGATTCCCATTGTCACCTGAGATACCTTTTAATTCGCCCGCCTTTATCGTTATCACCGAGAAGGTCTTGGTATCTGCATCTATTAGGACGATGAAGATTAGAGGTGTCCTGTGAAGATTGGCCTACTTATAAAAGATAGTCTTGTTTTTGACGGCACAGGTTCAGAGCCTTTTAAGGCAGATTTAGGTATATCGGGTGACAAGATTATCTTTGTTGATCGAGACATCAAAGGCAGTAAATCAGGAACTATGCTAAGGCCAGAAAAGGTTATAGATGCTGATGGCTTATCAGTTGCTCCCGGATTTGTAGATACCCATTCACATTCTGAATTTACACTACTTGCTGATCCTCGTGCGGAGGGCAAGATATATCAGGGGATAACAACTGAAATAAATGGGAACTGTGGCCTTTCTGCCGCTCCGCTCTTTAGCGAGGCCCTTGATCAACGAGAAGAAGACTTTAAGGAGTTCGGTATCCATGAACGCTGGTCGACCTTTGAAGAGTATTTCCAGATCCTTGAAAAGAGAGGCATAGCTATTAATTTTGCTACCCTCGTAGGTCACGGCAACATAAGGGCGTCTGTGAGGGGATACAGAGACCAGGAATTAACAAAGTCCGACATAAAGAAGATGAATGCCCTCCTTAGGGAATCAATCAGCGAAGGTGTTATAGGACTATCAACAGGGTTGATATATCCACCGGGCGTTTATTCAAATACAGAAGAACTGATTGAGATGGCAGGATGTTGTAAAAATCTTATCTATACATCCCATATGAGAAGTGAAGGAGATAGATTAATAGAATCTATCGAGGAGACAATAAGGATAGGTAAGGAAGCGGGGATTAAGGTTCATATTTCACATATCAAGACGAGCGGCGAGGAAAACTGGCATAAGATAGAAAATGCTATATCACTGATGGAAGAGTCAAAAAAGGAGGATGTCCCTTTGACGTGTGATAGATACCCCTATACTGCTTCGAGCACAGATCTGGATGTAATACTGCCTTCATGGACTTATTCAGGAGGAACGGAAGAAGAGTTAAAGAGGCTAAAGAGTTTAAGGATTCGAAAAAAAATTAAAAAACAGATACTTAATGCCCATTCCTTTAAGGATTACTGGAAGAAAGTTTACATATCTTCCATCACTTCGGAGAGGAATAGGTGGATGGAAGGAAAGAGCCTTTCAGATATTGCCCGCATTAAGGGCAGAGAGCCTGTTGATATACTTATTGAGATTCTGATTGAGGAAAAACTGAAGGTTAACGCTATTTTTTCATCCATGCATGAGGAGAACCTGAAAAGGTTCCTATCCCTGTCTTATTGCATGATTGGCACAGACAGCTCTGTGAGGTGTTTTTCAGGTCCCACGTGCAGAGGTAAGCCCCACCCGAGGGGTTTTGGGAGCTTCCCGAGATTTCTCGGAAAATATGTGAGAGATGGAGGCCTCATGGGCATGAGTGAAGGCATACACAAGACAACGATGCTTCCTGCTAAGACATTCAGTATTAATAAAAGGGGGGTTATAAAAAAAGGTGCCTTTGCAGACATTGTCGTCTTTGACCATAAAAGGATAATTGACAGGGCAACATTTGATGAGCCCTTTTTGAGACCGGAGGGAATCCATTATGTTCTCGTTAACGGTTCACCTGCCATTTGGGAAGGAGGATTGACTGAGATAAGGTCAGGGAGGATACTCAGACACGGTAAAGAAGAAAGAAATGCAGATTATTAATTGTTTGCCATTCCCGCTTGCCCCGTTAGAAATAAACTTTCTAACGGGGCAAGCGGGAATGACGGAAGGTATGAATGGATATCCCAATAATCGGCATAACAACAGATATAAAAGGCGAATATCTGAGACTTAAACATCACTATCTTGATGCAATAATAAAGGCTGGTGGCATGCCGATATTAATCCCTCCGGCAGGTAATCCCGTATTCTATGCAGAAAGGATTGACGGACTTCTCATCCCTGGAGGAGATGACCTCGATCCATTTTATTATAATGAAGTCATGGCGCCTCAGGTTAGACCAGTCCCGAGACAAAGAAGTGATTTTGAGATTTTCTTACTCAGAGAGGTAGTAAATCGCCATAAACCTGTTCTTGGCATATGTTACGGTATGCAACTTATAAATGTTGCTTTCGGGGGTACGTTATACCAGGATATTGAGTCACAGATGCCATTAGAAATCAATCACAGGAAAGGTTATCATATAGCTGTGATTGAGAAAAATAGGTTTTTTAAAGAAGGAGAGTTTTCTGTGAACAGCACACATCACCAGGCAGTAAAGGAACTCGGGGCAGGCCTTATAGGTTTTGCATCTTCTCCAGATAAACTTATAGAGGCATTTTATAGAGAGGACTATCCTTTTCTTGTTGGGGTGCAGTGGCATCCTGAACGCCTCATGGATGACAGCCTTTCTTTAACACTTTTCCGTTCTTTTGTAGAGGCATCAAAAAGAACAAGTCTTTAAGATCTTAAAAAACTTCTTCTATAATGTGAATATGTCAGGAGTCTTAAAATCGGCGGCTCAGCTTCTTGTTACCTGTAACCTGTTACTCAATCTTATTTCCTGTTCTTCAGACAACCGTCTTGAAGGCTATATCTATTACAGACTTAATACGAATCCCACAACCCTCGACCCCGCCCTCATAGTTGATGTCACAGGTGGATCAATAGCTGCAAAACTTTTTAATGGCCTTGTCAGGCTCGGTGACGACTTGGGCATTCAGTCAGATATTGCGAGAGACTGGTCGGTATCCAGTGATGGTTTGACCTATACCTTCAGGTTAAAGCGTGGTGTATATTTCTCAAATAAACGGGAGGTTAAGGCCTATGATTTTAAGTATTCCTTTCAGAAAATATTAGACCCTGAGAGCAAATCTCCTAACACGTGGGTGCTTGAAAAAATTCTCGGTGCAGATGACTTCATGAGGGGCAGGGCTGGAGATGTTAGAGGAATAAAGGTAATAGATGATTACACACTCGAGATACGCCTAAAAAGACCCTTCTCTCCTTTTCTCAGCCTCCTTGCTATGACTGCTGCTTATGTTGTGCCTTTCGAAGAGGTTGAAAAACTCGGGCCTGATTTTTCGAGTCATCCCATTGGGACAGGGCCCTTCGTACTGAGGGAATGGTTACCAAACAGAGAGTTAAGGCTCGAAAAAAGAGGGGATTATTTTGATGGCCCTGCAAGGGTCAAGGGCATAATTTACAGGATAATACCTGAGGACCTAACAGCAGTAATGGAGTATGAACTTGGGAACATTCATATAATCACAATACCTGCTTCGGAATATTCGAGATATAAGAAAGATCCTACAAGGCAGAATCTTATTTCATCCCTTAAAGGCATAAATACTTATTATCTCGGTCTAAATTGCTCAAGACCACCTTTTAATAATCCCCAACTCAGAAGGGCGATAAATCATGCTATTGACAGAGAAAAGATACTCAATACGATTTGTGAAGGGCGTGGTAGACTGGCAGCGGGCCCTGTACCTGATAACATACGAAAGTGGAATAGTCCACCACATTATGAATACAATCCTGAAAAGGCAAGGGAAATGATTAAAAGAGAAGGGCAGGAGGGCATCACAATAAATTTTTACATAACAGCAGACCAAGAAGTAATTGATATTGCAGAGGTTATCCAGTCTTATATCAAGGCTGTCGGAATGGATGTGAGGATAAAACAGCTTGAATGGAGTGCTTATAAAGAGGCAATCAACAGAGGAGAATCTCATATGTTCTACCTGAGCTGGTGGGCTGATTACCCCGACCCTGAGAATTTCCTCTTCCCTTTATTTCATTCTTCCAATTTCGGTGCAGGTGGCAACAGGGCAAGGTATAGCAATCCTGCTGTCGACTCTTTGATAGAAAAGGGGCAGCATACATTGTATGGAGAAGAAAGGAATCTATTTTATAAAAAGGCGGAGGAACTGATTGTCAAAGATGCGCCTTGGGTCTTTCTCTGGCACAGAACAGACTTCACAATCAGACAGCCCTGGATAAAAAACTATAAAATCTCCCCCATTTACAGTATGGATAAGGGCACAGAGGTATCGTTTTAGACCAGATTGTTTAGTCTCTCACTTTTCATCCGCCCATACCGTTACCCTGTTTTTACCTTCCAATTTGCTCCTGTACATGGCATCATCCGCTTTTTTTAATATATCTGTTACATCCAGTCCATCCTCAGGGATAGATGATATCCCTGCACTGATTGTAATATTCACATCATTATCCTTTCCAGTAAATTTGTGATGGCAGACAATCTCCCTTAGTTTATTAGCAAATATTAACGCCTTGTTTTTATCCGTATGTGGAGCAATAACAACAAACTCTTCGCCTCCAAATCTCCCTATTACATCAGTCTTTCTGCAATGGAGTTTCAGAACCCTCACAAGGTCACAGAGCAGTTTATCCCCAAGAAGATGTCCATAGTATCGTTAAAATTTTTGAAATTATCTATGTCTATAAATAAAACACTCGTGTCATAACCGTGTCTGAGTGATAACCTCATCTTCGAATCAAGCTCTCTAATGAGCGTATTCTTGTTATAAACCTCTGTCAGGAGGTCAAACGTCGCCTGTTTCTTAAGCTCTTCAATAAGTCGTGTCTTCTCTATCGCCTCAACTACCTCGGATGCAAATATACTGAGGAGAAGAAGATCATGCTCTGCAAAAGACTCTGCCTTTTTTCTATATACAGTTATACACCCAATAATATCCTCCCTTGTTTTCAAAGGCACGCTCATCATTGCTTTTATTCCTTCAAGCCTTGCAAGCTCTTTGTGAACACAGTGGGATACTTTCATTACATCATCAGTTAGAAAAGGTTTTCCCTCCACAACTACGCGGCCAGTTATGCCCTCTCCAAGCCTTATGGGTGGTTGTAATATGAAACCAGAGGAGACCCCAAACCCCGTTACAATCTTGAGTTTGCCTGTATTTATATCGAAAATCCTGATGGTGGCTGCCTCAGCCCTGGTAAGCATTACAGAGGTCCTCAGGATATGTTCAAAGACATCATCCAGACCTTCAAATACTATAATCTTTTCTGTAATAAAAAAAATTCGACCAAGTATCTCCTCTGTTACCGGGATTTTAACCATATTATTTCTCCTCAAGAAGATTTGTAAAATGCTAACATAGAGGCGGGCTAAGATGCAATAAACCTTTATGAGCAAATGGCAGCCATGACAGAAAAAGGGGAATATCAAGAAAGCCCTTCTGGAAATAGCAAGAGAAGAAAAGACACATGTTGGAGAATTTCAAGCTCTATTATTAAAATTGGACAAGACGGGTAGGGCTGTATAAAAACTTATATATTCCTCGATGGGCAGATATCGTAAAGGACGCATTCCTCGTGGTTAGGCTTTTTTGCCTGGCAGATCTTTCTTCCATGAAATATTAACAGATGTGCGAGGTTTCCCCATTCTTTTTTCGGGGTTATCTCCATGAGGTCCTTTTCTATCTTAATTGGGTCTTCATTTTTTGTAAGCCCGAGCCTGTAAGCTACACGCTTGACATGAGTATCTATGGCGATGCCTTCATTTATTCTATAGGCGTTAGAAAGTATTATGTTAGCCGTCTTCCTTGCAACTCCCGGGAGGCTTGTGAGTTCATCCATTGTTTTAGGAACCTTTGAATTGAATTTTTCAACTATCATCTTTGCCGAATCATGAATATTCTTTGCCTTGGTCTTGTAAAAATTTATAGAGCTTACGTCCTTCTGAAGTGTCTCGATGGATACATTCGCATAGTCCTTGACAGATTTGTATCTTTTAAATAGGTTTTCTGTTACCTTATTTACATGGGCGTCCGTAGTCTGTGCTGAAAGTATGGTTGCAACGAGAAGCTCAAAGGGGTCACTGAAATTAAGGGCCGTCCTTGGCTCAGGGTACTCTTTTTTTAATCTCTTTATAATCTCCTCTACCATTTTTTGAATATCCATGGCATCTCCTGAGAGTTCTTAGAGTTAATAGTATCCCAAATCCAGCGATAAGCGCTGTATAAGCAATTATAGCTGATATTGAAGGTGTAAAAGAAGGAATTTTCATAGCGACAATAACCGATATATTGAACAGAGACTACATTAAGAACTATTCAGGC
>JBFMDQ010000037.1:0-13943 GCA_040753955.1 Nitrospirota bacterium | reverse complement strand
TTTCAAAATGTCATTGCGAGGAGCGGAGCGACGTGGCAATCTCATCACTCAAAATGAGATTCCTCGCTTCGCTCGGAATGACACAGTGTGGTCATTTAATACATACCCTTGCGTAATTCGGGTTAAATTATTCCTCAAATCTTCTGTTTTTTCTCTTAGCCCTTTTATCAAAAAGGGTTTTATTGCCAAAGAGTATCCGGTAGAAAGAGTAAAGAAAGAGTCCGCCAATAAAGGTCCATACAATTAACATGAACATCCATCCTTGCCAGTTCATCCTAACACCTCTTTTTCCTGACGCTTCCTTACCAACCAGACAGTAATGCACATCCCCAAAAAGACAGATATAAGGAAAACACGGGTGATCCATACCGCCCATCCCATATCTACTCCCTCCAAAGCCTTTTGAAAAATAGTGCCCTTAAAAAAAGGTAAAGCAATGTTCTGGTAAATCCATGCTACCAAGATTACTCCAAGGAAGAGAGGAGTAATGTATTTAGCGGTATAGTAGAAGAAAAAGGGTACTCGGAGTTGTGCGCCACGGTGCATCTCATCCCATATCCTTTTCCCTCCAAAAATCCACATTATGATAATGACCTCTACAAATGCCAGAAGTGGTGGGCCGAATGTTCCAGCCCAGAAATCCATAACCTGCCATCCTCCCCGCAGGTAAATGCAGAGATGGCTACTTAGAAACCAGAAAATACCCAACATTATTGCTGCCTTTTCGCGTACAATGCCGATTTCATCCTCGAGAAATGCAATCATTGGTTGAGCCAATGCCACAATAGATGTAAAGGCCGCTAAAAAGAGAAGTCCGAACCAGAGGAAGCCCAAAAGATTACCTCCTGGTAAGAACCCGAAGATAGCAGGCATGGATGTAAAACCAAGATAAAAGGAACCTTGCGAGGCAATTACCTGTGCTGAAGACATACCGAAAAATGCTGCCGCAGCTGGAATAGCCATAGAGCCACCCAGAATGACCTCTGCAAACTCATTTGTGGAAGTAGTAGCCAGTCCTGAAAGTACCACATCGTCATTTTCACGAAGATAAGAGGCATAACACTGAATAGCCCCCATGCCTAAACTAAGGGTAAAGAAGACCTGTCCTGCGGCTTCCAGCCATGTTTGAACATCCAACAGGACAAACACCTGTTTTCCATCACGCTCAATGAACCATTTCGGTTCCCAGAGGAATGCAAATCCATTCATCGAGCCATAATGTTCTGTAACAGGGTGGCCTAAGGTAAAGACACGTATTACTAATAATACCCCAAGAACAAAGAGAATAGGCATGGCGATTTTAGCCAAAACTTCTATGCCCCGTGAGACACCTCTTGCCAATACCCAGATACTCAATATCAAGACAAAGACAAAGACAGCATAAGTAAAAGCCTGCACATGCAGGAATTCTCCATTTGCTTTTCCAGTGTAAATGTTGCGAAACTCCTCAAAGGGTTGAAGGACGGTTCTGGAGATTTCTTGAGAGCTCATAACTGGATGAAGGACAGATTGATCCACCTTAGGCAGTAAGTCAAGGAGACTGTAAATGCCATAACCAAGTGTCCAACTGCCAATGTATGTGTAATAGATAAGAATAACCGTTGGAATAAAAAGCCCTAATACGCCCAGATATTTTGCAATACGGCTTTGCCACATAGCCTGAAATATGCCCGGAGTTGTACCATGCCCTCTTACGCCTCCAAAACGGCCTTGTGTCCATTCCAGCCACATAAGAGGAATCGCCATGAGGAGTAAAGAGATAAGATAAGGTATCATGAATGCCCCACCACCATTTCCTGCTGCCTTGCCAGGGAAACGAAGGAAATTACCAAGACCAATGGCATTTCCAGCCATGGCTAACACAAGGCCTATCTTAGTTTTCCATTTTTCGCGCTCTTTATGATTTTTCATTACTAATCCCAGCTCTAAGCACCAATAACAAAACTATTTACACCGTCATTGCGAGGTCGCATCGACCGAAGCAATCCCTATGAGATTCCTCCCCCGTATTTAGTACGGGGTTGGAATGACAGGTGAGGGGTACGAATAATATCCATAAGCTGCCTAACATTCTCTTCAATATCCCCAACAAGTATTGCTGATGCAACTGCAACAGCATCAACACCGGTATCAAGAACTGACCTGATATTTTCGAGGCTTATACCCCCTACTGCAACTACCGGTATATTTACCTGCCTTTTAACCTCTCGAAGCATATCGGTACCCTTTGGTTCGCCGGCATCCTTTGTCAGGGTATGAAACACAGGTCCAAGACCAATATAATCGGCACCGCCCCTTTCTGTCTCTATAGCCTGCTCTAAACTATGGGTCGAGATACCAATTATCCTGTCTCTGCCCATTATCTTTCGCGCCTCTCTAAGGGGCAGGTCATCCTGTCCGAGATGAACCCCATCTGCACCTACACAGATTGCAATATCCACGTAGTCATTTACTATAAATACAGCATTATAGTCCTTTGTAAACTTTCTTAACTTGACTGCTTCCTCGTAAACCTCGCGCCTCGATCTCTCTTTTTCCCTGTACTGGACCCACCTTACACCTGCCGTGAGAACCTTAATCGTCATATCCTCGCAGGAAAGACCAGATGTCTTACGGTCAGTAATAAAACATAATCCGCCGAGATACATAATTTTTAAATTCCTTTATAGTTGCAATCCTTTTTATGGAGATCATGAAATAAAGGGAAAATCCTAAATCCGAAATTCTAAACAATTTCAAATGACCAAAATCCAAAACTCAAACAGCATTATAAAGAGCCCAATAGTTCTTTTAAATTTTGAACATTTGGATTTAGAATTTATTTATGATTTCGATATTAGAATTTAGCATTTATTTTATTGGTCTGGGCTGTTTATCTTCTCTACAAACATTGTATTAAAGTCTCCCTTTATGAAATCAGGATTGTTCAGGACCTTCTTATGAAAGGGGATAGTTGTCTTTACACCTTCGATTATAAATTCATCGAGGGCGCGCTTCATTCGAGCAATTGACTCCTCCCTGTCTCTCCCATGAACAATCAGTTTAGCTATAAGGGAATCATAATGCGGTGGTATGACATATCCGCTGTATATTGCTGTATCCACCCTAACACCCGGGCCTCCAGGAAGAGAAAGGAATGTAATCTTCCCTGAAGAGGGGATAAATCTTTCAGGGTCTTCAGCGCAAATCCTGCATTCTATAGCATGGCCTAAAGGCCTTATCTGGGACTGCTTGTACTCCAGGGGGAATCCAGCTGAAAGCTTAATCTGTTCCTTTATTATATCAACGCCAGTAACTGCCTCAGTCACAGGATGCTCAACCTGGATACGGGTATTAATCTCCATGAAATAGATATTACCTTCATGGCTGACCATAAACTCTACTGTACCTATATTTCTGTATCGAATAGCCCGGGCAGCCTTTACGCCATACTCTCCTATCCTCTTTCTGAACTTTTCTGTTGTCGAGATAGGTGAAGGAGACTCCTCTATAAGTTTCTGATGCCTCCTCTGGATTGAACAATCCCTTTCATTGAGGTGGATAACATTGCCTTTGCTGTCTGCCATAATCTGGACTTCTATATGCCTTGCCTCTGGTATATATTCCTCTATATAAAGCTCGCTATTGCCGAATGCAGCTAATGCCTCCCTCTGTGCCACGTTGAATAGCTGCTCAAGGTCTTTCTCCTCTTTTACAATCCTCATGCCATGACCTCCTCCACCTGCAGACGCCTTGATTGCTACAGGGAATCCTATCTTTTTTGCAGCCTTCATAGCCATCTCTTCCGTGGCAACAGGTCCATCACTCCCAGGCACAACAGGCACACCCTTCCTTTTCATCATCTGCCTTGCCTTTGCTTTATCACCACCAAGCCTTATATTCTCAGGACTTGGACCTATAAACGTTAAACCAGAAGTGACGCAGGCCTCAGCAAAATGGTAATTCTCTGATAAAAAACCGTAACCAGGATGTATAGCCTCCGAGTCTGTTATCTCAGCAGCACTCAAAATAGCGGGAATATTCAGATAACTCTGGTTTGGGTTTGCAGGTCCTATACATACGGATTCGTCTGCAAGCCTTACATGGAGGGACTCCTTCTCTACGTCTGAGTATACTGCAACAGTCTTTATTCCAAGCTCTTTACAGGCACGGATGATCCTGACAGCAATCTCACTACGGCTCGCTATTAAAATCTTTTTGAATAGTTTCATCTCAATTTTTCCATTATCATTCCCACGAAAGTGGGAATGATAAAATGCATATTACAAAAATCTTGATGCCATGTACTGGCTGTAGAGATTATTCATTGTTTATGCAGGCTCGATGAGAAATAATGGCTCACCATATTCAACAGGCTGACCATTCTCCACTAAGGGCTTTACAACAATACCATCAACCTCGCTCTCTATCTCGTTCATGAGTTTCATTGCCTCGATGATGCATAGAACCTGACCCTTCTTTACCCTCGATCCTACCTCCACAAATGGAGCAGCCTCAGGTGAAGGCGACCTGTAGAACGTGCCGACAATAGGTGAGGTTACTGTGATGAGCCTCGTCTCTTCCCCCGTCTCCTGTGTTATCTTCTCATGAAGACCTCCAAGTTTCTGTACAGGTATCTCCATGGAGGATAAAATCTTCTCCCTTTTGATTCTCACTTTTGTACCATCTTTTTCTAACTGTAACTCAGTAATATCTGTCTCCTTGAGAAGTTCAATAAGCTCTTTTAAATCCTCAAGTTCCATTATTTTACCCTTTCTGTATATTCCGATGTCCTCGTGTCCACCCTGATGACGTCTCCCTCATTTATATGAAAGGGGACTTTAACCACAGCCCCAGTTTCTAATGTTGCTGGCTTGCTACCTCCTGAGGCCGTATCCCCTCTGAATCCTGGCGGGTCTGTCTTTGTAACTAATAGCTCGACAAAAGTTGGAAGTTCTACACTCAGTGGAGCCCCTTTATAGTAAAGGATTCCAACTACCATATTTTCCTTTAGAAATTTCTTTGCCTCGCCGAGCTGGTCAGTAGCAATGGGAATCTGATCGTAAGTCTCCACGTCCATGAAATAATACATACCATCCTGCATGTAAAGATATTGCATCTTCTTTTCCTCAAGTTTGGGGGTCTCTATTCTTTCACCTGACCTGAAGGTCTCCTCAAGGACACTCCCTGTCCTCAGGCTCTTCAGTTTTGTCCTGATAATAGCTCCCCCCCTCCCCATCTTCACATGCTGAAAGTCTATTATCTCGTAGGGGTCACCTTTAAATCTTATTTTGAGACCCCTTCTGAAATCACTTGTTGAAACCAAATCAATACCTCTCACAGTCTAAAAAGTAAACAATTTTACCATTTTTGATAATATATTTTCTTATTCAAGGCCTTCTTTTTTATAAAGACAGACTATCTCATTATATCGAGTTCTTTTGGAAGGGTTGTCAGGACCGCAGGTCCATCAGGTTTTACCATTACCATATCCTCTATTCTCACTCCCCCGAGTCCTGGCACATAGATGCCCGGCTCGATTGTAAAGACCATATTCTCTTTAATAACCTCTCTTTTATTCCAAGTTATACTTGGTAGTTCATGGACCTGAAGGCCAACCCCATGGCCAGTTCCGTGTCCAAAGAACTCACCATAACCTGCCTTTCTTACAACATTCCTGGCAAAACTGTCTACCTCTCTGGATTTTACCCCTGGGGAAACAAGAGAAATAGCCCTCTTGTTTGCCTCTAATACGAGTTGATAGATCTCCTTCTTTTTATTAATATTATCTCCTTTATATATGAGCAATGTCCGGCTCATATCCGAGAAATAACCATCAGCCTCTCCACCCCAGTCTACAATTATAAGATCACCCTTATTTAATATCCTTTCCGTTGGCCTGGCGTGGGGCATAGCCGAATTCGGACCTGATGCAACTATTACATCAAAGGGAATATGCCTGCAGCCTTTCTTCTTCAATCTCTCCTCGAGTCTCAGGGCTATAGCCCTCTCCCTTACCCCTTGCTTTATATACGGCCTTACTTCAAGAAAGGTAATCTCTGCACGCCTTACCGCCTCCCTAATTGAGTTTATCTCAATAGCATCCTTTATTTCCCTCAACCTTTCTATGAGACCTTTGAAGGCTTTCAGACTCATATCCTCAGATAATCTTCTAAAAAACTCATAGGAGACAGAAGACTCAAGGCCGAGTTTCTTAATGCCCATCTTTTTTGAGAGGACCTTTACGGTCCTTACCATATTCCCTTTTTCCAGAATGATATCCCAACCCTTGATCTCTCTTTCTGACTGCTCTTTATATCTGAAATCAGTTACAAAAACATGTGTCCTCTCCGTGATTAGGAGAAGAGCTGATGAGCCGGTAAAACCGGTAAGATACCGAATATTATTTATTTCTGTGACGAGAAAACCATCAATCCCCTTCCTCTGAAGGGACTCCCTTAAATGAGTAACTCGTGATAGGTAATGAGTGACAGGTATTTTAATCATAATGAAGCAGATTAAATTTCAATAACCAAATTACGATAACCAAATAATCACCAATAATCAAATTCCAATAACCAAATAAATTCAAAAGTCTGATTATTGGTGCTTGGTGATTGGTCATTATTTGGTCATTGGTGTTTGGAATTTGGTTATTGCCTTACTTAGAAAGGATGCCCTTTGCTGCCCTCAGGGCAAGGAGGTAACTATCAGGTCCGAAGCCACTTATCTGCCCAACAGCAACATCTGCTATGAAAGACCTCCTCCTGAATTCCTCGCGCCTGTGGATATTTGAGAGATGCACCTCTATCGAAGGTTTGCCCACTGCTACGAGGGCATCTCTTATTGCTATACTCGTATGTGTGTAAGCGGCAGGGTTTATAATCAAGGCATCATAGGCACCTTTCTGGATAGCATCTATTATCTCTCCCTCACCGTTAAGCTGCAGTATCCTAACATCTATACCAAGATCTGAAGCAAGGGAAAGGATCTCATTGTTTATATCATCAAGCGACTTGGTTCCATATATATCTGTCTCCCTTCTGCCGAGAAGGTTTAGGTTAGGACCGTGGATGACTAAGACCTTCATTATTTAGCTCTGAGTTCAACCAGTCTGTCTAATATCGCATCTGCCACAGAATCCTTACTCATAAGTGGAAGCCTTATCTCCTTCTCTCTGTCAATAATGACAACACTGTTTGTATCAACATCAAACCCTGAACCGGTCTCTGTAATATCATTGAAAATGATCATGTCCATATCCTTTTCCTTTAATTTCCTTCTTGCCCGTTCAATCTTTCTACCCGTCTCTGCTGCAAAACCAATAATAAACGGCATGTTTATCTTCTTTCCAATCTCCGAAATAATATCGGGTGTTCGGTGCAGCCTCAAAAGGAGCTCTTCAGATTTCTCAATCTTCTCTTCTGCCTTTTCGGCAGGCATAAAATCAGAAACAGCGGCTGACATTATCAGCACTGTTGATGAAGATAGCTCTCGATTTACAGCATTTAACATATCAACTGCTGTGTCTGCAAGAACGAATTTTGTCCCTTTCGGTTGGCTTAATACTGAAGGGCCGCTTATTAGTGTTACCTCTGCACCTCTTCTCAGAGCAGCCCTTGCTATTGCATACCCCATCCTTCCCGATGACCTGTTTGATATAAACCTGATAGGATCAAGGTACTCTCTGGTAGGGCCAGCGGTCACAAGGATTTTTTCTTTCGCAAGGTCTTTCTGGCTGAGGGCAGACTCTATGGTCTCTATTATCTCAGAGATGTCTGACATCCTTCCCATTCCCTCTTCTCCACACGCGAGACCTCCTCTTTCGGGCCCGACCTGGATAACCCCGCGGGATAAAAGATATTTCAAGTTCTCCTGGAAAACAGGGTTCTCATACATCCTCCAGTTCATAGAGGGTGCAATAACTACTTTACCAATAAACGAAAGGAGACAGGTGGTCAGAAGGTTATCAGCAATACCCCTTGCGAACTTCCCGATCGTATTTGCTGTTGCAGGGGCTACAACCATGATATCTGCATTAGCAGACAACGTTATATGGGCCATGGGATCACTGAAGAGGTCGGAATAAACCCTATTTTGAGAAGCAATCTCGAGAGATAGAGGTGTTATAAATTTTTTGGCAGCCTCGGTCATAATCACGATAACCGATACGCCCTCATCTCTGAGTCTTCTTATTAAATCAACAGCCTTATAAGCCGCAACTCCGCCTGTCACACCGAGGAGTACGGACTTATTCCTCAGAACTTTCCTCTCTTCTTTCACCGAAGAAATCCTCGGGAGCCTTCCTATCCGCCGCCTCCTTTTCGTGGAGATAGTACTTCAGGTCTTTTTCGAGTTCCGATAACTCCTCACCAGCCTTCTCCCTTTCCTCAAGGAGTCTTCTGTAGTCTAACTTCTTCGACTCTTCTTTAGCCTCTCTGGCCTTCTCACCTGTCAGGAACTCGACGGCATTACTTATTGTTTCCTCAAGGGCTTGAGTAGTAACCTCCTTTGCCCTTGTTTTAACCTTAGGCTTAGCGCCTAAAAAGAGCTCCTTCGCCCTCTGAGATGCTATTGCTACAATCCTATATCTCCCATCGATCTTATTCCTATCATATTCTATCGGCAGAGAAACAATATCCATCTTTCCTCCTTCCGCCTTAGGCGGACCTATTTTTAAAAATTCCCTTCAATCCACCCAAGGTCAACCGTCTTGGTGCTGAGCCTGTGGGAGATTATTATTGCCTCGATTTCTTTAAAAGCATCTTCGAAGACATTATTTACTATAACATAATCATATTCGCTATACTTTTTTATTTCCTCAACCGCCTCCTTAAGCCTTTTTTCTATCTCCTCCTTTGAATTAGCCATTCGCTTTTCGAGTCTTTCTTCCAGTACCTCCATAGATGGTGGAAGCACGAAGATATATACACCTCCCTTGTATTTTTTTTTGAGCTGTATTGCGCCCTGTGTGTCTATGTCCAAGATGACATCCGCACCTGAACCCATGATCTCTTTAAGTCTCTTCTTTGAAGTGCCGTAAAGTTCCCCATGAATCTCTGCCCACTCCGCAAATTCCCCTTTATCAACCATTACCCTGAATTCATCTCTGCTGATGAATGTATAGTCCCTGTCATTAACTTCCTCTGGCCGCGGGCGGCGGGTGGTATAGGAAACTGAATGTTTCAGATTAGGTATAGCCGATACTACTTCTTTGTAAAGCGTTGTTTTTCCTGCACCTGAAGGTCCAGAGAGTATAAAAAGAATACCCTTACCCTTCTTCAAGTGCCTCTTTGTCTTCAATAAATCTCTGAGTAATAGTTTCGGCCTGAAGTGCTGAAAGTATAATATGGTCGCTGTCTGTTACTATTATCGAGCGGGTACGCCTCCCTTCAGTCGCATCAATCAATTTGCCCCTTTTTTTTGCTTCCTCTCGAAGCCTCCTCATTGGTGCAGAACCAGGAATAACGATTGCTACCACTCTGGAGGTTGCCACCACATTGCCAAAGCCTATGTTAACGAGTACCGGTCTTAAGTCACCCTTCTTCATACTCTCTCCTTATTGTATATTCTGCACCTGTTCTCTCATCTTTTCAATCTCGATCTTCATATCCACTGTCAGGCTGGATATAGTATAATCGCTTGATTTAGATGCTGTAGTATTTACCTCCCTGCCTATCTCCTGCAGAAGAAAATCGAGTTTTCTTCCTATGACATTATCTTCACCGAGTGTCTCTATAAACTGTTTTATGTGATTTTCTATCCTATTTACCTCTTCTGATATATCAAGTTTTTCAGCCATTATTACAGCCTCCTGCATTACCCTTGTACTGTCCATCTCTCCCGCCTCGAGTAATAAACCCAGCCTTTCAGAGAACCTTTTTCTGCAACTTTCAAACAGATGCGGCGTTAGGGATTTTATTTTATTATTGATTAAATTCAATGATTCTGCCCGCTGTCGTAGCTCCTCTGAAAGCAGTTTACCCTCCCTTATCCTCACGGCCTCAAGATTAGAGACTGCCTCATTAAAAGCAGCGTAAAGTGTATTTATATCGTATTTAGGCTCTTCTTCTATAAGAAGTTCCCTGTATCCAGCGAGTGTACCTATATCTATCTGGCCAGGGACGGAGAGTTCTTTTTGTAATTCCTGGAAAGCGTTATATATCTTCCTTGCCATTTCTTTGTTTATTTTTACCTGTATTAGCTTGTGATTGTCTGTTGAGACACTAACATCAAACCTTCCTCTATTAAACCTCTCTTTAAGGATATTTCTTAAGGTGATATCATACTGGCTCAGATAAGGGGGGATCTTTATTGATATGTCGATAAATCTGTGATTCAGAGAACGGATTTCGGCCCTGAAGCCATTTTTCTCTGCACTGCCAAAGCCTGTCATACTCTGTACCATAATTAATAATAAAAACAGTCACCCAATTTAGTCAAATTTTAAGAGGGCAAGAGCGGAGATTGACATTGCTACATTGTATAGGTTTAAATTTTCTATGCCCAAAAGAGGTCAGATTATACCCGCCTTTACCAGGGTTATATGAAAAGACAAATTCTATTTATTCTCAGTGCAGTTTTAGTGATGTCACCGTTCTTGTTTTCTGGGAATCAATCCTCTGCTTTAGAAGTAGCAGCGGGAAGTGATACGTTTTTTATCTCAGGCACAATCATGGATTCTCATAAGGAACCCGTTAGAGAGGCCCATATTAAGGTTGTTGTAAATGGTCAGCCACAGAAGGTCATAGTAGAGGATAAATGGGTAGAGGAGACGGAGACATCATCTCATGGCACCTATCAAGCTGAATTCAAACTTCCAACCGGTCAGATTGATAATGCCAATATTCAACTCGAAATCTCCAAAACAAGCTATCGCAAAACAGTTGTGGATTTAAAAAAGGAGGATTTTGCACAGAAAAGTCAGAGCTTTTATACAGTTAAGGATGTAGAGATGCCACGTATGTTAGGCCCTGCCTTCTATGTAGCAACGGCTGTCTTCCTCCTCGCCTATCTTGCCATATCTTTCGAGCTTTTGCATAGAACCATAGCTGCTATGATAGGGGCAGCCATAATGCTCGCCATAACCTACACTATGGGAACCCTTAATCCCGAGTATCAGATCCTTTCCTTCGAGAGGGCTATTCATGCCATAGATATGAATGTCGTCTTTCTCCTCATGGGTATGATGATTATTGTTGGCGTTTTGAAACACACAGGCGTGTTTCAATGGTGTGCCTATATGTCTTTTAAATTTGCAAGGGGTAATATCTTTATACTCTCTACCGTTTCGTGCATCTTCATTGCAACCACCTCAGCATTCTTAGACAATGTAACGACAATGCTCCTTTATACTCCTGTGATGCTTGAGATTTCCACTGCCTTAAAGATATCACCGCTGATTCTCTTAATCCCGGGGGTTATGGCCTCAAACGTGGGTGGAACTGCGACCCTGATCGGCGACCCACCAAATATTATGATAGGCTCATACACAGGCCTTACATTCATGCAGTTTGTTTATAACCTGGCACTTGTTTGCATTGTGGCAGCGATAGCCCTTACTATTTACTCCAAGTTTTATTATGGCAAAGATTATTCTAAAGCCAAGGTTGAAGATGTTGATGGATTTATCGCCTTTTTAAAGGAAGAATACAAGATTACGGATAAAACCCTTCTCAAATACGGGCTCTTCATCATGGCTCTCGTAATTGCCTTCTTCATCACCCATGGATACTGGCATATGGAAGTAAGCATCCCTGCACTCTTTGGAGCCGGTCTCCTTTTTACTTATGGCATCGTGACGAAAAAGGTTAAAATGTTAGAACTCATCGAGAAGGATATTGAGTGGACGACCCTCCTTTTCTTCATATTCCTTTTCATAGTAGTTGGTGCGGTGGAGGAGACAGGACTTCTGGCCTTGATAGCTGACTGGGTACTAAAAGTATCTAAAGGTAATCTTATAGCAGCTATCTGTATAATTCTATGGGTCTCAGCCATTATGAGTGCCTTTATAGATAATATTCCCTTTACAGCCACCATGCTTCCTATTACAGCTTATCTTACCAAGGTAATTCCTGGAGCTGAGTCTAATGTGCTCTGGTGGGCTCTGTCATTGGGTGCTTGTTTAGGCGGAAACGGAACGATGATTGGAGCGAGTGCAAATGTGGTTACCATGGGCATCTATGAGGCAGCAGGTCATCGCATTACCTTCTGGGGCTTCATGAAGTATGCATTTGTCTACATGCTAATCAGCGTGGCTATCTGTAATGCCTGGTTGCTTATTTTCTATTAATGTAAGGAGAAATTATTATGAAACTACAATGTCCAATTCCAAAGATACTGCTTCCTGTGGATGGAAGCGAGCATTCTAAACGGGCTGTGCAGTTTGCCGGGTATCTGGGGGCTTCTTTGGGAAAGGGTCTTTCAGGCCTTACCTTGCTTCATGTTATAACCGGAGGCTATCTAAGCCGTCATATGGATTATATTGACTTCAGGACAGAGGTTCTGAAGCAGTCAGATGTCTTCAAAAGGGTCAAGGATCAATACATTGAGGAAAAAATCAGCCCTTTCTTAGATGAAGATGAAAAAACTCTTGTGAATTTGGGAATTGAGGTCAAGATTGAGAAACTGGTATTAGATGGAGACCCAGCCCCTGAAATTATACGCATAGCTGATAAAGGTAAGTTCTCAACAATTATAATGGCCAGGAAAGGCCTCTCAGAAATAAAAGGATTTCTCCTAGGCAGCGTTACCAACAAGGTCGTTCACGCGGCAAGCAGGCAGACCGTTTATATAGTAGGTCATAGGATTCTGAAGGATAAGACATGTCCTGTCCCAAAAATTCTTATACCTGTTGATGGTTCATCCTATTCCATGAAGGGGGTAGAACATGCAGCCTGCATGGCAGCGGAATTAAAGACTTCCATGAGTAAGATTATCCTCCTCAGGGTTATTAATCTTGCACTCTTTGAGAAAAGGCTTAGAGAAGGAATAGATCCTGAAGAGGAAGCAAAAAGAACACTCGGAGAAGCTAAGGCAGTTTTTCTTCATGCAGAGGTTCCTGAAGGGCTTATTAAGACCAAGGCCAGGGTAGGGCAACCTTCTGATGAAATCCTTAAAGAGGCCGAGGAAGAAGACTTCAACCTGATTATTATGGGGCGTAAGGGACGTTCTGCGATTAAAGACCTTATACTGGGAGGAGTAAGTACAACGGTTCTTCAACGTTGCCAAAACCCAACCATTGCCATTGTAAGCAGTAGGTAATCCCTTTGAAAAAATTTAGAAGAATATGAGGAAAATCCATAATTTTTTGTGTTACCTAAAAAACATATGTACACATATTGTTAGGTAAAGTTCTTGCTCTTCACAGTGTCATTCCTGCGGAGGCAGGAATGACACTGTGAAGGACTGGATTCCTGCTGGAGTTTACCCCGTACTTGCAGGCTGTCCGACAATCGTCATCCTGAACTTGTTTCAGGATCTCTCGATGGTATAATATGCTGAAAATACAAGATTCTGAAATAAATTCAGAATGATAAACCGATGGTATTTTGAATTGTAGGACAGCCTCCTTGATACGGGGCAGGAATGACGAACCTAATGTATCAGTTTTCAATCAAAGAAACAAGTGGTCAGCTTAACATGTGCAATTATGATTTTTACCAATAGTACACAAATGAATATTTCCGTAACAACCCAGAATTTTTTTGTTGACTTTAATACAGTATTAAACCCGAATTACGCAAACCTTTCAAAATGTCATTGCGAGGAGCGGAGCGACGTGGCAATCTCATCACTCAAAATGAGATTCCTCGCTTCGCTCGGAATGACACAGTGCGGTCATTTAATACATACCCTTGCGTAATTCGGGTTAAAATATTTTAATGTACCTGGGGCTTGCGATCATGGTGGTAACCTTCATTATTTATATATCAGGGATATTGTCATCCTTTATTTCTCCCCAG
>JBFMDQ010000036.1:0-14047 GCA_040753955.1 Nitrospirota bacterium | reverse complement strand
CATTAAGGAAGACAATAGCAAAGTTTATCTCTCGGTTCCGTTATATTGAGATGAGTGCAGCAGATCAGGGTAGAAAACTCTCTGACATGACATTGGAAGAAATGGATAAACTATGGGAGGAGGCAAAAGGCAAGTATTCTCCAGAAATTTGACAGCCTTCTTAGATTTATGTTTTAATAAAATTGCCTTTAAGGATGGTCCGGTGAGGCCAGAAGGCAAAGGAGGCAGCCCAAGCTGCAAAAATTTAAAAACTTGATGAACCTTCCACTCAACGAGGGGAAGGTTTTTTTATGGGTTTTGAAGAATGCCTAAGGAACTCTTCGACAGGAAGGATATAGACAGGGCCTTAAATAGGATGGCACATGAAATTATAGAAAAGAACAAAGGCACAGAGAGGCTCTGCCTCGTTGGAATACAGAGGGGAGGAGTGCACCTTGCAAAAAGGCTCGCCTCAAAAATGAGGGAGATCGAAAAAAAGGAGATACCTGTTGGCTCGCTCGATATAGCATTTTACAGGGATGACCTGAATATAAGAAAGGAGCAGACCATTGTCAGGAGAACCGATGTACCTTTTGAGGTAACGGATCTAAAAATTATCCTCGTTGATGATGTCCTCTTTACGGGGAGGTCGATAAGGGCTGCCATGGATGCATTGATGGACCTCGGAAGACCTGCTTCCATCCAGCTTGCAGTTCTGATTGACAGGGGGCATAGGGAGCTTCCGATAAAGGCTGACTATGTCGGGAAGAACATCCCAACATCCTTGACTGAGAACATCGAGGTTCAACTTGAGGAAGAAGGGTTAGGAGATAGGGTGATACTCGAAAAGTTGGGTGCTGAGGAGTAAAAGGTGCTGAATAAAAAGGACTTACTCGGCATAAAGGAACTCTCTGTGGAAGAAATTAACCTTATTCTCGATACAGCGGCAGGATTCAAAGACGTGCTTAGAAGGGACATTAAAAAGGTTCCTACCCTCCGCGGCAAGACTGCTGTTAACCTCTTTTTTGAACCCTCAACAAGGACAAGGACATCTTTTGAACTTGCAGCAAAGAGGCTTAGCACAGATGTCATAAATTTTTCTGTTCCTACAAGCAGCGTTGTCAAAGGTGAAAGTCTGATTGACACAGCCCTCACGGTTC
The DNA here is from genome assembly GCA_040753955.1 of Nitrospirota bacterium. Taxonomy (GTDB): domain Bacteria; phylum Nitrospirota; class Thermodesulfovibrionia; order Thermodesulfovibrionales; family SM23-35; genus JASEEX01. The sequence continues at coordinate 12,908 of JBFMDQ010000036.1, read as the reverse complement.
AGGCTCTCGGTGCGGATTTCATAATAATAAGACATTCCTCAGCAGGTGTACCGCATCTCCTTGCTAAAAAACTCAGGGCCTCTGTAATTAATGCAGGGGATGGCACGAATGAGCACCCAACACAGGCACTCCTCGATGCCTTCACTATAAGGGAAAAGAAGGGAAGGGTTGAAGGACTCGATATAGCTATTGTGGGAGACATAATCCATAGCAGGGTTGCAAAATCAAATATCTATAGCCTGACAAAGCTTGGGGCAAGGGTAAGGTTGATCGGTCCTCCAACCTTAATACCGAGAGAGATGGAAGGCACCGGTGTTGGAGTCTTTCAGAATATGGAAGATGGTCTGAAGGGTGTGGACGTCGTAATGATGTTAAGAATACAAATGGAAAGGCAGGGCAAGGGTTTCTTCCCATCTACTGAAGAGTATTCCAAAAACTGGGGGCTAACACCGGAGAGACTCTCTCTTGCAAAAGATGATGCTATAGTTATGCATCCTGGTCCAATGAACCGGGGGATCGAAATCTCATCAGAGATCGCAGATGGTCCGAGATCAGTGATCCTTGAACAGGTAACAAATGGCCTTGCTGTAAGAATGGCAGTAATGTACCTCCTTGCAGGAGTAAAGAGGTGAACCCCGTTAGACCTATATGGTATTACACATACGTTCTTCAGAGCAAAACAAAAGGAAATTTCTATACTGGCACTACAAAAAATTTGAAACAGAGATTGAAGCAGCATAATAACGGATCAGTACAATTGATTTATTTTGAGGGCTGTCTGAATAAAGATGATGCCTATCGCAGAGAAAGATATTTAAAATCCGGAATGGGTAAGCGATACCTCAAAAATCGTTTAAGGGGGGGTCTAACGGGGTGAAGATACTAATCGAAAAGGGACATATCATAGACCCTTCACAAGGGATTGATGGGATTGGGGATGTTTTGATTAAAGATGGGAAGATAAAAGAAGTCAGGAGTCAGAAATCAGATGTCAGAAGTCGAAAAGCACCCCCCCTTGCCAAGGGGGGGATTAGAGGGGGGGTGTCCTCTGACCTCCGAACAATTAATGCAGAGGGCATGTATGTCATGCCTGGGCTTATCGACATGCATGTGCATCTAAGGGAGCCTGGTTTTGAATACAAGGAGACGATAAAAACAGGAACTGCTGCTGCTATCAGGGGTGGCTTTACAACCGTCTGCTGTATGCCAAACACACACCCTGTTAATGACAATGCAAGCGTAACAGAATTCATAATAAGAAAGGCTGCACAGGAAGGCTTATGCACCGTCCTACCAATTGGTGCAATAACAAAAGGCCAGAAAGGCAAAGAACTTGTAGAGATGGGGACAATGAAGGATCAGGGTTGCATTGCCTTCTCTGATGATGGGCTACCTGTAATGAATAGTCTGATTATGAGAAGGGCGCTGGAGTATTCAAAGGCCTTTGGTCTTCCAATAATCTCTCACTGCGAAGATTTAACCCTCTCCGAAGAGGGTGTGATGAGCGAGGGGTTACTGTCTGTGACACTCGGGCTAAAGGGGATCCCGGCTGAGGCAGAGCAGATAATGGTTTTCAGGGATATCTTATTAGCAGAGCTCACACAGGGAAGGCTGCATATTGCCCATGTATCGACAGAAGGCTCGGTGAAATTGGTAAGAGATGCAAAAAGAAGAGGCGTAAATGTTACAGCCGAAACATGCCCTCACTATTTCAGCCTCACAGAGGATGCCATAACGGATTACGATACGAATGCGAAGGTAAATCCTCCTTTGCGGACGAAAAGGGACACGGAGGCCATAAAAGAGGGGCTAAAAGATGGCACGATTGATGTGATCGCAACTGACCATGCACCACACAACCGGGATGAAAAACTCAGGGAATTCGACCTCGCACCACCAGGCATTTCAGGCCTCGAGACTGCACTCCCTTTGAGCCTGAGACTTGTTGATGAAGATATAATAACCATGAGTCAACTTGTTGAGAAGATGGCACTTAACCCTGCCAGAATCCTTAATCTCCTTACCCCTCACGCTTTACGCCTTTCGGGGATAAAAGGCACTCTTAAATCCGGGGCTGATGCAGATATTACTATTTTAGATGCGAAAAAAGAGGTCAGGGTTGAGGCCTCAAAATTTGTCTCGAAAGGGAAAAATACGCCCTTTGATGGGTGTGTGCTTAAGGGTTCCACCTTTATTACAATCTCGAAAGGAAGGATATGCGAATGGCGGTAAACCCCATTAGAAAGCTCGCCCCGATTAGAGATAAATCTCTAACGGGGCTCGGGCCTGCTTCGTTAGAAAATTTTTCTAATAGGGTAAAGGCGTTGCTCGTCCTGTCAGATGGGATGGTATTTGAAGGCAAAAACTTTGGTGCTGAAGGTGAAACTATTGGTGAAGTGGTATTCAATACCTCAATGACAGGGTACCAGGAAATCCTCACAGACCCTTCATACAAAGGCCAGATTGTTACCATGACATATACCCAGATAGGAAATTACGGGGTGAATTCCGAAGATATAGAATCTCTCGGGGGCCCGAAGGTAGAAGGTTTTATAGTTAAAGAATACCTCCCTTTTCCGAGTAACTGGCGGATGGAAAAATCCAAAATCCAAAATCCAAAATCCAAAATCATAAATTCATTAGAAGATTATTTAAAAAAATATGGAATTGTTGGTATTCAGGGAATAGATACAAGGGCCCTCACAAAGCATATAAGAGACTATGGCTCGCAGATGGGGATAATTTCAACGAGGGACCTAAACCCTGAGAGCCTTCTTGAAAAGGTGAGGAGACATCCTGGGATCGTGGGTATTGACCTCGTAAAGGAGGTAACCTCAAAAAAGGCATACTTGTGGAAGGATGGCGTCTGGAAATGGCAGCCTACACCCCCCCATCCCCCCCTTAGTAAGGGGGGGCAAGAGGGGGGTAAAAGAGGGAATGGGGGGATTAGGGTTGTTGTCTATGACTTTGGAGTTAAGCTCAGCATCCTGAGAAACCTTGTAGATGCAGGCTTTGATGTCTGTGTCGTGCCTGCAAAAACTCCTGCCGAGGAGATTCTTGAAATGAATCCTGATGGGATAGTCTTGAGCAATGGCCCTGGAGACCCTGAAGCAGTCATATATTCTATCGAAAACACAAAGAAGCTTATCGGCAAAAAACCCATACTCGGTATCTGCCTTGGTCATCAGCTTCTCGGGTTAGCAATGGGAGGAAGGACATATAAACTAAAATTCGGGCACCATGGAGGAAACCATCCTGTAGTAGATCTAGAGACTGAGAAGGTTGAGATAACCTCACAGAACCATAACTTCTGCGTCGATATTAAGAGCCTGAAGAGGCAGGTCGAACTCACTCACAGGAATCTTTATGACGGAACAGAAGAAGGAATGAGACATGTTGAACTTCCTATATTTTCTGTTCAGTATCATCCGGAGGCAGGCCCAGGGCCAAACGATGCATACTACATATTCAAGAGGTTTAGGGAGTTAATCGAGAGAGGTTAAGTTGCCAAAGAGAACTGACATCAAGAAGATTCTCCTTATAGGCTCTGGTCCTATAATCATAGGCCAGGCATGCGAATTTGACTATTCAGGAACTCAGGCATGCAAGGCCCTCCGTGAAGAGGGCTATGAGATTGTGCTCGTCAACTCAAACCCTGCGACAATAATGACTGACCCTGAAATGGCGGATGCAACATATATGGAGCCTGTGACTGCTGATATCCTTGGATTGATAATTACAAAGGAAAGGCCTGATGCCCTTCTTCCGACCATGGGTGGCCAGATTGCCCTGAATCTGGCTGTAGAGCTGGCCGAGGAAGGCGTGCTCGATAAATATGGTGTTGAGCTTATTGGTGCAAAACTTGAAGCAATAAAGAAGGCAGAGAACAGGGAACTTTTCAAGGAGGCTATGGTAAAGATTGGCCTGGAGGTACCAAGGTCTGCCTATGTTGGTTCACTGAAAGACGGGCTTGAAGCAATAGAGGATATTGGATTCCCTGCAATCTTAAGGCCTTCCTTCACCCTCGGAGGCACGGGAGGAGGTATAGCTTACAACATAGAGGAATACAAAGAACTGCTTGAACGAGGCCTGAAGCTCAGTCCCATCCATCAGGTGCTCATTGAGGAATCAGTCCTTGGATGGAAGGAATATGAACTTGAAGTCATGCGTGATAGAAAAGACAATGTTGTTATTATCTGCTCCATAGAGAACTTTGATCCCATGGGAATACATACTGGAGATTCGATCACTGTTGCACCGGCTCAGACCCTTACTGATAAGGAATATCAAAGGATGCGCGATGCAGCCATCGCAATAATACGCGAGATAGGTGTTGATACGGGTGGTTCAAACATTCAGTTTGCCCTCAATCAGAATAACGGGAGGATGGTAGTAATAGAGATGAACCCGAGGGTATCGAGGAGTTCAGCCCTCGCATCGAAGGCAACGGGATTCCCTATAGCAAAGATTGCAGCAAAGCTTGCCGTTGGTCTCACCCTCGACGAGATACCTAATGATATAACGAGGGAAACTCCTGCGTCCTTCGAACCGACAATCGACTATGTTGTGACGAAGTTTCCACGCTTTGCCTTTGAGAAATTCCCTGAGGCAGACCCCACACTCACCACACAGATGAAGTCTGTCGGAGAGGTGATGGCCATAGGGAGGACCTTTAAAGAGTCCCTCCAGAAGGCTATAAGAAGCCTTGAGATTGATAGCTATGGCCTAGAGGATCTGAAGGCCGACATAAGCATTATAAGGGCAAAGCTCAAGACTCCGAATTCTGAAAGGGTATGGTACATAGCACAGGCCTTGAAAGAGGGCATGAGTATTCAAGAGATATATGAGCTTACATGGATAGACCCGTGGTTTCTTAACAATATAAAGCAGATAATAGATATGGAAGAAAGGATAAGGAATTATGGGAGGGGGATTAAAAAAGAGGCAAGCCTGAGCCTTGCACCATATTTAATACCAAAGGATCTTTTAATTGACGCGAAGGGATATGGCTTTTCGGATAGAAGGATTGCAGAACTCCTTAATGTAGAAGAATCTGATTTAAGGCACCTGAGGCGCCAACACGGAATGCATGCTGTTTACAAGATGGTTGATACATGCGGAGCAGAGTTTGCTGCATATACGCCCTATTTGTACTCAACATACGAAAAGCCGTTCTATAAAGTTGAAAGTGAAAAGTTAAAAGTTAAGAGTGAAAATCAAGACACAATCAGTTCACTCTCAACTCTTAACTCTCAACTTTTAACTTCGAGAATTGAGTGTGAGGCTAATCCAAGCAAAAGAAAAAAGATTATCATCCTCGGTTCCGGTCCTAACAGAATTGGGCAGGGAATAGAATTTGACTACTGCTGTGTGCATGCTGTTTTTGCCCTCAAGGAACTCGGGTTTGAAACTATCATGGTAAATTGTAATCCAGAAACAGTGAGCACAGATTATGATACTGCAGACAGGCTTTACTTTGAACCTCTTACCATTGAGGATGTTCTTAATATCGTTAATACGGAAAAACCAGAAGGCATTATTGTCCAGTTCGGAGGACAGACCCCTCTGAAACTTGCTGTACCCCTCGAAAGAGAAGGGGTAAAAATCCTCGGCACATCCCCTGACTCTATAGACCGTGCTGAGGACAGGAAGAGATTTAAAGAACTCCTCCACAAGCTCGGTCTAAAACAGGCTGAAAGCGACACCGCCATGTCTGTTGAGAAGGCTATCGAGGCGGCAGAAAGAATTGGTTATCCTGTGATGATAAGACCTTCCTATGTGCTTGGTGGCAGGGCTATGGAGATAGTGTATGATGATAAATCTCTTAAAGACTACATGAAGAGGGCTGTAAAGGCATCTCCTGAACACCCCGTACTTGTTGATAAGTACCTTGAAGATGCTACTGAAGTAGATGTTGACGCAATGTCTGATGGAAGGGACATCATTGTAGGAGGAGTAATGGAGCATATCGAGGTAGCTGGCATTCACTCTGGAGATTCAGCATGCTCTCTTCCACCTCATTCTCTTAATAAAGGTATTGTTGACGAGATAAAAAGGCAGACTAAGGCACTTGCTAAGGAACTTAAAGTAATTGGACTCATGAATGTACAGTTCGCTGTAAAAAATGGTGATATTTATATTCTCGAGGTAAATCCAAGGGCTTCGAGAACGATTCCCTTTGTAAGCAAGGCAACAGGTATCCCCCTGGCAAAGATTGCGGCAAAATTGATGGTAGGCAAGACATTAAAAGAGCTTGGCATTACAGAAGAGAGAGAGACAGAACATATATCTGTAAAAGAGGCTGTCTTCCCATTCGACAGATTCCCGGGAGTTGATACAATACTCGGACCTGAGATGAAATCAACAGGTGAGGTAATGGGCATTGATGAAGACTTCGGACGTGCATTTGGAAAATCCCAGACTTCCTGTGGCAACAAGATTCCATTGTCAGGGAAAATATTCATCAGTCTGAAGGACAAAGACAAGCCTGCATCTGTTTTAATAGTTAAAAAGCTTCTTGAACTCGGCCTCTCTGTAATTGCAACGAGGGGAACTGCCCGGTATCTTAAGGAAAACGGTCTTGAGGTTGAGGTCGTCAATAAGGTTACTGAAGGAAGGCCACATATCGTGGATCTGATAAAAAATAAAGAGATTCACTTTGTCATTAATACTGTCAGTGGTGCCCAGGCTCAGAAAGACTCCTTTTCAATACGGCAGAGCGCCCTCCAGTATAAAGTGCCTTTTACTACAACGATATCAGGTGCCATAGCAGCAACAGAGGCAATAGAGATACTCAAAAAGAAGAAGGTTAATATAAAGTCAATACAGGAATATCACGCGGACTTATTAGCCCCCAGGATATCCCTTACCCGTTTCTGAACATATCTTACAGCCTCTGTTAGCTTATCTTGAGAGATTCTATAAAGAACCCTCCTTTAAAGAAATTTCCCAGCAGGATCTACGGTGTTGATTTTAGTGGTGCTGCTAAAGCAGGTAAAAAAATCTGGATATCAAGTGGCATCATAGAAGGAGGTGCCTTAAAGATAGATGACTGTTTCCCAGGCACCATGCTGCCTGACTCCGGGATAGATCGGGACCGCTGCCTGATTGCCCTTATGAATTTTATAGCAAGAAAGAGAGATTCTGCCTTCGGATTAGATTTTCCTTTCGGACTACCTCGACGTCTTTTTCACGAAAATAGCTGGGAAGAATTCATTCTTTCTTTCCCTGATAAATACCAAAATCAAGATATTTTTAGAGACATATGCTATAAGTTAGCAGGCAATTCTGAAATTAAGCGAGTTACGGATAAGGAGAATTTAACTCCTTTTTCTCCTTATAATCTCCGCCTCTATAAACAAACTTATTTTGGAATCCGAGTCGTGCTTCATCCTTTAGTAAGGAACCATTTAGCTTGCGTGCTCCCGATGCAAAGAATAAAGCTTGGCAAACCATGGATCCTGGAGGTTTGCCCCGCATCTACCCTGAAAAAGGAGAATCTCTATTCCCCGTATAAAAACAAAAGGCATAAAAAGGTTAGAGAACATATCTTGAAGGAGATAGAGGCTAAAGGTATTTTATCAATTCAATCAAGTCTGATAAGATCTGAAATCGTAGATGGTGACGAGGGGAATGCCCTTGACAGCATTATCGCAGCCTTTGCTACCTTCCGGGCCCTTCTCAATCCATCCCATCTTTTTGTCAAGAAAGACAGCATCTATGCACTCGAGGGATATGTATTTGTGTAGTTGCTTTAGGGTAGGAAGATTTTCCCGGGATTCAGGATATTTTTTGGATCAAATATCTTTTTTATAGACCTCATGATTGACATCCCTGTTTCTGAAATCTCCATTCCCATATAACTTGCCTTTGTCAGTCCGATGCCATGTTCTCCTGAGATAGTACCTCCCAGTTCGAGGGTCTCCTTAAAAACCTTCTCTATGAGCTCTAACCCCTTTTTATATTCCTCTTTGTTTTTCTTGTCAACCATAATATTTACATGGATATTCCCATCACCCGCATGTCCAAAGTTTACTATCTTTATACCGCTTTCTTCTGACAGCCTCCTGAGGCGGTTTAGCATCTCGGGTATCCTGTTTCTCGGGACGACGACATCTTCATTTATCTTTGTGGGGCTTATATGATAGAGGGCGGGAGACACTGCACGCCTTGCCTCCCATAGTTTTCCCCTTGCCTCTTCATCTTCTGCCATATTTACCTCAGCGCCGAGATGCTCGCATATATCAGCCACCTTTTCTGCCTCCTTTGTGATTGCCGGTGGATGGCCATCCAACTCTATGAGGAGGATTGCCTCAACATCCTTAGGAAGACCGACAGGTTTAAAATTCTCAACGGCCTTTATAGCCTCACTGTCCATGAACTCAAGCGTCCTCGGTATTATCTTTGAGGATATAATCTTGGATACTGCATGGCCTGATGACCCGAGATCCTCAAACATGACGAGTAAGGTAACAACATCTTCAGGCAGGGGAAGGATCTTTAATCTTATCTTTGTAAATACCGATAGTGTCCCTTCTGATCCGACGAGGAGTCTCGCCAGGTCATAACCAACAACCCCTTTTGGAGTTCTCACACCTGTGGTTAATATCTTTCCATTTGGGAGTACTGCCTCTATCTCCATTACATAGTCCCTCGTTACCCCGTATTTGATTGCCCTCGGCCCCCCTGCATTTTCTGCAACATTTCCGCCTATGGTGCAGAAGCTCATACTCGCAGGGTCTGGTGGGTAAAAGAGGCCCATCCTTTCAAGCTCACGCTGGAGCCTCCCGTTTATCAGGCCTGGCTCACAGAGGACATAGAGATTCTCCGGGTCTATCTCAAGGATCCTGTTCATCTTCTCGAGGCTGAGGATTATTGCTCCTTTTGATGGTACAGCGCCACCCGTCATGCCTGTGCCTGCACCTCGAGGGACAACTGGGATACCGTTGTCAAAGGCATACCTTATTACCCTTACAACATCCTCTGTATTTTCTGGCCAGACGACTGCTAAAGGAGATGCCTCCAGACCTGAGGCATCAAAACTGTAGCATATAAGGTCTTCAGGAGCAGTAGATATTTTTATGTCTGGTAATGCATCTATAAGTCTGTTCATTTTTAAAAGGCTCAAATGCCAAAATCCAAATGTCAAATCAATATCAAATGATTAAACGTCTAAAATTAAAATCTTTTTGAAATTTGGGCTTTGACATTTGACATTAGAGTTTTTAAGCCTCAACAAGCTGCATGGATATTACCTTAGATACCCCTGCCTCCTCCATGGTTATTCCGTATAGATGATCAGCCGCACTCAAGGTGGTTCTATTATGAGTAACTATAATGAATTGTGTATCCCTTGAGAGTTCCTGCAACATCTTTGCAAACCTTTCTGTGTTCGATTCATCCAGGGTAGCATCTGCCTCATCCAGAATACAAAGGGGAGTTGGTTTAATCAAAAAGCCTGCAAAAAGAAGGGACAATGCAGTAAGGGTCTTCTCTCCACCCGAGAGGAGGTTTATATTCTGCAGTCTCTTTCCTGGAGGCTGTGCTATGATATCAATACCGGTCTCAAGGATATTATCCTCATCTGTCAAAACCAGGTCAGCCTTCCCTCCACCGAAGAGTATCAAAAAGACCTCAGAGAATTTTACCCTCAGTTGATCGAAGGCCTCTCTCAGTTTCCTCCGTGTGGTGATATTTATCCTCTTTATTGCTTCTTCAAGCTCTGTTATAGATTTGTTAAGATCCTCTTTCTGCTTCATAAGAAACTCATAGCGTGCGCGCAGTTCTTCATACTCTTCTAAAGAGCCCAGGTTTACGGGTCCGAGTTCCTGAATCTTTTCTCTGAGCCTGACAATACGCTCCTCATCCTCTGAGGTAAGGGGTTCAACCTCTATAGTATCTATGTTTAAACCGTAGTTTTGACTTATGTTTTTAGAGAGGTTCTCTATCCTCAGTTTGTACTCAGCCCTGGAGATATCGAGTTCTGCCACCCTTTGTGAAAGGGACTCTATCTGTCGCCTGATAAGCCTTAGGTCTTGTTCTGTTTTGAGGATCTCTTGATTTTCAGCCTCAACCACCTCTTCCCTTTCCCGTATCTCTCTCCTGAGCTTATCTGCAGCAGAAATCAGTGATTTTATCTTTCCTTCGTATTCCACCATTTCTGTCTCTCGCTGGGAGATGCGGGATTTTACCGAAGAGATCTCTTCTAACAAGAACCCTTTTTTCTGGTCGATCTCCTCTATCTTTTTGAGCACAGCCTCTTTTTCCTTAATGACTGACTCCATCTTCTCTTTGAGAGATGCTATGGAGAGCCTGAGGTCTGTTACACCTGAACGATAGCCTTCGAGTCTTGACCTCCCCTCCGTGATTTCTTCCAGGAGGGAGGCACTATCCCCCTCCATATCTACCCTCTTTGCCTCAGCTGACTGGACCTCGGCATCCTTCTCCATGATTAGTCTCTGTGACAACTCCTTTTCCTCGATTAACTGCCCCACCTCTGTAATGAGGTAGGCAATCTTTCTCTCTATACGCTCTTTTTCTTTCCTGTAGTTATCCGAGGTCAGTCTTAAAAGAGATCTTTCTTTCTCTCCCTCTGTAATTCGGGATTCGATATCTCTGAGCTCAGATTCTCTTCTTTCGATCAACTCCTGAACTGAGGTCAATTCAGCCTCCAGATTTCCCGCTATGGTCTTCTTATTTTCGATTATGCCTTCAAGTTCCCTTATTTCTCTTTTTCTCTTGAATATGCCCTTGACCTCTCCTCCAATAACCGCACCTGAGGGTTCTACTACCTCCCCATCAAGGGTCACAAAGAATAGCCTTTGGCCTGCAGCCATAAGATTAAGGGCTTCTTTAAGATATCTGACTATAAAGATATTGCCCAATAGAGCCTTTGCAACCCCTGAGAACCCCTCTGGAGTTTTTACAAAACGTGATGCCCTCCCTATCACACCTTCAGGTGCATCTGTCTCTTCAGCGGGGGGATTAACAGGCATGAAGGCCGTCCTGCCAAGGCCCCTTTGCTTTAAAGACGACATGACAATTTCGATATCATTGGAGGATGAAAGTATGAACAAATTCACCTTCTCGGATAGTGCGCTCTCTATGGCCTTTTCATATTCAGCCTCGACCTCAAAGACATCTGAAATAGATATGAGGAGACGGAGACCCGAACCTTCTGAGAGAAGGTCCCTCGTCGGTCTGTCAAAGACTATCTCCCTAAGAGACTCAAGCCGCGATTTATATGATGCAAGTTCTTCCCTGAGACTCGAGAGTGTCTCCCTGAGGTTGTCAATCCTGTTTCTGCTCATAGAGAGTTCTTTTATAAATATTTCCCTCTTTTCATTTGACAGGAGAAGGTCTTTATCTTTATCCCGAAGGGTTGTCTCTGTATCCTCTATGGAAGAATCTATCTTGGTCAACCTTTTTCTCAGATTCTCCGCATCTTTTTGAGAAAATACCTTCCTGCGCTTCAGGTCTTCGAGAGATGACTGAAGCCTGCTCAGGTCATTTCTCAGATTGCTGTGCTCCTCTGATATCTTGAAAATTTCTCGCCTTTTTCCCTCGAGGAGTTCCTCCTTCTCTAAAAGTTCTTCCTCTATAGACCTGACGAGATCAGTTTTCTCCCTGAGCATTTCTTTCTGCCTCTCCATGTCTGATATGAGGTCTTCTTCGGTAATATCCAGTTTTTCCTTTTCGATCAGTCCCTCTCTTCTCTTTATATTAAATTCTTCCTCTTGCTGATAAAGTTTTGTGAGATATTCTTTAAGGTTATCCCTATCTGTCCTTGATACGGCTATACCCTTTTCGAGTTCAGCCATCTCTCTCTCAAGGTTCTGTAACTCTTTCTTAAGCTCTTCTAAGGCATGATCTTTTTCGAGGAGTTCAAGCCTTTTTGTTTCAGCCAGGTTCTCAATCTTTGCGAGTTCTGCCCTCTTTAGTGAATTCTCTTCCTTCAGGGAATTGTATTCTGAAAGTATCTCTGCCAAGGACTCTCTCAGGGCCTGATAATCTCTCTTTGCAATCTTTAGTTCTATGGAGCTAATCTCGGAAGAGAGGTTTTTATATCTCTCGGCCCTTTTTGCAATTCTGTTGAGGAGATTAATCTGCCTTTTTACCTCTACAGTAATATCGTTTATCCTCTGGAGATTAGTCCTCGATGATTCGAGCTTGGCCTGGGCCTCTCCCTTCCTGACATTGTACTTCATAATCCCTGCTACTTCTTCTATCAGGAACCTTCTTTCCTGTGGTTTTGAATTCAGTATCTCTGAAATCCTGTCCTGCTCGAGTATGGAATAGCTTTTTATTTCGAGGCCGGAGTCGAGAAAGAGGTCTTTGATGTCTTTTAGCCTGCACTGATTCTTATTCAGTATATATTCGCTTTCACCTGACCTGTAAAGTCTTCTGGTTACATACGCTATGTCTGATAAGCCTTCTCCATTTTCATTCGTGGGCTGCCTTGCACCATTCAGCCCCGAGACGACCATTGTGACCTCTGCCATACCTCTGGGTTTTTTCGAGACAGAGCCATTAAAGATAACCTCTTCCATCCTCTCACCCCTGAGGCTCTTTGCACTCTGCTCTCCTAAAACCCACCGGAATGCGTCAACAATATTACTCTTTCCGCAACCGTTTGGACCTACAAAGCAGGTAATACCCGGATGGAAGTTAAATATGGTTCTCTCTGCGAAGGATTTAAATCCTGTTAACTCGATTCTCTCGATTCGCATTATTAAATAATATAACTTATACTGCCTGCACTGACAAGGTCTATTTTCAGAGGTATTTAAACCCGAATTACGCAAGGGTATGTATTAAATGACCACACTGTGTCATTCCGAGCGAAGCGAGGAATCTCATTTTGAGTGATGAGATTGCCACGTCGCTCCGCTCCTCGCAATGACATTTTG
>JBFMDQ010000035.1:0-14111 GCA_040753955.1 Nitrospirota bacterium | reverse complement strand
TCTATGCAAGCAGGCATGCGCATTTGATGCAGTAAAGGAGACAAGAAGAAGTTTCTTCATCGACCAGGACTACTGCACAAAATGTAAGGCCTGCTACTCCGCCTGTCCTGTAAATGCGGTGAAGATAATGAAGCAAAGACATGTAAGGCTTGAAGAGGAATTTAGAATACCTCTTGAAGCCATAGAAATTATTGAAAGGAGAATCAAAATGACATTAAGAGATGTTTTACAATCAAGACCTTATGAGATAGTGACCATTAATAAAGATCATGCTGTCAGAGATGCGGTAAAAATTATGAGCGAAAAGAATGTCAGCGGGGTGTTTGTGGTCGATGAGAATAATAAATTAGCAAGTATATTTACTGAGAGGGATATTGTACGTTGTGTTTTTAATAACATCTCTCTCGATGAGACTATCGAAAATGTAATGAGGCGTGATATCACAACATTCGATCCTTTAGTGGAAATAAGTTCAGCAATATCTGTTGCTTCAAGAAAAAAGATTAGACATCTACCAGTTGTTGAAGGCGATAAAATAGTTGGAATGATTACTTTTAGAGATTTAGTTTCATATTTACTTCCAGAAATCTGCTATATGGCAGAAAATATTTATTGAAGTAGAAAAAGTGATAATATTAAACCCAAATTACGAAAGGTTTGCCTTTAAATGTGCATGTACTGTCATTCTGGCTTGCCCAGAATCCTTCTTTTTCAGAAAGATTCCAGACTTCGACGTGAGCCTCGACAAGCTGGAATGACATCTAATTGGACATCAGGATAGAAAAGGGAGAAGTAATAATTCGGTTAACCAATTATGAAGAGACTTAATAGTGTTAATGACCTTATTGCCCTTCGAGGCCTTCTATCTAAAGAAGGAATCTTAGCTCCTGGTAGAAACAGTATTAAAGTCTGCTGCGGGACCGGATGCAATGCTTCAGGCTCTTATAAGATTGCTGAGGCATTAGAAGAGGAGATATATAAAAATGGTTTAGAGCTTGAAGTGGTGAAAACAGGTTGTCAGGGTCTCTGTCAGAAAGGCCCAATTATGAAGGTTGAACCATATGGTTATTTCTATCAGAGAGTAGGGTCGAGGAAGATAAAAGAGATTATTTCCACCTCAGCAGGACTACCTGTCAGAGAACTCCTTTATAGGGATTCTTTTCTTGAGGAACCTATAGAGTTTATGGAAGAGGTACCTTTTTATAAGAAACAGTTAAGAGTTGTACTCAGAAATAATGGGAAGATAGACCCCTGTAATATCTATCATTATATTGCTGTTGGCGGGTATAAGGCTGCTGAAAAGGTGTTTTCCTCCATGAGCCCTGAAGATGTGCTTGAGGAGGTGAAAAAGGCTAACCTCAGGGGCCGGGGTGGCGCAGGATTTCCGGCTGGCATAAAATGGGGGTATGCTAAAAAGGCCCCAGGCGCAATTAAGATGGTTATAGCCAATGGAGATGAAGGTGACCCTGGTGCATTTATGGACAGGTCAATAATGGAGGGTGACCCCCACAGCCTTCTTGAGGGTATGCTTATATGTGCCTATGCAATCGGTGCACACTATGGGTTCATCTATGTCCGCCATGAATACCCACTTGCTGTTAGAAACCTAAGGGTAGCCATTAAACAGGCAGGGGAGATCGGGCTCTTGGGTAAAAATATCCTCGGGACAGGATTTGATTTTACAGTCCATGTAAGGAAAGGTGCAGGTGCCTTTGTCTGTGGCGAAGAGACCGCGCTTATGGCATCAATAGAGGGCCAACGAGGTATGCCAAGGCCAAGGCCTCCATTTCCTGCCCAGAAGGGGCTGTGGGATAAGCCTTCTGCGCTTAACAATGTCGAGACACTTGCAAACATTCCAAGTATTATAGAAAAAGGTGCAGACTGGTTTCTCAGTATAGGAACACAGAATTCACCTGGTACCAAGGTATTTGCCCTGACAGGGAAGGTTAAAAATACAGGGCTTATAGAGGTCCCAATGGGGATAACCCTCAGGGAGATTATTTTTGATATTGGTGGAGGTATCATAAATAACAAGAGGTTCAAGGCAGTACAGACAGGGGGCCCTTCAGGAGGGTGTGTTCCTGAGCAGTATCTTGATCTGCCCGTAGATTTCGACTCCCTTTCAAAGGTTGGCTCGATAATGGGTTCAGGCGGAATGGTCGTTCTGGATGAGGATAACTGTATGGTAGATGTTGCTAAGTTTTTCCTTTCCTTCTGCCAGTCAGAATCCTGTGGCAAATGTTCTCCCTGCTGGATAGGCACATACCAGATGCTACAGATACTGGAAAATATTGCATCAGGCTATGGTGAAGAAGGAGATATAGAGAGACTTGAAAAACTCGGGAAACTTGTAAAGGCAGGCTCTCTCTGCGGTCTTGGCCAGACCGCACCAAATCCCGTTCTTACAACTATAAGATATTTCCGTGATGAATACGAGGAGCATGTGAGAGATAAATACTGCAGGGCAAAGGTCTGCAACCTCGGTTTCTTCTGGATAGAGCAAAAGGAATGTATCCTCTGTGGTCTATGCAAGCAGGCATGCGCATTTGATGCAGTAAAGGAGACAAGAAGAAGTTTCTTCATCGACCAGGACTACTGCACAAAATGTAAGGCCTGCTACTCCGCCTGTCCTGTAAATGCGGTGAAGATAGAAAAAAAGGGTGCTAAAGTACAGATTAAGGCTTGAGTTAGTAAAATGATTAGATTGGATATGAAAAGACTTAACGGTGTTAATGATCTTATTGACCTTCGAGGCCTTCTATCAAAAGAAGGAATCTTAGCTCCTGGTAAGAAAAGGATTAAGGCCTGCTGTGGACTTCCTTGTAATACTTTAGGATCTCACAAGGTTGTGAAGGCATTAGAGGATGAGATTTCTAAAAATGCTCTGGAGATCGAGGTTGTAAAGACGGGATGCCAGGGCCTCTGCCAGAGAGGTCCTGTTATGGTAGTAGAACCAGAGGGATATTTTTATCAGAGGGTTCAGCCAAAAAGGGCAGAAGAGATAATTTCTCAAACTATTAAAAGGGAAAAACCTATATTGGACCTCCTTTACAGCCATACCTATGGAGAAAGGGCCTATTTTATTAATGATGTTCCTTTTCATAGGAAGCAAGTCAAAGTAGCCCTCAGAAATACTGGGAGGATAGACCCAACCAATATCCATCATTATATTGCAGTAGGCGGTTATAGGGCTCTGGAGAAGGCATTTTTTGAAATGACACCTGATCAGGTTTTGGCTGAAGTAGATAAGGCGAATCTAAGAGGGCGTGGGGGTGCTGGATTCCCTGCAGGTAAAAAGTGGAGGCATACAAAAAATTCCCCTGCTGATATAAAGTTTGTAATAGCAAATGGAGATGAGGGTGACCCAGGTGCATTTATGGATAGGTCAATCATGGAAGGTGACCCTCACAGCTTCATTGAGGGTATGATTATATGCGCTTATGCAATCGGTGTACATTATGGTTTTATCTATGTCCGTCATGAATACCCGCTTGCTATTGAAAATCTTGGTATTGCTATCAGACAGGCAGAGGAGCTCGGACTTCTGGGTAAAAATATCCTCGGGACAGGATTTGATTTTACAGTCCAAATCAGGGAAGGTGCTGGTGCCTTCGTGTGCGGTGAATCTACCGCTCTGGTAGCATCTGTAGAGGGCAAGAGGGGGTTTCCCAGACCGAGACCTCCAAGACTATCTGAAATAGGGGGAGGAGTTTGGGGATACCCCACTAATCTGAACAACGTAGAAACTTATGCATGCGTTCCTCTAATAATAGAGAATGGAGCAGACTGGTTTCTCGGTATAGGAACACCAGCATCACCAGGGACGAAGGTCTTTTCCCTTACAGGAAAGGTCGTTGACACAGGGCTTATTGAGGTGCCAATGGGCATAACTTTAAAAGAGATAATATTTGATATTGGTGGAGGCATCTTGAGTAATAAGGAGTTTAAGGCTGTGCAGACAGGTGGTCCTTCAGGTGGCTGTATACCAAAAGAGATGCTTGACCTTCCAATCGAGTTTGATACCCTGACAAAGGTTGGCTCTATGATGGGTTCTGGTGGAATGGTCGTTCTGGATGAGGATAACTGTATGGTAGATGTTGCTAAATTTTTCCTATCATTCTGCCAGGCAGAATCATGTGGCAAGTGTCCTCCGTGTAGGATCGGTATATACCAGATGCTACAGATACTGGAAAAGATTACATCAGGCAATGGTGAGCCAGAAGATATAGAAAGGCTCGAGGAGCTGGGAAAACTTGTAAAAGAAGGGTCTCTCTGCGGTCTTGGCCAGAGTGCACCAAATCCTGTTTTAACAACAATAAAATATTTCCGCGATGAATACGAAGAGCATATATTTGATAAATATTGCAGGGCAAAGGCCTGCACCCTTGGATTTTTATCAATAGACATTGAGATATGCTATCAGTGTAAGCACTGCATGGATGCATGTCCATATGAAGCTATAAAAGAGGCAGAGGACGGTGGATTTTTTATAGACCAGATGCTCTGCAAAAAATGCAAGGCCTGCTATATAGTATGTCCGTTAGGTGCAATTGAGATAGAAGAACCCCCTGTATTTGTAATAGATAAAGAAATATGCTACTTATGTGGACGCTGCAAAGATGTGTGCAGGGTTAATGCTATTAAGGAAATCAAGACAGGGTTTTTCATAGATCGGTACTCCTGTAGAAGATGCGGAGATTGTTATGCTGCATGTCCCATAGGGGCTGTGAGAGTTGAGAAAGGGACTCACTCCTCTGTATCCCCCCTTAGTAAGGGGGGAATTAAAGGGGGGTGACCCTAAAATATGTGGAGGAAAGATGAGTGAAGAGTCTATAACCGAGGAACAGGGGAAAAAACTCGAGGACATAATAAGAGAGGCTGAAGAAAAGGCCTGCCCTGTTCAGAGGGCCCTTTATTTTGTTGAGGAATTCATTGCAGGCCCGATGTGTGGTAAGTGCTATCCCTGTGCCCTCGGAACCCAAGAGGCAAAAATAAGGTTACTCAGGATTAGCCAGCATCTTGAAGGTGTAAGCGCCTCAGATATTGAGGTAATCAAAAGAATTAGTTCCCAGATGATAGTGGCTTCATTCTGTAAAAGGGGAAAAGATACTGGCAGATTCGTCATCGAGACTATTACCGGTTCAGGAGATGAATTTGATCAGCATCTTTTCGGAATCTGTCCGAAAAGGGAATGTATCAATCTCATTGAATACGTGGTAGATCCTGAACTATGTGTTATGTGTGGTAAATGTTTAGAGGCGTGTAAATACGATGCCATAATAGGGGAAAAGAGAGCGCCCTATCTCTCTGGATACCTTCCCTTTGAGGTAAGGCAGAAGAGGTGCACAAGGTGTGGAGAGTGTGTTGAGGTCTGCCCTACTGGGGCTATTGAGGTTTTGACGACTAAAATAGAAGAGGCAGTCAGTAGATAAATTTTGAATAAAAAGGAGTTATAGTAAACGACATTTAAAAGTTGTTATGGTTCGACAAGCTCACCATGACAAGTCACCCTGAGCCCTCGGCCTGAGCTCGGGCCGAAGGGTGACTATTTACTTATATCGTTCACTATAGTTAAAGGGCATTTGTATTTATTTGGAATTTGGAATTTGTTTATTGGAATTTAATTCAGTGCAGAGGAGGTCTGAATGGAAAAATCGGTAAAACTTAAAATAGATGGGAAAGAGGTTCAGGCGCCCGAGGGGATTAATATCCTCGGTGCAGCAGAGCTTGCAGGCATTCATATACCCAATCTCTGTTATCTCAAAGGAACGAGAGGTGTTGGCGCATGCAGGCTCTGTCTTGTCGAAGTGGAGGGGATGAAGGCACCTCTGATAGCATGCAACACAAGGGCCAGAGATGGAATGGTAGTTAATACAAAGACTGAGAAGGTGGAAGAGGTTAGAAAGTTTGTCATAGACCTTATACTATCAATGCACCCTTTAGATTGTATGACATGCACAAAGGCAGGAGTATGCAGACTTCAGAGTTATGCATATGACCTCGGGATAAAGGAATCAAGTTTCACAAGAAAGAAATTCGGTTATCCAACGGATGAGGCAAATCCATTTGTAAAGAGGGATCCTGAATACTGCATTCTCTGCGGCAGGTGCGTGAGGATATGTAAGGCACAAGGAACCAATGTGCTTGATTTTATGGGAAGGGGAATCAGCTCGAAGGTAACCACAGCCAATGATAAACCCCTTCAGGAATCGGAATGCACATTCTGCGGGAGCTGTGTTGATGTGTGCCCTGTTAATGCCCTTCTTGAGGCTGACAGGTGGAGAAAGGGAAGGGAATGGGAGTATGAAAAAGTCAAGTCCCAGTGTCTTTCATGCGGGGGTGGATGCAACATTATTGTTAGTACAAGGGATGGCGAGGTAGTAAAGATAAATGCAGGTGCTCCGGAAGGCTCGGCTGAACGTTACATCTGTGCCATGGGTAGATTTGGATTCGATTCTCTTAAAAGTGAGACACGCATTACTTCTCCGATGAAACGGGTGAGCAATGAACTAAAAGAAATAACATGGAATGAGGCGATTTCTATCGTCTCGGAAAAGCTGAAGAAGGCAGGTAAATCTTCAGGTTTTATAAGTACAGCAGGGATTTTAAATGAGGATGCACTCTCATTGAAGAAATTTGCCTCAGATGTTGTGGAGACAAAGAACATTGGTACAACAGTGAGCCTTTATGCAGATGCTGATTCGATGAGAGGCAATGGTGCAGACCTTGAGGGAGCGGACCTCGTGGTCCTCGTTGGACTTAATCCAGACCAGTGGACAAGGGTTCTCCCCGCCCTCGATGCAATTATAAGAAAGAAGGTCAACAGAGGTGCAAAACTCATTGTTATAAATTCAGGCGAACCAAAGATTGCATCAGTAGCTACAGTAAACCTTAAAGGTGATGAGGTCTCAACCCTTTCTGACTTAGCAAAGGCGTTAGAAGAGCAATCCGCCTCAGGCGGAGCAAAGAGCAAAGAGCAAAAGACAGAAGAGGTCTCAGACCTTGAAAAGGCTACTGAGCTTTTTGCAAAGGCTGCAAACATCGTTGTCCTTACCGCACCTCCTCTTTATAGTGCTTCTTCTAACATTGCAATTGTTGCTCGTAAATTGAAGCTCCCAACTACACAGGTTGTTGCAGTTCCTTTAGAGGCAAATGCAAAAGGAGTGGCGCTTATGGGACTTATAACGGACAGTATGTTGTATAAAGAGATGATTGGTGGAACACAGAAGGCACAGAGTGGTGTGAAGGCCCTTTACGCTATTGGTGAGATCCCACTACCAAAGTCAGGAGTCAGGCCGGATGTGGAATTTTTAATCGTTCAGAACTCTCATCTCACACCGCTTGCAAGCCAGGCGGACGTTGTGCTTCCTACGGCTACAGTTCTTGAATCAAATGGCACAGTAGTGGATTATCTTGGCAGATTTAAAGAGGTACAAAAGGCCGTCGAACCCCCTGGAGAGGCAAAGACCCACAGGGAGATATTTATCATGCTTGCAAAGGCTATGGGCAGCACGATTAAAGAGCCGGCTGAGACCGAAGTCAAGAAGGCCATGAAGGCGGAAAAGGCGAAGCCTTCAATCGGTCCGTTTGAAAAGCAAGAGGGTTTTGAAGTCGACCCTATGGAGATGATTGAATCCTTCAATTTCTCTGTCATAAATGGCTCAAGGCTTCTATGGCTGAAAGAGGCTGAGAGGGCGATGGCGGTGTAGTGGAAGAAATCTATAACATAAAAATCCCTGTATTTGAGGGACCCCTTGATCTTCTTCTCCATTTAATCAGGGAAAACAAGATAGACATTTACGATATACCCATAGCCCTCATTACTCACCAGTATCTTAAATATATCGAGATGATAAAGGAGCTGAATCTCGATATAGCGGGTGAATTTCTTGTCATGGCAGCAACACTTATCCATATAAAATCGAGGATGCTCTTGCCACCTGATGAGGAGGCCCCTCCAGAACAAGAAGACCCGAGACGTGAGCTTGTCCAGAGGCTACTGGAATATCAGGCATTTAAAGAGGCGGCAGTCAGCCTTAGAGATAAAGAAGAGGAGTGGATGAAGGTATTTCGAAGAGAACCGTTATCAGATGAGGCTGGTGAAGGTGTTTACCTTTTTGATGTCAGCCTCTTTGACCTCCTCAGGGGATTCAAAAAGATACTTGATAGTGCTCCGCCGGAGGTCGTTACTATCACAAAAGAGACCCTTACTGTAAAAGATAAGATGTCCCTGATAATGGAGATGCTTGAGGGGCAGGAGGCCATCAGATTCGAAAATTTTTTTAGGGAAGGTGTAACAAAGGCCCAGCTCATTGTCACATTCATTGCACTCCTTGAGTTAATAAGGCTGGGCCTTGTCAGGGCATACCAGAAAAGGGAATTTGAGAATATATGGGTAATAAAACAGAATGTAGACCTTCCTATTAACTTTTCTTTATTGCGATAATAACAGATTTTTCGCTATTATAGAACCCGTGAAAATCCTTTTGAAATTGATTAAACTCATAATCGCCCTTGCACTACTCGGTGTTCTTTTATACTTCTCTCATGGTTTTATCCTCAATAAGGTAGCAAAATATCTATACTACAAAGACGAGTTGAAGCCAGCTGATGTTATAGTCATACTTGCAGGTGAGGAAACAGGGCAAATTGAATATGGTGTTAAACTTTTCAAAGAAGGATGGGCAAGAAAGGATAGGGTAATACTCTCAGGTGGCCCTGCCGTCTGGAAATACTCGTGGGCATCTCTTATGAAGGAGCATGCTGTACACCTCGGTGTACCGAGTAAGGCCATTTTACTCGAAGATAAGTCAAGGAATGCTGAAGAAAAAGCAGGATTTACAAAGGAGATTATGAAAAGATATGGATACACCTCTTTTATCCTTGTCACCTCTCCTTATCACAGCAGGAGGGCATTTAAAATCTTCGAGAAGATTATAGGGGATGAAATAAAGATAATAAGTGCCCCTTCTGAAGAAAGCTGGTTTAGATTTGAGAATTGGTGGGAAAAGAAAAGGGAAAGATCAGTTGTTTTAACTGAATTCTTTAAATTTTTCTGGTTCTGGATTTACCCCGTAGGAACGCCTGATGGCTCCTATTGAGGATGATATTATCTGGGCACAAAGAAATATCTTTCGGTTATACACATGAGGATTCCAACGGGGTTTACGGAGTGAAAGAATAAGATGGTTATAGGTGTCCCGAAGGAGATTAAACCTGAAGAGAATCGTATAGCTGTTGTTCCAGGAGGAGTAGAAAGCCTCGTTCATAGGGGGCATAAGGTGATTATAGAGAAAGGTGCTGGACTTGGAAGCGGCTTTAGCGATGAAGAATACATGAGGGCCGGGGCACAGATTTTCCACAAACATGAAGATATTTTTGCAGAGGCAGATCTTATTCTTAAGGTTAAAGAACCTTTACTAGAGGAATATGGGCTTCTCAGGGCAGGACAGGTCGTATTCACCTATTTTCACCTTGCTGCTTCAGAGGAACTTACTCTTAATCTCAAGGAAAGAAAGATTGTAGGAATAGCATATGAGACTGTGCAGACAGAGGATGGTTTTCTGCCCCTTTTAGCCCCTATGAGCGAGATTGCAGGAAGGATGGCCCCTCAAGAAGGGGCGAAATACTTAGAAGAAACCTATGGTGGGAGAGGGATCCTTTTAGGGGGTGTGGCTGGAGTCCCACCAGCTAATGTAGTAATTTTAGGGGGAGGGACTGTAGGTTATAATGCCGCCCGTATAGCCTTAGGCATGGGGGCATCTGTGACTGTTTTAGATATAAATCCCCGTAAATTAAGGATGCTGGACGAAATTTTCCAGGGAAGGGCTACCACAATGATTGCTGATAATTATAATTTGAGAATGGTAACAGGCTATGCTGATTTGCTCATCGGAGCCGTCCTTGTCCCTGGAGCTAAGGCACCAAAATTAATTACCCGTGAAATGCTGAAGACCATGAGGCCGGGAGCGGTTCTGGTAGATATCTCCATTGATCAAGGAGGATGTGCAGAGACCTCTCGTCCAACTATCCATTCTTATCCTGTATACGAGGAAGAAGGAGTAATTCATTACGCAGTAGCTAATATGCCCGGAGCAGTTCCCCGAACAGCCACTCGTGCTCTAACACTTAATACACTTCCTTATGTGCTCGAGATTGTGGAGAAAGGCTGGAGAAAAGCTGCAAGAGAAAATCCTGCCTTAGCGAGAGGAGTAAATTTAATAGAGGGTAACATTACTTATAAAGCGGTAGCGGAGGCCTTCAATCTTTCTTATCTCCCTCTGGAAGAGGTTTTGTAACTTCGCCTCGGCTCACTCAGGTAATGGGAAAGCCTCAAGGCCTAATCCTCAATTTCTCTAAATTCACATTATCCCTCATCAGTTTCTTTAAATACCTTGGCCTGAAGGCACCCTTTTCAGTAATTATGGCAGTTACATACCTGTGAGGAGTAATATCAAAGGCAATGTTTCTTACCCTCACACCATCAGGCGCTATCTGGATGCTGTCTCCTCTGCCAGATATGTGGGTAACCTCCTCAGGTCCTCTCTCTTCTATGGGGATGCCTTCTCCCGAGGCGATGGAAAAATCGATGCTGCTCAAGGGAGCAGCCACATAAAAAGGGATCTTATGCTCTTTGCAGAGGACCGCCAATGTATAAGTCCCTATTTTATTTGCCACATCACCATTTCGTGCTGTCCTGTCAGTGCCAACAATGACGAGGTCTACCTCTCCTATCTTCATGAGGGCACCTGCTGCACTGTCTGTAATGAGGGTAACAGGTATTCCTTCCTGCATGAGCTCCCATGTTGTAAGCCTTGCACCCTGTAGCACTGGCCTTGTCTCATCGACAAAAACCTCAAACCTTTTACCCTGCTCCCTTGCGACAAACATTGGTGCCGTTGCTGTACCGTATCCGCCTGTTGCGAGGGAACCTGCATTGCAGTGGGTGAGTATTGTATTACCATTTTTTATGAACTCTGCACCCCATCTGCCGATTGCCTTATTTACCTTTATGTCCTCTTCGAGTATCCCCTTTGCTTCCTCTATGAGGAGTTTTTTCAATCTATCTACCGGTTCATCCCTTCTTCTCATCAAGAAACTTCTCACCCTTTCCATAGCCCACCTTATATTCACACCAGTAGGTCTTGTAGAAAGCATCTCATTAAAAATAGGCTCAAGAGCTTCCATAAATTCATTGAAATTCCCTGCTTTTATATCCTGTGCTCCGAGGGCTATGCCCATTGCACCTGCAATACCTATTGCAGGTGCTCCCCTTATCTTCATAGTCTTGATACAATCTGAGACCATTTGGTAATCAACGCATTCTATATACACAAGTTCTAGTGGCAGTCTCGATTGGTCGAGTATCCTTAGTTTTCCAGCAATCCATTCGATAGCCTTGACCATGATGTGATTTTTTTCTCCTGAATAGGTGTTAAACAGGGTCCGAGGATTCAAGGATTCGAGGATTCGAGTATTTTCACTTGAATCCTTGACCCTCTGATTCCTTGAATCCTTTTCACTTTTAAATTCGCGGTATTATGGTCGTCAGGATTATAAAGGCCGTCAGCGTTATCAGAACTATCACTGTTCCCCATGAAATGTAGTTGTAACTCTTCGGGTTGACGTAATCCCCCATTATCTTTCTGTTATTCACCAGCGAAATTGCATAGAGCAATACAAAGGGAAGCAGCATACCATTTACAACGGATGCTAAAATCATGAGCAGTATAAGGGGTGCACTAGGGGTCAGGATCAGCAAGGCAGAAACAACTATAATGGCAGTGTATATATGCATGAACTGAGGAGCCTCCCTGAATGTTTTATTAACACCCCTCTCCCAACCCATAGCCTCGCATATATAATAGGCAGTTGCAAGGGGGACGATTATTGCGCCAAGGAGGGATCCATTTGCAAGGCATAGGGCAAAGATAAGGGATGCATAATCTCCAGCAAGTGGCCTGAGTGCTACCGCTGCCTCTGATGCCTCATGTATCCTTATACCATAGGGGAAGAGGGTTGCTGCGCAGGTTACTATAATGAAAAAGGCAATGATGTCTGTTATGGAACATCCTATTATCACATCAAGCCGCGATACCTTGTAGTCCTCTTTTCTTATACCTTTCTCTGCTATGGATGACTGGAGGAAGAACTGCATCCAGGGGGTAATCGTTGTTCCAATGATACCTATACTCAAAACAATAAATTCGGGGTTCCATTTTATCTGTGGAATAAATGTACAGTTAAATGCCTCAGCCCAGCTCGGTCTTGCCATGAACCCGGAGATGACATATCCAAAGTACAGAAGACATGCAACAAGGAGTATTTTCTCCACTGCCCTGTAACTACCCTTTGTAACGAGAATCCATATAGAGGTAGCGCCTATCGGGACCATTATATATTTGCTCAGGCCAAGGATTTCCATACTTGCTGCCCATCCTGCAAAATTACCAACGGTTGTTCCGAAATTTGCAATGATGAGAACCACCATCATATAAAATGTTGACCTTACGCCATAGTTCTCTCTTATAAGGTCCGAGAGGCCCTTGCCCGTTATAACACCCATCCTTGCTACCATCTCCTGTATTACAACAAGGGCTACAGTTGTAGGTATCAGTGTCCAGAGGAGAGAGTATCCAAATCTTGCACCTGCTACGGAATAAGTCGTTATGCCAGTCGCATCGTTGTCGATATTTGCGGTTATTATCCCCGGTCCCATGATGGCAAGAAATAGGGCTATTTTTTTATAGAGGCTCACACCTTCCTCCTCTTTCGCTTGGCGGCCGGAGGCAGGATCCTGTCTATAATATCGTCTATGGTAACAATACCGAGTATAAATCCCTCGGTGTCAACCACCGGAAGGGCAACGAGGTTATACTTTGATATAATAGCGGCAACCTCCTTTTCATCAGTCTCTGGACTAACCGTCTTGAGTTTAGTCACCATAATATCTGAGAGTCTTGCATCAAAATCAGCAAGAAGCAACTCCCTCAGGGAAACAACACCAATGAGTTTTTCATTGGTATCTATAACATAGATATAATAGACCGTCTCCATTTCCTTTGCATCTTTTCTGAAGCTCTCCGTAGCCTCCCTTACGGTAGCCTCCGGAGGATATGCTATAAATTCATTAGTCATTAACCCTCCTGCCGTATCCTCTTCATGACTGAGTAGTTCCTGTATATCTTCAGCCTCTTCTCTCTCGATATTTTCGAGTATCTCTTTTGCCCTATCCACAGGGAGGTCGCTCAGGATGTCAGCAGCCTCATCAGGTGGCATCTCCTCTATGATATCTGCTGCCTTATCCGTGTCCATCTCGCTGATAATTTCTACCTGAGTCTCTGGTTTAAGTTCTGAAAGGGCCTCTGCTGCCACATCTATATCAAGGCCCTTAAAGAATGTTGCACCTTCTTTATGAGAGACCTGGCTAATTATCTCTGCAATGTCAGCAGGATGTAGCTCTGATACCATCTGCCTCGGGACAGTAAGAGATATCGTCGTCAGTTTTGGTTCGAAGGGCTGTATGTAATTCCAGCTTATGAGATTATAGGGAAGATGTCTTTTAAATAGCCTCATCAGGTCCTCTCCTCCTCTTTCAACCCCGAGCCTCCGCATAATCCCTCTCATACCTACATCAACTGCAATAAGGACAGCCTCTGTATCAAGTCCTTCGAGTTTCACATCATTCACCCTTACAACCTTCGCACCGTTTACGTCGACTATCTGTTTATCAAGAATATCCCTGACCAAAAGGAGGTCCTCTTCGTTAAGTTCATAAGGCTGAAGGGCTTCGCTATAGACACTTGCAGAGATTATTCTCTTGTTGAATATGCTAAGGTTGGCCCAGGGAAGATTGAAAAGCCTCTTTTTCCTCTCTATGATTAGAGAAGAGACTTTTGGGAGTGGTTCGCCCTTAACGATCACGAGGTCTTTTACCCTGCCAAGTTCGTCACCCTTTGGGTCGAGCACAGGCTTCTTCAGTATCTCACTCACAAAGAGCTCACCAAAAAAAGGCATCTCTTACCTCCAGGGCCAAAATTCTAACTATTAAAAAAGTATAGCTCACTGGTTTTTATTTCGGCAACATAAAATTAATCCCTCGCGAGCCTCCC
>JBFMDQ010000034.1:0-14145 GCA_040753955.1 Nitrospirota bacterium | reverse complement strand
TTTGTTTAAAAGTAGTTGTTTGGATAAAAAAATTATTTTGTTAAAATAAAACCTGAAATTAATAAGTATAAATCTGGAAAGGAAAGGACTGTTTTAAAAACTGACTTTTTCTACAGACTCGTTAGGCGTAAATAAAAAATGAATCATTTGGCGCATCAACTGAGGCAAGAATTTCTAAGAGCAGTCGATATTTGTATAAATCAATATGGATATCACCCTACTCGATTTCTGCAAATGTTGGCAAATCAAGGCCCTATGGATACGGCGATCAGTTTAGTAATGGAACCAAAGTATCACGAAGGATTCACAAAATTATGGGAATTGAACAGACTCGATCTTACTGTTGAAGCCATAATTCGTCGTCATCCATACAACCAATTATTCGCCACAGAAGTTCTTGATAGAGCTCAGAGTAAATTAGAGGAACGAGGATATAGAGAACCATAGCCCAACGAATCACACCTTACCGACACTGCATTTAAAAAAGCAAAAATGATACAATACAGCCATGAAATGTACACAATACTTTTCCTTTATCAGGCAACGACCAGACAGGGCGATTATCAAAGAGGAGTGGATATTTGATACCATCAAAAAACCTGTAAAAACAGAAGTTCAGAGCGATGGAAGGATAAGGAAATGGAAATTTATTGAAGAAGTGGGAAAGTATTTAAGAGTTATACTTCTTGAGGACGGTGAGACTGTTCATAGTGCTTTCTTCGATAGAAACTTTAAGGAGGGAAAAGAAAAATGAAAATTCGGTATTTCTCAGATACGGATACGGCGTTGATTGAGTTTGCAAGCGTTCCTGTTGTTGAGACAAAAGAAATATCAGAAAATCTCTACATTGACCTCGATGAGAAGGGGAATCTCGTCAGTATGACCATCGAACATGCAAAAGAAAAGGCAGGTATTTCAGAAGTATCTTTTTTACAGATGGAAAAGACAAGTGCTTAACAAGTCACTCCAGCGGATGGCCAATGGCCCCCGCTGACCTCAAACGTTCAAGTATGACCTTTTATTACTCCATTAATAGTTCTTCAGCAATTGCTACACCCGTACCAAGTTTTACAGGATAGCCCATTCCTTTCAGCACCATCTCAATACCTGCAATTGCTGTTATGATATCAAATCTGTCTACATATCCTAAATGGGCAATCCTGAATATTTTACCCCTTGCCCTGCCCTGTCCCCCCGCTGCTGTGATACCGTATTTTTCCCGAAGATTTTTATACACTGCCTGCCCATCTATTCCAGGAGGTGCCATAATGGCTGTTAAGGCATTTGATGGAGACTCCTTTGAATAGAGCTCTAAACCGAGGGCCTGAATAGCCTTTCTTGTGGCATGGGCAAGCATCTCGTGTCTTTTATATACATTTTCAAGTCCTTCTGCCTGAAGCATCTTCAGGCTTTCGTTGAGACCGATGATGAGCGTAACTGGAGATGTGAAGTTTGTCTGGTTTTTTGCGAGGTTTTCGCGTTCTTTTTTAAAATTAAAATAGAACTTAGGCAACTTTGATGTCTCTGCTTTTTCCCACGCCTTTTCACTCACGCTGACAAAGGCAAGGCCCGGTGGGAGCATCACACCCTTTTGCGAACCCCCTACCATTACATCTATTCCCCATTCATCTGTTCTCAGGTCATGGGCCACAAGAGCACTAATAGCATCAACTATGAATAATGTATCTTCATATCTTTTAACAATAGATGCAAGGGCCTTTATGTCATAATAAACACCTGTTGAGGTCTCTGATGCCTGGACAAACACGCCTTTTATGCCCTGATCCTTTTTGAGCTTCTCTTCGACCATTTCAGGCTTGACCGCATAACCCCATTCTACAATAATCTCTTCGACCTTCAGGCCGTAGGACTGACATATCTTTGTCCATCGCTCTCCGAATTTACCACCGTTTATAACAAGAACCCTGTCTTCATGGTTGAAGAAGTTATTCACGGCCCCAACCATACCACCTGTGCCAGTTGAGCAAAGGATAAGCACATCGTTTTTTGTCTGATATAACCACTGAAGACCTTTCTTTGCAGAATCAAGCACAGGGAGGAAATCCGGTGACCTGTGGTGGATTACAGGCGTTGCCATTGCAAGCAGCACCTCTGAAGGAACAGGTGTTGGGCCAGGGGCTAATAGATAACGCTTTAGCATTAAAACTCCTATCTACCCCGTTAGAAAGCCACGCCATTTATCCCATCCTTTCTAACGGGGTTTACTTCAACTACTTTTTAAAAAATTACCATAGTGTGATTTATTTGGTCAAGGATGTGTAGGTGGTGGACATCGATGTATTGGATTTCTTAAAATAAACTAATAGGAATTTCGATACCAGGATTGAGATTTGGGTGAGACTGAAAAAGAGACTATAGGCGTAATACTTTTAAACCTTGGGGGACCTGATTCCCTCCAGGCAGTGAGGCCATTTCTATACAATCTCTTCTCTGATAGGAAGATCATAAGACTTGGATCTCCATTCCTTCAGAGACCCATAGCATGGCTCATATCAAGTCTTCGCTCGAAAAAGACAGAAAAAATATATAGCCTTATAGGAGGCAGATCCCCGATCCTCGATATAACCAGTAAGCAGGCAGAAGCCCTCGAGGAGGCACTTAACAAGGAGTCAGGAGTCAGGAGTCAGGAGTCCCCCCCACCCATCCCTCCCCCTCAAGGGGGGAGGGTAAGGGAGGGGGTGAAGTTTAAGGTTTATGTGGGTATGCGTTACTGGCATCCATTTATAGATGAGGCAGTGCCTGAGATATACAGAGACGGCGTAAGGAAACTTATTGCGATAAGCATGTATCCCCATTATTCGTATGCTACAGCAGGCTCATCACTGCCGAGATTAAAAAAAGTCCTTTCAGGATATCCTATAGAAGTCTTCTGTATCTCATCATGGTTTAACCATCCATTATACATAGATGCTCTTGTGGATGTGATAAAAAAAGGGCTTGAATCATTTGCGATTAACTCAGAACTCAGAACTCAGAACTCAGAACTCAAAATGCCTGTGCTTTTTAGCGCCCATAATCTTCCGGAGAGCCTCATTAAGGAGGGAGACCCCTATGTAAATCAGATACAAGGGACGATTGGAGAGATAATAAAGAGGTTAAATATAGAGTGGTACCTGTCGTATCAGAGTAAGAGCGGCCCTGTTAAATGGCTTGAGCCTTCTACAAAGGATATGCTTAAAAGGTTTGCTGAATCGGGATATAAGAATATACTCCTCGTCCCGATAAGTTTTGTTTCAGACCATGTTGAGACCCTTTACGAGATAGATATATTATATAAAAACATAGCCAAAAGGCTTGGAATGGTGCTTAAAAGGGTGGATTCTTTGAATATACACCCACTGTTTATAGAGGCATTAAAGAACATGGTTATGCAAGGTGCGAGGGAGAAATGCTGGGCTTAAAAAGAGATTGATTATTGAGGATATAAATGAGGTTAATTATCGTTGGTGGAGGAATTTCTGGTCTCTCCTTAGCCTACTTTCTCATAGAAACAAACCCGTCTTCAGATATTCTTATCTTTGAGTCTGAGAGAAGGGCAGGAGGCAAGATATGGACTGACAGGGTAGGGGGCTTTCTGTGTGAAGGGGGTGTCAACGGCTTTTTAGATAATAGACCAAAGACACTCGAACTTGCTACAAAGCTTGGACTTACTCCTTTAAGAAGTAATGATGCAGCAAGAAAAAGGTATATATTTTCTGAAGGCAAGCTCCATATTCTACCTGAGTCACCTCTTTCTTTTTTCTCATCGAATCTTCTGAGCCTTTATGGACGAATGAGGATTTTATACGAAATCTTTGTGTCAAAAGGGAGAAAGGATGACGAGACTCTTGCTGACTTTGCGAAGCGGAGGCTCGGCATAGAGGCATATGAAAGGCTCATTGACCCAATGGCATCAGGAATCTATGCAGGCGATCCCGAAACCATGAGTCTTAAGAGTTGCTTCCCGAGGATATATGAGCTAGAAAAAAGATACGGGAGTCTCATAAAGGCTTTGATAAAACTCCGGAAGGAGGCTAAAACATCGGGAAAGAAGGTAGGGCTAGGGCCTGGTGGAGTTCTTACTTCATTTTATGATGGTATGGAGGTTTTTATAAAGGCCCTTGAAAATCATCTAGGAGAAAGGCTGAAAACAGAAAGCAGGGTGGTCTCGATTGATAAAAAAGGTGACAATTATATTGTTTTTCTCTCTGATAATTCAAGGTTTGAGGCAGAGGGTGTCGTTATTGCAACACCTGCCCATGCCTCATCAGAAATGGTTAAGGACTTTAACAGAAACCTATCTTTAATCCTTAAGGAAATCCCTTATCCTCCTATCTCTGTTGTATGCCTTGGCTACATGAGAGATAGGATAAAACAACCCCTTGACGGTTTTGGTTTTCTTGTGCCTAAAAGAGAAGGCCGGAAGGTACTCGGAACACTTTGGGATTCAAGCATATTTCCAAACAGGGCACCGGAAGGTTATGTGCTTTTCAGGAGTATGGTTGGGGGCGCCAGGTCATCAGAACTTGCACTGCAGGACGAGAATAGACTCATGGAGATGGTTATGGACGTTCTGAGAGATGCCATGGATATAAGGGCCCAGCCTGATTTTGTAAAGGTTTACACGCATGAGAAAGGTATACCGCAGTATCTCTTAGGTCATGAGAGAAGGCTTGAGGCTATTGACAAAATTGTTAGCGGCTACAGAGGTCTTTATATCACGGGTAATTCCTATCGAGGGGTTGGTGTTAATGACTGTATAGAGAATTCATATATGCTGGCAGAAAGGATTCTTGGTGGTAATTTTTCATAAACCCCGTTGGAAAGCCACGGGGCATTCCTACGGGGTAAAAAAAGGAGGTAGAGTTGCAAGAAGGAAAGGTCGTCGAACTTCTAAAAAAGGAGAGTGAGGAGTTTAGGAGGCTTACAGAAGAGCACAGAAATCTCGAGGGACTCCTTGCGAAGATTGACAGCAAACGGTATCTTACCCCGGATGAAGAGTTTGAAAGGAAAAGGATACAGAAGCAGAAGCTCCTCAAAAAAGACAGGATGGCCGAGCTGATTAGAGAATATAAAAAGGGCCATTCAAGTTAAGTAGTCAGTCAAGTAGAATCAAAGAAGGGGGTATTATCGCTGTGAGAAGTAAGATTATAAAAGAAGGATTGGAAAGGGTTCCCCACAGGGCACTTCTTTATGCTACAGGTATTCCAAAGACAGAGATGGACAAACCTTTTATCGGTGTAGCAACGAGCTTTACAGATATAATCCCGGGCCATATAGGGATGCATGACCTTGAGAGGTCCATAGAAAAGGGCATACATACAGGTGGAGGATACCCATTCTTTTTCGGAATTCCAGGCATATGCGATGGAATAGCGATGGGTCACAGGGGCATGCATTATTCCCTTCCATCAAGAGAGCTGATTGCTGATTCGGTGGAGACAATCGCAGAGGCGCACCAATTTGATGGTCTTGTGCTTCTGACGAACTGCGATAAGATTACTCCTGGAATGCTTATGGCTGCCGCAAGGGTTAATATCCCTTCAATAGTTGTTACTGCGGGTCCGATGCTCTCCGGCCATCTGAAAGGCAAGAGGCTTTCCCTCGTCAACGATACATTCGAGGCAGTTGGTAGGTACAAGAAAGGCTTGATAACAGATGAAGAACTTGAGGCCCTTGAGATGTGTGTCTGTCCAGGCGAAGGTTCATGCCAGGGTATGTATACCGCAAATACAATGGCATGTGTAACAGAGGCCCTCGGAATGAGCCTTGAAGGCTGTGCGACGGCACTTGCCATATCGTCAAAAAAGAAGAGGATCGCCTTCGAAAGCGGAAGGAAAGTCGTTGAACTTGTCAGGAAAAATATAACACCAAAAAAGATAATGACAAAAAAGGCATTCGAGAATGCAATAATGGTTGACCTTGCTCTTGGAGGTTCAACAAACACAGTGCTTCATATACCTGCAATAGCCTACGACGCAGGCATTGAGCTTTCTCTTGAGCTCTTCGATAAATTGAGCAGGAAAACACCACATATCTGTGATATGCTTCCAGCAGGCAGACATTACCTCGAAGACCTTGACTATGCAGGAGGGATACCCGGGGTCCTTAAGAGGTTCGGAGACAGGTTACACGATGCTATTACTGTAAGTGGTAAGGGCATACATGAAATTGCAGACTCAGCGGAAATCACAGATGAGGATGTCATAAGGCCTCTCGGTAAGGCCTATCATAAAAAAGGAGGAATTGCCGTACTCCGTGGTAATCTTGCGCCAGAAGGAGCTGTTGTTAAACAGTCTGCTGTTAGTAAGGATATGATGAAGTTTGAGGGTGTAGCAAGGGTATTTGATTCAGAAGAGGATGCCATGAAGATAATCCTCGCAGGTAAGATAAACCATGGAGATGTTGTCGTTATAAGATATGAAGGACCAAAAGGTGGCCCAGGAATGAGGGAGATGTTATCTCCTACTTCGGCAATAGTGGGGATGGGTCTAAGCGACTCCGTCGCCCTTGTTACGGACGGCAGGTTTTCAGGAGGCACAAGGGGGCCATGCATAGGCCATATATCACCTGAGGCAATGGAAGGCGGGCCTTTAGCGATAGTCAGAAACGGTGACAGGATAAGGGTAGATATACCGAGGAGGAAGATTGATCTGATACTCTCGGATAAGGATATTAAGGAGAGATTAAGCAATTGGAGGCCTCCAGATCCCAAGATAAAGAAGGGATATCTCTCAAGATATGCAAAGATGGTCAGTTCTGCAGGCAAGGGAGCGATTATGCTAAAATAAAAAATTAGGTGGAACTTTATGAAAATAACAGGTGCTGAAATCTTTTTAGAGTCTCTCAAGAGAGAGGGAGTAAAATACATCTTCGGTTATCCGGGGGGTGTTGTTCTTGCTATCTTTGACCTTCTCTATGACGATAAGGATATCCAGCTTATACTCACTAGGCATGAGCAAGGTGCGGTACACGCATCTGATGGGTATGCAAGGTCAACAGGGAAAGCAGGAGTCGTGCTCGTGACTTCAGGTCCTGGTGCAACAAACACAGTAACTGGTATTGCCACCGCATTTATGGACTCTATACCTATTGTTGTCTTCTCAGGCCAGGTACCAACGCCCCTTATAGGTAATGACGCCTTCCAGGAGGCTGACATAGTCGGTATCTCAAGACCTTGCACAAAATATAATTACCTTGTAAAGGATGTAAAAGAACTGTCGAGGATTGTAAGAGAGGCATTCTATATTGCTATGTCTGGAAGGCCTGGCCCGGTCCTAATAGACCTTCCAAGGGATGTGACTGCATCAAAGACAGAGTTTACATGGCCAGAGATAGATATAAGGAGCTATAACCCAACTTATGAGGGTAACAGGTGGATGATAGCTAAGGCAGCTCACCTGATTGCAAAATCAAAGAAGGCGGTTATCATGGCTGGCGGCGGTGTAATACTCTCTGGTGGTTCTAAGGAACTCAGAGAGCTCGCAGAGCATACAGAAATTCCTGTAACAATGACTCTGATGGGCCTCGGTTCATTTCCAGGAACACATAACCTTTCCCTCGGCATGCTCGGAATGCATGGAACCTATTATGCGAACAGGGCGGTACAGGAGTCTGACTTGCTGATTGCAATAGGTGTGAGATTTGATGACAGGGTTACAGGTAAGATTGATGCCTTTGCGCCCAATGCAAAGATAATCCATATAGATATTGATCCAACTTCAATCAAAAAGAATGTGCGTGTAGATATACCGATAGTAGGCGATGTAAAGAGGGTTCTTACAGTTTTAAACAAAATCCTGAAAGAAGATGTGAAAGAGCAGTGGGGCGAGGTTCGCAAGGCATGGTCGAGACAGGTAGATGAGTGGAGAAAGGAAAGGCCATTGACATATACTTTCAGCAATGAGGTAATCAAGCCCCAGTTCGTTATTGAAAAGATTTATGAACTAGCAAAAGGGGATGCAATCATTACAACTGAGGTGGGCCAGAACCAGATGTGGACAGCCCAGTTTTATAAATTTAATAAACCGAGAACCCTCCTGACATCGGGTGGATTAGGGACAATGGGTTATGGTTTTCCTGCTGCAATTGGTGCACAGCTTGCACATCCTAACAAGCTCGTGATTGATATAGCAGGTGATGGGAGTATACAGATGAATATTCAGGAGCTTGCGACTGCCGTTCTCCACAAGCTCCCTGTGAAGGTTGCTATACTCAACAACCACTATCTTGGCATGGTCAGGCAGTGGCAGGAGCTTTTCTTTAATGAAAGGTATTCATATAGTCATCTTCATTCTAATGTTGCCCCCGATTTTGCTAAAGTAGCAGAGGCTTATGGAGCTGTTGGCTTAAGGGCAATAAAACCGAGTGATGTTGAGCCTGTTCTTAAAGAGGCCTTTAAAATAAAGAAAACGGTGTTTATGGACTTCATTGTTGACTGGAAAGAAAAGGTCTATCCAATGGTGCCTGCAGGCGCACCGATTGACCATATGCTATTTGAAGAGGCAGAAAAGAAGGCTGAAAAGAAGCTGAAGGCAATGAAATAGATGCGTCATACGATCTCACTTCTTGTTGAAAATAAATTCGGGGTTCTTTCAAGGATTGCAGGTCTATTCAGTGGCAGGGGTTATAACATAGAGAGCCTTTCTGTCGGGGAGACGATAGACCCACAGATATCAATTATGACCATAGTTACAAGCGGTGATGACCAGATAATAGAACAGATAACAAAACAACTCAACAAACTTATAGATGTTATAAAAGTAGTTGACATGACAGAGTTTGACCATGTCGAAAGGGAGATGGTGCTGATAAAGGTTGCTCCCAAACAGGAAGAAAAGGCAGAGGTTCTGAGGCTTGCGGAGATATTCAGGGGAAGGATTGTGGATTCGAGTCAGAATACATATACGATAGAGGTTACAGGTGATGAAAAGAAAATAGAGACACTTATCGAACTCCTCAAGCCCATGGGCATAAAGGAGTTTGTAAGGACTGGCAAAATTGCGATTGCTCGAGAAGGCGTTAAAAAATAACTTTACTTCTTCTTTTTAGCCGGTTTTTTAGCAATCTTTTTAGTAATAGCTTCTTTGTGTCCTGGTTTGCAAGGCATAAATTATCCCTCCTTTATTTTAAATTCTCGAATTAAGATTATCAAATTAGTAAATGTCTGTCAAATAAAATTAACACCCGCATTC
The DNA here is from genome assembly GCA_040753955.1 of Nitrospirota bacterium. Lineage (GTDB taxonomy): Bacteria > Nitrospirota > Thermodesulfovibrionia > Thermodesulfovibrionales > SM23-35 > JASEEX01. Next base: position 4,951 of record JBFMDQ010000034.1, on the reverse strand, counting down.
TTCTCCCTCCTCTTATTTTTATTTAATCGCTGATGTATAATTTTATAGCTATGCTCGAAGCCTTCAGACTTGCCCATTACAGGTTCACTCTTATCCCTGAGACAACAATACGTATGCCTGTCTTCAACAAAGGTAGCACCCTGAGAGGGGCATTCGGCTCCTCATTAAGAAAACTTGTCTGTTCGATGGATAAAGGGGTTAGCTGTGATTCATGCATCCTTAAAGACAGATGTGCTTATACCCTTATATTCAACCCCATCGGCATTAATCCTGCAAAGAGGTTACAGAATGTGCCCCGTGGGTACGTTTTTAAACCACCTCTCGAAGGGGAAATAGAATATTCATCCAATAAGCCTTTTTTATTCGAGATGGTCTTAATAGGAGACAGGATAGATTACCTTCCCTATGTGATAGTTACCATTAATGAACTCGGAAAGGTCGGGATAGGATTAGATAGAGGAAAATTTATCCTCGGTGGTATAAGCTTGATTAAAAATGGTATTTCAGAATCCATCTATGACCCTGAATCTAATACTGTCAAAAACATTCATAAAATTATAACAGGCAATGAGCTACTTGAATGTGCAGGAAAATTGAACCCGAACAGGATAACACTCCAGTTTCTCACGCCAACCAGGATCAAATATAATCCTACGGGAGAAAAAGGCAAAAGCGAGGTTGTCAGAGTACCTCAATTTCATCATCTTATAAGAAGGCTGAGAGACAGGATTAATGCCCTTTCAATTATCTACTGTGGCAGTCCAATTGATGTGGATTTTAGAGGTATCGCGGAAAGGGCAATGGCTATAAAGACAAAAGAGCTGAATCTCAGATGGATAGAGTTAAAGCGCAAAAGTAAGACGCAACCTATCCAGCACGACCAGAGTGGGTTTATGGGCAGTATTACCTTTGAAGGAGATTTAAGAGAGTTTCTGCCACTTATTTTACTGGGTGAATATGTCCATGTAGGCGAGGATGCAGTCTTTGGAAATGGATGGTATAGGATTCTGTAATGAGGTGCGACTTGCAAACAATAGATAGATATGATAACATTGATATCAAATATATCAATGGAGGTTTTAAATGACATCGCAGATACTGATAAGAGTTGATAAAGAACTGAAAGACCACTTTCAGCGTTTGAGCAGGATTGAACAGAAATCCGTCAATGAAAAGATTCGAGAACTCATCGAGGAATATGTCAGGGAACACGATATAGAGGCAGCAATGAAGAGCCTATGGGACGAGATCGGGCAGTCTTTAAAAAGGAAAGGATACAAAACATCAGATGTTGATAAGATGATCAGAAAAGTCCGTGCTGGAAAATGAGAGTAGTCATAGATACTAATGTCTTCATCTCATCTTTTTTTGGTGGCAATCCACGCAAGGTGATTGACCATTGGTTATCTGGTAAACTCACCCTCTGTGTTTCCAGACCTATCTTAAAGGAATATTTTGACGTTCTGAACCGTTTTGAGTTTGACGATAAATCCCTTCTGTTCAAACTTATGTCCTCTTTTGAAAAGAGCTTCAACATACTGTTTGTAGATAACCCAAAAGAGCAGGAGTGGATAAAGAATGACCCTGCTGACAACAAATTCATTGCGTGTGCTATTTCGCTTAAGGCTGGATACATCATATCTGGTGATATACATTTAACAACGGCAACACGTATCGGGAGGACTAAAATTGTGACACCATCAGATATAATTAAATTGGTCGGTACTTGATAGATATCTGGAAGGAAAATGACAAAGGTATTCAAAAATCTCACAGGCTATGAGCCCTATCCACATCAGATAGAAACCTATGAGGCATTGGCAAAAATCAGATACCCTTTCTCCCGCCTTTGGCGGATGGGAGAGGAATGGGTGAGGGGTAACTCCATTACCTCAAAGCACCGATAGGGAATGGTAAGAGTGAAGAGACCTTGTGTGATATACTACCAAATAAAATTACATTAAACCATGTTTTGTTTTAGTAGGGGGAGATAGCATGTTAAAGAGAAAGAAAGACGGGATGGCTGTTGAGGAATTTTGTAATAAGGTTAGAAATAAACTGGGGAAAACAGTAAAAGAAATAAAACTTTTCGGGTCCAAAGCAACTGATAAGGACATCCCCGGATCTGATATTGATCTGTTCATTGTTGTATCAAAGAAGACTCCGGAAATCGAAGATATTATTTTGGATATAGCCTTTGAAATTGACCTTAAATACAATGTATATATTTCTCCAAGGATTGTATCTCAAACTGCCCTCAAAGACCCCCTGTGGAAAAATACACCTTTTATTAAAAATGTTGAGCGCGAAGGAGTTCCCGTGTGAAGAAAGAACTCATTAATCTTGCAAGATATAGACTATCAAGGGCAAGAGAAGCCTATGGTGATGCCTTGAAACTTCTAAAAGAGAGCTCACTGAACAGTGCGACAAACAGATTTTATTATGCCGCCTTCTATGCAGCACGAGCTTTACTTGCAACGAAAGAATTAGATTCTTCAAAGCACAGCGGTGTAATATCCCTCTTCAATAAGCATTTTGTAAAAACTGGTGTAATAACGCCCGATAAGGCAAAAATTCTTAAAAAATCTTTTGAGAAACGCCAAGACATCGATTATGAGGATTTTGTAAAGATAACACGCTCTGAAGTGGAGGGCATGAAAGATAAAATTCTGGAATTCATAAGTGAGTGCGAAAGGTTGATAAAAGATTTAATAAAAAAATAAAAGGACTGCAGTTTTAATAACGGTCTATCGCCCTGATCCAGATAGATGGATAGACTGGAAGATAAGGAGGAAGCCATAAGGCTTTTTGAGAAGTACCCTGTATGCAGGGGTGAAGTTGTAGAAAAAGAGGTGGAGAAACTCTTAAAAGGAGGCAAGAATACTGCGGTAGTAAAAGTTACTGCTGAGGTATGTCTTCATTGTGGGGAGAGGCTATATTCTCACGATACGATCATCCGGTTTGAGAAAATCAGAAAGAAACTACAAGATGATGTTGAAGAATTTGTTCCCATCGGAAAAACCTTTGAAGTAGCTTAGGAATAAGCAAAACATATCAAAAGAATCCTCCTCTCCCCCTGTGGGAGAGGGTTAGAGCCTGCCCTGAGCTTGTCGAAGGGGTAAATCTTTATCCTCAGGGCACCGACAGGGAGCGGGAAAAGCGAGTGAATTTTGCCTTAAAGTATTGTGTTATAATGGTTTGTCGATTATGGTTGAAGTTATATAGTCTGTCTTTAGATTTAAAGTAAGAGATGTTGAAATGAACCAAGAAAAAGAATGGAAAGTCATAAAGCGTCTTGCCCAGGTCATTGCCCAAAAATACAAACCCGAGAAAATAATCCTATTCGGTTCATACGCCTACGGAAAACCAGATAAAGATAGTGATATAGACCTTTTAATTGTAAAGGAGACTAAGAAATCCTTTTTCGCGAGGCTGTATGAGGTACGAAGGATTGCATCTGAAGCCCGACGAGGATATCCCTTTGAACCGGTGGTATTGACCCCTAAAGAGGTAAAGGAACGATTGGAGATAGGAGACCAGTTTTTTGAAGAAGTCATGAATAAGGGCAAGATTCTTTATGCCAGATAGAAAAGAATCTCTATATTCACCTGATTGGATTAAAAAGGCAAAAAAAGACTTAGAGAGAGTTCAAAAGCGCTTTGAAGATTCTGACTTGGAAGACGCAGCCTTTCATCTGCAACAGGCAATAGAAAAATATTTAAAATCCTATCTTCTTTCAAAAGGCTGGAAGCTTAAGAGAATACATGACCTTGAAGATCTTCTTGATGAGGCGATAAAGCATAATTCTGGGTTTGAAAGATTTCGCAAAACCTGTCAGAAAGTAACCGGCTACTATTTAATTGATCGTTACCCATTTGTTACAAAAGCCCCTTCCTTAAAAGAAATTCAAACTGCCTTGAGAGAAGGAAAAAAGATTGCAAGATTCATTCTGAAAGAAATGGGAATATGATTTAGTTTTAAAGGTATTCGTGATTTTTGTGATTTTAAAATATGCAGTTCAAAAACCTCAAAGGCTATGAGCCCTATCCACATCAGATAGAAACCTATGAGGCATTGGCAAAAATCAGATACCCTTTCTCCCGCCTTTGGCGGATGGGAGAGGAATGGGTGAGGGGTAACTCCATTACCTCAAGGGCACCGACAGGGAGCGGGAAAAGTGAGGTAGTATTTATTCCTCTGTAGAAAAGGTGGATAATTTGATATAGAATAGAAAAACAACTAAAGGGGGTATTATATATGTCTACGCTAACTAAACAAGTCCGACATCCTTATATTACATCAGATAAAAAAATAAGAGGAGGCGAGCCAGTTATTTCGGGAACCGGTATTCGTGTTCTTGATATAGCCATTAGATATGAAATTATGGGCATGTCTCCTGAAGATATTATAGTTGCATTTCCGCATCTTAATCTCTCACAGGTTCATGACGCCCTTTCATATTATTATGAGCATAAAAGTGAGATAGACAAGGTTTGGAAAGATGCAATCAAGAGTACAGAGGCGGTTAAGAAAACCTATCCGTCCATTCTGGAGAAGAAGATTGGCAAGATTAAAGATATACACGGATGAAAATGTGGATGTTCGTATTGCAGACGGTTTGAGAAAAAGAGGCATTAGAGCTTTTTCCGCTGACCATCATTTTCTTGAGATCGCAAAGGAATTAAATAATGAAGGCAAAGATCATTGGGGAGTGATTTTTGTAGAAATGAACAAATTAAGTGTGGGTGAGTGTATTAGAAGATTAGCCCTTTATGCTGATATTTTATCGGCAGAGGAAATGAAAAATCAGATAGAGTTTTTATAAACCCAAATCCAGCGATAAGCGCTGTATAAGCAATTATAGCTGATATTGAAGGTGTAAAAGAAGGAATTTTCATAGCGACAATAACCGATATATTGAACAGAGACTACATTAAGAACTATTCAGGCG
>JBFMDQ010000033.1:0-15036 GCA_040753955.1 Nitrospirota bacterium | reverse complement strand
TGCGAGGAAGTCCAGATGATTATCGGGATGTCCGAGCCTGCGACCATTACCTTGTTTGTATGGGGTGATAGATTTCATTTTTGAATTTAAGAGGTATGGTTTGAAAGTTGTCTAATAATGGGAGCCAAATTTTTATATTACGAACTAAAAAGTCGTGATAATCCTGCCATTTCTAAAAGCATTCTCTGTTCACTGTCTGAAGCCCTGTTGAGTTCTTTTCTCGATTAATGGGAAGCTGTTAACTGTTTGATTTTTCCTATTACTTTTCGTTATCATTCCCAAATGGAAACTAAGAAACTCATTGATGAATCAAATCTCTATATAATGAGCACCTACAACAGATTCCCCGTTGTCTTGAGAAAAGGACGTGGAATGAAGGTGTCAAGTTCTGATGGAAAGGAATACCTCGATTTCATGGGAGGTGTTGCGGTGAATATTCTCGGCCACTGCCATCCAAAAGTAGTAGTTGCGATACAGAAACAGGCACAGAGGCTCTTACACGTCTCTAATTTTTACTACATAGAACCCCAGATAAAACTTGCAAAACTGCTTGTAAAGCATACCTTTGCGGACAAGGTATTCTTCTGTAACTCTGGAGCCGAGGCAAATGAGGCAGCAATAAAGCTTGCCCGCAAATACTCAAAGGAGAATATCAGCCCTGAGCGTTTCGAGATCATAACGGCAAAGGATTCCTTTCATGGAAGGACACTCGCAACACTCACTGCAACGGGGCAGGAAAGATTTCAGAGGGGTTTTGAACCATTGGTGCCGGGGTTCGCACATGCCCCTTTTAATGACATCGATGCGATAGGGAAGGCGATGACGAAAAATACCTGTGCCATAATGTTGGAGCCTATACAGGGAGAAGGGGGTGTTAAGTTACCGGACCCTGATTACCTGAAAGAAGTAAGAAAGATCTGTAATGAAAATAATCTCCTCCTCATACTGGATGAGGTCCAGACAGGTATGGGAAGGACAGGTAGATTCTTCGCCCATGAGTATTTCGGCATTACTCCAGATATTATGACTATAGCGAAAGGCCTTGGTGGCGGTGTACCCATAGGAGCTATGCTTGCAACAGATAAGGTTGCCTCTGCATTTCAGCCCACTACCCACGCTGCGACCTTTGGAGGTAATCCACTCGTATGTGCTGCTGCAATTGCGACGATAGAAACACTCCTTGAAGATGGGTTTATTCTCGACCAGTGTAACAGGATGAGTGTCTATATGAAGGAAGGACTCGAGAATCTGAAGCTGAAATTCCCAGCACTTATTGTAGAGATAAGAGGTCTCGGGCTCCTCCTGGGCATGGAGCTTACCATTGAGTGTGAGGCAATAGTAAAAACCTGCCTCGAAATGGGCGTGCTCATTAACTGTACCGCAGAAAAGGTTTTGAGGTTTATGCCGCCCCTGATTGTTCAGAAAAAGGATATAGACCATCTTATAAATATTCTCGAGAAGGTGTTCGAGAGGTTATCGTAATGAAAAGGGATTTTCTGAGATTATGGGATCTATCTTCAGAAGAGATAGATCTTATGCTTGAAAGGGCAGCAGAACTTAAATCAGGCAAGGATGCAAATAAATGCCCGTTGATTGGCAGAAGTATAGGTCTCCTCTTCGAGAAGGCATCGACAAGGACGAGGGTTTCCTTCGAGGTAGGCATATATCAGATGGGAGCACAGGTAATCTATATGAATCCGAGGGAGATACAACTGGGAAGAGGAGAGACCATCCATGACACAGCAAGAGTTCTATCAAGATATTTAGATGCCATCATCATCAGAACCTTTAGCCATAATACCCTTGTAGATTTTGCATCCAGCTCTTCGATTCCCGTGATTAACGGACTGAGCGATTTGCACCATCCGTGCCAGGCGCTTGCAGATCTGATGACTATTTTCGAAAAGAAGAGAAGACTGAAAGGCATCCGCCTTGCTTATATTGGTGACGGCAATAATGTAGCGAATTCCCTCACAGAGGCTGCTTCGAGGATGGAGATAAACCTTAAGATTGCATGCCCTGAAGGATATGAGCCTGACCCTCATATCTTCGAGGAGGCGAGGGCCTCTGCGAAAAGCGAAATCACGATAGCTCGAGACCCGAAGGAGGCTGCTGATAAGGCAGATGCGGTTTATACGGATGTCTGGGTAAGCATGGGGCAAGAGAAAGAGGCAAGGGAGAAGAAGAAAAAGTTCAAGGGTTATCAGCTAAACAGCAAACTTCTTTCATATGCGAAGAGGGATGCGATAGTTCTCCACTGTCTTCCCGCACACAGGGGTGAGGAGATTACAGACGATGTGATAGATGGCCCTCAGAGTGCAGTTTTTGACCAGGCAGAAAATAGACTCCACACCCAGAAAGCATTGCTGGAATTCCTGTTAACTTCCAGATAGCAGGATTATCACAGGATAATTCAAAATTGGAATTATTCAAAATGAAGACACTGTCCTTTTTCAGCCTGTTCCTGGTGTGCTTGTATTTTGTTCTGACAGGTTGTGCAGTAGTTACTGTCCCTTATAAAGTTGCTAAGGGGACTGTAAAAGGTAGTATATGGGTGGTAAAGGGAGCATATGAACTTACTGCGGGTACAACAAAACTCTTATATAAAATTGGCGAATTTACTTTTGAGGTGGTACGAGCACCTCTGGACTGGGCACTTACTAACGAAGACATTGAGACAATAGACGGTCTGCCACCTAAAGAGGCGATTCGTTTAGGTCGAGTAAAAAATTCTCCTTATACTATTCATGGAAGGACTTATTACCCCATGTCTGTTAAGGAAGCTGAAAATTACGGTGAAACAGGAATTGCATCCTGGTATGGCTATGAGACCTTACAAAAAAAGGGAGGTTGTATGACTGCCAATGGTGAGGCATTTAATCCAAATGGGTTAACAGCTGCCCACAAATATTTACCCCTTCCAACTCATGTTAAAGTCACAAACCTGGAAAACCACCGTTCAATCATTGTAAGGGTCAACGACAGAGGACCGTTCCCGAAATCTGGCGACAGAATTATTGATCTAAGTATGGGTGCTGCCAAAAGGCTTGGGTTTTATGAAAAAGGTACAGCCAGGGTTAAGGTTGAAGTAATTCAATTAAAAGAGGGATAGTTGCTGAAAAATATGGGAGCAAAATCTGATATAATAATTTATTAATGGAAAATACCCTCTCTGTGATCCCCCTCGGTGGTGTTGAGGAGATTGGCCTCAACATGACAGCCTTTGAACACGAAAATGACATTATTATCGTTGATGCAGGTCTTATGTTTCCAGAAGAGGATATGCTCGGGGTTGATTTTGTCATCCCTGATTTTTCATATATCCTCGACAACAGGGAAAAGGTAAGAGGCGTAATTCTTACCCACGGGCATGAAGACCACATAGGAGCCCTACCCTTTTTACTTAAGGAAATCTCTGTCCCGGTTTATGGTACAGCCCTCACACTCGGTCTCGTCAGGAGCAAACTCCTGGAACATCATCTCGAAAAGACTGAACTCATCCCTGTCAAACCGAGGGACGTTATAAACCTCGGGGTATTTTCTATCGAGTTCGTCAGGGTTACACACAGCATAGTGGATGGAGTTGGACTTGGAATCCAGACCCCAGTCGGGCTGGTTGTCCATACTGGCGATTTCAAACTCGACCCTACTCCCGTTGATGGTCAATTGATGGACCTCCATAAATTTACAGAATATGGTGAAAGGGGGACACTTCTCCTCCTCTCTGACAGCACAAATTCTGAAAAAGGTGGATTCACATTCTCCGAGAAAGAGGTTAAACGTGTATTCGAGGATATATTCTCGAATGCGTCAGGAAGAATTATCATCGCTACCTTTGCATCAAATATCCACAGGATTCAACAGGCAATTGATGTTGCAGTAAAGTATGGAAGAAAGGTGATAATCTGTGGAAAAAGCATCGTGTCGAATGCACAGATTGCGCTCGATCTCGGTTATCTAAAAATCCCTGAGGATACATGGCTCAGGCTTGAAAACCTGAAAAGACTCAAAGACAACGAAGTTGTAATTATAACAACAGGTAGTCAGGGTGAGCCGATGAGCGTGCTTTCGAGGATTGCAACAGATGAGCACAAAGATATCAGAATAAAAGACGGGGATACGGTAATCCTTTCGGCAAGGATGATTCCGGGCAATGAACGCTCCATAGGAAGGATAATAAACCACCTCTTCAGACGGGGAGCAAATGTCTTCTATGAGAAGGTCTCAGAGGTACACGTCTCTGGACATGCCTCAAAGGAAGAACTCAAACTTATGCTAAACCTCATAAAACCAAGATACTTTATGCCCGTTCATGGTGAATACAGACATCTTGTGTATCATTCGATTCTTGCAAAGAAACTCGGCATTCCAAAAGAGAATATATTCATCCTCGAAGATGGCGAAATCCTTGAGATATCCGATAAAGAGGCGAGGGTAAACGGCAGAGTAAACTCCGGCAGAATATTTATAGACGGCAAAGGCATAGGGGATGTGAAGGAGATGGTCCTTCGAGACCGGGTGAGACTCGCCCATGACGGAATCGTCCTGATACTTTTAGCAATAGAAAAACTTACGGGGAACATTGTCTCAGGTCCTGACATAATATCGAGGGGGTTTGTGTTTGAGGATGCCTCTCAGGAAGTAATTAATGATGTAAGAGGGCTCCTTACAAATACAATAAAAGGATTTGATAAAGAGCTGATATCGGATTCCTCACTTCTTAAGGCAAGACTTAGAAATACCTTGAAGAGATACCTCAGAGATGCAATGGATAGGAGGCCGATGATCATGCCGATTATATTTGAGGTTTAGGGCTTGGCGCCCGAAGCAATAATACTCGGGATTATTCAGGGCCTTACTGAATTCTTCCCGGTAAGCAGCACTGCACACCTTATATTGTTCCCCTGGTTCCTCGGATGGAAAGGAAATGTTAACACCCTCACATTTGATGTCGCCCTTCATGCCGGAACACTGACCGCCCTGCTCTTCTGCTTCTGGAAAGACTGGGTAGAGCTTTTTACCAAGAAACAGAAACTCCTCGGAATGATTATTCTTGCCTCAATGCCTGCAGGTGTTACGGGTTTCTTTCTGAACGATATAGTAGAAAGAAGCCTTAGAGAACCCTTTCTAATCAGCGTGATGCTTGCAGCAGTAGGCCTTATCATGTTGGCTGCCGAAAGGGCAGATAAATATAAAGATATGGAAAAAACAGATCTTATGGATGCCCTGACCATCGGCATTGCACAGACAGCTGCCCTTATTCCAGGTGTATCCCGCTCAGGCATTACTATTTCAGCAGGTCTTTTCAAGGGCCTTAAAAGGGAGGCATCAGCAAGATTTTCATTCCTGCTTTCAACACCGATTATTGCAGGCGCAGCTACTCTCCACCTTAAGAAACTCTTCACCAGTCAGGAGAGCTACGACCTTCATCTCTTTGCTGTGGGTCTCATCACCTCTTCTATCACAGGATTCATTGCTATTAAATTTCTCCTGAACTTTTTAAAGAAGTACCCTTTAAATATCTTCGTCTATTACAGATTCATATTGGCAGTTGTTATAATATTGGGTATATGGTTGAAAGGATAAAACGTATAAAAGAAGAGATTGTTGGTGTCGTTTCTGTTCTGGGAGGCATCTACCTTTCTATGAGTCTGACCACACATTATATAAAAGACCCTGTTCCTTTTTTTAGATCCACAGAACCTCCTGAACCAGTAAGAAATCTCGGCGGGATAATCGGAGCTTATATTTCAGGCTGGTTGATTATCCTATTAGGGCTCGCTGCCTTTATTATCCCCCTTCTCATAATTGCCTTTGGCATTAAGAGGCTACTCGGAAAAGAGGGGCATAAGATATGCCTGCTTGGGGGTATCTTGTTTATTATATCGTCTTCCCTATTATTATCGCTTCTATCACTTACTTTTAATACCACTATAGAAAGATACCCTGATGGTATTGGTGGCCTTATAGGTAGAGGAATAGCTTATATGGCTAACCGCTTACTGTCCCTTCCAGGTGCCTACATCTTTTCGCTCTCCGCATTTCTATCTTCAATCATCCTCCTGAGCCCTATACCCGTCACTGCCCTTGCACTCCGGAAGAGGCGGAAGACAGAGGACAGAAGCCAGGTTATAGAAGAAAAGACCTTAGAGAAGCGGGAGATAAGTCCTCTTCAGCCTGAAGCTATAAGACCGAGAAAGACAGAGGGATATGAGCTTCCATCTTTAGAACTGCTAAATCTATATGACTCCACATCCAACAGACCCTCAAGAGAGGAACTACTGGCAAATTCAACACTTATTGAGAGAAAGCTCGAAGACTTTGATGTTGAAGGTAAGATTACCCAGGTACATCCAGGCCCTGTTGTTACGATGTTTGAGTTCGAGCCTGCACCAGGTGTGAAGATAAACAGGGTTGTCTCCCTTTCTGATGACCTCGCACTCGCTCTTAAGGCACAGAGCGTCAGGGTTTCTCCAATTGCAGGCAAGGCTACAATAGGCATAGAGGTGCCAAACAGTCAGATGGAAACAGTATCATTAAGGGAGATCCTCTCATCAGAGAGTTTCAAAAAGAGCAATTCAAAGCTTACCCTTGGCCTCGGCAAGGATATATTCGGAAGACCTGTAGTGGCGGATTTATCAAAAATGCCCCATCTTCTTGTTGCAGGTGCGACAGGCTCAGGCAAGAGCGTATCAATAAATTCGATGGTTATAAGCATACTCTATAAAGCAGCACCGACAGAGGTAAAGATGTTGATGATAGACCCGAAACTGCTCGAGCTCTCAGCATACGAGGAAATACCCCACCTCATCTCGCCTGTTATAACAAACCCGAAAGAGGCAGCAGAGGCATTGAAAAAGATGGTGATAGAGATGGAACGAAGGTACAGGGTGCTCGCAGAAAGGGCGGCAAGAAATATTGAGAGCTATAACAGTCAGGCAGGGATTGAAGAGCAAATGCCTTATATTGTTATTGTTATAGACGAACTTGCTGACCTGATGTTCGCAGTGGCAAATGAGGTGGAGGACTCGATAGCCAGGCTCGCGCAGATGGGAAGGGCAGCAGGTATACACCTTATCCTCGCAACACAGAGACCCTCTGTTGATGTAATTACAGGAATAATAAAGGCCAACTTCTCTGCACGTATATCTTTCCAGGTGTCTTCAAAAATAGACTCAAGGACGATCCTCGATTCCCATGGTGCAGAACATCTCCTCGGTAAAGGTGACATGCTAGTGATGTTTCCAGGTGCAAGAATCATCCGAGTGCATGGCGCCCTTATCACAGAGGGGGAGATAAGAGCTGTTACTGAATTTGTAAAGTCTCAGGGAAGGCCTGACTACATGATATTAGAAGGAATACAGGCAACCGAGATGGCTGCGGACGAGATGATAGGAGAAAGAGATGAGCTTTATCTGAAGGCGATTGAGTTCGGGGAGTCAGTTGGAGAGGTATCCATATCATCTATCCAGAGGCGGCTCAAGATAGGATATAACAGAGCAGCAAGGATAATGGAACTGATGGAGGAGGACGGCTATGTCGGACCACCAAAGGGTGCAGGGAAGCCAAGAGAGTTTTTAAGGAGAAGGAGATGAAAGAGAGTCGGAAAGTTTCTCTTTCAATTCCTTAGCTATACTCTTAGCTTTTTCTACCAATTCTTCTCTTAGATAACCTGATTTTTGCTGTTGGTCTAATAATTTCTCCTCCATTATTTCGACCCTTCCATCTGGCCATCTTATCACATCCATTTCCAGATCTATATATCTGATTTTATCGGGGTAAAACTCTATCGGGGTATTTATGTTGTAATATTCTCCAACCAGCTGGCCGTCCTGGCGATAGTAAGTATGCTTGTAAAACCAATCACCTTCTCTTACCTCAGTTATCGCATAATCGCCGCTTTCTTTCGGAAGGACTAACCCATCGTATTTATCTTTACCTCTGAATTTTGCCCTTTGCAGAAGCAAACTTCTTTCTTCTGGATTAAATTCGATGATTTCTCCTTCAGAAAGAGAGATAACTTTCCCATCTAATTTAACATGCTCGATAGCTATCTCTTTTCTTTCTTCGAATCTTCCCCAGATGAATCTTTTTTCTAAGTCCATCCCTACTGTCTCTCTTTTTTCGGGATGGCCCGACAGATGCATCTCTTCCATCAAATCTACATATTCAGAGGCAATTATTTTCAGCCGGTGATGATTCAAAACAGTAGGGGTAACCATATTTCTTAACTCATCCAGAGCAGATTTTGCCAGGAAGGGAAATTCAATTTCAACAAAATCAAACCCACCATATTTTCTTTCCCTTGTGATGGCATCGAAAAACTTTTCTCTTATTAACCCTACTACAAAATTTAGTTTGCCCGGTTTGCCCCTTAATAATATCCCCTGTAGATCCTCTAAATCTATAATTTCTACTTCAATTGGTTCTGGCGAATCAATCTTTTTGTAATCTCTGAATCTTTCTCTAATCTGTTTTGAAGGTAGAACTATAGCGAGATTATGACCGGTGAAAAACTTAGTTAAGGCAGTGGCATAAATCCCCCTTATCTTCAGCCCCACCTCCATCTTTCACCTCCAGTATCCGACTCCCTTTATTCTAATCAGATTATCCTTGACTTCGGTCTTTGCCCCAAGCATCTCCTCTACCAGCCATAATCTCGTTTCGACATGTTCTGTCATCCGGGGGATTAAATATTCACTGACACCTTCAGACAGGGCACAATAAGGTATTAATTGATCGGCTAAATGTCTGTCGACTGTGGCCCCGGTATCTAAATCTTCAATTAGATCTTTAGCCACTTTCCTTCCGATAGATTCAGCAGTTCTTCCAAGCTTACCAGCCATATCTGATCCAACCAGGGCTGCCGTATCGGTTTTTGCCCAGATTGCTAAGGAAGCTCCAGCCTGGATCGAAGGTTTCTCATAAACCGGTTTACCCTCAGTGTCATAGAGTATTTCTATGTTTGAGTCATAATTTCTTGCCTTCAATTCTTTTTGACATTCTTGAGCCATCCTTTCTGAAACCCTCCTTTCTTTAAGGAGTGAAGAGAGGGCAATCCCTTTTATCCCGACTACTCTTCCCTGTTCGATCAGAATGATGGGTTTAAGCCTTTTTATTTGTGGCTCGATCTTTATCTCTATTATCCCACCACCACGGGGAACATAACCGGGTTGAATTACATCCAATTCGGCATCGACTCCTATCTCTTTTAAGATCGGCAATAAAACATATTTCAGGTGAAAGGCAGAAGGAGCAAAATCCTGAAACAGACCACCGGTAATTCTATAAACTGAAGGTTCTTTAGCAAAGATAGCTAATGGTAAAACAGTAGATGCTAACATAGTGGTAGAACCGGCGGTTCCGATATCCCAATTAAAATTGCCTCCGGTTATCTTATTCCCCGGCCTGAACCATATCTCGCTTGATCCAACTCTTGCCCCTTCTAATCTTCCCTGGCAAATCTGGCTACAGGCTTCTATCCCCCTCAGATGTTGAGGTCTAAGGCCAGGTTTATCCCTTTTTGCCCGGATATTCCTTAAACAAAGTTCTTCGCCAATTAAGACTGAAAGTGCGACTGTATCTCTGACTATTGTTCCTGAACCTGATTTCTGGCTTCCATCAATCTCCATCAAAGTCCTTCGACTCTAATTTTACCTGGCATTAAAAGGGAAAGCAAAGATAGTCTGAACCTTGACTTCTTGCTAATCTCTCGGATAAGATATAAAAATTTAAAATGAAAATTGGGATAGGCTGTGACCACGCAGGATTGGAACTTAAAAATGAGATTATCTCGCTCTTAGGTGGTCTTGGCATTGAGTGTATTGATTACGGTACAAATAGCCCTGAATCAGTAGATTATCCAGATTTTGGCAAAAAGGTCTCTGAGGCAGTCTCTTCAGGAGGGATAGACAGAGGAATACTTATCTGCGGTACAGGTATAGGCATGTCCATAGTGGCTAATAAATTTCCTCGCATAAGGGCATCTCTATGCAATGATCTCTTCACCGCCAAGATGAGCAGACTGCACAATGATGCTAATATCCTTGCCCTCGGTGGAAGGATAGTCGGGAAGGACCTGGCGAAAGAGATTGTGAGGACGTGGGTTAACACTCCCTTCGAAGGAGAAAGACACTGCATTAGGCTAAAAAAGATAACCCAGATAGAAGAGCGCTTAATAAGATATGAATCTCGAAAATCTTAAGCTCACCGATCCAGAGGTCTTTGAAGCAATACGGAAAGAGGTAGAGAGAGAAAGGGAAAATGTAGTGCTTATAGCCTCTGAGAACTATGTTAGCCCTTCCGTACTTGAGGTTCAGGGTTCTGTCCTTACAAATAAATATGCAGAAGGATATCCCGGGAAAAGATACTATGGTGGCTGTGAATATGCCGATATCGTTGAAAACCTTGCAATCGAGAGGGCAAAGGAATTATTCGGCGCTGAGCACGTAAATGTCCAACCCCACTCAGGCACCCAGGCTAATATGGCTATATATTTCTCTATGCTTAAGCCAGGCGATGCAATACTGGGTATGAGCCTGAGCCACGGGGGACATCTTTCTCACGGCGCATCAGTAAACTTCTCAGGAATTTTTTATAAAATCGCAACCTATGGTGTTGATAGAGATACCGGATACATTGATTATGAGGAAGTAAGACGCCTTGCCATAGAGAATAAACCAAAGATGATAATTGCGGGTGCGAGCGCATATTCGAGGATCATTGATTTCAAGATATTCTCTGATATTGCAAAGGAAGTCGGTGCATATCTTATGGCAGACATAGCCCACATAGCAGGACTTATTGCTGCAGACCTGCATCCATCCCCGGTGCCATATGCAGATTTTGTAACAACAACAACTCATAAGACCCTCAAAGGGCCAAGGGGTGGAATGATAATGTGCAAGGCAGAATATGCAAAGGCAGTGGACAAAATGGTATTCCCGGGAATACAGGGTGGTCCCCTCGTCCATGTCATAGCAGCGAAGGCAGTTGCTCTGAAAGAGGCAATGAGCAAGGAATTTAAAGACCACCAGGCTATGGTCATCAAGAACGCAAAAAGACTTGCAGAAAACTTGATAAACAGGGGTTTCAAGATCATCTCAAGAGGCACGGACAACCATATGATACTTGTAGACCTGACCAATAAAGGCACCACGGGAAGGGATGCCGAAGAGGCACTTGGGATGGCAGGAATAACAGTTAACAAAAATGTAGTACCTTATGATGAAAGGCCGCCTACAATAACAAGCGGAATAAGGCTCGGTACACCCTGTGTTACAGCAAGGGGCATGGGTGAACCGGAGATGACAGAGATAGCAGACATAATATCATCGGTCATTCAAAACATAAATGATATCAGGGTGATCAGAAATCTTGCAAAACGGGTTAAGGTTCTTTGCGACAGTTTTCCTATATATGAAAAACAAAGGGCTACAAGGTGAGAGCTAAAGATTCTCTCCTACAGGCTGTAAAGGGTTTTAGGTGAAGTGTCCTTTCTGTGGAAACATAGAAGATAAGGTTATCGACTCGAGGACGAGCAAAGAGGGTGATGCAATACGCCGCAGGCGTGAGTGCCTTAGGTGTGGGAAACGTTTCACATCCTATGAACGTGTAGAAGATATTATACCTATGGTGGTAAAAAAAGACGACAGGCGGGAACCCTTCGATAGAACGAAAATACTGACCGGCCTGAAGAAGGCATGTGAGAAAAGGCCAATAGGTATAGAGACCCTTGAAGGTATTACAGACTCCATAGAAAAGAAACTTATAGGTCTTGGCGTAAAGGAAATTCAAAGCACATGGATTGGTGAAGAGGTAATGTCAGCTTTGAAGGAGCTTGACAAGGTTGCATATGTCAGGTTTGCTTCTGTCTACAGGCAGTTCAAGGATATAAATGAGCTGATGAACGAAGTAAAGACTTTATTTAAAAATAAATAAAGGATACTCTAAATCTTCCCCATCTATTCAATTTGGCAGGCTTATGAAGGCCTCGTGATATCTCTATGGAACTCCTTAAGAAGGTAAAAGAAACAATCAAGAAACATTCTATGCTCTCTGGTGAGGAGAGGGTTTTAACTGCTCTCTCTGGCGGACCGGATTCTGTATGTCTTCTTTATGTGTTGAAGAATCTTAAGGACGAGTTCAAGCTGGATCTGCATGCTATCTACATTGACCACGGTCTAAGACCAGAGGAAACGCCAAAGGAGATTGAGTTCTGTAAGAAGCTGTGCGAAAAGCTCAATCTGCCTTTTATTACAAAATTCATAGATGTGAAATCTTATGCTAAAGAAAAGGGGATTAACAGGCAGGTAGCAGCAAGGCAGTTGCGTTACCAGGTTTTTGAAGAAACGGCTTTCGAGATTAATGCACATAAAATTGCCCTGGGACATACAGCAGATGATCAGGCAGAAACTCTCCTTATGCACCTTTTTAGAGGCTCAGGCCCAACTGGTCTTTCCGGGATCCCGCCAGTCAGAGGGGGGTTCATAAGACCCCTGATCGAGATCGAAAAACGGGAGATTGATAGATATCTTCAGGGGGAGGGAATTGATTTTATAGTTGATTCATCAAACCTCAGAAAAGATTATCTGCGCAATAAAATAAGGCTTTCTCTCATGCCGATGATAAGGGAAATTAATCCTAACATTATAGAGACCCTTTCAAGGACTGCAGAAATACTCAGAGAAGAAGATAGGTATTTCGGGATTATTGTCACAAAAACACTGATGAGGCTTATCAGCAGAAAATCGGATTCTCGCATTGAGCTTTTTCTTGCTCCCTTGGAGGCTATGGAAAAGGTGATTCTGAGGAGGGCTTTAAGAAGGGCAATAGATGAAACGAGGGGTCTCCGTGGAATAAACTTCATTCATATAGAAGATATCATTGAGCTTATCAAAAGTGGTAAAACTGGCGACAGGCTCTGCCTTCCAAATGGTATAAGGGCTATAAAGGACTATTCAATCCTTATCCTTACATCAGAGCCTCCTGTAAAATTAGATACCTATACCCTCGAAGTTCCCGGAGAGATATATCTAAAAGAAGCAGGGATTTTAGTTAAGGCTTCCATGGCAGAACCTTCAGACTTCGTCGAGCTAAGCCAAGCCGTCAGGGAATATGCCGAATTTAAGACTTTAGCTATCTTTAATGCAGAGAGATTGAACTTCCCTCTCATTGTCAGATCAAGAAAAAGCGGGGACTTCTTTTATCCTCTTAGCTTTGGCAAGAAGAAAAAACTTCAGGACTTTTTCGTTGATGAAAAAGTACCGAGGGATGAGCGTGATGGAATTCCGTTAATCTTATCTGGGGAGGATATCATCTGGGTTGCAGGATATAGAGGGGATGAGAGGTTCAAGGTAACGGATGAAACAAAGAAGGTTTTGAGATTAGAGGCGAGGAAAATTTAGTCCTTAAAAATTGCACCTATAGTCCAAATCTGTTATATTCGTGAATAGTAAAAAGGGATAGAGGTTATTTTTGGCAGAGAAGGTAAGGGTAAGGTTTGCACCAAGCCCAACAGGGCTTCTGCATTTAGGAGGGGCAAGAACTGCCCTTTTTAATTGGCTTTACGCAAGACATAATAAGGGCACCTTTATACTCAGGATTGAAGACACTGACAGGACACGTTCAACGGAGGAATACATAGATGCCATCACTGAAGGCATGAAGTGGCTTAGTCTCGACTGGGATGAAGGACCACATAGGCAGACAGATAGATTTAGTATTTATAAGAGCTATGCTGATAAACTTTTAAAAGAAGGCAAGGCATATTATTGTTATTGCTCATCTGAAGAACTTGAAAAGAGAAGACAGGAGGCATTAGCACAAGGAAAATCGCCGAAATATGACGGACGGTGTAGAAACTTGGCAGAACCCGTGTCAGGGAGAATACCTGCAATTCGCTTCATTATGCCGCAGGAAGGAGAGACCGTTGTCGATGATCTAATTAAAGGTAAGGTCATCTTTGATAATGCCCAGCTTGACGACCTTATAATCATTCGGTCTGACGGGACACCGACGTATAATTTTGTCGTAGTCGTTGATGATGTAGATATGGAGATTACACATGTAATAAGAGGCGATGACCACCTTAATAATACCCCAAAACAGATCCATATATATAAAGCCCTTGGCTATAGAATCCCTGCGTTTGCCCATTTACCGATGATCTTAGGTCCTGATAAAACAAGACTGAGCAAGAGACATGGGGCAACATCCGTTACAGCTTATAAGGAAATGGGCTACCTTCCTGATGCCTTTGTTAATTATATTGTTCGCCTTGGGTGGGCTCACGGAGACCAGGAGATCTTCACAAGGGATGAATTAATAGAGTATTTCTCTTTAGAAGATGTTGGGAAGTCTGCCGCTGTCTTCAACCCAGAAAAGCTCTTATGGCTTAATAGCCAGTATATAATTGATTCAACAGCCGAAAGGCTGGGAGACCTTGTAATGCCTTTTCTTCTAAAACAGGGCATCATTAAAGAGGGTCAAATCCTCGATAAAGAATGGTTCTCAAGGGGGATCAGGACGTTAAAGGAACGTTCAAGGACATTAGTGGAGCTTGCGGATTCTCTAAGATACTATATATCTGAAGAGATAGAGCCTGACCCCAAGGCAAAGGAAAAGTTCCTGAATGAAAGAAGCCTCCCCTATCTGATTGATGTGAAAGAGGCACTCAAAAGACTTGATAACTTTATTGCACCAGAGATTGAAAAGACCTTTATGTCCGTTGTTAAAAAACACAGAATCAAACTCGGCGAGGTTGCCCAGCCTGTCCGCGTTGCAATGACAGGCAAAACAGAAAGTGCCGGTATATTCGAGGTGATTGAGATTGTAGGTAAGGAGAAGACTTTAAAGAGGTTAGAGAAGGCAATAAAGATAATAGAGTGAGGGTGTCATGGGTTTAAAATGTTGTAAGAAGCTCTTTCTGTAAGATATCGGTATTTCAGGTTGTTGCTCCCTGTTAGTCGCACCTCTTTAAGCCTCGATAGAGATGTGGATTACATATATCAAGTCGAGTCTGACAAGATTCAAGCC
>JBFMDQ010000032.1:0-15938 GCA_040753955.1 Nitrospirota bacterium | reverse complement strand
CCTGAATAGTTCTTAATGTAGTCTCTGTTCAATATATCGGTTATTGTCGCTATGAAAATTCCTTCTTTTACACCTTCAATATCAGCTATAATTGCTTATACAGCGCTTATCGCTGGATTTGGGTAAATATAAGCCCCTAAATCCAGAACAAATTATTTTTAACCTCTTTGGCTGAATGATTGAATAAAAATTGGGTCAATCGTTTAAGAGTTTCGCTAAATGGTATCTGCTTTGACAGAAGTATGCCAAAGTGTTCTTTCCCGCCCAGCATATATTCTTTGTGTAGTCTGTCAAAATCACCAACATTAAAGCTAAAGATAGCCCTTTGTTCAGATATGGCATATTGTAATTGCTTATAATCCGGAAGACTCTGATTTTTCACCTCATGAGCACTGATTACATCATAACCTTTTAATCTTAAAGAGAGAGCGATTTTCTTATGGACATCTTCATCGAGGTAGAGTTTTATCATCTACTCGAATTCTTTGTCTATTTCTTCCTTGTTGTCAAAATAGTAGCTGAGGGCATCAAATAGCTGGGCTGGAGTGATATTAGGGTAGCCATCAAGAATTCCCTCGATACTCATACCTGAGCGGTAGTGATTAACAATTGAAGCAACTGGAATCCTTGTACCTTTTATAACAGCCTTGCCCCCGTATTTGTTTGGGTCTTTCTCAATATAAAGATGGCCAGTACTTATAACTGACATCCCTTTCCTCCTATTGGTCTAATAACTTAATAATATCAGAAATTTTCAAAAAGTTGAATATTTACTCGCCGTTACAAGAAGACCCTGAGAGACAATTACGCAGGCTAAAGCCTGCGGCTACAGGGGCTTCCAACAAACCACTAATAACCAAACTATTTTAATCGCCATTGGGAGCCCAAAAGGCATGGCAATCTCTTCTTTTGAGATTGCTTCGTCGGTCTTAATGACCTCCTCGCAATGACACTCTTTCCTCTGTCTCCCGGTGTTTGTATTATTTGGTAATTGGAATTTGGTCATTGGTCATTATAACTTATACCCTATCTTCCTCAAAAACTCCTTTCTATGGGCCTTATCCTCAGCAGACTCAATACCTTTTGGAAAGAGGCCATCAACCACGCCGAGTACCCCGCTACCCTGAGAGATAGAGGCAACAATAACCTCAACAGGGTTTGCTGTTGAGCAGAAGACCCTGCAGACCTCAGGGCAGTTCTTTATCTGGTTGAGCACGCTGACGGGAAAGGCATTTTTCAGGAGAATGCAGAATACATGACCTGCACCCAATTCCTGAAGGTTTTTGACACAGATATTAATAAGTTCAGTGTCGTTACCCTCTGTCCTTATCAGGCATGGCCCTGACGACTCTGTGAAGGCAATACCAAATCTTGCCTGGGGGATAGTCGTTGCCATGATTTCGTAAAGGTCTTCTGCGGTCTTTATAAAATGTGTCTGACCAAGGATTATGTTGCATCCCTCTGGGATTTCCATTTTTATTGCCTTTAGTTCCATGTACACCTCCCTTCCAAAAAGTTTAAAGTTGAAAGTGAGAAGTTAAAAGTTTTTAAACTTTGTTCTCTGCACTTATAACTTATAACTTTTACCTTCTGGTGGTATGCTATAATGAAAATAAATTTCTTAAAAGATGTCAAGCCTTAAAAGTCAGAATATAAGTAATGAGTTAATAGTGGCAGGCTGTGAGAAGGAATTTGGGAATAAAGGAATTGTTTCATTACTTGTTACTCCTTGCCTTTTATTTGTTACTTTTCTATTCCATTTCAAGCGGTGCAGAAATAGTAGGTCCTGAGGTGACTTTACAGAACAATGAGATCTATGTTACGACTTTCCTCTCTCTTGAGGAAAAATATCTTCAGGAGCTCAGGAATGGAATAGCAAAGGAATTTAGATTTTATATTGACCTTTTCAGAGTCTGGAAGACGTGGCCTGATGAGTTTGTCCTTGGTAAATCCTTTATAAGAACTCTTAAATGCGATCCGGTAAAGAGTGAGTTAATTGCAACCTCCTATGATGGAAGCACAATTATAGAAAGGAGGTTTAAGTCTTTTGAATCCATGACAAAATGGGCGCTCAGCATCAATGAGCTGAAACTCACGAATATAAGAGAACTCGAACCAGGAATACATTTTGTCAGGGTAACTGTGGAGTCGAAAATCAGGAAACTTCCTCCTGTGATAGGGTATTTTATTATTTTCCTATCAGAGAGCGAATTCAAGATATCCAAGGATTCTCCATATTTCAGTATAGGGGCTGTTAAATGAAAAATCTCCCTCTCCCTTTTATCTTGGCAATCTTATTTCTCTTCATAGTTGTAGCCTTTGGGGTCGAACTACACTATATGAGGCTTGAGAGTGTTCCCTTCTTAGTAAAGTTAACCATCCTCATACTGCTGAACCTCACTATCGTTGCACTTTTTACCCTTATGTTTTTTGTTGTGAAGAACCTCGTGAGACTCTATCTTGAGAGAAAAAATAGAATCCTCGGATATAAATTTAAAACAAAACTCGTTGTTATCCTCGTTGTCCTTACCTTAATCCCTGCAACCATTTTATTTATTATCTCGAGTGGACTTATTACAAATTATATAGACCGTTGGTTTGCTCCTCAACTCAGACAACCTCTTGACAGCTCTGTAGAAATAGCGAAGGCCTTTTACGAGATTGAAAAACAGAGAGCTCTTGATTTTGCAAAGAGACTTTCTAAGGGCGAAGCAGCTACCGGCAATTACACTGTCAGATACCTCACAGAGATACCGAAAGACGCTGCCGAAACAGTAAGAGCTGCCTTTGAAGGTAAGGCAGGCGTAGAGGTCATATCAGAGGAAAGCGGAGACAGAGTAAGGGCCGTGGTGCCTGAACAGCATGGGAGCAGGCAGGCAGGAGTAATAGTAGTCGAGTCTTTCATACCGAAGAGGATTACCGAAAATGTAGAAAACATAAAGGATGCTTATGAAAAATACTTAACCCTCGAATCATGGAGAGTTCCGATAAAGACAAACTACCTCCTGATCCTCGGTTTCCTTACGCTCCTTGTCATTTTCATGGCTCTATGGATTGCCCTCAGGATTGCGAGGGGGATAACGGATCCCATACAGGGCCTTGCACAGGCAACTGAGCAGGTCGCTGCTGGAAACCTCGATATAAGTGTGGCTCTAAGCAGAGAGGACGAGATAGGGCTCCTTGTAAATTCCTTCAACCATATGGTGAAGGAGTTAAAGGAGGGGAGGGAATCTCTCCAATCTGCTTATCTCGAATCTGACAGGCGAAGACTCTTTATGGAAAATATACTCGATAACATAAACTCAGGCGTTATCATGCTCAACACTGCCGGGAATATACTGATGATAAACGGTGCCGCATGTTCAATACTTAACATAAAGTCAGAGGTGGTTATCAATAAAAGTTACAAGGAACTCATGTCTATGATAAAATCAGAAGAACTCCAGAACCTCATCAGGGAGATAGAAGGCCGAGAATTCAGAAGAGTCGAGAAGGAAGTGAAGGTAGTGATCGGGGACAGAAGGGCTGTCCTCAGAGTCTTTATAACAGGTCTCAGAGATTCTCAAAAATACATCGGCCTCCTCGTTGTCTTTGATGATCTCACCGATATCATAAAGGCTCAGAAGGTAGTTGCATGGCAGGAGATCGCAAGGAGAGTCGCACACGAGATAAAGAATCCTCTGACACCTATTAAACTCTCAACAGAGCGTATGGTCAAGAAATGGGAAGGCAGAGATGCTGATTTTGACCAGGTCTTCGACCGTTCTACAAAGACCATAATAAAAGAGGTTGAGGGCCTGAAAATGCTGGTTGACGAATTTTCGAGGTTTGGCAAGATGCCAGAAATAAAAAAGACTCCAACCTCCATGCCGCCTGTAATAGATGAGGTAGTTAATCTATATAAAGGCTACAAAGGTGTGGAGACAAATGTGTCTCTGCCGGAGGAAAACCCACCTGTAGAACTGGATGAAAAACAGTTCAAAAGGGTTATGATAAATATATTTGATAACGCAATACAGGCAATGACTGACAGCGGCAGGATTAATGTAACGCTCAATTTTGATATACCATCTAACAGGGCATATATAAACATCGCAGACAATGGGCCAGGTATAAAGGATGAGGATAAGGAAAAATTATTCCTTCCGTATTTCTCGACCAAAAAAAATGGCACTGGCCTCGGTCTCGCAATAGCGAGCAGGATTATCACAGAGCATAGAGGATATATAAGGGTCAGGGATAATGAACCAAGAGGGACGATCTTTACAATAGAGATCCCGATAAGGGAGAAGTAACTTGGATGGAATCAAAATGGCAGAGCCTGTGGTTCTTGTGGTAGATGATGAAGAGGGCATAAGGGAGAGCCTCTCAGGGATATTTGAGGATGAGGGATGTGATGTTTTGACTTCAAGTTCTGGTGAAGAGGCAATAGAGGCTATAAAAGAGCAGACCCCGGATTTGATACTACTTGACATATGGCTTCCTGGCATTGATGGTATTCAGACCCTTAAAGAGATTAAGGCTCTAAAGCCGGAGCTTCCTGTAATCATGATTTCTGGCCACGGCAATATAGAACTTGCTGTGAAGGCAACAAAGATAGGTGCATACGACTTTCTCGAAAAACCTCTTTCCCTCGATAGGGTCTTGCTGGTTGCAAAAAGGGCACTCGAAAGACGGACAATCGAGATGGAAAATAAGGCTCTCAAAAAGGACTTAACAAAAAAATACAGGCTTATCGGAAACTCCCAAAAAATGGAACTTTTGAAAGGACAGACAAACATGGCAGCCCAAAGCAATAGCAGGGTATTGATAATAGGCGAGAGTGGCTCTGGCAAAGAGCTTGTTGCACGTCTACTTCATGAAAATAGCAGAAGGGCAGAGAAACCCTTTGTTGAGGTAAACTGTGCTGCAATACCGCAGGAGCTTATAGAGAGTGAACTGTTTGGCCATGAAAAGGGTTCTTTTACAGGCGCATTTGAAAGAAAGAAGGGTAAATTTGAGCTTGCTGATGGAGGTACATTATTTCTTGACGAGGTTGGTGACATGTCGCTTTCTGCTCAGTCAAAGGTGCTTCGCATTATAGAGACCCAGGAGTTTCAGCGTGTTGGAGGTAGCAAGAATATAAAGGTAGATGTCAGGATTATTGCAGCTACGAACAAAGACCTGAAAGAGGAAGTAAGAAAGGGCAATTTCAGGGAAGACCTCCTTTACAGGCTGAATGTCATACCAATAGTCGTTCCTCCACTGAGGGAAAGAAAGGAGGACATACCAGCACTCGTTGAGTATTTCCTCGAAAATTTTGCTTCAGAATACGGAAAGAGGCCGAAAAAGATAACCCCCGAGGCATTAAAGATGCTTGAGGCCTATGACTGGCCTGGAAATATAAGGGAGCTGAGGAACGTAATAGAAAGACTTGTTATAATGACTTCTTCGGATACGATAGCATCAAAGAACCTTGTTGTAGCCGAACCAACCCGGCCAGACTATATTGTCTTCAAAACACTGAGGGAAGCAAGGGATGCCTTCGAGAAGGCCTTTATAATAAAGAGGCTTGAGGAAAACAACTGGAACATATCGAGGACAGCAGAAATCCTTCAGATAGAGAGGAGCAACCTTCACAAAAAGATCAAGGCATATGGTATAACGGTACCATAATTTTTGAATAACCAATAACCAAATTCCAATAACCAAAAAATCAAATTCTAAATCCTAATATCGTTCGACTGAGCTCACGACGAAGTCTAAATTCTAAACAAGCCTGTCCTGACGACAGGTCAGGATTCAAAATTCAAATATCTAAAACTCAATTTTTACCTTGGAACCTAAGCCGTTTTGGTCATTTGAATTTTTGTATTTAGATATTGTTTAGGATTTAGGATTTTGAATTTAGGGTTTTTCTTTAGTATGTGTGGTTATTGGTGCCTGGTTATTGGTAATTTAGGCTTACTCCCCTATCCGGTGGAGCTTCATAAAGTTTGTCTTTACAAGGGTTGAGAAAGGAGAACTCGCTGTAATTACGATTCCGTCACTCTTCTTTACAATCCCTTCCTCTATAAGGGACCTTTCCACTTCTCTTATCAACCCATCAATGTTTGCAGGTGGTTTCATAATCATAGGGGTAACCCCCCAGTAAAGGCACATCCTGTTTTTTATTTTTTCGTCAGGCGTATAAGCAATTATAGGGACCTTGGGCCTGAACTTTGACAGGAGCCCTGCCGTAAAACCTGAATGAGTGAAGGCAATAAGTACCTTTGCATCTATGTCCTCTGCAGCCCTGCATGATGCATCTGCTGTTGCCTCTGCAAAGGTATTCCCGCGTATATAAGATGGGGCTGTTTCTTTTGTTGATTCTGTATGCCGGATTATCCTGTCCATCATCTTCAGTGCCTCAACGGGATATTTTCCAGTAGCTGTCTCTGCAGAAAGCATCAGTGCATCAGTCCCATCGATTACTGCATTAGCAACATCGGTCGTCTCCGCCCTTGTCGGCCTCAGGTGCTCGGTCATGGACTCAAGCATCTGTGTTGCTGTAATTACGATCTTGCCCCTTTTATTTGCACCATCAATTAGCCCCTTCTGTATTAGAGGAACCTTCTCAGGTAGAACCTCAACACCGAGGTCGCCTCTTGCCACCATAACTCCATCCACCTCAGACAGGATTTCTTCAATGTTGCCCAGGGCCTCAGGTTTTTCTATCTTTGCGATAATCGGAATCTGTTGACCCTTGTCTTTAAGCCATTTCTTAACCCTTCTGACATCACTGGCCTCCCTTACAAATGATATAGCCACATAATCAACACCCATAGTTATTCCGAACTGAAGGTCTTTCTCATCTTTTTCTGTAAAGGAGGGGATGGATATCTTTACGCCAGGCAGATTGACACCCTTCCTGTCCCTTAATACCCCTCCTTCAACCACCTTTGTTATCAGGCCTTCTCTTGTTCGACCAAGAACATGTAATTGGATGAGGCCATCGTCAAGGAGGATTCTGTCCCCTCTCTTGGCATCTTTGAGAAGAGCGGGGTATGATATAAATATCCTCTCCATGTTCCCTATACCCTCCCCTGGAAAAAGTAGAAGCTTCCTGCCCTTTTTCAATTCAACTGCACCGGCCTCAATACTCCCGACCCTGATCTTTATTCCCTGAAGGTCCTGAAGAATTGCAACAGGCCTGGAATATCTTCTCGAGCCCTCCTTTATAATCTCTACAACCCGCCTGTGAAAACCGTAGTCACCGTGGGAAAAATTCAATCTCGCAACATCCATTCCATTCTTTATAAGAGAGAAGATTATTTCTTTGCTTGAAGAGGAGGGACCGATCGTGCAGACTATCTTTGCCTTTCTCTTACTCAATAAACTCATATATCAATTCCCTATCCTTCCTCCATGTAATATGCCTCTCCCACCCTTCACCCCTTTCGGGATAATCAGTCCTGTAATGGGAGCCTACACTACCTTTTCTCAGGAGAGATGCTTCTGTTATCAGTCCAGCTACTGTGAGCATATTTTTTAGCTCGAGTTCCCTCCTCGTAAAAGGCGTCTCCTTCTGGATAAAGGACCATCCTGAAAGTCTTTCCTTCGCATGTCTGAGGGACTCCCCACATCGTATGATGCCAACCCTTTCCCACATCACCTTCCTCAGTTCATGCCTTATCTCTTCACGGTCAGGGATTGACCCATAACTCGTGATGCGTGATGCGTGATGCGTGATTTCCTTACTACTCGCTGTTAATTGTTCATTACTTATCGGAGAGCGCAGTGCTGCCCTTCCTGCCCTTGCGCCAAAAACAAGGCCTTCGAGAAGGCTATTCGATGCAAGTCTGTTTGCACCATGCACACCAGTGCATGCGACCTCACCTGCTGCGTAAAGTCCTTTTATGCTCGTGGCACCTTCTATATCGGTCCTTACCCCGCCCATTATATAATGGGCAGCTGGAGAAACAGGGATCAGTTCCTTTGTAATGTCAATGTTATACTGGAGACAGGTTGAATAAATCCTCGGGAACCTGCTCTTCAGGAATTCCTTTCCGAGATGTGTGAGGTCAAGATATACATAATCACTTCTTGTTTTAACCATCTCTGAGATAATAGCACGGGATACAACATCCCTCGGCGCAAGCTCCGCCATCGGGTGGTAATTTTCCATAAATCTTTCCTTATTCATATTCCTGAGTATCGCCCCTTCCCCTCTCATAGCCTCGCTGATGAGAAACTGCGGCGCAAGTGGACAGTAGAGACTCGTAGGATGAAACTGTACAAATTCCATATCCTCAATTATAGCTCCAGCTCTGAAGGCTACCGCCATACCATCTCCCGTACAAACCGGCGGGTTTGTTGTCCTCGAAAAAACCTGGCCTGCCCCTCCTGTAGCCAGAATCGTTGCCTTAGTAAAAAGGGAGATAACCTCTTTATCTCTTAGTATGTACGCACCATGACATTCCCCGTCTTTAACAATCAGGTCAATAGTAAAGGTAAAGGGGTATGTTTTAACTGATGGAAAGGAACCAACCTTTCCGAGAAGCACCCTCACGATTTCCCTCCCAGTTGCATCACCATGTGCATGGAGTATCCTTCTTCTTGAATGGGCTGCCTCTAAGGTGAAGTCAAGTTTTGTCCCCTCTCTGTCAAACTCTGCACCCCATGATATGAGTTCAATTATCCTTTCAGGACCTTCCTCAACGAGTATCCTCACGGCCTCCTCCCTGCAAAGACCATCTCCAGCCCTCAACGTATCATCATAATGAATACCTATCTCATCCTCATCACTCAAGGCAACGGCAATTCCACCCTGGGCATACTCAGTGGTGCTCTCAGTGGGTCTGTCCTTTGTTACCACAAGGACGCTACCGTAAGGTGCGAGCTCTATCGCAGCCCTGAGGCCGGCAACGCCACTCCCTATAATGAGAAAATCTACAACTTCCTTTTCCATAATAGAAGGATAGCGGATAGAGTTCGGGAAATCAAGCACTCTCACACCATATTGCTAAAACAGTTTTAAATCTATTAAAATTATTTAGTTATCCAGGCTAAGGAAGCTCACGAGCTACAGACTAAATTATCTCAGGAGGTTGAGATTGAAAGAAGGAATTCATCCGGCATATAAAGAGGCTACAGTTGTGTGTGCCTGCGGTGAGACATTCATAACGAGGTCAACAAAGCCGAAGATCCGTGTGGATATATGTTCTAAGTGCCACCCCTTCTTTACAGGAAAGCAGAAGATCGTTGATGCTGAGGGAAGGGTTGAGAAGTTCAAGAAAAAATACCTAAAGCCGGAATCGACTCCTACCGAGAAGTAGACAAAAAAGTAGTCGTTAGTCTTCAGTCTCAGACTAACGATTTTTTCTGAAATTTCATGGAAAACATAGGTGGCCAGGCAGTTATAGAAGGTGTTATGATGAAGTCCCGGAAAGGCTGGACAGTAGCAGTCAGGGGACCAAAGGGAGATATCCATGTAAAAAGGGAGGCTCTGAAACCAATACCAAAGATTCTCAGGCTTCCTGTCATGAGGGGTACAATGGCACTATATCAGGCCCTTTCCATCGGCATAAGGGCTATAGAGTTTTCTGCAAGAAAGGCATATGAAAAGGAAGATAAAAAAAACTCAGACCCCTTTTCTACTGGCTTAACCATCGGGTTTGCCATAATCCTCGGCATAGCCATTTTTATACTGCTTCCTTTATATGCAACAAGACTCCTGGGGGTCATATTCCCCTACGTTTCAAAGAGTTCGCTTCTGTTTAACCTCGTTGACGGTATTATCAGAATAATCCTTTTTCTTGTATATTTAGCCGCAATCGGCATGTGGAAGGAGATGAGAAGGATATTCGAGTATCATGGCGCAGAGCATAAGGTGATCCATGCATACGAGAATAAAAAGGGGCTGATACTTAAAGAAGTAAAGGATTGCAGCCCCCATCACCCTCGTTGTGGCACAAGCTTTTTACTTATTGTTATGGTAATAAGCATACTTACTTTCTCCCTCATCCCTCAGGATTGGTCATATATGAATAAATTATTCTCGAGGCTTATCCTTATTCCTGCAGTAGTAGGGCTTTCCTTTGAATTCTTGAAACTCTCGCTCAGGATGAAAAATAACCCCTTGATAAACATAATCATACAGCCAGGTCTCCTGCTTCAGAGGCTTACAACAAGAGAGCCTGATGATGACCAGATTGAGGTTGCTGTCAGGGCACTCGAAGAGTTATTTAAAATAGAGGAGATAAATGCTCGAAAAACTTAAGGCAATAGAAGATAAATACGAAGAACTGACCAGGCTCCTGACGGATCCTGCGGTTTTATCGAAGCCAGCGGAACTCCTGAAGTACTCAAAAGAACAGGCAGAGCTTCAGCCCCTTGTCGATAAAATCAGGGAATACAGGAAACTCCTCTCTGATATAGAAGGTGCAGAGGAGCTTTTAAAAAGAGGCGATGGTGATCTTCGCAAGCTTGCACAGGAAGAACTTGATGAACTCAGAGAAAAGAGGCCAAAGATAGAAAAGGAGCTTAAGATCATGCTCCTTCCAAAGGACCCCCGGGACGAGAGGAATGTGATACTCGAGATAAGGGCAGGAACTGGGGGCGAAGAGGCTGCTTTGTTTGCCGCCAATCTACTCAAGATGTATTTGAAATACGCTGAGCACAAGAGATGGAAAGTAGAGATGATAGATATGAATTCTACCGGCCTTGGAGGAATAAAGGAAGTAATTGCCTCTATCCAAGGGAAGGGTGCATTCAGCAGACTAAAGTATGAAAGCGGTGTGCACAGGGTCCAGCGTGTGCCTATCACAGAGGCTGCTGGAAGAATCCATACATCGGCAGCAACAGTTGCCGTGCTTCCCGAGGCAAAGGAGGTTGACATTGCAATCGATGAAAGAGACCTCAGGATAGACACATTCTGCGCCTCCGGACCTGGAGGTCAGGGGGTTAATACAACCTATTCTGCCGTAAGGATTGTCCATATTCCAACAGGGCTTATTGTACGGTGTCAGGATGAACGCTCGCAGCTTAAAAATAAAGAGAAGGCCATGAAGGTTCTTCGCTCAAGGCTTTATGAGGCAGAGATGGAAAGGAAGGAGAGGGAGAGGGCCCTGGAGAGGAAATCACTGGTAGGAACAGGAGACAGGAGCGAAAGGATAAGGACATACAATTTCCCTCAGAACCGTGTTACTGACCACAGGATTGGTCTTACACTCCATAAGCTCGAACAGGTTCTCGAAGGGAATCTCGATGAGATAATAGATGGCCTGATCACTCACTACCAGGCAGAAAGACTGAAGGAGCTGTAAAACTAATCTTTTATTCCTAAAATTTTTTCTTTTGATTTCATTCCCCTCAGGATAACAATCTGAGATTTTGGAACATTAAAATATTCTGAAAGGAGCTCTACCATCGCCCTGTTGGCTCTTCCCTTTTTTGCTGGCCCTTTCACATAAACTTTATAGATGCCGCCTTCTTTCTCAACCTTCTCTTCTTTCATATTCGGCTTAACCCTGACAGAAATTTTCATACCTTGCTATGCCTAGTTTATTATCCTTTTTCTATTCCAAGTTGTTTCCTTATCAGCCCACAGAGACTATCCTTGATTTCTGAATAACGGGGAACCGGTGCTTTCCTTCCATTTTTAGGGTTCATATATATGTCATGGTTAGCACCGTGACGCTTGAGATAACATCCTGCATTTACTAATTCACGAATAAACTCGTGGCGTTTCACACCTCAACTCCGATTTCTTTTGTTTGAACCTCAGGATAGGGAGTAACCTCCTCTTCTATCATCAACTTGTATACTTCTTGAATGTTTCTTTCTAATTCCTCAAGTGTCTCACCTTGGCTAAAAACACCGGGGACTTCTTTAAGCCTTCCAACATACCAACCTTCATCAATCCAATACTCAAGGGTAAAGTGCCTTAACATAATCCACACCTCCTCTCACTTTATTATTAATCTATCTCATAACTTCTGCACTGTAATGAAAGGGTCAACATCGTTATCATCCGTGGCTTCTCCTGTGGCGTACAAGCCGTAAAGGATAACCTTCTCGGCATGATATTCTTTCTTCAGCCACTCACTTATTTTTTCGCAACCGTTCAAATATCTCTTGTTTCATGGTTTTGTCTCCCTAATTTCTTCAATTAACCACATAGAAAATAAACATCAGTTAAACTGTGCCTTTTAGCTATCTGTCTGGTGTCTCAAGTCCTTTGTTATGTAAGATATTCAGGATATTTTGAATCTCTTTATTTTGCGATTCAATGATAGTAAGTAGTTCTTCTGGTGTTCTTAAATCTTCCTTTGCCTTACGATTTGGATTAACCGCCTTAATGTCATAATTTTTCGCTTCTATTTCTTCTATCGGTACACGCCAGGAACGTTCACTTATTCCTCTTTCTGGAAGCAATTTAAAGAACTTTTCAAAGTATTCTAAGGTCAAAGGTTGCTTTTTGGTTATATTGAGGTCTGATAAATCGTAATACCATATTTCCTTTGTTGGTTCTCCCTTAGTAAAAAACAAGAGATTGGTCTTACTGGCAGCTCCCGCATTCACGAAAACTTTTGGCGGAAGGCTCACAATGCACCACAAGTTGCACTCATTAAGGAGTTTCCGTTTAGTCTGGACAAAAGCGGTTTCGTTTGTGCGGAAAAGAACCCCTTCGTCCA
The DNA here is from genome assembly GCA_040753955.1 of Nitrospirota bacterium. Classification (GTDB taxonomy): domain Bacteria; phylum Nitrospirota; class Thermodesulfovibrionia; order Thermodesulfovibrionales; family SM23-35; genus JASEEX01. The sequence goes on along the minus strand of JBFMDQ010000032.1, from coordinate 3,282 downwards.
TTACAATTCCGCATCTTCCTCCTGGCTTGAGGCTGTCTATGACATGCTGTAGGAATAGTACCTGTGTAGCACCAGTTTTATATGCGAAGCGGGTCTGTGCGTCTTTTCCTTCTTTTCCACCAAAAGGTGGATTCGTAAGAGCAACATCAAAAAGACCTGGTGTACCTTGAAATAGACCGCCATAGACCTCTAACCCTGTCAGTGTGTTTCCGTGCCAGATATGAGGTTCATCAATATCGTGAAGAACAAGATTTGCAAGAGAAATAGGATAAACAAGATTCTCCTTTTCCCTCCCATAAAAGGTTCCTGTCTTGAGGATCTCTATATCCGCTCCAGATTTTGCTTTTTCCTTCATGTGTTGATATGCCTGAGCTAAAAATCCTCCGGTACCACAGCAGGGATCGTAAACCGTTTCTCCAATCTCTGGATTGATTACCCTTACCATTATGCGAATAACCTCTCTCGGCGTGAAGAACTGTCCGCCATCATTGTTTTTTTCTCCCATCTTAAGGAGTAATCCTTCATAAATCTGCGATAGCGTAAACATATGCGTTTCATCCACATGCTCAATGGAAAGTGAATGGATTTTGTCGAGAATATCCAGAAGATTACGCTCTGTATCTACACCTGTCTTTTCAACCGAGGAGAAGACCTCACTAATAACCTTCTGGCGAGGAGTGGCACCAGGTGTATTCTTAAGATTTCGCAGATAGGGTATAAGTTCTCCATTAACAAATGACATAAATGCCCCAAACGTGCTATTTTGCAGTTCCTTTCTTTTAATTCCGAATTCCGCATTCCGCACTCTGTCATTCGGAGGCGCTGCCCAGTCTCTCCAGCGATAAGGATACTCTAATGACGGTTTAAACTCAGCATCTACAGCCTTTGCCTGCTCTGCCTCTCTTTCTTCTCTCTCATCAAGAATGCGAAGAAAAAGCATCCACGTAAGTTCAGGCACGTACTGCAATGCCCCCGCCCTCCCCGATCTCCGCATAATGTCACAGATGCTTTTGATATAGGCGTTGAGGGATTGTGGAGAGGTGATTTTGCGGTTGTTTATAAGCATAATTAATCCCTTTCACAAATTCTTCCCAACTTAAGGTTTCAATACCATGGTTATGAGCCTTACCTGTAGCTTTCGTATTTCTTTCATCAATAACAAGTGGAAGTTTTCGTTTTATCGCGATGGCCATTGCTGAAGCTTCTCCCGCATCAATACCCTGTTGTCGGAGGATTCGTAAATATTCATCTTCCTCATTGTTCTTAAACTGTGTCACTATCTCAGGGTGTTTTAAAACAAAGAGTCTAAGCTGGTCGCTCTTTCTGATCCGTGGATCATCAGCTACCTCGTACTTAACCCTTTCAGATATCAAAATTGCCCCTTTTCTTTTTTCTAAAAATTTGGTTCCCTTATTTTGTTGAATATTTATGAGAGAAGAAGAATCAAGTACACGTTGCCAAAGTTCGAGACTATAACTTTTCTTGTTCATTGCAAAACCTATTTTCTAAATCGTTGTTCGATTTCTCTCATTGCTTCTCTAATTGTGATGCCCAGGCTATGTGCGAGCTTTCCAGTAGAAACTATCCCTTTTTGATGAGCCTCAAAAGATATTTCAACATATCTTTTGCCAAGTTGTTTTTCCCATTTTGGAGTTCGAGAACGCCTGCGGAATGGTTTGGGTTCTAAAAGAGTCTCTATGTATCCCTTTTTTATCAACTCAAAATTCTCTAACCTATAGCCTAAAGCTTGAATGCTTACTCCCCATTTATTAGCCAGCTGACCTAATTCTTTTTGTGAAGGTGTAACGGAAAGGTTTCTCTTTTTAAAGTCTTCTATAACACCTGATTTAGGTAGCAATAATTCAATTGCAAATTGGTTAGCATTATACTCTTCATCTCGTCGTGCTCTACCGAACCTTTGAGGTATATAGCACAAAGTAGCTTCGTGGTTATAAAGAAGATGGGCAAGCTCATGAGCTAATGTAAAATTTTTCTTTCCTTTTGTCTCATTATAATTAAGTAAAATACACGGGCCATATTCTTTATGCCAAAATGAAAAACCTGAAAAGGCATCTTCTGGAACAGGCAATTCAAAAATACGAATACCTTCATCTTCTAAGCGATTTCTCAAATTGCTTAGTGGCTTATCACCTACGTTAAACTTCTCTCTTAAAGCTCGAGTAGCATTTTTTGGATGCTCGGACTCTTTAAAATGAGGGAGTTTAGTTTCACGTTTCTTATTAAGAAGGGTTTCAAACTCAAGAGCACTTCGGCAAAGATCGTCAAATCTTGACAAGACAGTTCGAACTTCTAAAGGTAAATCTCTTAAAGACTGTTCTGGCTTTCCACGGAATTCTATTTTTTCTGGGACAGTTGGTGTTTCCCTTACGAAGTAATCTATATCTCTACCATAAAAGTTCGCAAGAGCCTCGAGTTGCTTTAAATTTGGTTTTGATTGTTCTTTTTCCCAACTAATAATATCTACAGAGCTAACATTTATTTCCTTTGCTACTTCTTCTGGTTCGAACCGCAATAATTTTCTTGCCTTTTTAAGCTGAGACCCAATTATCAATCTCTCTTCAGATTTAGATTCCGAAATAGTTGTCATAATTCTCCCCTAAATGCTTTTCTTAAAATTGCCTGAGGTAAGGCATTTAATATGGATTGCTGATTTAAGATTGCGGATCGTAGATTTTCAACCTGCGACATTTTTTCTTTGAGGTCAGTAGCAATGCGGTTTTGATTAGGTAATGAAGGTAGCGGAATCTCAAAACTCTCAACTTGTTTTTTTGAAATCTCGGTAAAAGTTTGACCTCTGCCCAAAGACTGCAAGACTGGGACAAAATACTTCAAAGCAAAGAATAAGAACCAATTATGTACTTTAGATGATGGAATTAAACTTTTGAATCCTTGATTTGTGCACATCGGCTTTGTGTTTATTGCTATATGTCCGATAGGTGCTCTTGTAGTTAATAAAATGCTTCCAGGAGGCAATATCTTTGTGCTGCAACTATTAAACCCTTTTTCAGATATTTTTCTTTCTGTATTTTCAATGGTAAAACCTATAAGTTTACCCATGTCGTTTGGGGTTGCCCAAAGAATGTCGCCGTTCCAATTAGCAGGATCATCTGTTCTTGGTGTTGAGCCTGTCACTACCTCACATATATCAACAATTCGTTTTCTCTCCCACATCTTTGCCTCTTCGTTTTCGAAGACCTCTTGCAAATATGCGGCAGGGAGGGCTTTAGCTGCCTCAAGCTGCTTCTCACAGGCAGTTCTTGC
>JBFMDQ010000031.1:0-16127 GCA_040753955.1 Nitrospirota bacterium | reverse complement strand
TTATATTAGAGGCATATGATTTAAAAAACACGAAGAGACAGCAACTGTGGAAAACGACGGTGAAGAGCGAGGGTACGATGTCTGACTTGCGTATTGTGTTACCATTTATGATTACTGCTGCGGTTCCTTATTTTGGGGAAAATACGACTGGGCAAAAAGTCATTGGTATAGGTGGGCGTGACAAAAGGGTTCTTGATATAAGGAAATAAAATTGAAAGGTATCAGTGCCCTTTAATAAAATAGTCCATCAATTTATACCCTTCCTCAACCAACACTATGTCAGTCCTTTCTGTAATTGATTCATCGAAGGTTACACCTTCATTTTTTCTTTTAATGCGACTGTCGTATATAACAAATGGTACTGGTTCATCTGTGTGAGTCCTGACCTCTATTGGTGTCGCATGGTCAGGCATCATAAGGACTCGATATTCCTTAAACTTTTCTAATCCTTTTATGACTGTGCCAACCACGAGGGCATCAAAATCCTCTATTGCCTTTATCTTATCCTTATAATTACCAGAATGGCCTGCCTCATCAGGGGCTTCAACATGTATATAGACAAGGTCAACCCTCTCGAGAGCTCTCAGAGATGCCTCTGCCTTTCCAACATAGTCAGTATCTAAATATCCTGTAATACCCGGGACCTCGAGTATCTCAAATCCAGCATATATGCCAAGCCCTCTGATAAGGTCAACAGCAGAGACAAGCGCACCATTAAGGGAATATTTCTGCCTGAAGGGGGGAAGCTTCGGCTTTTTGCCCTGCCCCCATAGCCAAATGCTATTGGCCGGTTTCATACCCCTCTCTATCCTTTCCCTGTTAATAGGATGTCTTTCGAGTGTCCCCGTTGATCTGAGCATTATCCTTCTCAACACGTCCTCTCCATTTCCAGTAGGTAGGTAATCTGCTATATCCTTACCGATAATATCATGAGGTGGAATGCATTCAATATCCGCTTCGCCTCCAGACCAGACCATAAGATGCCTGTAACTCACCCCTGGATAGAAACGGATGTTTTCTGAGCCGAGCTCTCTGTCGATTTCATAGATAAGTTCCTTTGCTTCCTCTGTTGTTATATGGCCACTGCTATAGTCTTCCATAATGGCCTTTGTCCTGTATCTGTTAAATCTGAGGGTAACCAGGTTGCACCTGAAGGGTACATCATCTTCTTCGAGTCTTATCCCGATACTGGCTGCTTCAAAGGGAGCCCTACCTGTATAAAACTCTATAGGGTTATAACCGAGGATGCTCAGATTCGCGATGTCTGAGCCAGAATAAAAATCCTGTGGTATGGTCCTGACCCTACCTATTATCCCTTCACGTGCAAGCTTATCCATATTGGGAGTGAAGGCCTTCTGAAGGGGCGTTTTACCACCGAGTTCTTTTAGAGGCCTATCTGCCATGCCATCACCAATGATAACTACATATTTCATAAGATTCCCTGTAAGGCTTTCTCTACAGCCGTTATGTCAGCCTTAACCTTAAGCGGTTCCTTTGAAACCTTAAAAACAACATCAGCGTCCTTAAGCCCATTACCTGTAAGTGTGCAGACAACACTGTCACCCACTCTGAAATAATTCTCTTTATACAATTTCATCACACCGGCAAGGGAAGCAGCAGATGCAGGCTCACAGAAAATGCCCTCTACAGACGCAATGAGGCTATAAGCATTAAGTATCTCATCATCAGTTACAGCCTCGATCCTGCCGTCAGATTCATCCCTTGCCTCGATCGCCCCTTTCCAGTTTGCAGGATTTCCAATCCTGATCGCTGTAGCAATAGTCTCGGGGTTTTTAATGGGTCTACCGCGTACAATAGGTGCAGCCCCTGCTGCCTGGAATCCAAGCATTATCGGTGAAGAAGTAATCTTCTCAGCCCTCTTATATTCTTTGTATCCCTTCCAGCAGGCAGTTATATTTCCTGCATTGCCTACAGGCAGAGCATGGAATTTAGGTGAAAAGCCGAGCTGGTCGCAGATCTCAAAGGCTGCGGATTTTTGCCCTTCAAGCCTGTAGGGGTTTATAGAATTCACCAAGGTTATAGGATATTTCTCTACGAGGGCCTTAACAATATTCAATGCCTCATCAAAGTTTCCTTTTACCTGAATGACGTGTGCTCCGTGCACAAGTGCCTGGGCAAGTTTTCCGAGGGCAATCTTTCCTTCTGGAATCAGAACTATCGCCTTGATGCCAGCCTTGGCAGCATAAGCTGATGCGGATGCTGAAGTATTGCCAGTTGAAGCACAGATAACTGCCTTCGAATCTTTCTCCATTGCCTTCGAAAGCGCAAGGGTCATCCCTCTATCCTTAAAAGATCCCGTAGGGTTTGCACCATCAAATTTAAAATAGAGATCAAGGTCAATACCTAACCTCTTGCATACATTCTCTGCCTTTATCAGAGGAGTGTTCCCTTCTTTCAAAGTTACAACAGGTGTCTTTTCAGACACAGGAAGGAATTCTTGATACTCTTCAATTATGCCTCTCCACGGAAACCTTATGCCCTTGTGCTCCTTTATCTCCATAATTTCTCCATTTAAAGTGTGTAGTGTCAGTGAAAAGTGTCAGTAATTGTTAGCACAGTATTATTAAATAATTTCATTGCTTTAACTAATATCTGACACTGGCACTAATCACTGACATTACTCAATAATGTCTCCCTCAACGAGTTCTACAGCGACTCCTTGGTCCTTGAGGGACTGTATCCCATTCTCGAGGTTCTCCTCTGTTCCTTCAAGTTCGAGTACCATCTCTCCGAAGGTTTCTGTGACTCTTGCCCTTCTAATATTCGGCATCACATCATATTTCTTGGCCATGGTGAAGATGACAGGCTCCTTAATGAGATGCTGCGGAAAGGTCAACTTTACCCTCTTTTTGATCAGCTCCTTCTTATCAGACATCCCGCCTGCAATTGCGGGGATAATTGATACCTCATCCCCGTCTTTGACCTCTGTTTGTTCAGCGTTGAGAAATCTTATATCCTCCTCATTCACATAGATATTCACGAATCTCCTTATCTTTCCATTTTCAGAGATCCTCTCGCCTATTCCTGGAAATCGCTTATCAAGATCGTTAATGAGTTCTATCACTGTCCCGGGTCTGCCCTCAACCTCTTCTTGCCCCTGTGTCAATTTCTGAAGAGGGGTCGGAATCCTTACCTTGACTGCCATCTGCTACCTCCTCTTTGTGGCGAATGATATTTTAAATGACAAAAACGCTAACCACTAATTTTTTTCAGTATTTCTTCGAAAGAAGCCAGATTAGGCTTTATATAATACGGAGAAATGGTCTGGCCGTTCAATGCCTCCTGCGTCTTGAGCCCATTTCCGGTAATACAGATTACTGTGGATTCATCCCGTGCTATCCTGCCGGTCTCCCTGAGTTTTTTTGTTACCGCAACAGTTACTCCACCTGCTGTCTCAGAAAATATACCCTCCGTCCGTGCAAGGAGCTTTATCGCATCTATAATCTCCTGATCCGAGACATCCTCACCATAACCGCCGCTCTCCTTTACTGCCTGAGTTGCATAAAACCCATCAGCAGGGTTTCCTATTGCCAGGGATTTGGCTATTGTATTGGGTTTCACAGGTCTGATAATGTCTGTACCCAGCTTAATGGCTGTAGAAATAGGGGAACATCCTGTTGCCTGGGCTGCGAATACCTTTGTCTTGAGGTCTTTTATAAGACCTATCTCTTTGAACTCTTTGAAGGCCTTCCATATCTTTGTAAGGAGTGAGCCACTCGCACAGGGCACTACTACGTTGTCAGGTGCTTTCCATCCGAGCTGCTCTATAATCTCAAATCCATGCGTCTTTGAACCCTCTGCGTAGAAGGGTCTTATGTTTATGTTAACGAAAGCCCATCTATATTTATTAGCTATCTCACTGCAGAGCCTGTTCACATCGTCATAATTACCATCCACAGCGACGAGGTTTGGCTCATAGATGAGGGATGCGACTATCTTGCTCGGCTCAAGTGTTGCTGGTATAAATATGAACCTCTTGAAACCTGCCTTTGCACCAAGTGCTGATACAGAATGGGCGAGATTTCCTGTTGATGCGCATGCTGCAGTGTCGAAACCGAATTCCTTTGCCTTTGTGAGTGCAACGGCTACAACCCTGTCCTTAAACGAAAGGGTGGGGTAAGTAGCCGTGTCGTCCTTAATATAAAGTTCCTCTATACCGAGCTCCTTCGTAAGGTGCTCCGCTTTTAAAAGGGGAGTAAAACCTGAGTCGAGGCCTACCCGCGGCTCTCCGTCTATTGGAAGGAGTTCTTTATATCTCCATAAGTTTTTTTCTCGTTTCTCAATTACCTTCTTTGTAAGTGCCTTTTTTATACCACTGTAGTCATACACAACCTCGAGGGGTCCGAAACAGAATTCGCAAACATAAATAGATTCAACAGGATATTCTCTGTTGCATTCCCTACATTTAAGGCCCCTGACATAGCTCATAGTGCTTAATAAAGAATATTTAATATTTTACTCTAAAATAGTCTTCATCTCAACTTCTTCGGCCTTCTCGTCACGTATCGTAAATGCCTTTATCTTCGGTTCTATATTTATAAGACTCACTATTAAGTATACAGATTCAGGATAGAATGCGAGTTTTATGTCCCTTGGTGACGGATAAGCATCCGAATCTGGGTGGGAATGATATATAGCAAGCATCTCGAGACCCTCTTTCCTCATCTCCTTCATGGCAGCGAACTGCTCCTTGGAATCGACCATATAGCTCACAGGAGAATCTTCGATATTTCTCATCTTATAAACTTTCTGCACAACTCCTTCTTTTCCCGCAAGTATTCCACAGGCCTCATTAGGATAGACCTCTTTACAATGGGAGATTATTTCATCGAGGAGAGATTGTGGAACAAATAATTGCCTCACCCTTTTGCCCCTTATATATAATCCACCTCAATCTCTTATCCTGCCTTGTGCGAGTAATGCTTCCTTGGTATAGAGGTCTTTGTTGCTTGCATTAAATTCATGCTTGACTTGAATCAGTAATCTGTCCAAAGTATAGATTTGCCAAGAGATTGGGATAAATGCTCTTTTACTTTTTCTTTCCGCGGTGTCAAGTTCAAAACTCATTAAAAGGTGAAAGGCATCTCTTGTAATCTTTGGATCTTCAGATGGCGAAAAATAAAAGGTTCTAAAGCTCTGATCTTTGGTTAAGGTGTTATAAGTTTTGCAATCTAAATATACAACTCTTCCATTTTCATCCTCTATGTGTATATCAGGATAACCTGCTGCTTTTTTCTTCCCACTTTTAGAAATAGGCTTATCTGCTTTTAATCCAATATTTCTAAGAGCTTCAACAACAAAAGGTTCAATATGATTGCCAGCTTCATTTGGTCTTGCGGTAAAAATACCTTCTTGATAAGCTTTTTGTCCACCAAGTTGGGCTGCCTTGCTCAATTGTTCTAGTAATCTTTTATTTTGATCGAGTGATGGGTTAAAAGTTAAGACTTTAAAACCAGTAAGCGCTTTTATGGCTACTGGGAAAGGTATTCCTTTCATAGGTTCCAGAAATTTAGTGATGGCTTGTTCAAGTTGTTTTATGTAATCATCTTGGCTTTTCATGATAATCGCCTACAATTTTTTCTAATAAAATTACTCCAGAATCGGTCTCTTCTATTTTTTCTGGGTCTTGGCTGTTTAATATCGTTTGTCCCATATCGCTATCTTCTGGAAAAACATAATCATAACCTCTTGTTAACCAGAAAGACAATGCCTCCTTTGATGGTGTTGAGGGAACCGTTATTTTTCGGATGTTTCGTTGTAAGCAAAAATCTTCCAGTCTCTCAACAAGTGCTGAACCAATGCCACAACGTTTTTTAAAAACAGAAATCTGAAAAACAGAAATATCATCATTGTCAATTGTAAACTCAATCTCACCTTGGACGGATTTTACGATTCCCCATTCTCCATCTATCTGTGTTTGAATGTTCATTTGATTTCTTGCCCCTTTTGAAAAATTAAAATATTTTCTTTTTGCATCACATTGTAGAGCCCAAAGATTATTTTATCTATGTTTTTCACTAATTTGAAGCCGATCTTTTCTGTATAATCTATTGTGAATTCAACTGTCTTTACTTCCTGCCCAAGGTATGTTGCATTACCAATAACTATCACAGCGTATCTTTTAGGCTTGAGCACTCTAAACATTTCTTCCAAACTCTTTTTCATATCTTTGTTGTACAAATCAATCCTTGTCTGTCCCTTACCCCTAACACCAATAAACTCCTCTCTAATTTCCGAGAGGTTATAGCCTAATTCTTTCAAGGCATGAGCATCGTTTGAAACATAATCTAAAGCAATCGAGTAAGGAGGGGAAGTAACTATTCCGTCAATACTTTCATTACCTAAAGGTAATGCACGTGAGTCTCCAGTCTTTATGTCCATTTTGCCTAATCTTAGGTTGAGTTTCTTGACTATTTGGGAATAATCGCTAACAGAAGAACTCATCAGTTCTAAATTTTTCAAGAATGCATTGGAAAAATCCCTTCCTCTTCTGGCATTGTCGCTTATAGCAACAAGTTTTGCCATGTTGTAAAAATTATTTACCTTCTCATTCGGAATCAGATCGATAACATCGTCGAGTGTTTTTCCTTCAAGATTGAATAGGGAGGGTTTTATCCTCTTTGTTATCTCTTCTTTCCATTCTATGATCTCTGGTAGAATATCTATAGATTCTGTTTTTACCTTACTTTGAAGGACACAGAGAGGAGATACATCGATGCCAATACAATTTATGCCTAAGAGTTGCGCTTCTACAGCAGTAGTGCCACTTCCAATAAATGGATCAAGGACTGTATCTCCTTGCTCAAGCCCAATGATATTTAAGAGTGCCCTTATCATCTGAGGATGAAATTTACCTTTATAAGGATAAATCCAATGGGTAAGATATTGATTTACTGAGCGTGTCCTATTCTTTTGGATAATCTGAAAGTAGTCTGTAAGTTTACCCTTTACTAACTTGAAATAGGCTAATTTTCTTTTGAGTTTTTCTTCGTCTTTTGTTTTTAATAGCTTGAACTCCCTCAGCCCATTAGTCACTTCAAAATCTACTCCAAGAGATTGCAACTCAAGTTGAGCCAATGCCAATTCGTAGATAAACTGGACATTATCAAGGAGTACTAACTGCTTATCTTTGGGCAATTCCTCTGTATTATATGCCCAGAAAGAATCTAACTCTTCGACTCTTTGGAGCATCCTCTCACCTTTAAAGTTTTGTATTCTGTCTGCCATTAATATTTTCCGATAAGAGAATATAATCAAATCACACAATATCCTTCGCTATAATCAATAAGCTCTGTTATCTTCGGGTGGTCACTGCAAACAGGGCAGTCAGGATTCTTCGGAACCTTCACCTTTCTGAAGGATGATTTCAATGCATTATATATCAGTAGCTCACCTTTAAGTAGCTCTCCTTTGCCGAGTATTAATTTTAATACCTCTGTTGCCTGAAGACTCCCTATCACACCCGGAAGAACTCCGAGAACCCCTGCCTCCTGGCATGAAGGCACAAGTCCAGGTGGAGGGGGCTGCTCGAAAAGACACCTATAGCATGGACCATCGTTAGGTATTATGGTCGTCACCTGTCCTTCAAATCTTAGTATCGCACTACTCACAAGAGGTTTTCTGAGCATCACACAGGCATCATTCACAAGATACCTTGTAGGAAAGTTATCACTACCATCAACAACAATATCATAATCCCTTAGCAGATCGAGGATATTGTCCTTTGTTAATTTTTGCTTGATGGCAACTACATTCACATCAGGGTTCAGGGATTCAAATGTCTCTTTTGCAGATTCTGACTTTGGTCTTCCGATGCTTCTGACACTGTGTGCTATCTGGCGCTGGAGATTACTCAGCTCAACATTATCACTGTCAACTATTGCGATTGTCCCCACACCTGCTGCTGTAAGGTAATAGCCGACAGGACATCCAAGGCCTCCTGCACCAACGATAAATACCCTTGCATTCGCAATCTTTGCCTGTCCTTTACCTCCGACCTCGGGGATGATGATATGTCTGCTGTATCGCTGGATCTGCTCCTCTGTAAATTCCACTAATCTTTCTCCTTCCTTACAACAATTACCCAGTCAGTATCATTTACCTTCTCGACCTTTAATACCTTATGACCGTGGTCTTCCATGGACCTCGGTATGTTCCTTGATGCCTCTTCATAATCAAGGAGGATCTCAAGAACCTGACCCACCTCCATATCCTCTATAGCGAGCTTTGCCTTAACAAATGTGTAAGGACATACAAGCCCTTTTATGTTTATAGTCTTATCAGGTCTTATATCTTCCACTATGTTACCTCTCCCAATAAAATTCTAAATAACTAAGCACCCAATCGAAACCTGATACCCGATGCCGGGTACCAGATGTAAGATACACACATCGGGGATCGGACATCATGTATCATGCATCTTTTTCATTGATTATTGTGATTTGGTTATTGGTTATTCCTCTCTCCCTTCAACCCTTATAAACACTGTCTTATCCATAACAACAGATAGCTGGTCTATCTCGTTAATTGCCTGCCTCACATCCTTCTCCTTTGCCTCATGGGTGAGGATAACGACCGGAACAGCCTCGCCAATCCTTCTGCCTTTCTGTATCACTGAGGCGATACTTATATTATAATTGCCGAGTATCCCTGAGATCTTCGAGAGGACACCTGGTCTGTCAAGTGCAGAAAATCTGAAATAATACATTGACAACACATCATCCATCTTTTTTATCCTGACATCCCTGAAAGTCCTTGTTATTACAGGTACCCTTCCTATAGCATTCTTTCTAATGTTTCTCGCTATATCCACAATGTCGCTAACCACAGCACTCCCGGCAGGCATATCTCCAGCACCTCTGCCATAATATAGGGTAGAGCCTGTAGCATCTCCCTCGATATATACCGCATTAAAGGAGCCGTCAACTTTTGATATGAGATATTCTTTTGGAAGCATCGTTGGATGAACCCTGAGCTCTATCTCGCTATTTGACTCTTTTGCAATAGCGAGGAGTTTTACCTTATAGCCCAGCTCAGACGCAAACCCTATATCCTGTGGAGAGATCTTAGAAATCCCCTCTGTGTAAATATCCTTATAAGAGATGGAGATGCCGTATGAAAGAGAGGCAAGGATTGCGAGCTTATGAGCAGAATCTATCCCTTCGATATCTAATGTAGGGTCAGCTTCAGCATAGCCGAGATCTTGTGCCTCTTTCAGTGCTTCCGAAAACTCAACATTCTCCTCCGTCATCTTTGTGAGTATATAGTTTGACGTTCCATTTATTATCCCGTATACAGCCTTTATCCTGTTTCCAACAAGGCCTTCCCTTATTACCTTTATAATGGGGATGCCACCTGCCACGGATGCCTCAAAACCTATCTCAACTCCGGCCTGCAAGGCAGCAGTAAATATTTCATCTCCCGCAATGGCAAGAAGGGCCTTATTCGCTGTGACCACATGTTTACCATTACTGATTGCCTTTAGTATGAAGTCCTTTGCTGGCCTGATGCCACCTATTAGTTCAACTATTATATTAATATGAGGGTCATTCAATAGAGCATTCACATCTGTAGTCAGGACCCCTTCAGGTATATTTATGCCTCTGTCTCGCTCTATATCAAGATCAGCAATCCTCCTCAGGTTTATTTCAAATCCGAGCCTCTCCTTAAGGATTCCCCTATTTTCGAGAAGGATTTTTACGGTACCCGTGCCTACAGTCCCGAAACCGATTATGCCGACATTTACCATTTGTTAAGCACCTTCTTTATTCCCCTTGTAGCCTGTCCGATCCTGTGCTCATTTTCTACGAGGGCAAACCTTACATAGTTATCCCCACCTTCTCCAAACCCGACCCCAGGTGATACAGCTACGCCTCCCTCCGTGAGAAGCAGTTTGCTAAACTCCAGAGAACCCATTTTCTTGAAGGGCTCCGGTATCTCTGCCCATACAAACATTGTTGCCTTTGGGGGTTGGACATTCCAGCCAGCCCTTCGAAGCCCCTTTATCAGTGCATTGCGCCTTGACTCATAGGTCCTCCTTATATCCTCAACACAATCCTGGGGACCTCGTAATGCTATGATGCTTGCTATCTGTATCGGCTGAAACACACCATAGTCAAGATAACTCTTTATCTTTGCCAGCGTTCCCACAATCTCCTGGTTCCCCACGCAGAAACCCACCCTCCAGCCTGCCATGGAGTAACTCTTTGTCATCGAGAAAAACTCTACACCCACGTCCTTTGCACCTGGAGCCTGAAGAAAACTCGGTGCCCTATAACCATCAAAGCATAAGTCTGCATAGGCCAGGTCATGCACAACGATTAAATTATTCTCTCTTGCAAAATCTGCAACCTTTTTTAAAAAATCAAGTCCCTCTACCACCTGCGTTGTTGGGTTATGAGGAAAATTTATTATAAGCATCTTTGGCCTTGGCCACGATGTTTTGTATGCCTTTTCCATCTCCTCGAGGAAGTCTACTCCGGGGCCTATAGGAATACTCCTTACTTCACCACCCGCTATAACAACGCTATAGGGATGTATAGGATAGGCAGGCGTAGGCGTCATCACTACATCGCCAGGCCCTACAGTTGCAAGAACGAGGTGAGAAAGACCCTCTTTAGAGCCTATTGTCACGACAGCCTCTAAGTCAGGATCAAGGATGACATCATAACGCCTCAGATACCATTCGCATATGGCGTTCCTCAACTGGGCTATGCCTTTAGAGGCAGAATACCTGTGGTTTTTAGGGTTTCTTGCAGCCTCGATAAGTTTATCCACAATATGTTTGGGTGTAGCGCCGTCAGGATTCCCCATACCGAGGTCAATGATATCTTCCCCTCGACGTCTCGCCTCAATCTTGAGGGCATTAACTATACTGAATACATACGGTGGAAGCCTCTGAATCCTTTTGAACTCAAACATTTATTATACTTCGTGTATTTTGCATTGCAATAAAAGCTATAGCACAATGTTTAAACATAAAGGAAATATAAAACTTTGTCAAATCAGATACTTATCCCATAAAAGGTAGAATGTTTTCTATTATAATATCTCTACTTCATGTGAAAGGTTTAAAAATTGTCTTGTTTTAATTGAATCCAAAATTATGGATTTTCTGATGGTAAAATTAATGAAGGATGAACAATGGCAACTTCAAGATTGGTATCACGAATAGGGTTAATATCAGCCGTGCCCCTTGAAGGTAAAACTATCCTGAGACATCTTAAGAGGATTGAGAAGGTACCTTTCGGGTTAGCCTTATATAAAGGCAAGATATATGATAAATCCATCGTCTATATTACCTCCGGGATTGGAAAGACAAACGCCTCCCATGGGGCAACTATTTTAATTGAAAGGTTTTCTCCAAACATAATTGTTAATTTCGGAGTTGGTGGCGCATATCCTTCATCGGGCCTGAAAATAGGAGACATTGTAATTGCAGAAAAGGAGATCTATGGGGATGAGGGCGTCTGTCTCAAAAATGGTTTTCATACATCGGAGGTGATAGGGATACCTCTTTTATTAAAAGCCAGAAAAAGGTATTTCAATGAATTCCAGCTGGATAAGAAACTTTTGAAAAAGGCTGTTAGTGTTTCACGCAACACGCATCACGCAACACGCATCACGGTAAAATCAGGCCCCTTTCTTACCCTCTCTACATGCACGGGAACATATAAAAGGGCAGCGGAACTTGAGAAGAGATTTCATGCTATCTGCGAAAATATGGAAGGCGGCGCTGTTGCACATATATGCACGTTATATGGAATCCCGATGGTAGAGATAAGGGGTATTAGTAATACTGCTGAGCACAGAGATAAAGAGAAGTGGGGCTTAAGGCTGGCAGCAAATAATTGTCAGAGGGTGGTGATGGAGTTATTGAAGGAGATTAAGAGATTATGAGATTGAAATTAAGAACAAAAGGAGGAAGAAAATGATACCACGTTATACACGGCCTGAGATGGGGAAGCTTTGGGATATTGAGACCAAATACCAGAAGTGGCTCGATGTGGAGATTGCTGTGTGTGAGGCATGGGCAGAGCTTGGCGAGATACCAAAGGATGCCTTAAGGGCAATAAAGAAAAAGGCAAAATTTGATATCCAGCGGATTGATGAGATAGAGAAGGTTGTAAAACATGATGTTATAGCATTCCTTACATCAGTGGCTCAGAATCTCGGTTCTGAGGCAAGATTTATCCATAAGGGATTAACCTCATCAGATATACTCGATACAGCCCTTGCCTTTCTCATGCGACAGGCCTCAGATATAATCATTAAAGATATTAAAGAACTGATGGGTGTCCTCGAAAAACAGGCATATAAATATAAAGATGTACCAATGATGGGCAGAAGTCACGGTGTCCATGCAGAACCGATAACATTCGGCCTCAAGTTTGCCCTCTGGTTTGAAGATATGGAAAGAAACCTCGAAAGGATGAAGAGGGCAAGGGATATAATAAGTGTGGGGAAGGTTTCTGGCGCCGTTGGTACATTCTCTAATATCCCCCCTGCGATTGAAGAGAAGGTATGCAGAAGACTCGGTCTCAGGCCTGAACCCGTTGCAACACAGGTAGTCCAGAGGGACAGACACGCAGAGTATCTCACAACCCTTGCCCTGATTGCCGCGTCTATAGAAAAGATAGCTATTGAGATAAGGCATCTACAGGGGTCAGAGGTCCTTGAGGTAGAAGAACCATTCATGGCGGGGCAGAAGGGCTCATCAGCAATGCCCCATAAGCGTAATCCTGTTGGTTGTGAAAACCTCTCCGGCCTTGCAAGGCTCGTAAGGACAAATGCTATGGCAGCCCTCGAAAATATTGCACTCTGGCACGAAAGAGACATCTCGCATTCTTCTGTTGAGCGTGTGATAATTCCTGATAGCTCAATACTCGTTGATTATATGCTCGGTAGAGTTAAGGGAATCCTTGAGGGACTTCAGGTGTACCCGAGGAGGATGAAAGACAATATGGCTAAAAGCTACGGCCTCTATAATTCCCAGAGGGTCATGCTCGCACTTATAGAGAAGGGTCTTAGTCGTGAAGATGCATACAGTATTGTGCAGAGGAATGCAATGAGAAGCTGGAAGGCAGGGGTTGATTTCAAGAAGTTATTGTCAAAGGACAAGGAGGTTAAAAAATATCTAATGGCAAAAGAGATTGACGAAATTTTCGACCTTTCCTATTATTTGAAAAACGTGGATTATATATTCAAAAGGGTTTTTGGGACTAAATGAACGATCAAAGGCATTGATTCGGTGTATTATAAGTGTTACACTACAAAAAGGAGGTAACACAGGATGCCCGCAAAGAACCCGAGAATTAATGTGGTGTTGGAAAAACCGCTCTATGATAGTGTTCAGCATCTCGCTGAAAAAGAAGGGGTATCACTCTCATTAAAAGTCCGTGACCTGATAAGAGAGGCACTGGAATTGTACGAGGACGAAGCCCTTTCCCGGTTTGCAGAAAAAAGAGAAAAAACATTTATAAGATCAAAATCTCTTGCACACAAAGAGGTCTGGTAGATTGCCTTTTGAGCTGAGGTATCATCCAGATGTAAAAGACATTGACCTTCCAAAGCTTGATAAAAAAATAAAGAATCGAATGAGAAATGCAATAGAGAGACGTTTAACAACAGCGCCCCAGCAATACGGTAAGCCTCTGAAGAGAACACTTAAAGGGTATTGGAAGTTAAGAGTTGGTGATTACAGGGTAGTGTTTAAAGTGGTAAAGAATGAGGTCTGGATACTCGGTATCATCCATAGAAAAAAGGTTTACGAAGAATTAGGGAAAAGAACATGAAGAATAAGGAGGTTAATTGTTTATTGAAGAGGATCAAGTAAGGATTAGAGAGAAAGAAAATCTAATTCAAGGATAAAACATGGTCTATGACTCGAAGAGCTGAATATAGATTGCCTACGGCTCGTAGAGAAGATTCCAGAATGGTCAAGAAAATGAAGGCTAAAAGATGAGAAATGTTTAAACCAAATTTTCATTATACGCATAGCATAGTAAATAATTTGACGTTGATCTCTGCTGCAAGAGAGCTAATTCTTAATTCCCCATTAATCCCTAAATGGGGATTAGCGCTTCGTCGTGAGGCAATTATTCGCAGCGCCCATTCTTCTACGAGCATCGAAGGAAACAGATTGTCCCTCGAACAGGTCAGCGATTTAGCCCATGGACGGAAAGTAATGGCAACCCGGAAGGATAAACAGGAAGTCTTGAATTATTTGAAGGCACTGGAAGACATTGAGAAATTAACTAATGGCAAGAAGATCACCGAAAAAAACATTTTAAATATCCACAAAATGTTAACTCAAGGAACCCTGGAGAATCCTTCTGATTGCGGAACATATCGCAATCGTTATGTAGTGGTGGCAAATAGATTAACCGGTGAGGTTATCTTCAACCCACCCTCAAATGAAGAAGTACCTGGTTTAGTTAAAGACCTGGTTGAATGGTTGAACTCGTCTGAAGTGAAGGAACTTGATCCTGTAATCGAGGCAGGGATAGCTCATTATGAATTCGTTAGAATCCATCCTTTTGTGGATGGGAATGGCAGAACCGCCAGAGTCTTGTCTACACTGATACTTTATCTGAGGGGTTTTGACACAAAGCAATTTTTCTGCCTTGACGATTATTATGATTCAGACAGACAGGCTTATTATAGAGTATTACAGAGTGTTAATCCGAATACATTAGAACTAACCAACTGGCTTGAATACTTTGTTGAAGGAGTAAACATGAGCATTGCGGCTGTTAAGGAAAGGATTATAAGACTCAGCAGTGAGAGATTGAGAAGAATGAAGAAAGGGCAGATTGCATTAACAGAAAGACAGATGAGGATCGTGGAATTTATAAATCAAAATGAGAAAATAACAATTGGTGATATTTCAAAAATGTTTAAGATCACAAGACAGGCTGCCTTAAAAGAAATTTCTAAACTGGTTAATTTGAATGTTGTTAAATTAATTGGGAAAGGAAGAAGTGCTCATTATATGCTCGCATAAAATCAGTTGTCATTTAGGTTGTCATTTAGGTTGTCATTTTTGCAAGATAATTATCAAACGTATTTCTCTACGATCAGAATATGGTCTATGACTCGAAGAGCTGAATATAGATTGTCTATGACTCGTAGAGAAGATTCCAGATTGGCCCATCCTTTGATCCCCCTAATTTTTATCTTGACAATTATTGTATTATTTTGTATAAATCTGAAATATTTTATAAAATCTTGTTTTTTATAAAAGAAAAAGGCTTTATTTTATGGAAGAAAAAGCGATAATGACTGTTAGACAGGTGGCTGAATATCTACAGATGGACGAGCATACTGTCTACAAACTTGCTCGTTCAGGTCAAATCCCTTCAATTAAGATTGCTGGTCAGTGGCGCTTTAAAAAAGATGTAATTGATAAAAAGAACGAAAATATCCAAAAGCAATCTATAACTGGCCCGAAGATGAACGACCATGGGAACGGCTGATAAAGTTCGGGGCTGATAAACTCTCGGATACTGAACTATTGGCCATCCTTTTGCGGGTTGGCTCAAGTGGCAAAAGTGCTGTAGACATGGCAAGGGAGCTAATAAATCAATTTGAGACTTTTAGAAATATTGACTCAAAGAGTTATGCTGAACTTAAAAGAAAAGGGTTAGGAATAGCTAAAATTGCACAAATAAAGGCTGCAATAGAAATAGGCAAGAGATTTCTTAAAGAGAAAAGTCTATCCAAAGTAAAAATCAAAACAAGTAAAGATATAGTTGATTATTTTTTACCTTATCTGTGAGATATGAAGAAAGAGGTCTTTAAGGCGATTCTTCTCAATGGGAAAAATAAAATCATAAAGGATGTTACCATCTCAGAAGGAACACTAACTAAAAGCATTGTCCATCCAAGAGAAGTTATAAAAGAGGCAGTAACAGAATCAGCGGCAGCATTGGTGCTTATTCATAATCATCCAAGCGGTGAACCCCAACCAAGCGAAGATGATATAGAGATAACTAATCGCTTGATTTCTGCTTGTGAACTTGTGGGGATAAGAATATTAGATCATATAATCATTGGTGATAACAATTATTTCAGTTTTTTTAATGAGGGATTTATTAAGGAGGAAT
>JBFMDQ010000030.1:0-17435 GCA_040753955.1 Nitrospirota bacterium | reverse complement strand
TACAATAAATGGTTGTTCAGATAAAAGCTGGGTCAAGTATTTAAAAGAATCCTCCAATTGGGGCAAAAAGATTGATTTTCAAACACGATTTACAATGTATTCAACAGTAATGAAACATTTAAAATTAGAGTATAATTATGACAAGATTGCTCTTTGTAAAGAAACAATAGCAATGTGGAATAGTTTGAAGATAGATTATAAAAAAATAAGATGTAATTGTATATGGTAGAACAAACAGGCAGATACATTGATATGAAAGAGTATTTGTTGGAAAGGAGGTTTGGGAGATGAATAAATTAATTGAGAGAATAGTATGCGATCCGAAGATATGCAGTGGTAAGCCCTGCGTAAAAGGAACAAAGATACCTGTCCACATCATACTTGACCTCCCTGCTGCTGGAGAAAATTTCGAGGGGATTAAGAAAGCCTACCCAAATATCACTGATGAAGATATCAGGGCCTGTCTGAACTATGCTTCAGCTCTTGCTGATGAAGAAGCCGGGGTTACTGCATGAAGATTCTTGCCAATGAAAATCTCTTAGGACAGAATCGGTAAGACAAGGAGTGTGTAGTCGTTTTAGGTGGTATAATAATAAAATGCTTTAGAGGAGGGGCTTTATGAAAGTGGGAGATTTGAGTAGAGAGGAACTCAAGGCATTGATAGGCGAAGTAATTGAAGAGAAATTCAGAGAACTTTTTGATCCTGACTATGGACTTGAGTTTCGAGAGGATTTCATTCAAGCTCTTGAAACTTCCATGGCATCTAAAGAAAGAATACCATTTGAAGATGTGAAAAAAAGACTCGGATTGAGTTGATTTCATGGCATATTCGGTTGAGTTCACACTTTAGGCAGAAGAAGATTTAGCACGCCTTGATAAGACCGTCGCCCAAAATATCGCAAACAAAATAGATTGGCTTTCTCAAAATATAGAATCCATAATACCTGCTCCTCTTAAAGGCAAGTTTAAGGGCAAATTCAAACTTAGAGTCGGTGATTGGAGAATAATATATTCTATTGAGCATTCATCTCAGATTATTACGATATTCGCTGTCAGACATCGCAGTGAAATTTATAAAACGTGAAGCTCAATTTCTGCTACATCAATCCCCACGTCCCATTCAATCCCCCGATCTCATTCATGACTGTAAAGCTCTCGCAGATGAAGAAGCCGCGATTACTGCATAAAGATTCTTGCCAATGAGAATCTTTTTGAGCGAAAGTTCCCTCCATAGAAGATTTGTCCTCCAGAGGGCAATTTATACTATAATTAAACCCGAATTACGCAAGGGTATGTATTAAATGACCACACTGTGTCATTCCGAGCGAAGCGAGGAATCTCATTTTGAGTGATGAGATTGCCACGTCGCTCCGCTCCTCGCAATGACATTTTGAAAGGTTTGCGTAATTCGGGTTAAAATCATATCTGAACCATAATATGAAAAAGGTTATTGCTATAGATGGTCCATCAGGAGCGGGCAAAAGTACCATTGCAAAGGTAATTGCGGAAGAACTCGGCTTCGATTATCTCGACACCGGCGCATTATACAGAGCCGTTGCACTTGCACTTAGAGGAAAAGGGATTGAGCCTAATGACCCAGATGATAAGATACAAGAGGTGTTGAATAATATTACTCTTACTTTTAAAGATGGAAGGGTGTTTTTAAAAGAGAGCTCAGAGCTCAGAACTCAGAACTCAGAAACTACCCCCCCATTAATCCCCCCCTTAGTAAGGGGGGGAGAAGGGGGGGGAAGAGATGTTTCAGAGGATATAAGGTCAAAGGAGATTGACCACTACTCTTCGGTCTTTTCTGCAAGAAAGGTTGTGAGAGATTTCCTTCTTTATACCCAGAGGAATGCTGCCTTTACCAGCGGCCTTGTTATTGAAGGTAGAGACACAACAACAGTTGTATTCCCAAATGCATGGAAAAAGATTTATCTCGATGCCTCTCTTGAGGAAAGGGCTAAAAGACGATATCTCCAATTAAGGTCAAGAGGCATTGATATCAGCATGGATGAGTCCAGGAGGGAAGTGGTGGAAAGAGACATGAGGGATTCTAAAAGGGATATAGCTCCTCTTAAAATGGCAGATGGTGCTTTGGCAATAGATTCATCAAACCTGTCTATAGAACAGGTAAAGGAAAAAATATTGAAGTTTATAAGGGCCGAACCTTGAGGTATCTTATTTATTATTTGCTCAAGCCAATTTTTTTTATTTTCTCAAAGGTCTTTAATAGACTTGAGGTAATCGGCTCTGAGAACGTTCCTAAGGAAGGCGGGGTTATTATAGCTGCAAACCATCTAAGCTATTTAGACCCGCCAATTATTGGATTAGCCCTAAAGAGGCCTCCTACCTTCATTGCAAAGGAAGGCCTTTTTAGAACTCCCTTATTCGGCAAATTTATCAGGTTTTTCTCTTTTCCTGTGAACCGTGACAGACCGCAGCCCTCTGCAATAAAGGAGGCTGTTTCCCGACTTAGGGAGGGAAAGATTGTTGTCGTTTTTCCAGAGGGGGGTCGAAGTGCTGATGGGAGCCTGCTTGATGCCAAAAGGGGAGTGGGCATGATTGCAGCCATAAGTGTGGCTCCTGTTGTTCCAACACTTATCGAGGGAACGGACAGTGCCCTCCCTGCAGGCGCAAAGTTTTTAAGACCTGCAAAGATAAGGGTGATATTCGGTAACCCTTTAAAGATCGAGAAAAAGGAAAGAGACAAACACTTTCATGAGAGGATGAGCAGGGAGATAATGGAAAGGATAAGGAGTTTAAAGTGTCAGTGAACAATGTGAGTAAATATCAGATTACTGACACTGACCACTTGCACTAAACACTGACTATGAAAATAATTATAGCTAAGACAGCGGGGTTCTGCTTTGGCGTAAAGAGGGCTGTAAACATAGCCTTCCGAGTAGCCAGGAAGAAACGCAAAGGGGTATATACCCTTGGTCCAATAATCCATAATCCCCAGGTAGTAGAGAGGCTCAAGGAGAAAGGAATTATTCCCATAAAGGAAATTAAAGGAAAGAAGGATATAAAGGCACTAATAATCAGAACCCATGGCATACCCCTTCACCTCTCGGAAGAGATATCATCCATGGGCTATGAGATAATAGATGCAACCTGTCCATTTGTAAAAAAGGCCCAGTATTATGCTAAACTCCTTAGGGAAGAGGGTTACCAAGTAGTTATCTTGGGCGAGAAGGAGCATCCGGAGGTAAAAGGGCTTATGAGCTATGCAAGTGACGATGTCATGATAGTTGATGGGAAAAAGCCTCTTCCGAGACTCAAGAGTAAGGTGGGCATAGTTGTCCAGACTACGCAACCTGTGGAGGCATTGAAAAAGGTTCTATCTCACGCTATAGAGTACGCCAAGGAGATAAAAGTATATAATACAATATGTAACTCTACAGCCCTGAGATTAAAGGAGACGGAAGAGATGGCCCGTAAGGTTGATGTAATGGTCGTGGTAGGTGGTAAAAATAGTGCAAATACAACTCAGCTCGCAAGGCTCTGCGGGTCTCTTTCCGTATCTACATATCATGTAGAGACCTCCTCCGAGATTGAAGATGGATGGTTCAAGGGGGCAAAGAAAATCGGCATAACGGCTGGGGCATCAACCCCTGATTGGATCATAAAAGAGGTGGAAGAGAGGATTAGATATATAGGAGGATAAACTTTTCGTGGAAATTAAAAACGAAGAGATAGAAAGGCTTTATGCTGAAACTGTTCACAGTATTGTAGAGGGAACAATACTAAAAGGAAGGGTATTAGCATTGAAGCAGGATGGGATTATAGTCGATATCGGGTATAAATCTGAAGGTTTTGTTCCGATCGGGGAATTTTCAGAAGAAGAGCTAACATCACTCAAGGTTGGCAGCGATGTAGAGGTCTATGTTGAAGAGATAGAGGATTCTGAGGGCATTATAAAACTCTCGAAAGAGAAGGCGACAAAGATAAAGGCATGGGAGCTTCTTCAGAAGGCACTCCGAGACGGGACCCGTGTAGAGGGACTGGTCGTTGGAAAGACGAAGGGCGGCCTCTTTGTGAATATATCGGGGATAAATGCCTTCCTTCCAGGTTCCCAGATAGGTATAAAAGCACCAAAGGAGATTGATAATCTCATCGGTCAGAAAATGCCTTTCAAGGTTTTAAAACTTAATAACAGGCTTTCCAATGTCATCGTATCAAGAAGAGCAATCCTCGAGGAGGAGAGGCAGAGGAAGAAGGCAAAGACCCTCGAGAAGCTTAAAGAAGGCACCCTTATTAAAGGGATAGTTAAAGGCATCACGGATTACGGCGTTTTTATCGACCTTGGTGGGATAGATGGATTGCTTCATATATCGGATATCTCCTGGGGAAGGATAAACCATCCTTCCGAATTTTTTGCTATTGGAGACGAGGTAGAGGTTATTGTCCTGAAATATGACGAAGACAGTGAAAGGGTAACACTCGGCTACAAACAGAAAAAGCCAGACCCTTGGTTCACTGTAGATGAAAAATACCCTGTTGGTAAAAATGCAAGAGGCAAGGTCGTGAGTGTTACTGATTATGGGGCCTTTATTGAGCTCGAAGAAGATCTGGAGGGACTTGTGCATGTATCCGAGATAGACTGGCTACCGAGGCCAAAACATCCGTCAAAGTACCTCTCTATCGGGGAGACCGTTGATGCCCTTGTGTTAAAGGTAGATAAAGAGGAGAGGCGTCTCTCCCTGAGCATAAAGCAGCTTAAACCAAGCCCCTGGGAGCTTGTTTCTCAGCGTTACACTGTTGGCCAGAAGATTTCTGGCAGGGTAAAGACCATTACCGACTTCGGTGCCTTTGTCAGCCTTCCCGAAGGAGTTGATGGTCTTATACATATATCTGACCTTTCATGGACAAAACATATAAAACATCCATCAGAAATCTTGAGGAAAGGACGGAGGGTTGAGGCAATAATACTGAACATAGAACCAGAGGCAGAAAGGATAGCACTCGGCCTGAAACAGCTCGAACCTGATCCCTGGTTAAAGGATATACCGGAGAGATTCAAGCTCGGTTCTGAGGTAAAAGGAAAGGTGCTCATGATTACTGATTTCGGGATATTCGTGGAGCTCGAGGGTGGGGTTGAAGGCCTTGTTTATTCTTCCGAGATTATTAGGTCGACATCAGAAAGGGCCGAGAATTTTATAAAAGAAGGCGATGATATTTGGGT
Source organism: Nitrospirota bacterium (assembly GCA_040753955.1). Taxonomy (GTDB): domain Bacteria; phylum Nitrospirota; class Thermodesulfovibrionia; order Thermodesulfovibrionales; family SM23-35; genus JASEEX01. The sequence continues at coordinate 12,247 of JBFMDQ010000030.1, read as the reverse complement.
AAGGATAATAAAGATAGACCTCGATGAGAGGAAGATAGGACTGAGTATGAAAAACCTTAAGAGGTTAGAAGGGTGAAGAAGGTCTTTCTGGTCATCCTTGGTCTGTTTATCCTTCTCGTTATTGTTAGCATTCTACTTGTGGTGTTGCAGAAGAGTATACCTATAGGTGAACGGATTGCCCTTATCCGTATAGAAGGCCTTATTACGGATTCTAAAGAGACTACTGAGGAGCTCAAGGAGTATGTGAGGGACTCATCGGTTAAGGCTATTGTATTGCGTATTGACAGCCCTGGTGGTGCCGTGGCCCCTGCCCAGGAGATCTATGAAGAGGTGAGAAAGGCTGTTGCAAAAAAGAAGGTCCTGGTATCCATGGGCTCTATTGCTGCGTCTGGGGGCTATTATATAGCATCACCTGCAACAAGGATTATCGCAAACCCCGGAACACTTACAGGTTCAATTGGAGTGATCATGGAAATTCCCAATATAGAAGGACTCATGAACAAGCTTGGCATAAAAACAGAGGTGGTTAAGAGCGGCAGACACAAAGACATAGCATCAATATTCAGGGGAATCGGGAAGCAAGAGAGAGAGATCCTTCAAGGGGTTCTTGACAACGTACACGAACAGTTTATTAAAGCCGTTGCAGATGGAAGGAAGATGCTCCTCGCTGATGTAAAAAAGATTTCCGATGGAAGGATCTTTACGGGTGAACAGGCCCTTAAGGTAGGCCTTATTGACGAGCTCGGAAACCTCGAGGATGCAGTTCAGGCTGCTGCAAAACTCTCTGGAATAAAGGGAGAGCCAGTGATAGTCAGCAAAAAGGAGCGTTTTTCTTTAATCGATTTGATCAGGGGAAAGATTCCTAAAGAATGGACAGACATCTTTCCTGCAGTAAAAGTAAAGTATCTCTTTACACCATGAGGGGTAAATAACCAAATTCCAAGCTCCAACTGTTTGAGTTAATTGAAGCTTGGAATTTGGAGTTTATTTCGGACTTGGTTAGGGTGCTTGGTTATCAGGATTTATTTGCAATTTGATTATTGGTATTTGAAATTTAATTTAAGGGAGGGGCTCCGTGACTAAATCAGTCCTCATAGAAAAGGTTTCAGGAAAGGTTGGCAGCCTCACGAGAAGACAGACCGAGATTGTCGTCGAGACCGTCTTCGAGTCCATGAAAGAAGCCCTTGCTAAAGGAGAGAAGATCGAGATAAGAGGCTTCGGGAACTTCAGGCTGAAGGACAGAAGACCGAGGATGGCAAGAAACCCGAAGACAGGTGTGAGTGTTAATGTGCCAGGGAAGAGGGTCTTGCACTTCAAGGCAGCTAAGGCCCTCAGAGAGGCTATGAATTCTAAGTAACCTCTAAACAAATAAATTTTTTACAACGTCTGCATCTTTCAATTGCATTATTGGGGTTAACAAATTAAAATTTCAGAATCATTATATCATGATTCTGTCATCGGGTGGATAGAAGAAACTTCCCGGAGCGCATCAGAGCTATAGAATGAATGATGAAAGGTAAGGTCTATATAGTTGGTGCAGGCCCTGGTGATATCGGGCTTCTGACTGTAAAGGGTTTGATGTGCCTTCAGAAGGCAGAGGTTGTTATCTATGATTTCCATCTCAATGCTCAGGTATTAAATTATATTAACCACGATGCAGAATTTATATATGTTGGTAAGAGAAGTGGCCGTCACACCATGACACAGGATGAAATCAACGAAATCCTTATCCAAAAGGCAAAGGAGGGCAAGATTATATGCAGGCTTAAAGGTGGTGACCCTTTTATATTTGGCCGTGGTGGAGAAGAAGCAGAAGCCCTTGCTAAAAACGCAATAGAGTTTGAAATAGTCCCTGGTGTGAGCTCCTTCATTGCTGCCCCTGCCTATGCAGGAATTCCCCTTACCCATAGGCTCTATTCATCTTCCCTTGCCGTTATCCCGGGTTATGAGGATACTACGAAAAAAGAGAGCGCCATTGATTGGTCAAAGCTTTCTACCGGTGTTGGGACACTCGTTTTCCTCATGGCAGTAAAGAACATAGATCTGGTCACCCAAAAATTGATAGAAAATGGTAGAAACCTCGACACACCTGTTGCCGTAATCAGATGGGGAACAAGGCCTGACCAGAAGACAATCACGGGAACATTAAGAAATATTGTCGAGCTTGTGAAGGAGAAGGATATTAAGCCACCTGCGGTGATGGTTGTCGGAGATGTTGTAAGGCTCAGGGAATCCCTAAAATGGTATGAGAAAAAACCGATGTTTGGCTATAGGATTCTTGTGACAAGGGAGCATCCAGAGGGGTCAGAGCGATTAGAAGAACTCGGAGCCGAGATAATTGAATTCCCGACGGTAGAGATCGTACCTCCAGAAAGCTATGATGAGCTTGATAAGTCGATAGATAAGATAGCGACTTATGATTGGCTGATATTCACGAGTAGAAATGGTGTGAAGTATTTTTTAAAAAGGTTCTTCGAGAGAGGTAGAGATATCAGAGATTTAAAAGGGATAAATATCTGCGCTATAGGCACAAAGACAGCAAAAGAGATTAAGAAATATGGCATAAAGGTGGACTTAATTCCTGATGAATTCCGTGCAGAGGGGCTGATCGAGGCATTTACCTCCGAACTCCCCGGCCTCGCTCCGCGAAGCGGGGCAGGCCGAACTCCGAACTCCGAACTATTAAGGGGTATGCGGTTTCTTTTGCCGAGGGCAGAGAAGGCACGGGAAATCTTTCCTGAGAAGGTAAGAGAGCTCGGGGGGGAGATAGATATTCCTGTTGCCTACAGGGCGGTGAAGCCTGAACTCAGAGGGAAGAGATTGAGGAGATTCCTAAAAGAGGGTAAGATCTCGATCGCCACCTTTACAAGCACAGCCACCTTCAATAACTTCGTGGAGATTATGGGAGAAAGGGCTGATGAACTTCTTAAGGGAGTGGCCATCGCAGTGATCGGGCCTGTTACAGCGAGGGCTGTTGAAAATGCAGGGCTTAAGGTTGATATAATGCCCAGGGAAGCAACTATAGAGGCGCTGGTTGAGGAGATAATCAAGTGGGCAACTAAACCACATGAGCCTCTCTGAAACAGATATATCTCTCTTTTTCTTTGTTAATCATGCCCTCCAAAATAATCTATTTGACGTAACCATGCCCCTTATTACAAGCAGGGCTTACTTCCTGCTCATCCCTTTTGTGACATGGTTCTTTTTAAAGGATTGGAAGAGGGCAGGCATTGTCCTGATACTTAGTCTTACTTCTTTAGCCCTATCTGATTGGTGTTCATACATTCTGAAGCCGGTTTTTGAAAGGCCGAGACCCTGCAACACGCTCGAAGGTGTCCATCTCCTTGTTGGCTGTGCCAGTTCTTATTCGATGCCCTCATGCCATGCTGCGGATGCCTTTGCCTTTACAACGCCATTTTTTATCCTGTTCAAAAATAAGATGCGATATGCCTTTGTTATCGTTGCATTACTCGTAGGTTTTTCGAGGGCCTATGTTGGTGTACATTATCCCTCTGATGTTCTTGTCGGAGCGCTGATGGGTGTTGCCTTAGCAATATCTGTTATTGGTTTATACAAATGGTCTTATGAGAGACTTAAAGAGAAACCTTATACAACTATACTCTTTATTTTTCTCCTCGCTGTTAGTCTCTTCCGTATCTATTACATAACAAGAGGTCCATTCGACCTCAGTCCGGATGAAGCCCATTACTGGGAGTGGTCTCGGAGGCTCGATTGGAGTTATTACTCAAAAGGGCCGATGATCGCATATCTCATGCATATAGGCACAGCTATATTCGGAGATACTGTCTTTGGTATCAGAATAATGGCAGTGGTCTTCTCTGCATTCAACAGTGTCATAATTTATATCCTCGGTAAGAAACTGTATGATGAACAGGCCGGACTCTTTTCAGCCATTTTGATTCAGATAGTCCCTCTTTTTTCCATCTTTGGCGTTTTATTCACAATAGATTCTCCCTTTATATTTTTCTGGATACTGTCTCTGCTTTTGTTCTGGAAGGCAACCAGCAACCAATCTCAAATCTCAAATCTCAAATCTCAAATGTATTGGCCTCTCCTTGGCCTATTCATCGGCCTCGGTCTTCTAACGAAGTACACCATGACATTTTTTTATCTTTGCGCCTTTTTATTTTTATTACTCTCGAAGGAAGAGAGGAGGTTATTGCTTACAAAAGGCCCTTATATCGCATGTATCATCAGCCTCGCCGTTTTCAGCCCTGTGATAATTTGGAATGCAGACCATGATTGGGTTACATTCAAACATACTGCAGGTCAGGTACATTTGGCAGAGGGTATTCAGATATCTTTGAAAAGTTTTTTTGAGTTTTTAGGCTCACAGCTTGGCGTAATAACGCCTCTCTTACTTATACTCATGGCTGTATCTGTCTGGAGACTCAGGAAACAACGCGAGGGGGCTTTTTTGTTCTGGTTTTCGGTCCCTATCATTGCTTTTTTCCTCGTAAAGAGTCTGCAGGCAAAAGTGCAGGCAAACTGGGCATTAGCCGGATATATAACAGGTATCATTTCCTTTTCTGTATTTTCAAAAAAGTTTTATTTGGGAGGTAAAAAGATTCTCATCGCAATGGCAGTTCTGCTATCAATGGTCGTTACTTCCTTAGCCTACTATCCTTCAATCCTTAACCTTCCTGCTAAAATGGATCCTACCAGCAGGCTACGCGGTTGGAAAGAGCTCGGGGCAGAGGTGGCAGGGCTATATGAAAAAATGTCTGCAACACGTTCTGTATTCATATTTTCTGATAGATACCAGGTTTCGAGTGAACTTGCATTCTATATAAAAGGGCATCCCGTAACATATTGTATTAACCTCGGCCGCAGGATGAACCAGTATGACCTCTGGCCTGGATTTAGTAAACTGCTCCATCACGATGCAATCTTTGTTAGGATAGGAGACACTGCAATACCTTGTAAAGTAGCCAATGACTTTGAAAGGGTTGAGAAAAGGGTTTTTACTGTCCATACTAAGAGAAAGATGAAAATTAGAGATTATTCTCTATTCCTATGTTATGATTTCAAAGGGATGAAAGAAGAGAAACCAGGAAGCTATTGATGACCCTTTCTATAGTCATACCACTCTACAATGAAGAGGAAAATGTACCCATCCTCTATGAGAAACTGAAGGAGTCCCTCAACCCTTTGAAGAAGGAGTACGAGATACTCTTTGTAGATGACGGGAGCACCGACAGGACTCTTTCTATCCTCGAGGAGATTCAGTCTAAAGATAACAGGGTTGTTGTACTGAGCCTGAGACGTAACTTCGGCCAGACTGCAGCATTTGCAGCAGGATTCGACTTTGCACGCGGAGATATTGTCATAACAATGGACGGTGACCTCCAGAATGACCCTTCTGATATCTCAAAACTTCTGGAATTGACAAAAGACTATGACCTCGTAAGCGGCTGGAGGAAGAAGAGGAAAGACCCATTTTTTAGGAGAAGGCTTCCTTCCATATTAGCAAACTGGCTTATAAGTAATGTGACAGGCGTGAAGCTTCACGATTATGGTTGCTCTCTAAAGGCGTACAGGAGGGATGTTATAAAGAATCTGAAGATCTACGGAGAAATGCACAGGTTTATCCCTGCTGTTGCGAGTTGGTATGGAGTAAGGGTTGCAGAGGTGGAGGTCACTCACCGCCCGAGGCTAAAGGGGAGATCAAAATATGGAATCTCGCGAACAATAAAAGTCGTTTTAGACTTAATTACTGTAAAATTTCTCCAGAGCTTTTCCACGAAACCGATTCAATTTTTTGGCCCCGTAGGTGTCATGAGCGGTTTTCTCGGTTTCCTCATATCCCTTTACCTGAGTATAGATAAAATCTTTTTTGGACGTAATATCGGCGGGAGACCGCTGCTTTTGCTCGGTGTCCTCCTGATAATCGTTGGGATCCAGCTTATCGGAATGGGCCTTTTAGGAGAGATGCTCGTGAGGGTCTATCATGAAAGCCAGAGAAAACCCACCTATGTGATTAAGAAGATCCTTGGCCCTTAAAGCAAATAGGATATTTCTCCTCTTCCTGAAGTTTACTGTAAGTTCTGGACTTCTTTATATCGTTTTATCAAGGACAGGGCTTAAACAGGTTTTCTCTATAATAAAGGGCATGAATCTCTATGCCTTCATATCCGCCATACTCCTCTATATATTTGCTCAATTCATATCAACGGTAAGGTGGAAACTCCTTCTCCCAGTGGTGCTCGGAATAAGAAAACTCTTTTCACTTTATCTGATAGGCTCCTTCTTTAATACCATACTTCCCGGTCTTATCGGAGGAGATGCTGTTAAGGCCTTCTATCTCTATCAGGCAACAGGAAAAGGCAGTCTTTCTCTGGCCTCTATTTTTATGGATAGATATCTTGGTTTTGTGATGTTGATAACAATATGCGCTATTGCTTTTCCTTTTGGTTATTCCTATCTTCAAAATTCGCCTATAGCATGGATGCTACCTCTTATTGTCCTGGCTTTTATTATCACAAGCCTCTTAATCTTGGGTCTACGCCTTGGTAAGAGGATAAAGATGCTTTCAGAATTTTATGATTATTTTCATTCCTATCGGAATCAGAAAGTTATTATCGTAAAGGCCTTGGTTATATCTGCCTTGATTCAGCTCTCGGGTATCTTCGCTGTATATGTTCTCGCATTCGGTTTAGGAGAGCCTATTTCGTTCCTTGCATGCCTGATCTTTTTACCCCTCATCATCATGTTTACAATGATTCCTATTTCTATCTCAGGCATTGGCTTAAGGGAAGGCGCCTTTGTCCTGTTTTTTGGTCTCATCGGTGTCAGGCCAGATATCGCAACTGCCCTCTCTTTGTCGTGGTTCCTCGCCATTACAGCAGGCAGCCTTTTAGGCCTCGTTGAATATATTAGATACAAAAAAGAGAGGTGAGTGATGGCTTCCGTATATTTAACGTATCTGGACTTTACAACAGGCTTTTCAGATATTCTATTCTCTTTTCAACATCAACCCTGTCTGTAAAGAACCTCCATAGCATTCCAGGAATGATGTCACTCTGGAGTGCACGGAGCAGGTGTTTTCCAAATCCCCTCTCAACACATATCCTGTCAATCTCTTCATGTTCCCGAAGATTTTTTTCCTTCGCTACTATTTCGGCAAATTCATGTGCAATGATTCCTGTTGTTATCTCATCGTCTATTCTATAGAGGATCGAAATTGCATAAACCTTCTCTGCGCTTTCGTAAATAAGCTCCGGCTCAAAACCGAGATTTCTTTCAAATTCTTCAATTTTCATGGCCCAGCCTGGTGAATATACATGGAGCTGATAGTATGATTTGAGCTGTAATACCTTATCTTCAATCTCGTCGAAATGGAGTTCCAGATATGGTTTAATCAGAGATACCTTATCTTTCACATCACCAAAACTTTCTCTCACCTTAAGAAAAAGACTTAATATTCTTTCTTCCATTATATTAAGCCCAAGGGTCTGAAGCTCTCATCAGGGTGTCTTTAATACAGATCATACCTGTCTTAATATTTTCAGCCAAATTTCATGTGATCTAAGAAACCATTCAGTTGTGATGCAGCATTACATCAAAATCTTGGATCTTTGCGAAATGTTACACCCTCTCCTGTAACTTACACTGATCAGAAGATAAGTTGTAAAAGAAGAAAGAGATTTCTATACTAATTTTATGGACTTACTTTTAAAAGGGATGGCGAAAGAAGAGCCCCTTTTAGTGGTTGGGCTTGTTGATACTGAGACTGTTGAAAAGGCAAGGTCTATTCACGATACGTATCCAACTGCCTCTGCAGCCCTCGGCAGGGTAATAAGCGGATCTATTCTTCTTTCTTCTATCCTGAAAGAGGGACAGAGGGTGATCCTTCAGGTAGTTGGAGATGGTCCCCTAAGAGAAATTGTGGCAGAGGCAGACTGGCTCTGTAGGGTAAGGGGATATGTGAAGAGACCACACATCCACCTCGGTCTAAAGGGTGGAAAGCTTGATGTTGGAAGGGGTATCGGAAAGGGATTTCTGAATGTGATAAAAGATCTCGGCCTGAGGGAATATTACCGCGGAACTGTCCCTTTACAGACAGGTGAGATTGCAACAGACCTTGCCTATTATTTTGGGGCCTCTGAACAGATACCTGCCGCTGTCTCCCTCGGGGTATATGTTGATATTGACAACTCTGTGAAGGCATCTGGAGGATTTATGATACATGCTCTCCCGGGCTTGAGGGATGAGACAGTAAAATACCTGGAAGAAAGATTGAAAGGTCTTCCTCCCGTTAGTACCATGATTCTGAATGGCCTCAGCCCAAAGGAGGTAATGGAGGAGGCAGTCGGTCTCCCGATTGAAATCTCTGAATGGAGAGATGTTTTTTATTATTGCCCATGCACCAAAGACAGGGTCCTGGATGCAATAGTAGCCCTTGGTAAAAAGGATATAGAAGACCTCGCCAAAAAAGGAGAGGCCCTGAACGTCCAGTGCGAGTTCTGTAGGACAGAGTATGCTGTTTCAAAAAAAGAAATTCTTTCCCTCTTAAATTCCATTGAATCTTCGAATAAGCAACCCGAAGGATAGAGGGTTTAGGGGGATTGTTTGATTGGATATGGACTATCTGTTATAATTGTTGAATGTTTTTCAGACTATTAATGGTCATATTTTTCTTACTGATTCCCTCGCTGGCCTTCGCATGGGGACCTTTAACACATATCTATCTTGGTAGTGAGATTTATTATCTGGGTTATCTGCTGCCTGCAGGAATCTATAACCTTTTAAAGCGTTACAGAGAGGACTATCTTTACGGCAACCTTATGCCTGATAGTATTTTTGCTAAAAATCTTTTACCTTCAGAAAAGAATACTCACAGTTGGGGGGTAGCATTTAGTCTCCTGGAATCCGCAAAGAAACCTTCTGAAAAGGCCTTCTCTCTTGGCTATATAAGTCATCTGGCTGCAGACACCGTCGCCCATAGTATATATACCTCTGGCAATAAAAACATCGAGCATACATTTTTTGAATTGAGGGCAGACAGCCTTGTTGACAGGAAATATTGGAATCAAGCCATTGGTTTTGATAAGGATATCCAGTTCAGAAACGACATATTTCTTGAGAGGTCTATAGATAGTGCTATCTTCTCTTTCAGAACTAATAAAAGGATATTCAAGGGAATAATCTTCCTTTCAGGCCTTAACAAAGAAAAATTCGGCGATTTTATCGACAGAAATCTCTTAACCAATGGAAAAAGAAAAAACATTAAAAGGCTCCATGAAGAATCTTTTGATAGAATTGTTGACGTCCTCCGTAATGGAAATCACTCCGCGGTTACCAAAGAAAATCCGCTTGCAAAATGAGATTTGTCCTTTAAATTGGTACCTAAATTTTATTACGTAAGGCCTTATCGAGGTTAAAGATACTGAGGAATTCGTCCATATCGAGCTATAAAATTATTAACTCTAACCTTAAGTTTATTTCTTAAAAATTTTTTGCATTATCTCAGGGAACTCACCTTTGAAATCGGGGTATGCCCTACCAAGAAACAGCTTCAACCCTTTCATTTCGAGCCTGAGATCTTCTAAATCTTTCAAAGCAGTACTCATCTCTTCCAACTTCTCTGTTAGAGTTATCAGTTCCCTTTCGAGGAGATTGATCTTTTCTCTCAATATTCTCTCTTCCTTCAATTTTTTTCTCCTTAAACTTAGGTATTCCTTTTAGTCACGATCTATATTTTTTAAGACCCCTTTATAATCTTTACCCCCGCTGATGTTCCTATCCTTGTGGCACCAGCCCTGAGCATATTGAGGACCTGTCTAAGTGTCCTTATACCACCTGCAGCCTTGATGCCTGCAGACCCTCCGATAATACCTTTTATGAGCCTGATGTCCCTTACTCGTGCACCATGAGGGCCAAAGCCAGTGGATGTCTTTATGAACTCTGAACCTGCGTCAAGGGCTATCTCCACAACCCTCTTTTTTTCATTATCATCGAGATAGCAGGTCTCGATTATCGTTTTGTGGATGAGTCCTCTTGTTGCCATGATTATATCAGAGATGTCTTTTTTGACAGTACCCCAGTCTCCTGCTTTCAAGGCACCTATATTAATCACAATGTCAAGCTCATCGGTACCAAGGAGGGAGGCATTCATAGCCTCGTAGACCTTTACCTCAGTCAGGGTCATTCCGAGGGGGAACCCTATTACTGTTGTTACCCTGACATTACTGCCCTTAAGGAGTTCCTTTGCCATCTTTATGAAACAGGGATTTATGCAGACGGAGCAAAAACCGAATTGCAGCGCCTCCTCGCAGAGCCTTTTTATGTCTGCATACGTGGCATCAGGCCTGAACAATGTGTGGTCGATTAGACCTGCTATATCCTTCTGATTTAACACCTGCATAATCTTATTCGTATCCCCAGAGAGATGGCCCTTCTGCCTTGACATTTGCCACATAGACATTTACTTCCTCTCTGTATGCTTTATGGAGAAGTTTTGTTATGTTACCTACAGCATACTTCTGGTCGTCAACCTTTGAGACTGGCATGAGCTCGAGGGTCGTGCTCGTTATGAATACCTCGGCTGAGGAGTAAAGGTCTTCCTTTGCAAATTCATCCTCTTTCACACTTAAACCATCTCTCAGGGCAAGGTCTATAACTACTCCTCTTGTAATGCCATCAAGTATTCCACACTCAAGAGAAGGCGTGCAGAGAATACCATCCTTATAGAAGAAAACATTGCTGATCGTGCCTTCCGTTAACTTCCCATATACATTCAGCATTACAGCCTCGTAGGCGCCTCTTTTTTTTGTTTCGATCTTGGCGAGGATATTATTAAGAAAGTTCAGGGACTTTATACGAGGATTTAGTGCCTCCCTGAGGTTTCTTTTCGTTTCCGGAATGACGAGGCTTATGCCTTTTTCATAGAATGACTTTGGGTAGTCCTTCAGTTCCTGTGCGATGATGACGATGGTGGGCTCGGGGCAGAGGTCAGGATCAAGGCCGATAGGCCCATGGCCCCTCGATACAGTCAACCTCACAAAGGCGTTCTTGAGAGAGTTGGCAATGAGGGTGTCATAAATAGAGGTTTTTAGAGAGTCCATCTCAAGGGGAATCGTAAGTCCTATCATCGATGCAGAGCGATAGAGCCTTCTGAGGTGCTCATCGAGCATGAATGTGACCCCCTCGTAGACCCTCATCGTCTCATACACTCCGTCTCCGTAAAGGAAGCCATGGTCAAAGACAGAAACCACCGCTTCTTTTACAGGTACGAGCCTTCCATTTAAGTGAACTTGCATAGCCTTAATTATACCGAATAATTAATTTGACATTTTAGCACATGAGGATATTTCCGAGAGAAATAAATTTTTGAGGTCTTTTATCCAGATTGACCAGCGATGCCCTTTATGAGATCCTTTTTGCCAATGATTCCGACTAATCTTCCTTCCTTTAAAACGGGTAAGAGATGTATCTTTTTCTCCGTTATTATTGTGGCGATGTCCTCCATGGGTGTGTCTTCATCTACAGTAATCACATTTCTCGTACATATCTCACCTACAGTGGATGCAGCCATCCTTTTAATCTCTGTTTCCAGTCTAGTCGTACCGAGGGGTATAAAGGCATCGAACAACCTCAGTATGGTTGGGATATGGAGCCTCTTGTTTTTGCTTATGAGGTCATTCTCTGTGACTATGCCTATTAAATTACCGTCTTCATCAACTACAGGAGTACCGCTGATTCGGTGTTTTATGAGTATCCGTGCCAGATCTTCTATGGTAGTGGCTAATTTAACTGTTATTACATCCTTGGTCATTATATCCTTTGCGCTAAGCATGGTGTCTCCTTAAATTATCGATAGATTTCTGCTTCTTTCACAAATTCTATCATACCTGTCTTCTTTGCACACAGGAACTACGAAAACTCATGGGAGATTATCGAGCCTTGCCCTGAGCTCTTTTAGCCTCATGTCGCGCGTCAAAATTGGTTTACTCAATATCCGGTCTATTTCCTTCATATCCATATTAAGGGCAGGCCAGGCAATCTCTTTGGCGACCTTTTTTATATCCAGCATGGCTCTTGTGGTAAGAGTCTGGACATATTTCTCCACGAAGATAAAGAAGGTAAAAAGTTTCTTAAATAGCATCAGCTCGGAGGTTTCAAGCTTCAGACCGTAAGTCTTTCGACTTTTTAGGCTTTGCGATAGCTTCCTTAGCTGCGTGAATAAAGGCACCTTGATCTGCATTTGAAGCATCTCATCAAGCAT
>JBFMDQ010000029.1:8599-17769 GCA_040753955.1 Nitrospirota bacterium | reverse complement strand
TGGTGACAACGTAAATCTTACAATAGAGCTCATTTCACCGATAGCAATGGAGAAGGAGTTAAGGTTTGCCATAAGAGAGGGCGGAAGGACTGTAGGTGCAGGTGTTGTTACGGAGATACTGGAGTGATGGAGTGAAACGACGAGGGTGAACCAGAAGATAAGGATAAAATTAAGGGCTTATGACCACAGGATACTTGACAGGTCTGTAAAGGAAATAGTGGATACTGCCCAGAGGACCGGAGCAAGGATAGCAGGTCCAGTACCCTTACCCACAAAAATAAGTAAAATAACTGTTCTCAGGTCTCCGCACGTGGATAAAAAATCGAGGGAACAGTTTGAGATCAGGACACATAAAAGACTGATAGACATATACGATCCAACTCCACAGACTATTGATGCCCTCATGAAGTTAGAGCTCGCAGCCGGAGTTGATGTGGAGATAAAATTATGATAGGTATTCTCGGGAGAAAACTCGGTATGACCCAGATATTTATGGAGGACGGGAAAGTATGTCCTGTTACTGTTGTTGAAGCTGGTCCCTGTTGTGTTATTCAGGTCAAGACTCTCGATAATGACGGATATGAGGCTATTAAAGTCGGCTTTTTGGAGGTAGAAGAAAAGAAATTAAAAAAACCCTTAACAGGTGTTTTCAAAAAGGCAGGAGTTAAATCCTACAGGATATTAAAGGAATTCCCTATGAGTGGTTTAAAGGTCGGCGAGCTCTTGACCGTGGAGAGATTTTCTAAAGGAGACAGGGTTTCCGTTACTGGTATTTCAAAAGGGAAAGGATTTCAGGGTGTTGTGAAGAGGTATCACTATGCTGGAGGGCCGGCGTCTCATGGCTCGATGTTCAACAGGGCCCCAGGTTCTATCGGTTCAAGTTCCTTCCCATCCAGGGTCTGGAAAAATAAGGGGCTTCCTGGCCATATGGGCTCAGAAAGGGTGACAGTAAAGAACCTCGAGATCGTTAATGTTAGGACTGACCAGAACCTGCTCTTTATAAAAGGTGCGGTTCCAGGTGCGAAGGGTACCTATCTGGAGATTAGAAAGGAAGACTGACATGCCGGAGGTTGAAATAAAGGATAGGAGCAATAATACCGTTGGGAAAATCAACTTGAATAATGAAATCTTCGGTTTCTCTGCCAGACCGGCTATTCTCCATGAGGCAGTAATTAATTTTCTTGCAAACCAGAGGCAAGGTACTCATGCAACAAAGACAAGAGGTCTTGTTCGTGGAGGCGGAAAGAAACCCTGGAGGCAGAAGCATACAGGAAAGGCAAGGGCGGGAAGCATTCGCTCCCCTTTATGGAGAGGTGGCGGGATAGTCTTTGGATCTCAGCCGAGGGATTACTCCTATGAGCTTCCAAAAAAAGTGAAAAGGCTTGCCTTAAGGACAGCCCTTTCTATAAAGATGTCAGAGGGGGCAATTACAGTCATAGATAGATTCTCGATGGATCGACATAAAACAAAAGATATGATAGCAATATTGAAGAACCTCGGATTAGAAAGAGAGAGGATACTTATCGTAACCCCTGAAAGGGATGAAGTTGTAACCCTCTCTGCAAGGAATATCCCTGGTGTAAAGGTAGTCAGGGTTTCGGACGTGAATTCCTATGATGTATTGGTTCACGGTAGACTCCTTATGACAAAAGATGCAGTCGCCAGATTTGGAGGTAAGGAGATAACAGAATGAGGAGTCTCTATAATATAATCAAAAAGCCCCTTTTTACTGAAAAGGGAAGTTATCTAAAGGAATCAGAAAATAAGATATTAGTTGAGGTAAGCCCTGATGCTAATAAGCTTGAGATAAAAAAGGCTATAGAAGAGATTTTTAAGGTAAAAGTTGAGAAAGTTTCAACAATAAATATAGAAGGTAAATGGAAAAGATATGGAAGGTCTATTGGCAAAAGGCCTGATAGAAAGAAGGCGGTAATTACCCTTAAAAAGGGTGAAAAACTCGATTTTATTGAAGGTGCATAATGGGTATAAAGAAGTATAATCCAACATCACCAGGCAGGAGATTCCAGACTGTCTCTGACTTTACTGACCTAACAACAGATACACCATACAAGCCTCTCCTGAGGCCTACGAGGAGGACCGCTGGCAGGAATAACAGAGGTCGTGTTACCGTCTGGCAGAGAGGTGGGGGTAACAAAAGACTCTACAGGGTTATCGATTTTAAAAGGGATAAGTTTGGTGTCCCTGCAGTGGTTGAGACTATAGAATACGATCCAAACAGGTCAGCAAGGATCGCCCTTCTTAAATACAGAGATGGTGATAGGAGATACATAATTGCACCCTTAGGGCTTCAGGTGGGAGATGAGATTGTCTCAGGTAGGGGTGCTGAGATAAAGACTGGCAATGCCCTACCTTTGAGCGACATCCTATTAGGAACATTTATACATAATATTGAGCTTAGGCCAGGAGGAGGTGCCAAACTTGTCAGAAGTGCAGGCTCCTCAGCACAGCTAATAGCTAAAGAGGATAATTATGTCCAGGTTAAGCTCTCATCAGGTGAGGTGCGGCTTATACCTTCAGGCTGTATGGCCACAATCGGGCAGATTAGCAACCCTGACCATGAAAACATCTCCTACGGTAAGGCGGGCAGAACGAGACTGTTGGGCAGGAGACCTCATGTAAGGGGCGTTGCAATGAACCCCATAGACCACCCGCTCGGTGGCGGTGAAGGCAAGAGCTCTGGTGGCAGACCGGCATGCTCACCATGGGGGAGACCCGAAGGAGTTAAAACAAGGAAGAATAAGAGAACAAATAGATTCATTATTAAGAGGAGAAAGTAATTTGGCGAGATCCTTAAAAAAAGGTCCCTTTGTGGATGAGAAGCTTATGAAGAAGGTCAGGTCAATGATGGAGAGTGGTGAAAAAAAGATCATCAAGACATGGTCCAGGCATTCTACAATAGTACCCGAGTTTATAGGATATACCTTTGCTGTCCATAATGGTAAAAAGTTCATACCCGTGTATGTTACGGAGAATATGGTTGGTCATAAGCTTGGCGAGTTTGCACCAACAAGGACCTTCAGAGGCCATGCCGGCTCAGAAAGGACTAAAAAGGGATAAAAAGAATTTGCCATGGAAGCAAGGGCGGTATTACGGTATGCGAGGATAACACCAAGGAAGGCAAGAAGGGTAATAGACCTGATAAGGGGCAAAAGTGCCGGCGATGCCCTTTTGTTTTTACATTTTATGCCATACAGAGGGGCAAGTTTTGTAGAAAAGCTTCTTAAGTCAGCTATGGCTAATGCAGAACAGAAAAAGGCTGATAATCCTGAATCCATGAAAATTGTAAAGGCCTTTGTTAATCAGGGACCTGTGATGAAAAGGATCGAACCGAGGGCAATGGGAAGAGCAAATATTATAAGGAAAAGGACTTCCCATGTAACTTTAGTTTTGTCAGATGAAGAATAGGGGGTAAATCTGGGTCAGAAAACGCATCCTATAGGAAATCGGCTCGGTATAATAAAAACATGGGATTCGATATGGTATCTCAAAAAGGACTATACCGAACAACTTCTCGAAGACATAACAATAAGAAAGATGCTCAAAAACAGACTCTTCCATGCAGGGGTCTCGAAGATAGAGATAGAACGGGCAGGTCAAAATATGAGAGTAGCAATCCACACTGCAAGACCCGGAATTATTATCGGCAAGAAGGGTGCCGAAGTAGAAAGGCTCAGAAAAGACCTTCAACTGATGACAGGCAGAGATATTGCGATAGATATAAAAGAGATAAGGAAACCAGAAATAGATGCTCAACTTGTTGCGGAAAATATAGCCCTTCAACTCGAAAAGAGGATTGCCTTCAGAAGGGCTATGAAGAAGGCCGTGACCTCAGCCTTGAGATTTGGTGCCCTCGGAGTAAAGATATCATGCTCAGGAAGGCTTGCCGGGGCCGAGATAGCGCGGTCAGAGTGGTACAGGGAGGGCAGGGTTCCGCTCCATACATTAAGGGCTGATATTGACTTCGGCTTTGCAGAGGCAAGGACAACCTATGGTGTTATAGGAGTTAAGGTATGGGTCTATCACGGCGATATACTACCAGAAAGCTTCGGGCCTTCGCCCCAAACCCAATAACCCCTCCCATCCTCCCCTTAGTAAGGGGAGGATTAAGGTGGGGTTGAGGAGTGATGCTATGTTGATGCCCAAAAAGGTCAAATATAGGAAGATGCAGAAAGGTAGGATGGATGGGAAGGCCTATAGAGGTTGCACCGTCTCCTTTGGTGAGTTCGGTCTGAAGGCGATTGAACCTGGATGGGTCTCCAGTAGACAGATCGAGGCAGCAAGAATCGCTATTACACGCCATGCGAGGAGGGGATGCAAGGTATGGATAAGGATTTTTCCTGATAAACCGATAACCAGAAAGCCCGCTGAGACAAGGATGGGAAAGGGTAAAGGGGCACCTGAACACTGGGTTGCAGTTGTTAGGCCAGGAAGGATTCTATACGAGATGTCCGGTGTTAGCGAGGAGGTTGCGAAAGAGGCCTTGCGTCTTGCCTCTCATAAATTGCCTGTGGCAACAAAGTTTGTAAAAAGGGATGAGGGGGTTCTATGAAACCATCTGAATTCAGGGCAATGACAATAGAGGAGTTGATAAAAAAGGAGCAGGACCTCAGAAGGGAACTTTTCAATCTAAGGTTCCAACAGGCTACAGGGGAGATAGAGAATCCGATGCGCATATGGGCTGTGAAAAGGGATATTGCAAGGGTCTTAACGATAAAAAGTGAAAAGTTGAAAAGTAAAAATGTCTAAAAAGATTTATATAGGTGAAGTTATTAGCGACAAGATGGATAAGACCGTAGTTGTGGCTGTAAAAAGACTTTTCCAGCACCCTAAATACAAGAAGACTGTAAAGAGGGTGGCAAGGTTCAAGGCACATGATGAGGATAACAGGTGTCGTATTGGGGATAGTGTCAAGATTATAGAGACAAGGCCTCTCAGCAAGGAAAAGAGGTGGGTGGTGCTTGAAGTCTTAGATAGGGCAGCAAGAGGTGGTTAAAGATGGTTCAGCTGAGGAGCATACTTGAGGTGGCAGACAATTCAGGTGCAAAAAGGGTTCAATGTATAAAGGTTCTTGGAGGCTCCCATAAGAAGTACGCGAGGCTTGGTGATATCGTTGTTGTCAGCGTCAAGGAGGCATTGCCAGACAGCAACATCAAAAAGGGAACGGTAACAAAGGCCGTTGTGGTACGGACGAAGAAAGAACATAGAAGGCCTGATGGGTCATATATACGTTTTGACCAGAATGCCGTTGTTCTTATAAATGCAGAGGGCGAACCTATTGGGACGAGAATCTTTGGCCCTGTGGCAAGGGAGCTCAGGTGGAAGGAGTTTACAAAAATAATCTCTTTAGCTCCGGAGGTGCTGTAGGTACACTATGGGATTAAGCATTAAGAAAAATGATACAGTATTAGTCATTACTGGCAAGGAAAAAGGTAAAAAAGGGAGGGTCCTTTTTGTTTACCCATCAGAGGACAAGCTCCTGATAGAGAGAGTTAACATAATCAAGAAACATATGAGACCGAGCAGAAAATATGCACAGGGAGGTATAATCGAGAAAGAGGCACCCCTTCATATATCAAGTGTGATGCTTCTATGCCCGAAGTGTGGAAAACCAACAAGGATTTGCAATACAGTCTTATCAGATGGCAAGAAGGTAAGGGTGTGCAAAAAATGCAAGGAGATTATAGACGAGTAGTGGTACCGAGACTCAAAGAGAAATATATAAAAGAGGTTATTCCGGCTATGATGAAAGAGTTTTCATATAAAAATGTAATGGAGATACCCAGGTTAGAAAAGATTGTCCTTAATGTCGGTCTTGGAGAGGCGATACAGAACATAAAACTCCTCGATGCAGTACAGAAGGAACTCTCTCTAATAACGGGCCAGAAGGCTGTTATAACAAAAGCAAAAAAATCAATCGCCGGTTTTAAACTAAAGAAGGGAATACCTATAGGCTGTAAAGTGACCCTCAGGGGGAATAGGATGCACGAATTCCTTGACAGGCTGATAAGTCTTGCCCTGCCGAGGATCAGGGATTTCAAGGGGTTATCAGGGAGGTCCTTTGATGGAAGGGGTAACTATTCTCTGGGCCTCAAAGAGCAGTTTATGTTCCCTGAGATAGATTATGACAAGGTCGAGGTAGCCCATGGACTTGATGTCACAATCTGTACTACTGCAAAGACGGATAAAGAAGGGAAGGCCCTTTTACGGCATCTGGGGATGCCATTTAGAAATTAAAAATGCAAAATTAAAAATTAATGAATTCCATAATTTTGAATTTTTAGTTTTAAATCTTGAATTCTCATGGAGTGAGTTATGGCTAAGGTTTGTATGATAGAAAAGGCCAAGAGGCAACCAAAGTTCCCGGTAAGGTCTCACAATAGGTGTAAGCTGTGTGGAAGGCCAAGGGGCTATCTACGGAAGTACGGGATGTGCAGGATCTGTTTTAGGGCTCTTGCCCTCAAAGGGCAGATACCCGGAGTGGTAAAATCGAGCTGGTAGGAGCTTTGAAGGACTAAGTCCATCAAAGGAGGAATTTTAATGGTAACCGATCCTATTGCAGATATGCTTACAAGAATAAGAAACACAGTACGTATAAAGGCAGAGAAGGTTGATATTCCTGCCTCCAGAATGAAGGTAGAGGTAGCGAAGATATTGAAGGAGGAAGGGTTCATAAAGTCATACAAAATTTTGAAGGATAAAAGGCAAGGTATCCTGAGGATAATCCCGAGATACGTGGAGGATAAGAGTCTTATCACTGGCTTGAAGAGAATCAGCAAGCCGGGCAGGAGGGTTTATGTTGGCAGGAAGGACATCCCGAAGGTAATTGGGGGGGTCGGGATTGCAATTCTGACAACCCCGAAAGGGGTGTTGAGTGATAAGGCCTGTCGTCGTGAGGGTGTGGGAGGAGAAGTCATCTGTTATGTTTGGTAAAAGTAAACTAAGAGTGAATGGTGACAGTGAACAGTGTCAGTTACTGACACTAAAAACTGACACTGACACCTTTTTCTCGAGGAGAACAGAGTGTCAAGGATAGGTAAAAAGCCCATTGAGATACCCGAAGGTGTTGATGTATCAATAGATGAAAGGACAATAAAGATAAAGGGGCCAAAAGGCGAACTTAGCTGGAGTTGTCCGGATAAGATTAAGGCTTCAGTAAATGATGGTAAAATAGTGGTTGAAAGAACTGGTGACTCGAGGGCTGACAGAGCACTACATGGTCTTACAAGGAACAGCATCTCTAATATGGTAATAGGGGTCTCACAGGGTTACCAGAAAGTCCTTGAGATAGTTGGTGTTGGTTATAAGGCCCAGGTGATGGGTAACAAGCTTATATTGACCCTCGGTTATTCTCATCCCATTGAGTTTCAATTGCCAGAGGGTATCAAGGCGTCTGTTGATTCAAAACAGACTACAGTCACCCTCACGGGAATTGACAAACATCAACTCGGACAGGTGGCTGAAAATCTCAGGGTCCTCAGACCGCCTGATTCTTATAAAGGTAAGGGTATCAGGTATTCAGGCGAACACCTCAAATTAAAAGCCGGTAAAACGGGTAAAAAATAGTTTATAGCCTTTAGTCTCGAATTTGAAAACTAAGAACTGAATTGTAGGAGGGTCTTTTGGCAAAGGGCAAAAAAGAGGGCAGAGAAAGACGCCATAAAAGGGTAAAGAAGAAGGTCCTCGGGACGCCCGAAAGGTTAAGACTTTCTGTTTATCGGAGCCTGAATCACATGTACGCCCAGATTATAGATGACCTCAAGGGGCATACTGTTGTCTTTGCATCGAGTCTCGATAAGGAATTCAAAGATAAGAAATCCCATAAAGGTAATATCGAGACAGCAAAGCAGGTCGGTGAGCTCATAGCAAAAAGGGCCTTAGAGAAAGGCATAAAGAAGGTTGTTTTTGACAGGGGCGGGTATCTTTATCATGGCAGAATTAAGGCACTGGCAGAGGCAACCAGGGAAGCGGGATTGGAATTTTAAAAGGGGGTATGGTGGCAAGGATTGACCCAGAGGGATTGAATCTCAAAGATAAGGTTGTATACATAAACAGGGTAGCAAAAGTTGTTAAAGGTGGAAGGCGATTTTCCTTTACCGCCCTCGTTGTTGTAGGAGATGGAGAGGGAACTGTTGGCATGGGAAAAGGAAAGGCCTCAGAGGTTCCTGAGGCAATAAGAAAGGCGATTGAGCAAGCGAAAAAATCCCTAATGAAGTTTCCCATAAAAGACGGGACAATTCCCCACAGGGTCATAGGAAAATTCGGCTCAGG
Organism: Nitrospirota bacterium; assembly: GCA_040753955.1. Lineage (GTDB taxonomy): Bacteria > Nitrospirota > Thermodesulfovibrionia > Thermodesulfovibrionales > SM23-35 > JASEEX01. Next base: position 9,480 of record JBFMDQ010000029.1, on the reverse strand, counting down.
AACCATTGTTATGAACCCGGCACAGAAGGGCACCGGGATTATTGCAGGAGGTGCTGTTAGGGCGGTATTGGAGGTAGCAGGGGTTCAAAATATAGTTGCAAAATCCCTCCGCAGCCATAATCCCTTTAATGCAGTGAAGGCAACGCTGAATGGGCTTTCAGTCCTCAAGGACCCCGACTCTGTAATGAAGCTGAGAGGAAAGCTTGAAGAGGAGCATCAAGAAGCGTTATGAAGATAGAGGATTTAAAGCCTGCGGTAGGAAGGAGAAGGAAGATTAAGAGAGTCGGCCGCGGTATAGGCTCGGGGCATGGAAAAACTTCTTGCAGGGGCCATAAGGGGCAGAAAGCCCGTTCCGGGGGCACAAAAGGGCCAGGCTTTGAGGGCGGGCAGATGCCTCTGCAGAGGAGACTTCCTAAGAGGGGGTTTAAAAACCGTTCTAAAATAGAGTACGCAATCATAAATCTAAAAGATGTTAGTAAGTTAGAGGGATTAGATATTATAACACCCGAGGTTCTTGTTGAAAGGGGTATCATAAGGGATTTAAAGGATGGCCTCAAGGTCCTTGGCGAGGGTGAGATTCACAGACCCTTTACGATAAAGGCAAATGCCTTTAGTGCCTCTGCATTAGCCAAAATAGTTGCTTCGGGTGGTAAATGGGAAATAATACATAACCAGAATGGGGAATAACCAATCACCAAATTACAATAACCAAATAATAACCAATAATTCAATAATCAATTACCAAATTTTAATAACTAAACAGATTTGGGACTTCATTATGTTGTTTGGTTATTGGAATTTATTTGGAATTTGGGATTTGGTTATTGGAATTTAATCTAAATGGGAATTCTCTCGAGCTTCCAGAATATATTTAAGATACC
>JBFMDQ010000029.1:0-8499 GCA_040753955.1 Nitrospirota bacterium | reverse complement strand
ACTAAACAGATTTGGGACTTCATTATGTTGTTTGGTTATTGGAATTTATTTGGAATTTGGGATTTGGTTATTGGAATTTAATCTAAATGGGAATTCTCTCGAGCTTCCAGAATATATTTAAGATACCAGAGCTTAAAAGCAGAATTCTTTTTACCCTCGCCCTACTCGCTGTATACAGGATTGGCGCCCATATCCCTACCCCTGGGATTAACGGGGAGGAACTGAGCAAGTTTCTCGCTGAGAAGGGCGGGGCCCTCATGGGCTTTTTTGATATGTTTTCAGGTGGGGCTTTATCAAGGGTCACTATCTTCGCCCTCGGCATAATGCCTTATATAAGCGCATCTATTATCCTTCAGCTTCTTACAGTAGTAATTCCGGCTATAGGTAAGCTTGCAAAGGAGGGAGAGGCAGGCAGAAAAAAGATCGTAAAATATACAAGATATGGGACAGTTATTATCAGTGCCATTCAGTCTTTCGGCATTGCAGCGGGCCTGGAGGGTATGGCAGGAGGGGCATTTGTGCAAAACCCCGGCTGGTCATTCAGGCTGCTGACGATGATTACACTTACATCAGGAACGGTCTTTTTAATGTGGCTTGGAGAACAGATCACCGAGAGAGGTATAGGTAACGGTATATCCCTCATAATATTTGCTGGAATTGTTGCACGTTTTCCTAATGCTGTAATAAGTACAATCAGGCTAACACAGGCAAGGGAGCTATCTATATTATTCATCATCGTACTTATTGTGATGATGGTGGCTGTTGTCGGTGCGATAATCTATATGGAGAGAGGACAGAGGAAGATCCCTGTACAGTATGCAAAGAGAGTTGTTGGTCGAAAGGTGTATGGTGGTCAATCCACGCACCTGCCACTAAAGATAAATACCGCTGGAGTTATTCCCCCAATATTTGCATCCTCCATTATTATGTTTCCCGCAACGGTAGCAGGTTTTATAGCGATACCATGGGTACAGGCAATAGCAAGACAGCTTTCTCCCGGGACAGTACTTTATACCACACTTTATGTCGGGATGATCTTTTTCTTTGCCTATTTTTATACTGCTATTATATTTAACCCTGTTGATATTGCAGATAATCTCAAGAAGTACGGTGGTTATATACCAGGTATAAGACCCGGCCAGAAGACCTCTGAGTATATCTACAGGGTGCTTTCGAGACTGACGTTTGTGGGCGGTTTATATTTAGCAATTGTATGCATTATCCCTGAGATACTGATAGGAAGATTTAATCTTCCTTTTTATTTTGGAGGCACATCTCTTCTGATTACAGTCGGAGTTGCCCTCGACACCGTTTCCCAGATAGAGACGCACCTGATTACACGTTCATACGAGGGCTTCCTGAAAAAGGGCAGGATAAGAGGCAGGAGAGGATAAGATATTTCAAAATGAAAATTTAACCCGAATTACGCAAACCTTTCAAAATGTCATTGCGAGGAGCGGAGCGACGTGGCAATCTCATCACTCAAAATGAGATTCCTCGCTTCGCTCGGAATGACACAGTGTGGTCATTTAATACATACCCTTGCGTAATTCGGGTTTAATAAAATTATAGGATGTGATTATCTTAAAGTCTCCGAAAGAAATAGAAAGGATAGCTAAGTCATGCCATATCGTTGCCAGTACACTTGATGCTATAAGAGGCATGGTGAGGCCGGGCATCACAACGGAAGAGATCGAGAGTTTTGCCGATGCCTATATTAGGGCACAGGGAGGGGTACCAGCATTTAGGGGGTACAAGGGATACCCTGCAAGCATATGCACATCCGTGAATAATGAGGTTATTCACGGCATACCATCGAAGAGGGTTTTAAAGGAGGGAGATATTCTGAGTGTTGACCTCGGTGTTTATAACGATGGTTTTTACGGAGATGCCGCTTATACATTTCCTGTGGGGAAAATACACCCAGATGTAGAAAGGTTACTTAGGGTAACAGAAGAATCCCTTTACATAGGGATTGAGAATGCAAGGATAAGCAATAGAGTATCAGATATCTCACATTCTATTCAAAGACATGTTGAGTCAAATGGGTTTTCTGTAGTAAGGGCATTTGTAGGCCATGGCATAGGCAGGAAATTACATGAAGAGCCTCAGATTCCTAATTTTGGTTCCCCGGGGCGTGGCCCGAGGCTCAGGGAAGGCATGACCCTGGCGATAGAGCCCATGGTCAATGCGGGTGGGTATGAGGTCTTTATTCTCAATGATGGATGGACAGCGGTTACAGTTGATGGTAAACTATCAGCCCACTTTGAGCATACTGTGCTTGTTGCATCAGATGGACCTAAAATCTTGACTAAAAGTGAATGAGAAAATTATAATATTAAGTTAATGCCAAAAGAGGAAATTATAGAGGTTCAGGGTACGGTTATAGAGACCCTGCCGAATGCAATGTTCAAGGTGGAGCTTGAAAATGGCCAGGTTATACTCGCCTATGTATCAGGGAAGATGAGGATGCACTTTATAAAGATTTTGCCAGGTGATAAGGTTACAGTAGAGCTTTCGCTATACGATCTTACGAAGGGTAGAATAACTTATAGGGCTAAATAAAACAAATGTCAAATATCAAAGCCTAAATACTAATACAAACGCATTAAGTAAAGTGTCATTGCGAGGAATAAAATGACGAAGCAATCTCGTAGTTGTAAAGTGAGATTGCCACGCTCCCGCTGGTCGCTCGCAATGACAACGTAATGGCATTTAATGCGTTTGTATTAAAAACTTTTGTTTTGTAATTTGTCATTTGGATTTTGACATTAGAGGTGAATATGAAGGTCCGTTCTTCAGTAAGACCTATATGTGCCAAATGCAAGATTGTAAAAAGGAAGGGCATTATAAGGGTTATCTGTGATAACCCGAGGCATAAACAGAGGCAAGGGTAAAAAAAATTCAAATTTCAAATCTCAAAATTTAAGGAGCAAAATTGGCAAGAATTGCTGGAGTTGATTTACCAAAGAACGAACGCATAGAGATAGGGCTGACAAGGATCTTCGGTATCGGCAGATCTCTTTCACAGAAGATATTGTCTGAGACGAAGGTCAACCCTGACACGAGGGCAAAGGACCTCACTGATGAAGAGATTGTAAAAATAAGGAATGTGATCGAGAGGGATTACAGGGTTGAAGGTGATCTCAGGCGTGACACATCCATGAGTACAAAAAGACTTATAGACATCGGCTGTTATAGAGGACTGAGACACCGTTTAGGACTCCCTGTGAGAGGTCAGAGGACGAGAACGAATGCCAGAACTCGTAAAGGCCCAAGAAAGGCAGCCATTGGCAGGAAGAAGGAGGCATAACTGAATGGCTCAGAGGAAGAAAGACATCAAGAAAGAGAAAAAAAATATCGCCTACGGAGCAGCCCATATTCAAGCTACTTTTAACAACACGATAATAACTATAACTGACCCCGATGGTGATGTTATTACCTGGTCAAGCGCGGGCAACTTAGGCTTTAAGGGCTCAAGGAAGGGGACTCCTTATGCAGCACAAATAGCAGCTGCTGCAGCAGCTAAAAAGGCTAAGGACTTGGGCATTAAGCAGATTGATATTTTTATTAAAGGTCCTGGTGCAGGGAGGGAATCTGCTATCAGGGCACTTCAGGCAGCAGGTTTGGAGATTAACCTTATAAAGGATGTAACACCAGTCCCTCATAACGGATGCAGACCTCCAAAAAAGAGGCGGGTATAACGTGGCAAGATATACAGGACCTTTATGCAGGATTTGCCGCGGGAAAGGGGAAAAACTTTTTCTAAAGGGCGATAGGTGTTACACAGAGAAATGTGCTACCGATAGAAGAAAATATCCTCCTGGACAACATGGGCAGGGTTATAGGAAATTATCCGACTATGGTACCCAACTCAGAGAAAAACAGAAGGTCAGAAGGACTTATGGACTTCTTGAAAGAGAGTTCAGAAGGTATTTCTATGAGGCTGAGAGGAGAAAAGGCATTACAGGAGAGGTGCTCCTTCAGCTCCTCGAGAGCCGTCTTGATAACATTGTATACCGCATGGGTTTTGCACCCAATAGACGTAAGGCGAGACAATTTGTCAGTCATGGCCACTTTCTTGTAAACGGTAAAATAGTAAACCTCCCATCATATGAGGTCAAAGGAGGGGATTTCGTGGAAGTAAAGGAATCAAGCAGGGATATACCCGAGATAACCGACAGCCTATCAAAGGCTGAGCATAGAGGAATACCTCGATGGGTTGAGGTTGATAGTGCAGACATGAGAGGCAAGGTTTTGCATATACCATCAAGGGAGGAAATACAACTCCCTGTTCAGGAGCAGCTCATAGTAGAACTCTACTCTAAGTGAGAATAACTTTTTAGAGTTGTTCTTATATAAACAAATTAGATAATTTATGAAAATAACCAAATTCCAAGCACCAATAACCAAATAATAACCAATAACCAAAGTACAATAACCAAACGGTCTGGAAATTGAGAATTAAAATTGGGGACTTATTTGGTTATTGATTATTGGTGATTATTTGGAATTTATGATTTGGTTATTGTACTTTAAATTCGAGGAGGCCTTATGGATCTAAAGGAAAGAGGTTTTCAGTTACCTGATAAGATCAGTTTTGATGAAGAAACCCTGACCGGCACATACGGTAAACTTATAGCGGAGCCTTTAGAGCGTGGTTTTGGTGCCACCGTAGGGAATGCCCTCAGGAGGGTTTTGCTATCCTCTATAGAAGGTGCAGCAGTTACAGCAGTAAAGATACAGGGTGCCTTTCATGAATTCTCCAAAATAGACGGTATTAAGGAAGATGTGATTGACATAATCCTGAACATGAAGAAGCTCAGGTTCAAAGTGTATACGGATGGAAAGAAGATTGCAACAGTAAAGGTAAAGGGCCCCAAAGATGTGACGGGCTCTGATATTCAAGGGGATGCATCTTTTGAGATCCTTAACCCTGAGCAGGTCATAGCAACCTTAGATAGGGGTGCTATATTTGAGGCTGAGATGCATATTAAAAAGGGCAAAGGATATGTGTCTGCTGAATTAAATAAAGAGGAAGGCCTCCCTGTGGATATGATTGCCGTTGATTCTGTCTTTACCCCTATAAAGAAGGTTAACTTCACCGTGGAGAAGACAAGGGTGGGAAGGGCAACAGATTATGACAGACTTGTAATGGAGATATGGACCGATGGAAGTATAACACCTGAAAAGGCAGTTTCGCAGGCTGCATCTATCATAATTGAGCATATGAAGCTGTTCCTATTAAAAGAGGAAGAGGAGAAAGAAGAGATAGAGATAAGTTCTGTGCAGGAAGGTAGTGAAGTACAATTACTCAGCGAGAATCCCGTATTCAACAGAAATCTCCTCAAGAGTGTCGATGAGCTGGAGCTCTCCGTAAGATCCTGTAACTGTCTGAAGAATGCAAACATAAGGACCATTGCCGACCTTATACAGAAAACAGAGCATGAGATGCTCAAGACAAAGAACTTTGGACGCAAGTCCCTTAATGAGATAAAGGAGATACTCCATTCAATGGGATTGCGCCTCGGCATGAGGATTGACTTTGATGCCCTTAACAAAGAGATAGCCTCACGAGGTGGAGGTGTTAAGCAAGATGCGACATAGAGTTGATGGTAGGTTATTCGGGAGGACTACGAACCAGAGGAAGGCCCTTTTACGGGGTCTGGTGGTTTCGCTCCTTGAACATCAGAGGATAGAGACAACCGTTGCAAAGGCAAAGGAGGTAAAAAGAATTGGAGAGAGGATAATAACGCTCGGCATCAGGGGAGATCTCCATGCAAAGCGGCTTGCACTTTCGTATCTCCCTAACAGGTCTGCTATTGCAAAGCTCTTCAGCGAGATAGCACCGAGACTTTCTGGAAGAAGTGGTGGATACCTGAGGATTGTCAAGACAAGAAACAGGGTCAAGGACTCTTCACCGATGGCTGTGCTTGAATTTGTTGATTATGAGGATGTACGGAAATCAAAGGGAGAAAAGTCGGAGAAAAAAGAATCAAAGAAGTCAGCTCCATAGCTTCACCCAAAAATAATAAAGAGGGAAAAGGCAAGAAACATTCTACCTGATCTTAAAGGTGTTAAAGTCTATGTTGTTGCCGCTGCCGTAAATAGGAAAATAGGGACAGCGATTATTTTTGTTGACACTTGTTTCTGGGGAAGCATATTATTTTAACCATGCCGAGGATATCACGCCCTGTTGCAATAGGGTATCCGCATCATATCACTCAAAAAGTAATTATGGGCAGACAGTCTTTGAGGGAGAAGATGATTTTTTGCGGTATCTCCAGGTCCCCATTTTCAAATTTGGTTATCTCTGTCTCTGATGGCATCTGTTGCAACCAGTTGTTATTGCTTGTCCAGCCTTTATATCAGCGTAATTAAACCTCAATATGTCCGTATAAGCGCTTCCATGTGCACGATGGCATGAAAGGCACATAACTCTGGCATCAGCAGTGGTAAATGTCGTGGTAGTTGTCACAGGGGATTCAAAGGCTACAGGGGTCTCTAAGTTGTAAGCAAAGCCTAAAGTACCATAATCAGTGGTAAATATGCCTCCTGTACTAGCAGCAAGAGCGATATCTGTAGGGTGTCTTAGCCATGGGGAGGTACCTCCGACTTCAGTGGTTCCTCCAAGAGCTATATGCCAATGGAAATTTCCGTGGCATTCACTGCATAAGTAACTTATGGTCTGATAAGACTCACCCTGGGTGTCAGTACCATAGTAACCATTGTGCGCATTGTCGGTTTCCTGCCAGCCGGCAACTTCAGCACCTTTTATCCCATAAAGGAAGCGGTAGCTTGTTGCTACAGTACCTGCCGTTGAGGTATTGTCTATATTTGTATTACCATGATGTGCGCCCTGAATTGCCTTTATAGGGTTTGTAGTATCCCTTTTTCCATGACAGCCATATGTACCTGCACAGGTTAACTGGTTAGTACTTATAGTCCAAGTTGAAGGGCCTGTAGTAAGTCCAGCAGGTGGAAGTGGGGCAGATGCTGTAAAACCAGGTGGTGATAAAGTTGTAGCTGTAAATGTTGAATCTGCAGTCCTGAGAACAGATACATTGTGTACCTTTGCGGGGGTATCAGCGGTAGTAGTATTAAATGTACCACCTGCCAACCCATTAGTCCCGTCTACCTGCGGAGCTCCAGTCGCACTGTCTGTGGCTCCAGCAGCACCCGCGTGACATGCTACGCATGGGTTTGTAGCGCTTGTAGCCTTTATTAAAGCATTGATGGGACCTGCTACAGTAACGCCCTCAAATGTATCGGTCGTACCACCCTGGCTCAGGTGCATTGTATGGCAATTACTACAAACACCTGTTACCTTCGCATCAGAAAATCCATAAACCAATACGAGAGACAACATTACTACAAAACCTATGATTATCGTCTTTCTCATCTCTTTTCACCTCCTTTCATTCTAAAGTTATTTGTCGATATTCATTAGTCACCAAATTCGACTTTTTTACTATCCACATATATTTTAAAGCAATCTCCATGCCAACCTCAAGGTATCTTCCCTATAAATACCCTTGCTGCCTTAATGGCATCTTTAACCACATTTACATCTTCCAGTAGCCCCCTGTAATAACCTGCTATGTGAAGGAGCTTATAGAGCTTCTCAAATTCCCTTCTGAGCTTACCATCATAAATAGAAAGATACTTCATGAGCATCTCTCTATAACCTTCTGTAGATTGTGGCAGTTCTTTCTCGCCGATTCCCCTCTTTATGAGGTATTCATCAATAGCCTTAAGAACAGCAAGATATGCGGTCCCACATGCCTCCTGAACAGGTTTTACATCTATATATGTATTATTCTCAATGGGAACTTCCCTTAACATCTCCTTTGCATTCTGGAGGTATCTTAAAGCCTCTTTAGCCATAGTCTTTACAATAACCAGAGCTTTGTTACTCTGGGGTCTATTATGATCTCATCCCTTTCAAAATCAAGCTTTAGTCGCCACTTCTGTAAAGTGGCTGCTCCAATTATTACGCCGTTGGAAAGCCCTTCTATTACCATAAATTCATCTGAGAATCGATACTCACCGATATGGAAGTTTAGCCTTATTGCCCCTTTTGCCATCACCTTCCTGCCCTCTTCGACAGTAGAAAATTCCATGGGTTCTGGTAAGGGAATAACTGTCTCTAACCTCTCTGCCAGCTCGGGATGAATACATGAATAAGTAGAGCCTGAATCAAATATAGCCTCTTTTTCTACCTTTCCTTTTGAACCTATAAGTTTTATCTCTTTTATAATTACTGCCATAATCCTTTACCATCCACAAATATATAACACAATAATCATGCCAGCTATTTCCTCTCCCTCTTTTGTCCTCTCATCTACTGCTTCATAGATAAGCTCAAGGTTACTTTACCCTGTTGTTGCAATAATACATGCACACAAAACTCATAAAAAGGTGATAATTCTATGTTTGTAACAAATTAGGCTTTATTCATAAAGCTCACTAAAAGTGAAATCCTGTGATAACTTTCAA
>JBFMDQ010000028.1:0-18610 GCA_040753955.1 Nitrospirota bacterium | reverse complement strand
GAGAAAATATATCCTGTTAGAAAATATCACCGTGACCATTAAAACTATGAAAATTCAGTTTAAACAAAGTATTCTTGAGAGTTATCTCGAGCAATTATGGGTATGAAAAAGTGCAAGACTTCAGTAATTTAAAGCACTGCGACCTCATAATTCTCCTGATGGAGGTTGCGGTTCTCCCTTATAGTGACCTTTACGTTATACAAATTTTCTATTTCTTCCAGCCCAGGGCGCTCTTCATCAGAGAGAAGCTCCGCAACCGAGGGATGGGCTGTAACAATAATCCTTTCTCCACCACGCCTCGCAATTCTCTTTATCTTCCTGAATATCTCATAACAGAGGGTCAGGGGTGACTTAACGAAGCCTTTGCCCTCGCAATACGGGCAGGGCTCGCATAGTATTCTGCCGAGGCTCTCCCTGACGCGCTTCCTTGTCATCTGTATGAGCCCGAGTTCCGATATATGGGATATTGTATTTTTTGCCCTATCTTTCTTCATTGCCTCAACAAATGCATTAAATACCCTTTCCCTGTTTTCAGGTCTTCCCATATCAATGAAATCTACTATTATGATCCCGCCAAGGTTCCTGAGCCTTATCTGGTATGCTATTTCCTTTACTGCCTCGAGATTGGTCTTAAATATTGTGTCTTCAAGCTCTTCCTTCCCGACAAACTTACCTGTATTCACATCAATGACGGTCATCGCCTCTGTCTGGTCAATAACTATGTAGCCGCCAGATTTCAACCATACCTTTCTTCCGAGGGCCCTCGAAATATCGAGCTCTATTCCAAAGGCATCGAATATGGGCTCTGTGCCTTCATAAAGCTCTATCTTACCCAAAAGCTTATCAAAGTAGGTCCTGACAAAATCCTTGATCTTTTCGTACTCCACCTCAGAATCTATAACAAGCCTCTTGACATCCTGGCTCATGAGATCCCTTACACTCCTGAAGACAAGGTCAAGGTCACTGTAAAGAAGGGATGGTGCGTTAACCTTGTCTTTTTTCTTCAGTATCGTTTCCCATAAAAGAAGGAGGAACTCGAGGTCTTTTTTAATGTCTTCCTCAGTAGAACCCTCGCTTGCTGTTCGTATGATAAGTCCGCAACATTCTGGTTTTATATCCTCGACAATGCTTCTAAGCCTTATTCTCTCTGCCTCGTCTGATATCCTCCTCGATATGCCTATATGTTCCACATTAGGCATAAGCACAAGATATCTACCAGGTAGTGTTATATATGAGGTGAGGCGAGCACCTTTGCTCCCGATAGGATTCTTTGACACCTGTACGAGGATTTCCTGCCCTTCCTGGACAAGCTCTTCTATGGTAAGCTCATCTTTCTCCCTCTTTGAAATCAATTCAAGGGTATTGTCCATTTCTTCGACAAGTGGCGCATATTCCTCTATATCAGCACGGATGTCAGTAATATACAGGAAGGCTGCCCTCTCGAGTCCTATATCAACAAAGGCTGACTGCATTCCGGGAAGAACTTTGACGACCTTGCCTTTATAAATATTTCCGACAAGGCTTGCATCCTGCTTCCTCTCAATATAGAACTCGACAACTTGACCCCCTTCGAGGAGGGCAACCCTGGTTTCCTCACGCGTTGCATTAATCAGGATTTCACTGTCCATTGTGAACTACGCTCAAGGGGTTTGACCCATCCGCCATCCCATCCATAAAGGGCCACCCTCGTTATGTCTAACTCTTCTAAGGGGACATTAAAAACCCTTGGAAGAAGCTCACCAAGTCTTACCTTTTTATCCCCCTGATCCACAACTACTAAATACATTGTCTCCTCGTCTATCCGTCTTGCCTCTTCAACCATAGCCCTGAGGTTCATAACATATCTTTCTCTCTTTATGTTTATCTGTTCTTCCGATAAAAACCTATTGATATGAGATAGATCTCTGCCCTTTATTTCATATCCGTATCTTGTTAAAAAGCTACTTAGAGATCTCGCCTTTGGTGGAATAACTGCCATGTCTTTTACATAGATCCCTTCAGGAAGGGTATTGTTTAACCTTCTCCTGTTCATAACTATATCAAAAGGTGGAACTATTTCCATATCAAAATATTCACTAAGACCTCCAATTCCTACTCCAAGGGGAGGGCCGAAGGATATCTTTGGAGATGGATGATAGCCCTCTGTATACACGAGGGGAAACCCTGCTCTCCTTATTGCCCGATGCAGTACGGCCATGAGTTCGAGATGGGAAAGGTATCTTAATCTGCTTGTCTTTGAGAATTCAACGCGTATCCTTACAGGCTTAAAGCGCTTCTTTAGTCGATAGTCAAGAGTAAAGTCATGAGTCTGGAATCTCTTTTTGACTCCTGACTCCTGCCCCGTACTTGATACGGGGCTGACTCCTGACTGCTCATTACTAATGACTAATGACTGATGACTTGTGACTGATGTTTCGCATCCAAGTCCGCAGTTTTGGCAGATCTTCCTGCAATCGGGTGTGATATCTCCTGACAGTGCCTTCTGTTTTTCCCTCCACAGGAACTCTTTTGTCAGGCCGATATCTATATTGTTCCAGGGGAGGATATCTGATTCTTCATAAGTCTTTTTTGCAAAAACCGCTGCATCTATACCGGTAAGATCCATTGCCCTTTTCCACTTTTCAGAGTCGAAGACCTCGGACCACCCATCAAGCCTGCATCCCAATGACCAGGCCTTCTCGATAAGGGGAGCAAGGCCTTCATCCCCTCGCGTGAAGGCAGCTTCGAGAAGGCTCATTTCCACATCGTGGCCTTTAAGCTTAAAGCCTTTTTTTGTCAGGACATCTCTAAGATAATTCATTTTCTTTTTAAGCTCATCGGGAGGGCCCTGACCATACCATTGAAAAGGTGTATGAGGCTTTGGAACAAATGGCGAGACCCCGACATTTATATTAACAAACCCTTTTGTATGTTGTTTTGCGATCTTAAGCGCCTTCACAACCATTTTAGGGATCGCCTCTATATCTTCATCTCTCTCTGTTGGAAGCCCTATCATGAAATAGAGTTTTAAGTTATGCCATCCTTCTTCAAAGAGTGCCTTTAGGGCCCTTTCGTATTCATCTTCAGAGAAGCCTTTATTTATTACCTTTCTCAGCCTCTCACTGCCTGCCTCAGGTGCAATGGTAAAGCCCGTCTTCCTTACGGACCGAATCTCTTTAAGGAGTTCGCGGTTTATAGATCCTACCCTGAGGGAGGGGAGCGAGAGGGCAATCCTGTCCTTTGAAAATCTTTTATTGAATTCCTTCACAACCTGTAAAAGGCAGCTATAGTCTCCTGCACTCAGGGATGTGAACGAAACCTCTTCGTATCCTGTATTCCTCAGGGAGTTTTCTGTAATCTCAAGGACCTTTTCAGGGCTTCTCTCGCGAACCGGCCTGTATGTCGTACCTGCCTGACAGAACCTGCAGCCCATCGAGCACCCCCTCGAAACCTCGATATTTACCCTGTCATGGACTATGGAGGTATAAGGGACGATTGGATTGTATGGATAAGGAGAATCATCGAGGTACTCTATAAAGCGCCTCCTAACACGTGAGGCGTGAATAGAGGGCACATACATTCCTTCAATCTCAGAAAGAGCCGGAAGGATGGATCCCCTTCTTCTGTCTCCGCCCATTTTCCATCTATAAACTGTATCCAGTATCTCCTCTACAGCCTCCTCACCATCGCCGATCAAGAAGGCATCGATAAAGTGAGACATAGGTGCTGGGTTAACAGTGCACGGCCCACCAGCAATAACGATTGGATAATGGGTAGAAGATGAATTATTTCTTTCTTCAGCCCTCAGCGGAATGCCCCCAAGATATAGCATATTAAGGACGGTTGTATATGAAAGCTCGTACTGGAGGCTGAAGCCAAGGATATCAAAATCTTTTAATGGATGGTTCGATTCCAAAGATGAAAGAGGTATCCCCTTAGCCTTCATTTCAGCCTCAAGGTCATGCCACGGATAGAAAACCCTCTCTGCAGATGCAAAAGGGATGTCATTTATTATCTTGTAAAGTATTCTGAGTCCAAGGTGAGACATCCCTATTTCGTATACATCAGGAAATGCAAGGGCCACCTTTACGGGTGCTTCCTTGTGAATAGAGTTAATCTCACTGTTTATATATCTACTCGGTTTCTGAAAAGATGAAAGGTTCATAGCTAAGGATACCACCCCGAAAGCACCTTTGGCAAGGCAGGGTACATGCTATAATACAAAAACAAAGTACTCCGTATTATTGAGGGAGTAAGGATTATGCAAGATAGGAAGTTCTATCCCACAAAAAGGTATCTCGAATTTCAGCAGAATGCAACTTCGAACTTAGAGGAGTTCTGGGAGAAAGAGGCAGAGAAGATTCCCTGGTTTAAACGCTGGGATAAAGTTCTTCAATGGGAGGAGCCCTATGCAAGGTGGTTTGTAGGCGGGTTGCTCAATGCCTCTTATGGGTGTGTAGATGCTCATTTGCATTCCTGGCGTAAGAATAAAGTGGCAATATACTGGGAGGATGAGCAGGGCAACACGAAATCCTTCAGCTATGCCCAGCTCCATAGAGAGGTGAACAGATTTGCCTCTGTCCTGAAGAATATCAGGGTTAAGAAGGGTGATATAGTAGTTTTGTACCTGCCTATGATCCCAGAACTTGTGATTTCTATGCTGGCGACCATAAGGATTGGTGCTATCCATACAGTTGTCTTCTCCGGATTTAGCAGTCAGGCCTTAGCAGACAGAATCAACGACACAGGTGCCAGGGTCTTGATAACAGCAGACTTTGGGATAAGGAGAGGGAAATTTGTCCCTCTTAAGGAGATCGTTGATAATGCCTTGAAGCTCACCCCAACAGTTGAAAAGGTGATTTTAGTAAAAAGAACAGAAGAGAAAGTAAATATAGAGAAAGGACGGGACTTTCTTTATCATGAATTGGTGAAGGATGCCGAGAGGCATGTGGAACCTGAACCTGTTGAAGCCACTCATCCCCTGTATATTCTTTACACATCAGGAACTACGGGGAAACCCAAAGGGATTGTTCACTCCACGGGGGGGTACTTAGTTTACAACTACGCCACATACAGGTGGGTCTTTGATATATCCGATGAGTCTATTTACTGGTGTACTGCAGATGTAGGCTGGGTCACAGGCCACTCAGCAATAGTTTATGCACCCTTGCTTCATGGCGCAACGATTATAGTGTATGAAGGGGCACCTGACTATCCTTATCTGGATAGGTGGTGGGAGATTATAGAAAAGTATGGGGTTACAATTTTTTATACTTCCCCAACAGCAATAAGGATGTTCATACGCTACGGAGAGGACTGGATTAAGAAGCATGATTTAAGTAGCCTGAAGATCCTCGGGACTGTCGGTGAGGCTATTAACCCGGAGGTATGGGAATGGTACTACAAATACATTGGGAACGAAAGATGCCCCATCGTTGATACCTGGTGGCAGACAGAAACGGGAGGGATAATGCTATCCCCGGCTCCAGGTTTAGAACTCGTTCCCCTCAAGCCTGGTTCTGCTACTCTGCCTTTACCGGGAATTGATGCAGAGGTGGTAGATGATTCTGGTAATCCCGTAACTCCTGGGACAAAGGGTTACTTAGTAATAAGGAAGCCCTGGCCTGGAATGTTAATGGATATTTATAAAGATCCAGCTCGCTACACAGATACATACTGGTCAAGATTCAAAGGGATGTATTACACGGCCGATTATGCAATGAAAGATGAGGAGGGATATTTCTGGCTTCTGGGAAGGGCAGATGAGGTCTTAAAGGTGGCCGGGCACAGAATAGGCACAGCTGAGATAGAGAGTTCTGCAGTTGCAACCCCTTTTGCCGCCGAAGCTGCTGTCGTGGGTGCACCTGACCCAATAAAGGGAGAGGCCATCGTCCTCTTTGTGATACTCAAAGAAGAATATAAGCCTGAAGAAGGCATCAAAGAAAAGATAGTTGATAGCATTCGTATGCAGATAGGTCCTATTGCAACACCCAGGGAGATATATTTTGTGGCGAGACTTCCAAAAACAAGGTCGGGTAAGATCATGAGGAGGATATTAAAAGCTATAATTCAGGATAGGCCCATAGGTGACATCACGACCTTAGAAGATGAAGCCTCTGTAGAAGAAATAAAGGTTGCCTACGAGGAATTCAAAAGGATACTGAGGGGATAAGTAAAAATCTTCCACTACAACAAACCCAGCTCCTCTGAATACCTTCTGAATAACTTAAGCCCCCTTTCATGCTCCTCTATAAAATCATATGATATTCCTTTCCAGTAGGGGATGAGCTCTTCCTCCGTAATGATTAATGAATAGCGGCTGAGGAGTAATGGCCTCAATGCCTGCGCAATTTTATCTAAGTTTTCCATAGCAAGTCCTTTAGCCTTATTAAGATCATGAATGAATCTTTTCAGGAGTTCAGCCTTTTCTGTAAAGCAGCCTTTCCTTACAATCCATAATGCAAAGACAAAAGGAAGACCCGTGTTTCTGTACCATAAATCTCCAAGGTCATAGATATAAATATCCCCCCACCCTAACGTGTGACTCGTAACTATCTTCCTTGCCTTTAGGGCATCGTCACCGATAGAAAGAAAAGCCCCTGCCTTGTTTAGTAAGAGATCGACTTTTTCATCAGTTGGTTTCAGAGGACACTCAATCTTATAAAACTTCTTCAGGATAACATCAAGCAGGACAACAGATGTCTCTGACTGTGATGATGTAAGGACCGTCTTACCCTCCAATTCCTCTATCGGTCTCCTGCTCAACAGCAATATGCTACCCACAGGACCCTTTGAGCTTATTGAATGGCCTTTAATAAAGGTGTATTTATTCTTGTACCTGAGATATTCAATGGACGATGACGGGCTTATATCTATCTGCCCGGATCTTAAAAGCCAGTTGAGAGTGGAAGGAAATCCCTCGATGAATTCATACCCTGAACAATCACATTGCTTCTCGAGTATATAAAAGATGGGAAAAAGATTTGAGTAAGGAACCTTCCCTATCTTCAGGAGAGACCTTTTCCCTTCTACACCTGTCAAATATTTTTACCTTCCTTCAATTCTTCTTAGTCTTTCTGTAGGATATAGTGTATAAGAAGTTCTTGGGTCGTTTCAACTAACAAAAAAAGAATTGACGCACCCCTATGAAATTGGTAGACTTTTCAGGGTTATAAACCCTGTTATTGCAATAATCTATTGATAACGAACAAAACTTGAATAAATGCTTTTTAGGCGAAAAATGTGATATTATAAACATAAGTGCCAACAGTATTAAGAGTTGGAATGAATATTTCGGCGATTGAAATAGAAGTCCCCAAAGCTGGAGACGTAAGGGTAACAGAGGATACTCTGAGCGTGGACTTAAGCGATGGAAGAACAATTTCAGTCCCTCTGGAATGGTTTCCTCGTTTAGTGCATGCTACTTCTGATGAGAGGAATAATTGGAGATTGATCGGTAGAGGGCACGGTATCCATTGGAAAGACCTTGATGAAGATATCAGTGTTGAGGGATTATTGACAGGAAAACCATCAGGTGAAAGTCAAGATTCAGTCAAAAGGTGGTTAAATCAGCGAAAATCACGCCCTACAAAACATTCCAGTGGGCGGTGTGAACACCGTCGCTGATTTCAGTCGATGTACCTATATTTCTGTATCATACTTGTCCAGAACAAGTACTTGAGCCTTGATTTTGTTGACTCCTAAAAATGAGATTCTTCGCTACACTCAGACTTGTCCTGAGCCGTCCTCTGAGATTCTTCGTCCGTCCGCCTCAGGCGGGCGGACTCAGAATGACTCTTATTTTGAACACTACTGATTCTGTATGATCAAATAAATTTGTGCAATAACAGGATGAAGATATGATTTTGAAAACCAAGAATAAAGGCTTTACCCCGTTAGAGAATGCTTCGCATTTCAGAGTAACCCACATTAGAAAAAATATTTCTAACGGGGTTAGGATAGGGTCTCTAACGGGGTTTACCCTCATTGAACTGGCAATAATCCTTGTGATAATAGGCATCCTTGTTTCCCTTGGTGCAGCCTTGATCGGGCCATTGACAAAGAGGGCAAAGTACACGGAGACAAAAGAGATAGTTGATGCTGCAGTAGAGTCTGTAACAAGTTATGCGGCAGCGAATAATCGCATCCCGGCTATAACAGAGTTTCCAACTGTGGTAAGGAACCCAAGGGATGCATGGACAAAGGACTTATATTACGTTCCTGATGCTAATCTGGATGACCTATTAGCTGGGGGTGTTTGTGGCAGGAAGACAACCGGGATAACTGTGAGGGACTGCACCAATTCTGATTGCTCTACTTACAACGATATTCCCAATGTGGCCTTTGTAGTTATAAGTGGAGCCGAAAATTATAATATCCAGACGGGTAATGTTGGCGGTAGGGTTACAGTTTACGAGGTGGGCACTCCTAACATAGATGACCATCCTGCTGATATGAATAGACCTGAGCCTTATGACGACATTGTTAAGTGGGTAACCCTTGATGAACTGAGGATAAAGGCAGGGTGCGTGGGGGCACAATTAAAGATTCTGAATAATGAGCTACCTTACGGTTTTCAGGAAAACCCATATAGTGCGATTGTATATGCTGATGGTGGAGTGCCTTTTAGTAGCGGTGGGTATTACAAGTGGTGTCTGAAGGGGAGCTTACCGACTGGAATATCAAATCCAACGCCTGGTTGTCCGTTAACAAGTAGTTGTTCTGCCCTTGCCAATGATGAAGATACTGGCTGGACACAAGGAGATTCTCTTACAATTAGCGGCACACCCACAGAATCAGGAAGTTTCAATATAACAGTCCTTGCTCGCGATAATAACGACAATAATACAGCTGACAATAAAGATAACTGTGCAGAGAGGTCTTTTGCAATGACGATAAATCCTTCTGTTGTAGTTCCATGTTCAGAGTATAGAGTATGGAACGACACTGGAGCAACATATGATTTCATTGTGGATGGATGGTGTTCAAATAATGTCTTGAATGGCGCTGAGATCACCACACCAACACGTCGTTTAGGCCCTGGCGAGACCATTGATAGATATAGCCGACTTGGTATTTGCAGCGGTGCTATCTTGGCACAATTAACCTATAGCCAGGCAGTGAGCGCCGACACTAATAAAGACTGTTGTGTTAATTTTACAGGCACAGACCGTACTTGTCCGTAAATCAAAAACAAAGGCAGAGAAGGTGTCAGGTCTTGACAATTGACATATCTATCAATGCGTGGTAATCTTTCCTTATGGGAAGACCGTTAAGGATAGAATATCCAGGAGCCCTCTATCATATTACGAGTCGGGGAAATGAAAAAAAAGAGATATTTCTTGACGACCATGACAGGGAAAAATTTCTTGAGATATTGGAAGACTATCATGAACGTTATGGAATTCTAATTCATAGTTACGTTCTAATGGATAACCACTATCATCTGATTCTTGAAACACCAAAAGGAAACCTTTTGAAGGTGATGCACGGGATAAATGGAGGTTATACAGGGTATTTTAATCGGGGACACAGCAGGGTGGGACACCTTTTCCAGGGAAGGTACAAGGGAATCCTTGTGGAAAAAGATGCATATCTTTTAGAGTTAAGCAGGTATGTTCATCTCAATCCCATGAGGGCGAAGATAGTGGAAAGACCCGAACTATATGAGTGGAGTAGTTACCCAGCTTATATCGGGAAACAGAAACAAAAGAGCTGGATGGAATATTCATGGGTGTTGTCGAGATTTGGGAGAGACAAAAGTATGGCAAGGAGAAACTATAAGGAATATGTGGAAGAAGGATTAGAAGGAAAGATAGAGACACCTCTGAAAGACCTTTATGCTCAGGTTATACTTGGAGGTAAGGAATTCAGGGAAAATGTAAGGAACATGTTGAAGGGACAGAAACTAAGCGATGAAATTATAGAGAAAAAGAGATTTACAGAGAAGAGAGCGCCTGAGGAGATAATTAAAGAGGTTGCAAAGACCTTTGGTATAAAGGAAGGAGAGGTTCTAAATAGAGGCAAGAACGAAGAAGGTCGCAAAATTGCAATATATCTAATCCAAAGATATTCTGGATTAAGTAATAAAAAGATAGGCGAGATATTTGGAGGGATTCATTACAGCAGTATAAGTAAAATATCTATGAGGCTGAAGGAGCAAATGGCAAGGGATAAAAATCTACATAGACTTGTAAAAAGAGTTGAGTCAAATGTCAAGACCTGACACATCTGTCTCATATTTAGTTGATATTGTTTTATTTATTTTATATAATTTATTTAAATAGGGGATTTTATTGGGAAGGGCTATAGTAGTAAGTTTTGAAGATGAAACCATAAGAGTCCTTTACGCCACACTCAGGAGAAAAAACATTGTAGTTGATGATGCCCTCATATTAAGGAATGAACAGTTTGATGACTTTCTTCTTAAGGAAAAGAGAAAGGAATTCATAGTTGTAAACAGCTTTAAGGATTTTTTCCAGGATACAATCCTTGTCCCACCGACAAAAACCAGATTAATCAAAATACTTATTGAAGCAGAGATAAGGAAGAGGTCTCAACTCAAAGATTTCTCCTTCATTTATACAATAACAGGCGAAAAGATTGTGCAACAGAGGAGGATGAAAGAGGTCTTTGTCTTTGCTGTCAGGAATGAGGACATAAAAGAGATAGTTAATAGATTTATTCTTAAGGGCAAGGTCATAAAGGCGATTTATCCTGATATATTTTCTCTCGCCTGTCTGATAGGGCCAGAACCGATGCCGTTGCTATGCGTTTCAGAGACAGGTCTTAATAAAAATATATTTTTGATTAAGGATGGTGTAATACAGTTCATCAGGATAGCCCAATCCCTTGAACAGGGAATCGGGGATGTTGATATTCAGGGCATTAAGATGACTATTAATTATTGTAGACAGACTCTAAAGATAAATCCATATCTTATCATGCTTATAGGAAGCCTCTGCAGTAATTACAATGTAACTGTGGATACATCAATACCCATAGCCTGCCTCACAACCAGTCCTTTGAGCAGTGCACTTCTTGACTTTATATCTCCACTCTCGGCACTTTTTATCCCGAGGGATAGGGATATAAACCTGTTAACCATAGAGTATAAGAATCTTTTCCGCACAAGGCTGCTTTTGAGGTATTCCACTGCCCTGCTTCTGTCGCTTTCCATTATAGGTATGGGTTATACAGGCTTTATAGTAAAAAATATTATAGAATCGAAGGACAGACTCAGCTCCATAAGGGGAAACCTTCCCGATATTGATAACACCCTAACCATATACGATATGAAAAAGACCGAACTTGCTGGGTACATGCCTTTTGTGACATCCCTCAGGAATGCTGCATCAATTCCTGACATTCAGAGGTTTCTGTCTTTACTTTCTGAACTGAAGGTGGATAATATCAGGATAGATTCCATATCTATAAATACAGGCAATAATATTTTGAATGTAGAGCTGAAGGGGTCAGTAAAGACAGAGGGTTATGCAGGTATGCAGATGGATTATCAGAAACTCATTAACTCGATTGTGGGTCTAAAAGGTGCCAGTATAAAAAGCCATGGTCTTGACTTTAAAGATAAAAGTTTTCATATAAAGATGGAATATCAGTGATCTATAGTGAACTCAAAAGAACCATTACCTTTCACCTCATTGCAGGAATAACCCTGAGTATAATCATTGTCTCTGTTACTCTACTCACTAAATATGAAAACAGTCTCTTAGATACAATAAGGAAGTTCGAGCTTATAAGGATAAATGCCTTGAGGATGAAACAGACCATAATGGATATTGATTCAGTAATAAAATGGATAAACAATCTACTGCCACCTTACTATTATTCAAAAAGCCATAAAGAGAGCATGCTATTAGCACTCGATAACATAAAGATGACTATTAAGGGTGCTGACATAACTGTAACAAACTTCGGTGATAAGGCAGGTGAGATAACCCTTCCTGTAAATATCAGTATCCCTGTTGATGACTATGCGGTGCTGGTGAATAACGTTGGATACCTGCAGTCTCTGAATTTCCCATATCTTGTCGTAAATAACATTGTAATTGCAAAGGCAGGGGGGTCATCTGGTGCTATAATATGTAAGATAGATGGTTCGCTGAGGATGCCGGGCAAAGAGATTGGGAGATTGTGAAATTGAGATATGGAGAGATCAAAAATAATATTAATAGTCCTGCCATTTTTATTAATTATTGTCAGTCTTCTTACTATGAAACTGATTAATTTTAAGCCTGCACTAACTCCAGAGGAGATGCGGATGGCAGGATTTGTCCCTGAAAGGATAGAACTACCCGAAAGAGGGCGGATTACGGCTGTCAAAGACCTCAGAAGCCCGATAGAGATAGTTAAGGCACCTCCACAGGGCTTCCCTCCTGTACCTCTTTCAGCGATGGCCCCTCAGAATGGTGAAAAACCTGTTGAATTAAAGGTTTCGATGATAGTTGTTAGCGAGGGACGCAGGATGGCTATTATGAATGGATTGGTGGTTAACGAAGGAGATAGTATAGGCAGGATAAGGATAACAAAGATAGAGAGAAACAGGATATTGCTGACAGAACACAGGGAACAGAACGCAGAACAAAGAATAAGATGGGTGTATCTGCAGGGGATTAAATGATAAGGTTGTCCTGCATTCTTTGTTCCTTCTGCCTTGTTATTTTTGCCCTGCACCTTTATGAAGGTGTGGGGTTTATTGCAGTGGCTGCCTCTCAGCCGCCTCCCCCTAATTTTATACCTGTCTCTGAGGAGCTTTTGCCATTAAAGACAAGGATTGTTTCCATCTCAGCAAGGGATACCCCGCTAAGGGATGTCCTTCATGTTATAGCCGAAGCTACAGGGCTGAACCTTGTGATGGAGAAGGGGGTGAATCCTGAAATACCTCTGACGGTTACATTAAAGCATATCAGTGCAGAGGATGCCCTGAATATAATCGTCGCTTCTGTGGACTATTTCTATTCCGTAAAAGAGAATATCCTCACTGTGAAGGCAATGGACACAAGGGTGTTCGAATTCGGCCAGCCACCGGTTATTCAGGATTATGCTGTTGATGTCGGAGGTGACATATTAGGAGGGGTAGCAGGTATTACAACAACAACTGGAATGGCAGCTGGAACAACCGGCCTCAGAGGTGGTGTAACACAAAGGATAGAGGCTGATAAAGTCGCTTTTAAACTATGGGATTCCATAGAAAAGGCGATAGCGGGCCTGCCGGGTATTGCAAGTTTTAGCGTTAACAGGATGACAGGGACTATAATTGTTACCGCCACGAAGAAGGATCTGGAGAGGGTGGAGAATTATCTCGCAGCGATCAAGAAGGCACTCAACAGGCAGGTTATTATTGAGGCCCGTATTGTAGAGGTGCAGCTGTCCGAGAGTCTGAGATATGGAATTGACTGGACAGCGGTATTAGAGAAAAGTGGACTGGGTCGGGTCACGGTGGGAACAGAGAAGTTTGCGACTGTTGTGACCGAGGCCCTGTCCAATTTTCATATTGGCATTACAGGAAGGGACTTTACCGCCTTGTTAAAGGCCCTCCAGACCCAGGGAAATGTGAGGGTGCTTTCAAATCCGAGGGTGAATATCATGAATGGGCAGACCTCACTCTTGAATGTCGGAAGAAATGTAAACTTCATATCGAGGGTCGAGACAACCACCACAACCGCAGCCACAGGGGTCTTGCCTACTACCACCTTTACAGTCGAGACCAGCGGCATCCTTTCAGGTATTATTATCGGAATCGTCCCATATATAAGTGATACGGGGGAGATATCTCTGGCTATAACACCTATAGTTTCTGACCTCATAAGATTGGAGGACAAGACACTCGGAAAGGTTGGAGAAAACACTATTCAGATTTCTCTGCCAACAGTTGATCTCAGGCAGTTAAGCACCACTGTCAGGGTCAAGGATGGAGAGATGGTCATAATTGGGGGTCTTATGCAGAGAAAGGAGACATTAGAGGACAGTAAGGTCCCCCTTCTTGGTGATATTCCACTGATAGGGTATCTATTTAAGAGTCGGAAGAGGCTCGATGAAAAGACAGAGCTTGTTATAATGTTGAAACCAACGATAGTAACACCATGATATGGCAACCTTAAGAATTGGAGACTTACTAAAGATAAAGGGGTTTATCAATGATGCACAGCTAAATATTGCACTGGCACAGCAGACTATAACCGGTGACCTGATTGGTGATATACTAATAAAGCTCGGTTTTGTCTCATCTAAAGAAATGGCGGAGGCACTTTCGGAGCAGGCAGGCATCGGGTTCATAAATCTTGATGGCTATACCATACCAGAGGATGCCCTGCGTCTCGTATCTCGGGAGATTGCCGAAAGAACGGGTTTTCTGCCACTCAATGTTGAAAATGGGATTCTTACTATCGGAATAAACAACCCCAGCAATATACTTGCCATAGATACAGCCACCAGGATAAGCGGCAACCCCCCAAAGGTCTATATGGTGGATACTGAAAGTTTTTATGAGGCATTGGAGAGGGCGTATTATTTTTTAGAAAACCCCATACCTCATCGTATTGCTAATGCTATTAATGAGATAAAGACCATGGGGGCTCCATCAGCAACTATGATCTCCTCACTCACAGAACTCCTGATCATGGATGGCATCCGTAGGAATGCGACGGATATTCACATAAACCCCCTCTCAGATACAGTCCATGTCTTTTACCGCATAGATGGTGTTTTGCACCACGCCCATTGTCTTCCAAAGGTCATCCAGAGCGGGGTTATATCGAGGATAAAGATACTCTCGGAGCTCGATATAGCAGAACAGAGATTGCCACAGGATGGTTCATTCTCATTCTCCTTCCTCAACAAGAAATATGACATGCGTGTCTCAACCATTCCCACGATATATGGAGAAAATGTTGCGATAAGGATACTGAGGGCTTCTGTTTCGCTACTCCGACTCTCAAGTCTCGGCTTTGATGAGTACGCTGCAGAGAGATTGCGCCTTTTGTTTTCGAAGCCTTATGGCATAATCCTCCTTACAGGCCCCACCGGAAGTGGTAAAACAACAACCCTCTATGCTGCCTTGAGGGAGATAAATCTCCTCGAGAAGAATGTCCTTACAGTGGAAGACCCTGTGGAATATAGGTTGAGTATGGTGAGGCAGACAGAGGTCAATGAAAAGGCAGGATATAACTTTGCACTTGCAGGTAGGAACTTTATGAGACATGACCCCGATGTGATGCTCTTAGGTGAGATAAGGGATGAGGAGACTGCAAGGATTGCTATAAGGTCATCCATTACAGGTCATCTGGTCCTCACAACACTCCATACGGCCGATGCGGTTACTGCGATTCCAAGACTCATTGACCTTAATGTTGATAGATACCTGCTTTCATCCTCTCTCCTTGCTGTTGTAGCACAGAGGCTTGTGCGAAAGATATGCATGAATTGTAAGACTGAATATCAACTTAAAGAGGGTGAATTGAAGGCCATGGGTTTGCCAGAGCTTGAAGGAAGGGTAAAGACAGCCTTCAGAGGCATGGGTTGCCCTGTCTGTAGCAATACAGGCTATCTCGGAAGAACAGTCATCGGCGAAATACTTATTGTTAGTGATGATATAAGGGAGTTGATTTATTCTGGTGCATCTGTAGGAACGATAAAAGAGGTTGCCATAAGGAATGGCATGAAGACCATCAGGGAGGATGGAATAAGAAGGACTGCTGAGGGCATAACAACATTTGAGGAAGTATTGAGGGTTGCTGGATAATGCCATTTTTTTCATACAGGGCTGTTGATCCCGGCGGTGCCCTTGTAAAGGGTGTGACAGAGGGCATGGATATGGACAATGCATATGACAGCATTACATCCGCAGGACTGCATGTAATAAACATAAAAAAATCCAATGAGTATGTCGCATCCATCAAAAGGAGGCTTCTCGCAAAGAAGATAAAAAGAAGGGATATTATTGAGTTTGCAAGTAACCTTTCTGTGATGTTGAAGTCAGGCATTCCTCTACTGTCTGCCCTTTCTGATATAGCAGAGACAACCGAGAACAGATATTTTAAGCAAAAGATAGATAGTATACGAAGGATGGTGGAATTGGGCTCAACATTCTCTGATGCGGTGGCTATACAAAAACACATCTTTCCTGATATCTTTGTGCGTCTGGTAATGGTAGGAGAGGAAACAGGCCGGCTTGACAAGGGCCTCTCCGATGTGGCAGCGCACCTGCAGAGGATGGAGGACTTAGCCGCTTCTATTAAGAGGGCACTCATATATCCTGTCTTTGCGATTGTTACAACAACTGGTGCATTGCTTTTCTGGCTGATATATGTTCTTCCAAAGGTTATAGATGTGTTCAAGGATATGGATATTGCCCTTCCAGTGCCAACAAGGATCCTCATCTCTATTAGCAACTTTACCCAGTCTTACTGGTATCTGATGCTGCTAAGCCCTGTGACATTGTTTGTATTGATAAAGGTGCTGAGGCAAAAGAAAGAGACCCGATACTATATAGACCTTGTAAAGATAAAGTTTCCAGTAATGAAGCATGTTATCTATAACAAACTCCTCGCACTATTCTCAGAACAGCTCAGGATACTTACTGTAGCAGGCATTACCATAGACAGGTCATTTGAGATAGCAGCCGATGTCATAGGCAATGATGTTTTTAAGTCTGCTATTGAGGATTCGAAACAGGCAATATCAGCAGGCAGCAGAATATCAGATGCCCTGAGAAAACATGAGGTATTCCCTCCACTTGTAACAAGGATGATTGACATAGGAGAGACAAGTGGCACCCTTGATGAACAATTTGCCTATCTCTCAGAGTATTACCTCAAGAGGCTCGATGATGTATCACAGAGGCTTGGCAAGATGATAGAGCCGATCGTTGTAAGTGTTATAGGGCTGATGTTTGCACTTATCATAATCGGTCTTTTATTCCCGGTATATGAGCTGGTATCAAAGATGGGTAGATAATGGACATCTTAGAATTTTATGGATTAAAGGAAGACCCCTTTAGATTGACACCCGACCCTGTGTATTTCTTCCCATCAGCAAGCCATAATGAGGCCCTGCTTTCACTAAATTATGTAGTGCAGCAAAAGGAAGGCTTCTGCCTTGTGACAGGAGAACCGGGGACAGGAAAGACTACCGTTCTTAATGTATTTAAAGAAAGCTGGAGGGATAAGGCGGAGACAGCCCTGGTATTGACCCCTCGTCTTTCCCCCGAGGAATTTCTCCTATCTGTCTTAGAGGACCTGAATGTAAAACTCACAACGACAAACAAGAATGACATATTAAAGGCATTCAGGGACTTTCTTGTAGAGAAATCCCAGATCGGGAAGCCTGTAATCATAATTGTTGATGAGGCACAGAACCTGCCCGATGAGACCCTCGAAGAGTTAAGGCTGCTTTCAAACCTTGAAACTTACAAAGATAAACTCTTACAGATAATCCTGATTGCCCAGCCCGAGCTTGAGAAAAGGCTGAATAAAGATAAACTCAGACAATTGGGCCAGAGGATAACAGTAAGGGCAAGGCTGACTCCGCTACAGAGTAATGAGACACTGGAATATATAAACTACAGGCTGATAAAGGCAGGAAAGGGGTTCTTGAGGCTGGATGGCGGACTGTCGAAGCCCATTTATAAATTCTCTGCAGGGATACCACGAATCATTAACATACTCGCATCAAGGGCTATCATGTCTGCATATCTTGAAGAAAGCAACACCATTACCCCCAGGCATCTCAGATATGCCATCAGGCATCTTAAGGGTGGTGCCATGGATAAGGAAATAAAAAAGCGACCAGGATTGATTTATGCCCTGATAGTGCTTGTTATTATTGCGGGAGCGATGGGATACTATTATACCTCTGATTATTTTACAGGAGATAAAGGCACCCCACCTGTTGCTATCGAAAAGCCAATCAGCCCATTGAGATATGCGGTGGTCAGTGCGACAGCAGCAAATATAATGGCTGAGCCTGATATCAGTGCCTCTAAGATTGGTATGATTTACGAGGGAGAGACAATAAAGATAATTGATGAGAGAATGGACAGTGCCGGTTCCAAGTGGTATAAACTCTCTGTATATGGAGACAGGGAGGGCTGGATAGCAGATAAGGATGTGACAGCAAAAGACAGTAACTTTTAACCCAAATTACGCAAAGCAATTCAGGTTTATGTTGGTAAAGCCGCGAATATTTTCGTAAAAAATTAAAATGCAAAGAGAAAAAGTTAAATATGCAGAGCAAAATTCAAAACTGGATACTAAAACAAGAGCATACAAATTTGCCCTTCAGGTAATAAGTCTTATGGATACACTGTCCAATAACAGGGCTGAAGTAATTATAGGAGACCAGTTGCTTAGAAGTGCTACGAGTATCGGAGCCAATATAATAGAGGCACAGGCTGCAAGCTCACGAAGAGATTTTAGAAATTTCTTGAATCATGCATTAAAATCCGCAAACGAAACAAAATTTTGGCGGGAATAAATTAGGGACATTAGGGACACATCCCATATTTCTTGATAAAGGTAATTAATTTATAAAATCCCTTCATGTCGAGGATAGCAAGGGCAGTTGCAATAGGGTTTCCGCATCACATTGTTCAAAGAGATAAATAAAAGAAATA
>JBFMDQ010000027.1:0-19201 GCA_040753955.1 Nitrospirota bacterium | reverse complement strand
TCTAATAGATTCTATGGGGGTTCTTTCGTCATTCCCGCGAAAGCGGGAATCCAGAAAATGGTAAGGGGACTGGATTCCTGCCTGCGCAGGAATGACAGAGACTGAGGAGTTACAGCATTCTCAGGTGTTAACGTTTTGCTACTTACGCAATTACTATACTGCTTGTCAATCCTTGTTTAGCAAGGATATAATAACGAGTTATTATGCGCGTACCACTTAAATGGTTGAGAGAGTTTGTAGATGTTACTGCTGTTGCAGAAGAAGTAGCAGACAGGCTTACTATGATCGGTCTTGAGGTTGAGGCGATAGAGACTGTGAAGGATGACACCATTTTAGAAATCAATGTTACACCAAACAGGCCTGACTGTCTAAGTATCATTGGTATCGCAAGAGAGGTCTCCGCAGTCTTCAGGCTTCCCCTGAAAATACCTTCTGAGGAGATTAAAGGTGTTTTACCTCTTTCCGACTTTTCTGTAGAGATTTTGAACCCCGAGCTCTGCAATAGATATGCGGGCAGGATAATAAAAGATGTTGTAATTTCTGATTCTCCTGAGTGGGTCAGAAAAAGGCTTGAGAAGTGCGGTATAAGGTCTATAAACAATGTTGTTGATATCACAAACTATGTGCTTTTAGAGTATGGACATCCACTCCATGCATTTGATGCTGATACGATCAAGGGCAGAAAGATAAGGGTTGCCACTGCAGGCACTCAGGACAGAATCGTAACCCTCGATGGCATCAAAAGAGATCTTCCCAAGGATGCCCTGCTCATATGGGACATTGAGGGGCCGATTGCAGTTGCGGGCATCATGGGTGGTTCAGAAACAGAGGTCTCGGATAAGACAAAGAATATCTTTCTCGAGAGTGCGTACTTCGAACCTCTCTCGGTCAGAAGGACATCAAAAAGACTAAACCTCATAAGCGAGTCTTCTTACAGGTTCGAAAGAGGAACTGATATAGAGTTTCTCGAGAAGGCACTCAACAGGGCAGCCCTTTTGATAAGGGAGGTCGCCGGGGGAATCATTCATGAAATAATAGATGTTTATCCAGTGAAATATGTGCCCGAAAGTATATGGGTGAGATACGATAGGATAAACAAAATTTTGGGAACGGGGCTCCCGAAGGAGGAAATGCTTGAAATCCTGGAGAGACTTGCAATAATCACAGAGGACAGAGGGGATTTTTTTATTGTCTATCTCCCTGCATTCAGGCGTGACATAAAAAGAGAAGGTGATGTGGCTGAAGAGATATCAAGGTTTTGTGGCTACGACAGGATCCCCGCGAGAATTCCGAGGAGTTCTCTTTCTTCAGGCAGGCCTAATAAAAAAATGGGAAATATTGTACGCATCAGGGAAGTGATGAGAAAGGCAGGTTTTACAGAGGTTATTAATTATAGTTTTATGAGTCCTTCGAGTCTCGATATTATTGCTATCCCTGAGGCTGATAGAAGGCGTAAAACCATTGCCATAAGAAATCCCTTGAGGCAGGAGGAGTCATTGCTCAGGACTACATTGATACCATCCTTGATAAAAAACCTTAAGTACAATATAGATAGAGGGATAGAAGATGTAAGGATCTTCGAGGTATCAACGGTCTTTGAGGATATCGGTAAGCCCCTTCCCTTAGAGGGGTTTAGACTTGGGGGAATATTTTATAGAGAGGAAGTTCCTTCTCTATGGAGGGAAGACGTAAAGGGGTTCTTTATCGCAAAAGGGGCTCTCGAATCTCTGTTTGAAGAGCTAAAGATAAAGGAATATTCCCTTGTCCCATCTTCAGAGCCCTTTCTCCAAATGGGGCAAGCGTCAGATATATATGTGTCGGGTTCTTATGTGGGATGCCTCGGAGTCCTTGCGCCTTACATAGTCGAGAGGCTCGACCTGAGGAAAAGGAGGATAGAGGTCGTCATCTTTGAACTTAACCTCGACCTGCTTTTAGCACTCATACCTGACACGATACGATACAGACCTATTCCTAAGTATCCTTCTGCGGAGCGT
This sequence comes from Nitrospirota bacterium, assembly GCA_040753955.1. Lineage (GTDB taxonomy): Bacteria > Nitrospirota > Thermodesulfovibrionia > Thermodesulfovibrionales > SM23-35 > JASEEX01. The sequence goes on along the minus strand of JBFMDQ010000027.1, from coordinate 17,207 downwards.
GATATTGCCATTGTTGTTGATGAAGACGTTCCTGCATCTGAGATTATGAAAATGATCAGGTCTTTCCCATCAGAGCTCATAGAAGACGTTACGGTGTTTGACTCCTACAGGGGAGAGAGTATTCCTGAGGGGAAAAAGAGCCTGGCATTCAGTATTTTATACAGGTCTAAAGAAAAAACTCTTACAGATGAGGAGGTTGAAGAGCTTCATTCCTCACTTGTAAAGCATGTACTCGAGAGGACAGGCGGGGAACTGAGGAAGTAGCCTATGGCTTTAAAACTTGAGGTGCCAATTTGGAACCTCAAGTTTTAAAGAACACATCACAAATTCTGACTTCAAAAAGGAAGGATCGCTAACGAAGTTTAATGTCTTACCATGTAAGCAGAACTGTTTTTGACAGCCTTGTTGAAAGGGCGGTCGAGGGATTGCCTGAGGAATTTAAAAGATGCTTCACCAATATAACAATTATGGTCGAGGACTACCCATCAAAAGAAGACAGGAAGCTTGCAGGCTTAAAGGGATTGCTTTTAGGCCTCTTTAGAGGAGTCCCTTACACACGGAAAGGAGGATTCTTTGATATACCTTATCCCATGCCGGATAAGATTATACTCTTCCAGAGAAATATTGAAAGCCTCTGCTCTTCAGAGAAAAAACTCATTGAACAGATTACCAAGACACTAATACATGAGGTAGGGCACTATTTTGGGCTTTCTGAAAGCGATCTGAAAAAGCACGGGATTTAGAACGACTAACAGCAACTATGATATAAAGGCAGGTAAGAAGACTTCAGATTTACTCAGAAGGGCAACTCCAATGACATCACCCTGTGGAAACTTTTCCTGTGAATAGGGCAGGGGCCGTATAGCCTTAACATGCCGAAATGTTCTTCCGTAAAATAGCCTTTATTTTTTTCAAAGTTGTAGTTTGGATATTGCAGATGGTATTCCATCATGATTTTATCCCTTACAAACTTTGCAACTATTGAGGCAGCAGCAACAGAGGCACTTATATCCTCTCCTTTTATGATTGATAGCTGTTTTATTGGAATTGATGGGAGAGACAGGGCATCAATAACGAGTATATCAGGGGGTTTAGAAAGGTCTTCTACTGCATACTGCATCGCAAGCCTCGTAGCCCTGAGGATATTAAATCTATCTATCTCTTCAGGGCCAACAATTCCTACGCCGATATCTTCAGATAAACTAAAGATTTCGGAGAAAAGGGTCTCCCTTTCCTTCTCAGGTACTTTTTTAGAATCTCTGAGCCCTCTAATCCTTGTACCTTTTGAAAGGACAACCGCTGCAGCAACAACAGGGCCAGCAAGGGGTCCCCTTCCGGCCTCATCAATACCAGCTATCCTTAAGAATCCCTTTTTCCTTAAGAATTCGTCATGCTGGTAGATGTCCATCTTGGTTCTCTTTCCTTTTCCTTGATCCTTGCTGCCTTACCTTTTTTGCCTCTTAAATAATATAGTTTAGCTCTCCTTACACGAGCCCTTTTTAAAACCTCTATCTTATCGATAATAGGAGAATAGAGGGGAAAGATTCTCTCTACCCCGATGCCAAAGGATACCTTTCTCACCATAAAGGTCTCTCTTGTACCGCCTCCGCGTCTGGCGATTACAGTACCTTCAAATGGCTGGATTCTTTCCTTGTCACCTTCTGCAACTTTTACTGAGACCCTTACAGTGTCTCCGACATTGAAGTCTGTGATATTTCTCTTGAAGCCTTCCTCAACAGCTCCGAGCAAGTTCATTGTAATTTCCTCCTTAATTCACCAATCAATTTATAATCTTCAGCGCTGAGCCTAATTTTTTCAAGAAGCTCAGGCCTTCTTTCTAATGTACGCCGTAGAGCCTCTTTTCTCCTCCATCGCCAGATCTCTCTATGGTTTCCAGACAGTAAGACCTCAGGTACTGCCATATCCCTGAAGACCGGAGGCCTTGTGTAATGAGGATAATCAAGTACGCCACTCGAAAATGAGTCTTCCTCTGCAGAACATTCACCTCCTAAGACACCCGGGATTAATCTTGTAACAGCGTCTATTATAACTAAGGCAGCTAATTCTCCACCAGTTAAAATATAATCTCCTATAGATATTTCATCATCGACAAGGGCTATTTTCACCCTTTCGTCTATTGCTTCATATCTTCCACATAAAAATAAAAGTCTCCTCCTTTCTCCTGAAAGTTCCTCTGCTATCTTTTGGTCAAATTTTTTACCTGCGGGGCTGAGCATAATAACCCTTCTTTCTGTCCTTTCAGGACACAATGTCTCGACAGCAGCAAAAAAGGGCTCGGGCTTCATAACCATGCCTGCACCTCCTCCATAAGGGTAATCATCAACGGTTCTGTGTCTGTCTTTTGCATAATCGCGGAGGTTATGGACCCTTACCTCGATGAGCTTCTTCTGGAGTGCCCTTTTAAGGATGCCTGTACCAAGATAGGCATGGAAGATTTCAGGGAAGATTGTGATAATGTCGAATTTCATATTTTATTTTTTATCATGGTGGTTCAAAAGCTCAAGGATTATACACCTCTTGAAAGTACCCGTTAGAAAAATTTTTCTAACGGGGTAAAAGCGGGAAGCAAGGAATCTCACTTCCCACTTCCTGATTCTTATTTGGGGTGAGGGACAAGGCCCTTTAAGACTGTTTTTTATTCGAGGATTTCGAGCACGCAGCGTTTGCCAATTTTTGTACCTGATGCGCTGAGTATTGTCCTCATTGCGCGTGCCGTCTTACCCTGTTTGCCTATAACTTTTCCAAGGTCGCTCGATGCGACCCTGAGCTCAAAAACAGTTGTCCTTTCGCCGTCAACCTCGGTAACACTAACCTCTTCAGGTCTGTCTACCAGAGCCTTTGCCATCGTTTCTAATAAGTCTTTCATCGTTCTCCACCTCCATACGAGTTTTGGACTGCCTATAGGTCAGCCCTTTGTATAAGCTTTTTAACTCTAGCGGTAGGTTGTGCCCCTCGCTGCAACCATAGTCTAATCTTTTCAGCATTTAGTTTCACCTCAGACGGATCCTTCAGGGGATCGTATGTCCCGAGAATCTCTATAAAAGGCCCGTCTCTCCTTGCCCTGGAGTCGGTTACTACTACTCTGTAGAAAGGTCTCTTATGCGCTCCCAATCTTGTAAGTCTGATTTTGACCAAGGCCTCACCTCCTTAAATCTTAGGAATTTTAATATATCTTGTTTACAAAGTAAAGGCCTCGAATTGAATTGAATCTGTTATTTCGTCTCCAGGAGTCTTTTGAGACATTTGGGTAGATAAAATAATCTTTTATGTGTTTCCTGATCATAATAGGAAAGGTTAGTGAGTCCCCTTTTTTTCAGCCTGTTGTCTATAGTAGTAGAAGACATCTCCCCAGAGCTGTATTTCAGTGAGCCAACAGTAAATGCCCATAGGGAACTAAAACTCGGAATATATTCATAGTAGAACTCTGCTATAGGAAAAATCTCAGCGAGTGTTCTGAAAATCTCGATAGAAAGGCTTCTGCCGGAGATATAATGGACTTCTGTTGCATGGGTCACAAAGATCCCATCTGGCATCAAGGCTCTCTTTATGTAAGAATAAAACTCTTTTGTATAGAGCGTTTTAGCAGGGCCTCCTTCAACAGGATCACTAATATCAACAATTATAACATCAAACTTAAATTTTATCTTTTTGATATATTCCTTTGCATCGGCGAAGATTAACTCAACCCTTTCGTCATTAAAGGAACCCATGTGCCATTTTTCGAGGCGTTTTTTACAGAGATTAACAAATTCCTCATCAATATCTACCATAACAACTCTTTTAACGGTCAGATGCCTGAGAACCTCTCTTAATGTTGCACCCTCACCTCCACCAAGTATCAATATACTTTCTGGCGCTGGGTGTGTAATCATAGCAGGATGCACAAGGGCCTCATGGTAGATAAATTCATCCGCCTCGGCAGACTGAATCCTGTTGTCAAGTATAACAACACGTCCAAAGTTATAGGTATCGATAATCTCTACCTGTTGAAATCTGGTCCTTGAAGACAACACATGTTCTTTCACCCTGTGATATATCCATCTGTATTCGCTCTCTTTATCGATGAACCAGTTATTATGCATTCTTAAGACACCTATCCAGTAAAAATATCATCTCCCTTACAACCTTTGCCCCTATTAGTGCAGTTATCCCTGTTGGGTCATAGTAAGGGCATATTTCAGCTATATCAATACCTACTATTTTTTTAAATTCGCTGAATCTTTTCATTATTCCATATAATTCCTCATATTTCCATCCCATAGGCTCTGGGGTGGTAACACCAGGTGCAATGCTCGGGTCTAAGACATCCATATCTATACTTATATATATAGGCTTATTCTTTAGTTTTTTTATGCTCAAAGCATCTGGCGGATTATATGAAGAAAAGATATTACCATCCATAAACTGCTTGTCGTTTTTTGTACCTGCCCTTGTGCCAAACATGAATAACCTTTCTCTACCGACAATATCATAGACCAGTCTCATGACATTAGCATGTGATAGCAGCATATTTCTATGATCACTCAGATCAGTATGTGCATCAAGTACAAGCACGTGCAAATCAGTATAGCGCTTAATTATAGTCTGAATTATTGGAAAGGTGATAAGGTGCTCACCGCCTATGGAAATAGGTATTTTCTCATCATCAAGGATTCTTTCTACAGAAGATCTTATCTCTGCAAGATTACTATCCAGGTTTCCCTTTAGGGACAGATTGCCAATATCAAAAAAGGGGACATCAAGGATGTTTTCATCGGTCAGATAATTGTAATCCTCTAAGTGCCATGATATCTCTCTAATTGCAGATGGTGCAAATCTGGTTCCAGGACGAAAAGATACAGTAACATCGAGGGGGATACCTAAGAGGATAATATCAGCGCTCTCATAAGTTTTTGTGCTCTCGCTAAATGGTCTTACTGGTTCTAATAGCATCTTCTAAAAACCTTGGCAGGACAAAACTCGCTTTGTGTATTTCTGGAGTATAATATTTTGTGTCTATATCTCCTCTTCTTAATGGGGATGATGGATCACATTTTTTTGAGCCAACTGTAAAGCTCCAGAAACCACTTGGATATGTGGGTATGGGTGCGGTATAGACCTTTACCAGAGGGAAATTCTTAGAAAGGCTACAGAATATCTTTAATATCAGATCCATATGCAAAAATGGGGATTCTGTCTGGGCTACAAAGATGCCATCCTCGTTGAGGGCTCTATTAGCATTTGAATAAAAATCTTCAGAAAAAAGTCTAATCGCTGGCCCTTTTGGGTCTGGTGAATCAACAATTATTAAATCATATTTGCGGGTTGTTTCTTTAAGATAGTTTATCCCATCTTCTATTATTACCCTCACTCTCAAATCTTCTAATAGTCTGCTGATAGCTGGAAGATAACGCTTTGATACTTCAATAACCCACTTATCGATCTCCACAACTTCAACGGTTTTTACAGAATGTTTTAAAACCTCCCTCACAGTCCCACCATCACCTCCGCCGATTATGAGCACATCCCCTGGATCTGGGTGGCTTAATATGGGAACATGAGTAATCATCTCGTGATAGATAAATTCATCAACCTCTGTTGTCTGGAATGCCCCATCAAGGGATAGAACCTTCCCATACTGAAAACTCTCTGCTATGAGAATATCTTGGAATTCAGACTTTTCCTTATGGATGATCTCTTTTATTCTCAAGGAAAGAGAAAGATTTTCAGTCTGTTTTTCAGTAAGCCAGAGTCCCATTGATTCAATACCAGAGCGGGACCGCAGCAAATACACACCCGATCTTTTTTACTTTATGGTCAACACCCTTTATGAATGTCTTGTTTAATGGAAGTCCACGGGTTTCAAAGGCCTCTATTATCATCTCTGAAACCATTTCTTCTGCCTCTTTCTTTGTACAGAATCCTGAAAATTCCATTATTACACCATGGTGCTCTTTTGCGTATATTCCGACTCCAACAGAGGCTGATATTAACTCACCTGACTGAGTACATGTCAGAGAACTATATGCAACCGGCAGAAGTGAGCCTGGCTCTACCGACAGTTCAGGCATATATTCTACTTCAGGGGGCAAGATACTGCTTACCTTGAGAAGGTTCATATTGCCGACACCTGCAAGTAGAAGTGCCTTGTCAAATGCTGTTAGTTCTGTTTTGCCTTCTGCAGCGGCTGCTACGAGTGTGAATTTCCCTGGTCTAGGAAGACCTGTTATCATTTTGTTTATAGCTGGGTAATTAATTGTCTCCAATTTTTATTCCTTTCGAAATAAAAAATCTGATATTTTAAAACATATTTTTTATTTTTTTGCAATTGTTTTTTGAGCAGCGTTCTCAGTGTGTCTTTCTCGATTGAAGAAGTTTCTTTGTAGTAGTACGGATTGCCTCTGCAACATTTTTGTTTTCCTCACGCACTGTAAGGCTTTAGCGTAAGGTGTATTCTCTCTTCATGTATAAAAAATATTCTATATTGCCTCTACGCCCAGGGAGGGGGGACTGAAAAATTCCGATGGTTCTGAGGCCGATCTCCTCTAAATCTTTCTTAACACCTTCGACAGCCCTTAACCTTTTTCCCTCTTCCCTCACAATTCCCCCTTTCCCCACCTCTCCCTTCCCAACCTCAAACTGTGGCTTGACGAGGGAAAGGACCTCGCCTTCTTCCTTAATAAATCCTACAATCGCAGGAACCACCTTCGTCAGAGAGATAAAAGAGACGTCCACCGTTGCCATGTCTATATTACCTTTCATAAGGTCTTCAAACTCCTGACTCCTGAATCTTTTCTCCTGACTCCTGAGCACTTTATTGAGATATCTTATATTTGTCCTCTCCATCAATATGACTCTCGGGTCTTCCCTGAGGGGCCATGCAAGTTGCCCATAACCTACATCTATGCAGTATACCTTTTTCGCCCCCTTCTTCAGTAAACAGTCTGTAAAGCCGCCTGCCCCAGAACCAACATCCATGATAATCTTACCATTGACACCGATACCGAAAAATTCTATTGCCGCCTCAAGCTTGAGACCTCCTCTGCTGACATAAGGCAGGCCTTCTTCTATGAGAGATATGTCTGAAGTCTCACTGATGGAGGTGCCTGCCTTTGTTATTTTTTTACCATTTACGAGGACCTTTCCCTCTATAATGAGGGCCCTTGCCAGCTCTCTGCTCTTTACAAGCCCTCTCGAAACAAGGATTTTATCCAATCTATCCTTCAATGGCTATATGCTGGTTCTTTGAGAATGGAGAGCGCAGTATGATATATTCCCTCTTCATCGAGCCCATACTTTTTTCTCAATTCATCTTGGTTGCCCTGGTCAATAAATTCATCCGGTATACCGAGCCGCCTGACTCTTACATCATAGACTTCTATCTTATTCAGGAATTCAAGCACAGCGCTGCCAAAGCCACCAGCGAGGGCATTCTCTTCTACCGTGATTATCCTCTTAACTCTTGATACTATAGAGAGTAGAAGATTACGGTCTAAGGGTTTTATAAACCTTGCGTTTACAACCATTGCACTGATTCCTTCCTTTCCAAGTTGTTCTGCTGCTGACAGTGCTGGGTAAACAGTACTGCCTATGGCTATTATTGCTATATCATTGCCTTCCTTTAAGATTTCCGCTTTACCAATCTCTAATAGTGACGAATTCGGAGCTCGAAGTTCGGAGTTTTCTTTATTCTTTAACTTGTAACTTTTAACTTGTAACTTGTAACTAACTTCCCCCCTCGGATACCTGATGGCTGCGGGGCCATTATGTTTTAGAACAAGCTCGAGCATAGCCCTGAGTTCAAAATCATCCTTAGGTGCCATGACAACGAGATTTGGGATGTGTCTTAGATAGGATAGGTCAAACAGTCCGCTATGTGTAGGACCATCCTCTCCGACTATCCCTGCCCTGTCAATAGCAAAAATAACATGGAGGTTCTGGAGACAGACATCATGGACTATCTCGTCATAGGCCCTCTGAAGAAAGGTAGAGTAGATTGCAACGACAGGTTTTAACCCCTGCGTTGCAAGCCCTGCAGCAAATGTTACGGCATGGGGCTCTGCAATGCCGACATCATAAAATCTATCAGGATATCTTTCTGAAAAATGTTCGAGGCCCGTGCCTTCTTTCATCGCTGCCGAGATAGCAATTATCCTCTCATCTTTGGCTGCAAGTTCTGTCAGGGTATCACCAAATACCTCGCTGTAAGCCAATCCACCTCCACTCACAGGTGCCCCTGTTTCTGGTTCGAAGGGTCCAACTCCGTGAAAGAAGGAAGGGTTATTTTCTGAAAACTTATATCCCTTCCCCTTTCTCGTTATAACGTGTATAAGGGTAGGGGAGGATGCTGTTTTAATTCTTTTTAACGTTTCGATCAATAGCTCGATGTTATGGCCATTTATAGGGCCGATATAATTAAATCCGAGTTCCTCAAAGATGATTCCTGGCAGGAAAAGCCCTTTGAGTATCTCCTCTGTCCTCTGTGCCATCTTTGCTGCTCTCTTTCCTAATTTCGGAATTCCCTCGAGAAGTGATTTAGTCTGCTTTCTGAACTTCTGATATAACTCTCCTGTAAGTATCCTGCTTAGATATGCAGAAAGGGCACCGACACTCGGTGATATGGACATTTCATTGTCATTCAGAATGACAATGAGGTCTTTCCGGAGGTGGCCAGCATTGTTTAACCCCTCAAATGCGAGCCCTGCCGTCATTGCTCCATCACCGATAACAGCTACGACCTTAAAATTCTCTTTATTCTTATCTCTTCCTTCGATTATGCCGAGGGCCGCTGATATCGAGGTAGAGCTATGTCCTGTGCCGAAGGCGTCGTGCTCACTTTCCTCTCTTTTGGGGAAGCCAGAAATACCTTCATATTTTCTGAGGGTTGAAAACCTTTCGTATCTTCCCGTGAGGAGTTTATGGGAATAGCACTGATGACCAACATCCCATATTATTTTATCCACCGGTGAATTGAATACATAATGGAGGGCAATTGTCAATTCTACAACTCCGAGATTTGAGGATAGATGACCTCCATTTATCGATACCTTTTCGATTATTGTCCCCCTCAGTTCTCTTGCAAGCTCCTTGAGTTCTGAAATAGAGAGTTTTTTTAAATCTGACGGTAATTTGATCGATTCCAGATACATCAAACCCTCCTTTTTAAGAGATGATAGGCGATCCCCCTTAATTGATCTGCCTCAGAGGAGAATATCTTAAGGGCATCTATCGCCCCTGAGATTAAATCCGCTGCTTTTTGTCGTGACTTCTCTATTCCATATAGCGCTGGATAGGTCATCTTTTTCACATCTGAACCTGCTGTTTTGCCGAGTTCCTTTGTGTTGCCTTCTATATCAAGGATATCGTCAATGACCTGGAAGGCAAGTCCTATGTTTTCTCCATATTTTGTTAAGGCCTTTAGTGTATCTCCGTCGCTGTCTGCGAGTATTGGCCCCATTCTTACAGATACTGTTATAAGGGCTGCTGTTTTGTGAAGGTGGATGAAAGTAAGGGTATCTCTATCAGGTTCTGAGTTCTCTGAGAATATGTCCAGGGCCTGACCTCCAACCATGCCGTGGGCACCTGCTGAAAGGGCTATTTCACGGATAACCTTTATCAGGGAAGAGGGTTTTATCGTAAAGGGGGGTAAGGGGGGATTTGTGTTCGTCATCATAAAGAATGCCTCTGTAAGAAGGGCATCACCTGCAAGGATTGCCATTGCTTCACCAAAAACCTTATGGCTTGTAGGTTTACCACGCCTGAGGTTGTCATTGTCCATGACAGGCAGGTCATCGTGGACAAGGGAATAGGTATGTATAAGTTCCAGTGCCGAGGCATAGGGAATGATATTTTTTGGATCTTTTCCACATGCTTCATATGATGAAAGGGCAAGGATAGGACGGATTCTCTTGCCTCCTGCAAAGAGGGAATATCTCATCGCCTCATGGAGAACAGAGGGTTCAGAAGGGATGCTGAAATATGATTTTAGGTATGAGTCAATTAATTCATGTTTTTCTCCGAGATATGTCTTTATATCAAACTTGGCCATTTTCATAAATCACAGCTCCTGCCTTTATCATGACTATTTTTACTCCCACTCTATCGTGCTTGGTGGTTTTGAGCTTATATCATAGACCACCCTGTTAACCCCTTTCACCTCGTTTATTATCCTGTTCGATATCTTTTCCAGAACATCATGTGGTATCCTTGCCCAGTCAGCAGTCATGCCATCCAGGCTCTTTACTGCTCTGACAGCTATGACATTTTCGTATGTCCTCTCATCACCCATAACGCCAACGCTTTTAACAGGCAGAAGCACAGCAAAGGCCTGCCAGAGATTCGTGTAAAGCGCTGCATTCTTTATCTCCTCTAAAACTATAGCATCTGCCTTTCTCAATATATTACACCTTTCACTCGTCACCTCCCCAATAACCCTTATAGCAAGGCCAGGCCCTGGAAATGGATGACGGTTTATTATCTCATCGGGTATACCGAGTTCTTTTCCTAAAAGCCGAACCTCATCCTTGAATAGTTCCCTAAGGGGTTCTATGAGTTTTAAATTCATCCTTTTTAGAAGCCCTCCGACATTATGATGGCTTTTTATGGTAGCTGATGGGCCCCTGAAAGGTACGCTCTCTATAACATCAGGGTATAGTGTTCCCTGTGCAAGGAACCTGACCCCTTTAATTTTTTCTGCCTCTTCCTCAAAGACTTTTATGAATTCATTGCCGATAGTCTTTCTCTTTACCTCGGGATCGGTAATACCTTTCAGCTTATTGAGAAACCTCTCAGAGGCATCAACACAATTTATATTCATATAGAAATGCCTTCTCAGGGTTTCCTCAACCTTTTTTGCCTCTCTCGCCCTTAAGACCCCATTATCCACAAAGATGCAGGTAAGCTGTTCCCCAATAGCCCTATGCATCATTACTGCTGTAACAGTAGAATCCACCCCACCGCTTATACCGCATACAACCTTTTTATTCCCAACCTTCTCCTGTATCTCTTTTGTGGCCGTCTCTATAAAAGACTTCATAGTCCATGTGGGCTTGCACCTGCATATCTTAAATAAAAAATTTTTAAAAATATCAAATCCCATTGGAGTATGCACAACCTCGGGATGAAACTGTAGGGCATAAAATCTCCTCCTTTTGTTTGCCATTGCTGCAATAGGTGAATTAGCCGTATGTGCTATTGGTTTAAAGCCATGTGGACAATGCTCAATTCTGTCTCCATGGCTCATCCAGACGATGGTCTTTTTTGAGATACCCTCGAAGATGTCCATCCTGTCGTCAACGGTGAGTTCTGCCTTGCCGTATTCCCTCTTCACTGCCTTTGCAACCTTTCCACCAAAAAGATATGCTATGAGCTGCATGCCATAACAGATACCTAACGCGGGTATACCGAGTTCAAATATCTTTATGCTCGGGATTGGCGCATTCGCATCATAAACACTTGAAGGCCCGCCTGAAAGAATTATCCCTTTTGGATTGAAATTCTCTATCTTTTCGATTGAGGCATTGAAAGGAAATATCTCTGAGTAGACCTTACATTCTCTCACGCGCCTCGCAATTAGCTGGGTATACTGAGAGCCAAAATCAAGGACTAAAATCTTTTCTTGCATTCACCATTCAGGCCTATAATTCGGGGCCTCCTTTGTTATAATGACATCGTGGACATGGCTTTCTCTGAGGCCCGCATTAGTAATCCTTATGAATTTTGCCTTTTTTCTTAGCTCCTCAAGGTTTCTGCAACCGCAGTAGCCCATTCCTGAACGTAATCCTCCGATTAGCTGGTGGACACTCTGAGAAAGCGATCCTTTATATGGCACTCTGCCTTCTACGCCCTCTGGTACAAGCTTTACCGATTCTACGCCTGCCTGCATATATCTGTCTTTAGAACCCTGTTCCATTGCACCGATGGAACCCATTCCCCTATATACCTTATAACTACGGCCCTGAAGGAGTACTATCTCCCCTGGAGATTCATCTGTACCTGCAAAGAGGCTTCCTATCATTACAGAATGTGCACCTGCTGCAAGGGCCTTTGTAATATCTCCTGAGTATTTTATTCCACCATCTGCGATGATGGGAATTCCATATTTCTTTGCAACCAAATAACAGTCTTTTATTGCTGTAATCTGTGGCACACCTGTTCCTGCTATTATCCTTGTTGTGCAAATCGAACCAGGGCCTATGCCAACCTTTATTCCATCAGCCCCTACCTTAATGAGATCTAATGCAGCCTCAGCAGTAGCAATATTACCAGCGATTACATCTATGTCAAATTTCTTTTTTACTGTATTAAGCATGGAAATAACTGAGGTAGTATGACCATGAGCGGTATCAATTACAACAACATCCACTCCTGCTTTTACAAGGAGTTCTGCCCTGTAGATTGAGTCTCCCCCTGTGCCTATTGCAGCTCCAACGCGAAGCCTTCCTACGCTGTCCTTGCATGCATTGGGATACTTTTTCCTCTTCTCGATATCCTTTATCGTTATCAACCCTTTAAGGTTATTCTCTTTATCCACAATGGGTAGCTTTTCTATTTTGTATTTGTGGAGGATCTTCTGTGCCCTATCGAGGGTTGTGCCAACAGGTGCTGTTATAAGCCTTTCTTTTGTCATTACCTGAGAGACCCTTTTAGATAACTTGGTTTCAAAACGCAGGTCTCTGTTTGTCAATATGCCTATGAGTTTCCCCTTTTCCGTGACAGGGATACCTGATATCCTGTATTTTGCCATGAGAGACATAGCCTCTGAAATCAGGGCATCAGGCGGAATGGTTATGGGGTCCAGTATCATTCCGCTTTCGGATTTTTTTACCTTGTCCACCTCTGATGCCTGCCTCTCTGGGCTCATGGCCCTGTGTATAATTCCGATCCCTCCCTCGCGGGCTATAGCTATTGCAAAGTTTGCCTCTGTAACAGTATCCATTGCAGCACTTACGATAGGGATGTTGATTTTTATGTTCTTTGAGAGCAGAGTGCTCACATCGACTTCCTTTGGAAGAACCTCTGATTTAGCGGGTTTGAGTATTACATCGTCAAAGGTTAAGCCTGTCTCTACATTATCCTGGAGCATTGTGTGTCACTATGAAATTTTCGATAATTTTAACATTTTAATGTCCCATAAGGCAATTAAGCCAGACATTTTTATTCTTGACTATATTATCGTTTTTGATTATATTTTTTCCGAGTTCTTCTTTCCTTAAGGGGGAAGGGTTCCTTATTTAGGGAATATTTCTCATGACAATGTACTTTATAAAGGCACAGAACTTGTTGGCATATTATTTGATTCCTGATTGTCAGGATTTGATATTGTTTTATGAAAGGGGGTGAAGGAGAGTGAGATTTACCATTCCTGTATTAATCTTGCTATTAACAATTGCTCTTGTTGGTAGCGCTATAGCAACTCCTCCTGGGAAAAATGTGGAGTATGAAGGAGGGTGGGCTGGAAAGGTCATATATGATGGGACGATTCATGGTCTTGATAAAGGCATGAAGTGTCCTGACTGCCATCCAGCACTTTTCCCGATGAAGAAGTCACCAGCCGGGACATATAAAAAGGCTGACATGATTGCCGGCAAGAACTGTGGAGCATGTCATAATGGCACAAAGTCATTCGCAATATTTACAGGAGATTTTGCAACCTGTACAAAATGCCATAAACCAGCAGCTCCAGGGGCACCAACACCGGCGCCCGCTCCATAGAGAAACCAGCAGGCAAACGGGGCGTAGGCACCTACGCCCCTTCCATAATGTTAGACCTTTGTAAGCCATGACTCATATTTCTTATCCCTACCCCTGACAATATCAAAGAACGATGACTGAAGCCTTTTCGTTATTTTACCAGGCTTGCCATTGCCGATCTTTCTCCCATCAGCCTCTCTAACAGGTGTAACCTCAGCAGCTGTACCCGTGAAGAAGGCCTCATCAGCGATATAAAGTTCGTCCCTTGTGAACCTTTCCTCTGTAACCTGGATACCTTCGTTATGCGCCATTTCAATAACGCTGTTCCTTGTTATGCCTTCAAGTATTGAGGTAAGAGGAGTTGTCTTTAACATCCCTTTTCTTACTATAAAGATGTTCTCACCACTTCCCTCGGACACATAACCTTCTGTATCGAGCAAGAGGGCCTCATCATATCCACATGCTATCGCCTCCTTTTTTGCGAGCTGTGAATTTACATAATATCCACAGACCTTAGCCCTCGACATGGTTGCGTTCACATGGTTTCTTATAAAAGATGAGGTCTTAATCCTTATACCCTCCTTGAGTCCCTTGTCCCCAAGGTAAGGCCCCCAAGGCCAGACAGCGATAGCTACCCTAATAGGATTATCCTTTGGATAGAGGCCTATGCTACCGTAGCCGATATAAACAAGGGGTCTTATGTAACATTCCTTGGCCTTATTCGCCCTTACCGTCTTGATTATTGCACTTTTGATCTCTTCCCTTGAATAGGGTATGTCTATCAAGAATATGTGGGCTGAGTTGAAAAGCCTCTCGATATGTTCATCGAGCCGGAATATTGCAGGGCCTTTATCAGTTTCGTAGCATCTTATTCCTTCAAAAACACCGAGTCCGTACTGGAGGGTGTGAGTAAGGATATGCACTGTGGCCTCGTCCCAGTCCACAAACTTACCGTCCATCCATATCTTCTCTGTCTTAACTATCATAGGTGATTATTATACCAATGCAACACATACATTACCAGTTACATCTTTTCAGGTATACTTATTCCGAGTATGGTGAGACCATCCTGGAGGACAATCCTCATAGCCTCACATAATGCGAGCCTTGCCCTGGTCATTTCGATATTGTCGTTGACAACTCTGTACTTATTGTAATAAGGATGGAAAAGACCTGAGAGTTCCTGGAGGTAGAATGTGATCCTGTGTGGCTCATGTGAGTTCACAGCCCCCTCGAATATCATCGGGTACATGAGAAGTTTCCTGATAATTCTAAGTTCCTCAGGGGTGGATAACAGCCCGAGGTCTGCATCATAAAGCCTATCTGTGTTGATACCCTTTTCTTTTGCATGGGCGAAAATGCTGTTTATTCTTGCATTTGCATACTGCACATAAAACACAGGGTTTTCTGATGACTGAGACTTTGCAACCTCAAGGTCAAACTCGAGGTGGCTATCAGGCCTTCTTGTAAGGAATATGAATTTTGTTGTATCTACTCCAACCTCCTCTATTACCTCCCTCAGGGTCACAAATTCACCTGCCCTTTTTGACATCTGGACAGGTTCCCCACCTCTCAGGAGGGTAACCATCTGGACGAGTAATATTTCTAACTTCTCTTTAGGATAGCCGAGTGCCTCGATAACTGCCTTAAGCCTTGGTATATAGCCGTGGTGATCAGCTCCCCACATATTAATGAGCTCATCATACTTTCTTTCTATCTTCTTCCTGTGGTATGCGATATCAGAGGTGAAGTATGTATATTCTCCATCCCTTTTTATGATAACCCTGTCTTTGTCATCTCCAAAAGGAGTTGACTTGAACCAGATGGCGCCATCTTTTTCATATATGAGACCCTTTGTTTTTAGGTCCTCAATAGCCCTCTTTACATCCCCTTCTCCGTAAAGTTCTCTCTCACTCTGCCACGTATCGAAGGTGATTCCGAAATCTTTTAAATCTTCCCTGATGCGAGATAGCATTATCTTGTAAGAGTAGTCAATAAAAAAATCCGACACCTCGTTAAACTCTGCCTTAATGTATTTCTCACCCTGTTCTCTTATGATCGTATTTGCAATATCTTCTACATAGTCACCTCTGTAACCTTCCTCTGGAAAGGGATATTCTATTCCGAGTAATTGCTTGTAGCGTGCGAACACAGAAAGGCCGAGGAGTTTTACCTGTTTCCCTGCGTCGTTTATATAATATTCACGTTCAACCTTATAACCTCCAGCTTCGAGAAGATTTGAAAGGGCTTCACCTGTGGCAGCGCCTCTCCCATGTCCGAGATGGAGCGGGCCGGTTGGGTTTGCACTGACGAATTCAATCTGGACCCGTCTGCCCTTCCCAATATCTTCTCTCAAAAACTCCCCTTTATCCCTTAATAAATTTTTAATCTCTGAATATAGGTATTCCCTTGAGAAGGTAAAGTTGATAAACCCGGGGCCTGCAATACCTATCTTCTCGAAGGCAGCTTTATCCTTAATAGAATTTACAAGTTCCTTTGCTATCTCCCTCGGGGATTTCTTCAGTGTCCTCGAAAGGGACATTACTACGGGGGTTGCTAAATCACCTAAAGACTCATCAGGGGGAACTTCTACTTCGATAGTGGGAATAGCCTCGATGCCGAGGGTTTTTAGTGAATCTTCAATTATCTTTATAAGCTCTTTTTTCATAGAGTCTAAGTTTAAACGCCGTGTGTCTTTAAAGTCAACGGAAGGAGGGGCCACGTTTGCATCTCCTATTTTATGATGGCAGGAGAGGGCTCCGGACTCCGAGGACTTTCTTTGTGGCTACATGAGTGCAGGTCATGGTAGTCTGTTTTTTTAAAATCAATCCTTATCGTAAAGACTGTCGAGAGGACTTTTCGGTGCATTCGACATATTTCTAAGCACGTGTGTATATATCATAGTTGTCTCAGCATGCTTGTGTCCGAGGAGGCTCTGCACTTCCCTAATGTTGACGCCGTTCTGCAGCAAATGGGTTGCAAAACTATGGCGGAATGTATGAACCGAAGCGTGCTTTGGAATACCTGCTTTGTAAAGAGCATTTTTATAGAAATTTGAATGGATTTATCGCTTATATGATGCCGCCCAATCTTGCCGCTGCCTGGGTCAACAGGGAGCTTAGAGGACCAAGATAATGGAAATAATAAAGCCTTATTGCATCATCTGCCTGGCGGTGCTGCCAATCATGGATGTGTTTATCAGACCGAAGGATATCAAGAAACTCCAGTACTAGAGATTCCTGATACCCTGTTACAGAGAGGTCGCGTTTCCTCTGATTTGATTAAGTTTATGTCTTTTGAAAAATTACAAAATATACTAGATTAGATTAATTAGGGACACATCCCATATTTCCTTGACATAATATGATTTGTTTTGTAGAATTCCTTTATGCCGAGGATAGCAAGAGCAGTTGCAGTAGGATTTCCACATCATGTGATCCAGAGGGGAAATAATAAAGAGAAGGTCTTCTTTGATAAGGAAGATAGAGAAAAGTATTTATCACTACTCAAGAACT
>JBFMDQ010000026.1:0-19311 GCA_040753955.1 Nitrospirota bacterium | reverse complement strand
CCTCTTTCTGCTCTCTGTGAAAGAACGAACTGCTGAGATAGGCATAAGGAGGGCAACAGGTGCGAAAAAAAGAGATATCCTTTTACAGTTTCTTGGTGAATCAGTAGTAATCACCACAGCTGGAGGATTTTTCGGATTTCTCCTTGCCCTGTCATCCTCAAAACTTCTCATGTTAATCGCAGAGTTTCCCATTTATTTTTCATGGAAGGCCTTTGCTGTGGGGTTGCTCCTCTCATGGGTTGTCGGAATCGGTTTCGGATTACAGCCTGCAAAAAGGGCAGCAGATTTAAGACCAATAGAGGCAATAAGGGGATGAAAAGAAGTCGAAATCGAAAGCGTCTCTTTTTTTTCTGATTAAAATTGGAATATTTATAAGCCATCATAGAAAAACCCTCTCCCCTTGAGGGAGAGGGTAGGGTGAGGGGTACGAGTAAAATTGAAAAGGATATATCTGAACCTTAAGATTGCTGTACGATCACTGTTAAATTTCAAACTCAGGACAGCCCTAGCAGTCTTCGGGATCCTTCTTGGTACCTTCTCCCTGATTGTGGTATCCAACCTATCGGAATCTCTCACTAAGAAAACACAAATGGAGATCGCAAATCTCGGTGAAAATCTGCTCATCGTGAGAAGCGGCATTGTAAGGAGAGTCGGGACTGGTACGAGGTTACTGAGCGAGGCTACAACCCTTACCATCGCAGATGCAGGGGCAATTGTGGAAAGTTCGAGATTTATCAATGCAGTATCACCATCGAGCAATAAGTCATTTCCTGTGAGATATGGTGGCATAACACTCAAATCTGTACTGATTGTAGGCGCAGTAGCCAATTATCCAGAGATTAGAAATTTCAATGTAAAAGACGGTAGTTTTATCACCGACGAAGATAATAGAGATTTCAACAAAGTGGCCACCATTGGAAACAAGGTGGCGGTAGAACTCTTTGGCAAAGAAAATCCTATCGGGAAATATATTCTCATCTACAGGGTGCCGTTCCAGGTCGTGGGAATCATGGAGGAAAAAGGAGTTGATGTGTCAGGTTTTGATCAGGACAACCAGATATTCATACCCCTGAACACGTTTCTGAGAAGGATTGTCAATAAGGATTACATCAACAACATCTCTGTCCAGGTCATAGATGAAAAATCCATTCCTGTAGCAAAGGCTGAAATAGAAGATATATTGAGGAAAAGGCACAGGATACGGGAAGGTGGAAAGGATGACTTCATGGTCATCGACTTAAAGGATGTGCTCGCTCTCAAGACAGAGACGATGTCTATGATATCACTCCTTGGAAGGACAGCAGCAGTGGTTGCATTCCTCATAGGAGGTATCGGGATACTCTCTATAATGATTCTCATTGTTAATGAGAGAAGGGTTGAGATTGGCATCAGGAGGGCAGTAGGGTCAAGGAAGCGAGACATCATCCTTCAGTTTCTTACAGAGTCAGTATTCGTGTCCTTTAGTGGTGGGACGGTAGGTGTCATAATAAGCTTTGCTGCAACCATTATTATCTTTGGTTTATCAGGGCTCCCATTTACCGTCTCTCCATCAGGATACATAGTATCCTTCTTTGCATCCGTAGGGGTTGGTATACTTGCAGGAATCTACCCATCAAAGAAGGCAACCAAAATCCAGCCTGTGGATGTCATAAGGCAACAATAGGTTATAGGTAATAGGTTACAGGTTTAAATCATCGCCGATTATCCATTACCCATCACCTATTACCTTTTCAGATATTGTCAGATAGCCTGAAAAAAGTATCATGGTGCCACCAACTACGGTTTTATAATTCAATGATTCGTTTAAAAATATCATGCCCAAGAGGATTGCACAAACTGGCTCGAGATAACCAAGTATGGCTGCCCTGTTGGCAGTCACCTGCCTCATTCCCCTGAAATAAAGTGTCGGGGCTATGGTTGAGTGGACTATCCCCATTACAGCAAATGCCCACAGGGCAGAACTAAAATCTTTTGTTAGTTCTACAAACGGCAACAAGATAATGGCAATGATAAGATTCAGAAAAAATGTCATGACGAGGGGATTAAAGTCCCGGGAGAATATTCTTATAATGATTATTAGTATTGCATAGGCAAATCCAGAGAAAAGTCCTGCCAGGATTCCACCTGTATTTCTATCTCCAGCAACTAATAGGTTCAAAAACTCGTTTACAGAAACGTCAAGCATAATCAATAGGCCTGGAGTTGCAACAGCAACCGCAATCAATACCTTCCCCGTCAATCTCTCTTTTAGGAAAATTGGTGCAAGAAAGGCAACAATAATAGGTGCAGTGTAATGTGTTAGCACAGCATTGGCAATGGATGTATTTTTGTATGCATAAAAAAAGGAAAATGTATTGGCCAGACTGATAGGTCCAAGGATAAGGAGATACAAAAGGGCTTTGCCTTTAGGGATTTCCTTCCGATATTTCTTTTTAGAAAACATCATGCCTATTATTGATGTGGATATAACGCAGGAGAAAAATATCAATAGATGAACCGGGACACCTGAAAGCCTTATGACAATTCCGAGGGAGCTCCAGAGGAATATGGCAATAAGTATGTAAATCATTAATTAAATGAAGTGCCTCTCTAACTGCCTTAGAACAAATCCCCTTACCTCTTTGTGAGATGGCATATCTATAAGGTACTTCCCGTTATCCAGAACTGGAATAAGTATATCGTTAAATACCCCACCACATTCGCACGTGTATTGCTCATTGGTGTGAGGAACTATCATGTCTTTATTACACGATAAGCATCTCAAGACCCTTTTGCTCCCTGACCACTTTCCCCTCTTAGCCGATGGCTTACCTTCAACCTCTGTGATATCCATTGAGAAGTCAACAACAGGTGCATTACTGATGGATGTGCCGATACCATAACCATCTACCACAGGGTTTAAAACGGGGACATCTTCTTCCTTTATACCACCGCTAACAAAGAACTTTACATGTTTATATCCTCTCAGATTTAGCTCCCATCTGCATTCCTCGAGTATCCTGTAAAAATTACCTCTCCTCGATGATGGCGTGTCGAACCTGACTGCAAAAAGTTCACTGCCGAGGGCTTCCGCAACATTAAGGCACTCAAACTTTTCATCGAGGAACGTGTCAATGAGTGCAACCCTTTTTATTTTCGGCCCTAAAACCTCATCGTAGGCCTTCAGGGCCTCTACTGTAGAGCCAAAGCATATAATCAAGGCATGTGGCATGGTACCCATAGGGTCTTCCCCTATTATTTCCCCTGATTTCACTACGGCAACACCGTCACATCCTCCAATATATGCATTCCTTTCAATCATCGGGGCAAGTATCGGATGCATCCTTCGAGCACCAAAGCTCACCACGAGCCTATTTCCCGCAAGTTTTTTAAACCTAGCTGACTTTGTCGCAACTCCTGATGCCTGGCATATTAAACCAAGGATGGCTGTCTCATAAACACAGAAATCCTGGTATCTACCCTCTATCTCCATCACGGGCTCCAAAGGGTAAAAGATCGTCCCTTCTCTTATTGCCCTGACGCTTATCTGCAGATGTTGCATTAAATACATTGCCTCTTCAAGTCCTGCAAAGATAGCCCAAGGCCAGTCCTCGGGAAGGCTCTTAGCAATAAATTCCGCTCTAACTAAGGGATTCACACCTTTTGAATTGAGAATCTTTAGTGCCCTTTCGAAATACACATCTGTAATTTTTCCCTCAATAATTTCCTTCGGGTCGGCTGTATGGAACATACTCTATCCTCCTACAAAACTTGAAGTTAGCACTCCCTGCAATTGCCCTTTGAGAAAAATAGTACATCATTTCGTTAAGCCTTTCAATATGCTTCGGAAGCCCCTCTTTTTCCGTGTTGAAATTAACGATATTCATAAACTGTAAGTTATAAAGGCTGGATATAGTATCTTCGCTCTCCGCCTTAGGCGGACTCGTCCCGCACTATGTCATAGTGCGGGGCTTTATTATTTTATAATAGACTCCACTACGGATTTGGAGATGCTTACACATGCTTCATATGTCTTGAAAAATTTCCATCATATCAGCAAACATAGATTATGGAACTATTCGAAGAGAAAACTCTCATCCCCCCTCTTGCATATCGTATGTGTCCAAGAACCCTTGATGAATATGTCGGACAGAAACATATCCTCGGTTATGGAAAACTCCTGCGAAGGGCTATAGAGGCAGATAGGATCACATCATTAATCTTATATGGGCCGCCCGGCACCGGCAAAACAGCCCTTGCAAGAATAATTGCTGAAAGGACAAAGGCACATTTTGAATGGCTCAATGCAGCCACCATCGGGCTTGATGAACTCAGAAAGGTTATACAGCATGCTAAAATGAGAAAGGCTAAGAGTATCCGCACCATAGTCTTTCTCGATGAGATTCACAGGTTTAATAAGCTCCAACAAGATGCCCTCCTGCCTGATGTTGAAGAAGGTAATATAACACTCATAGCAGCGACAGTGGAGAACCCCTTCTTTTATGTAAACTTAACTCTACTTTCAAGGAGCCAGGTGTTCCAACTGCAACCACTCGCAAAAGAAGATCTCTTAGAAATAATGGGAAGAGCGATCATGGATAAAGAGCGTGGACTTGGAAATCTCAAAATAGTAGCCCACGAGGATGCCCTCAAACACATTGCAGAGATGTCCGATGGTGATGCAAGAAAGGCCTTATCAGCATTAGAAATCGCTGCCCTGACAACACAACCGGATGGAAATGGTCAAATAGGGATAACTCTCGATATTGCAGAAGATTCAATTCAGAAGAAGCATATAGTTTATGACAAAAAAGGTGACCAACACTATGATACAATCTCTGCCTTTATAAAGAGTATGCGTGGTTCAGACCCTGACGCAGCCGTCTATTACCTTGCTAAGATGCTCTATGCAGGTGAAGACCCCCGATTCATCGCACGGCGCATCGTAATCTGTGCCTCGGAAGATGTGGGAAATGCTGACCCCATGGCTCTTGTCATTGCCACTTCTGCTTTACGGTCAGTGGAGTTTATTGGCATGCCAGAGGCAAGAATACCCCTCGCACAGGCTACCATTTACGTTGCGAATGCACCGAAGAGCAATGCCTGCTATAAAGCCATAGAAGCAGCGTTAAATGACATCTCTACAGAAGAGACGATGGAGGTTCCTGACCATTTAAAGGATAGTCATTATCCCGGCGCTAAAAAATTAGGGCATGGAAAAGGGTACAAATACCCGCATAATTATGGTGGTTATGTGGAGCAGGACTACCTTTTAAAGAGGAAGAAATATTATAAACCGTAGGTGTTGCTGAACCTGAAACAACTGCCTTTTCCCAAGCTAGGAACTCCTCATTGACCATATACTATTCTTAGATATAAAATTAGGCAACGTGCTTAAGTAAACCCCGCATCAACACCGTGGTGCGGGGTAAAAGGAGGATAATTGAATGCAGAAGTGGACCCATCCTGGTGGCAAATTAAGAGAGCTTGGTGCCGAATCTCTCACGGATACTGAACTTTTGGCAATACTCATTTCTACCGGTACAGAAGGTAAACCTGCTGAGAAGGTTGCTCAAGAAATCCTCGATAAATTCGGCTCTTTCAAGGGAATGGCAAACCAGCCTCTTGAAAAATTTCTTGAATTCAAAGGCCTCGGCGATGTAAAGATAATCAGGATTGCGGCAGCCTTTGAGATTGCGAGAAGAATTGTTAATCAGGTATTAAAAGAGTATAATCAAGAATAAAAAATGGAGGTTAAAATGGTAGAGGTTGGCATAAAATTGCCCAAAGAAAAACTGATTGAAGGGCTTTCAACGCTTTCTTTTAAAGAGATAAAAGAAATAATGGATTCTCTTATTCAGAAAAAGCTACTTGCCCCGCCTTCTGCAAAAGGTATTTATAAAAAGGCTTCAGAAATTACAAAAAAGAAAAAATTGCCTGTTGAAGTTGCAGAAGAGGCGGTTAAATGGGCAAGGGCGAAAAGGTAGTAATAGATACAAATATTTTCATTTCTGCCTTTGGATGGGGCGGTAAACCCTTAAAGGTAATTGAGTTATTAGAAACAGGAGTAATAAAAAATTGCATTTCAGAGGAAATTCTTGGCGAACTTTGCACTGCACTTTCCTATCCAAAGCTTGGTTTTCCCCAAAAACTTCAGTCTGACACTTTAGAATTTGTTCTTGCATACTCAGATATTTATGAAATCAAAGAGCATTTGAATATCACACCCGATCCAAGGGATAATAAATTCATAGAGTGCGCCTTGTCAGCTAAAGCCAAATTTATAATAACTGGCGATAAAGGTCTCCTATCTATAAAACAATTCAGAGGTATTAAAACTATTACACCTGAGGAATTTTTAAAGAGCAAGAGAGTTCCTAAATGAAGAAACCCAAGCTCGCAGAAAAACCTTCAAGAGTCACAAGCCCTTTTGATACCTCTGTCTACAAGACTGAACGCACTGCTAACCAGAAGTTTGTTGGGTGGATTAACCAGATAATCAAAGATAGAAACTTACCTGTTGGAATTGCTGAACAAGAAACTGTGGGTGTTGATAGAAAGCAGCCTGATGTAGTTATTTACGAAAGACCGAGGAGTGAGAAAGTTTTATGCCTTATTGAATTGAAACCCCCTTATTTCAGCCCTTTTGATGAGAAAGAATTAAAAGAACCTGCACGGCAGAAGGCAACTAAAAGAAAAGCGAAGTATTTTGCTACTTCAAATTTCCAGTGGCTTATCTGGTTCAGCACAGAAGAGGCAAACAGGATGGAGCCGGAGGAAAGGCAGGTTAAGGATAAATTTCATCTCTCAAGCATTGAAAATCTTGATGACATTGAAGATGTAAGGTTTAAAAACCCTATTCTCAAAGGCATTGAGAGATTTCTTGAAAAGCTTGTTAATGTCCACACAGGGATAGAGCCTGAGCCTTTATTGCCGATAGATGATTATTTGATATTCAGACTCCAGGAGAAAATCTATCGTCTGTCGAAGTATTACAAGCCGATCATAAGAGACGAAACTCATAAGGATGCAAAGTTCTCTCATCGTTTCAAGAAATGGTTTGTCGAGCAGCAATGGGCTTTTACTTATTCGGATAGTGATTTTGAAAAGGCTGCAAGGCAGACTGCTTACCTGCTCATAAACAAGATTTTATTTTATGATGTCCTTCAGTCAAGGAGATCAGGACAGCTTGACCCTCTCACTATTCCTGATGCCCTCACGAAAGGCGGACTTCTCCAAACAACCCTTCAGGCTTACTTCGATGAGGTTCTTAAGATTGATTATGAACCCATCTACCGCACTGACTTTATTGACCAGATAGCATTTCCTGACAACAGGGCTGTTGTTGAGGAGATAAAAGAACTTATCAGGGTTCTCAAAAGATATGATTTCTCCAAGATTGGCTTTGATATTATTGGAAGGATATTTGAGAGATTAATCCCGCAGGATGAAAGGCATAATTTAGGGCAGTATTTTACCAATGCAGATGTTGTTGATATTATCTCAAAATTCTGCATAAGGCATGAAGATGACAAAGTCCTTGACCCCTCTTGCGGTGCAGGAACATTTCTTGTAAGGGCGTATCAGCATAAGAAACTTATGAATCTCCGCAAACCTCATCAAGAAATCTTAAAGACACTCTGGGGTATAGACATTGCCAAATTTCCCGCCCATCTTTCAACCATAAACCTTGCAGTAAATGACCTCTCAGTTGATGAGAATTATCCCCAGATACTCAATGAGGATTTCTTTAATCTCTCCCCGATTGAAAAGATGGGTGGAGAGGAAATGCGTAAGAAGGAGCTTAAAACCCTTAGCGGCAGGAAGGTTTTAATCCCCTATCCAAAAACTGTTGACTCCATTATTGGAAACCCTCCTTATACAAGGCAGGAGGAGATTACAGAAATCACAGGGCAGGAAAGTTATAAAGATTCAATGATTAAAAAGGCCCTTCTTGAAGGAAAGAGAAAACTTGCTGACATATCAAAAAGGGCAGGGATTCATGCTTATTTCTTTGTGCATGGGACAAAATTTTTGAGAGATGGTGGAAGGTTCGGTTTTATTGTCTCAAATTCATGGATGGATGTTGACTACGGCAAAGGGCTTCAGGAGCTATTCTTAATGAATTACAAAATCATCGCAATCATTGAATCAAAGGTAGAACGCTGGTTTGAGGATGCAGATGTAAATACCTGCATTATTATCCTTGAGAAATGCAAAGACCAGAATGAGCGGGATAAGAATCTTGTCAGATTTGTCTACCTCTTTAAGCCATTGAGGCATTTTATCCCTCCTGCCCATGATATGTGGGAAAAACAAAAAGAGAGAATCGATGCGATTGATAATCTTATAAAGACAATCCTCTATCACAGTGATTTCTATCAGAACGATGAATTGAGAATTTTCCCCAAAAAGCAGAGAGAGTTATGGAAGGAGGGTTTTGATGCAGAAGAGAAGAAATATACAGGCTCAAAATGGGGGAAATACTTAAGGGCGCCTGAGATATTCTTTAAGATTCTTGAAAAGGGTAAAGATAAACTTGTGCCTTTGAAAGAGATAGCGGATGTTCGATTTGGCATTAAAACAGGTGCGAATGAGTTTTTCTATTTAACTGAGGAAGACATAAAAGAGAGAGGGATTGAAAAAGAATTCTGGATGCACAAGGACGAGAAGGGCAATTGGGTGCCGAATAAGACTATTGTGAAGGCAAATGAATTAGAATCTCCAACAATAAAGGCTGAACTATTAAAGCACTTAGTTCTTTTTATTGAGAAGGAAAAGAAAGCATTAAAGGATAAGAAAATATTAGCTTACATCAGACATGGAGAGAGATTAGGTTTTCACACAAGACCAACATGTGCTTCTCGTGAACCCGGAAGGAACTGGTACGACCTTGGGGAAGATATAGCAGATATAATCGCATTTCCTGAAAGAGTCAGACTGCGATATATTGTATTTTACAACCCTGAAAGAGTATCGCTCAATAAAAATCTATACGGCATTGAATCTCGAAACAGAGGACTCTCGCAGATCATTGCCTTAGCATTAAATTCAACCCTCACACCATTATATACAGAATTATTTGCAAGGCAACCAGGTGGTGGAGGCGGCCCACTTGATATTGATGTTTATGTAACAAAAGATATTCCTATTCCTTCAGATAAACTTTTAGCTAAATACAAAAACAGACTCTCTGAAATATCTCTTTTGGAAAGAAAAACAGAAACCATCTTTGATGAAATAGGGGTTAATAATTCTGGTGAAATTTCTCTCGATAAAGTCAAACCCGATCGCCGTGAACTTGACAAAATCGTTATGGGTGAAATTCTCGGCTTAACAGATAAGGAGCAACTTGAAGTCTATCGTGCAGTTGTTGACCTTGTAAGGTCAAGAATAGAGAAAGCAAAAAGCTTCGGTAAAAAAGGAAAAATAAAAGAGGGTATTGATGTAGAACTTTTAACAAGGACAATAAAAGAAAAATTGGGTGACAAACTTCTCGGACATTTTTATAGAGAAAATATCCTCAACCAGAAAAATCTGAAAACAGTCAAACTTTTTCATCCAACAAAAGAAGTTCAGATTAAAAAGGATTTTTTGAAGGGATTCGGGTGGCTTCTCTCATCAGGCAAAGACCATATAGAGTGCCTGACTGAGGCAGAGGCCGAATATTTAAAGATATGGCTTGAATCAGGCATTGAGGAAGTAAAAGTTCCAAAAGATGAATCTTATACCTCAAAAATTCTCCCTGAACTCAAAGACCTCAAAGAAAAGATTGACCAGATTATTTCTGATCATATCTCCTCCATCACAAGCCAGAAATTACAAAAAAAGATTTTGCAGAAGTTGCAGGGAGAATTGTTCTGAATTAAGGGTTAGTGAGATTGAAAGGATTGTGGAGCGGATTATAAAACCTTAATTGAAGGGAGGGCAATCCCCTCCCTTCAATTAATACTGAAGCACAGCAGTAAGAACTTGAACTTTTGCCACTATTCGACCGTATTCATCTCTTGCTCGGACATAACATCTTACTTCTTTGCCCTACAGTTTCTGCTGTAGTAGGAGTTTTGATCTTCGACCTGTAAGAGTGTTAAGTTCTGGTTCGTCTATTTCTGCAATCCGCACTCGCTCGATGTCATTGTACTTATACAGATTCTGCTTCCCTACATGGGTAACTCTCATGTCAAACGTATTTCCATCAATGATGCTGAACGCCCGGCCTTTTATTGTGTCCATTGTGCCCACCTCCTTTATCTAAGGAATTAGAAGGAAGCATCCTACAATTGCAGGCTTTAGAAAAAGCTTGACAAAAGATCAAAACCTTTTTATCCTTGAATTGCGTATAGGCACCTGCTTTCAGGTGCTTCCTAAAAGCTTGGTTGTAAAACAACCAAGCTTTTTTATTACAGCTAATTAAACCACGATATATTGTGGATGTCAAGGAAAAAATGAAAAAGCATAAATAGACCATAACCATTTGATTTTATTATTTTTTATTTTATGGAATGGTTGCCAGAAAATTGTTAATTAAATACTATATCTTGATTCAACTATTTAGAAAATTATGATAATAAATTCTTATATAATAAAATATTATTAGACATAAATATAATTTTCTGTTATTTTTGCCCAGGGGGGGGTAAAAAATGGATAAAAACAAGGCCATAGCATATCTTCTAAAAAGAGAAAGGGAATCGCTCAAATATACATTAAAATATGTTTCTCAAAAAATGGGATTCTCTAATTATCAGACCTTAAGCAGTATTGAGTCGGGAGAAAGAGAGATAAGGGCTTGGGAATTAGCTAAATTAGCAGAGATTTACGGTAGAAAGATTGATTTTTTTATTTCAGAACAAACAGGAATTTCTCAGCCTAAAGTGTCATGGCGTAATCCCACAAAAACAAAAGAGACCATTGAAGCAGAACGTCGATTTCTTTTGTTTTGTCAAAACTACAAAAGACTATTAGAGCTTACAAATGAAGATAATACAAAGTTGCCAATTTTTTCCTTCTCTTCAGTTGAGAAGAAAAAATTCCAAAGGGCGGGGTTCAACTATGTTATTGAATTATCAGAAGAGTGCCGACGGGTTTTAAATCTTGGAGGAAGACCAGCCTATTCTATGTCCAATATATTGGAACAGGTGCTTAGTATCTTAGTACTTTATATGGATTTAGGAATAGGAGGCTCTGGTGCTTCAACATCAGGAGATTTTGGAAAGGCTATCCTTATTAACTCCAGCGATGCTCCATGGAGACGCAATTATGATTTAGCGCATGAGCTATTTCATTTAATAACATGGGATATATTTTCTGATGAAGAAATATATTCAAAATTAAAAAATGCTAAAAGTGAGGTTGAACAATGGGCAGATGCATTTGCCTCAGCTATTCTTTTGCCGGAAGAAGAAGTGCGTAGAGAGTTTTTTAAAAAGTTAGAAAATAATGAAATTACTTATATTAGCCTTGTTGAAATTGCAAGAGAGTTCAAAGTCTCTATTGAAGCACTGCTCTGGAGATTAGTAAATCTTAGGCTGTTAAAGAAAAAAGATGTCTTAAATTGCATTGAGGAAGGCAAGATTAAAGACATTGATAAAAAAATGCGTATCGCAGATTGGGCTGATGAAAAACCGTATCTTTCATCGCGATATATAGCACTTGCAATAAAAGCGCTCCAGATGGGGAGGATATCAAAGGCAAAATTTGCTGAATATATAAATAAGCCATTCAGTGAAGTTTCATCTTTTCTAAAGAAATACGGTTACGACGAAAACGAGGACTATTCAATTGCTTTTACTGCTTCTTGATGCCGATGTAGTCATTGATCTTCATAGACTCGGCATATGGCAGCACATAATAAAAAATCATAAAGTATACATCCCATCATAATCTTACATAAAGAAACGTATTACTATGAAGATGAAAGTGGTGTACGGCATCCTATAAATCTTGAAAAAGAAATTGGGGTAACAATCTATGAGCTTTCATGTTCAGTTGAAGAATTATTATCATTTAAAGAGCAATTTGATCACGTATTTCAAGAAGAACTTCATGATGGAGAGAAAGAAGCCTTGGTATTACTTCAAAAACAAAAGGATCTTTTACTGTGCACCTGCGATTATGCCGCTATCAAAGCATTAGCGCTACTTGATTTAATAGATAGAGGAATATCTTTTGAAAATTTACTAAAGAAGAGTGGTATAACTAAGAAACTTGAGTACAAGCATACTGAAAAACGTTATAAAAAGTGTTTATCTGAGGGAAGTATTATGAGAATACAAGGAAGGGGACTAAAGAAAAATAAATAAAATAAGAAGCAAAACTTGAAAGAAAATTGGCAACTTACACCGAGTATTCTCGTTGCGGGTCGCAGACTCAATCACTTCTCTCAACAAAAGCATCCCTGAGTAACTTGCTCTGTCTTTCAAAGGCCTGTCTTGGATTTCGAGGGTCTTTCATAAGGGCAATCTCCTGCGTGATAAGCCTTGCGAGATTTAATACATGGGTGTCAACCTTTGCAGATTCTCTTTTATAGAGGGGATGATCCCGATTTATATAAATAGTAGTTTCTTCAGAAAAGACCTCAGGGCCATCCTCACCAAAACTATCAACAACACATGAGACACCTGTTTCACCAAACTTTATCCTTTTTATAATGGCATTAGGCGTAAGCCTTTTCACCTTTGGTTTTTTCTTTCTTTTCCTCTCAGCTTTTGTTTTCATTTCTACTTTGACCTCTGATTTCTTAAAACCTTCTTTTTTCTGAGAGACCTCAGCAGCACTGCCTATGCCCTTTATCTCATCGCCTATGGGAATAGCACCAAAAGGTGATAAATCAGGATTTGCTGCCAGAGCTTTATATATCCTCTGGAGGGCTTCTTTAAGGGCACGGCTGACCTTTTTGCTTTCCTTTTTCATAGTCAATCTCTGAAGGGCTGCCTTCACACCCTCCATTACCTTTCCCATAATTACAAGAAACTCCCGATATTCATCGGAATCCTTTATAAAACCTGTTCTGTCACTCGTTATGGGAAGGAAGTCGGCATTAACCTCACCCCTGACTCTTGCCATTGCCTTTCCCCATGTTTCCATGCCGAAGAGTTCCCTTTTTATAGTTACCTGTTTTACTTTTACCTCAATGCCCAGCTCTGTTGTTGTAGCAGCCGTCTCGGGAAGGATTACTATCTCACCTGTTACAGGGCCAAAGGAAGTTCCTTCAAGGAGTGATAGTCTGTGGCCTGTGAGGCTTCGAGGTGTTACAGTATGGTTATTTATTCTTACTCTGAAATGAGGGGCCTTAATCGGTGTGCCCTCGATTATTTTTGCCTCAATGTCTTTTGGCTCAAATACCCTATCTAATCCCGATAATATGACGGTTGTACCGTTTTGTTTTTTGAAATCTACAGGTAGTACCTCAAATGGCAGTTGCCATACATCCCCTATCTTTTCCCATTGCTCCTTATCAAAGATAATCCTACCAACAAAATCATCTCTTTTTGTAATGACCTCAAACCGTTTGCAAGCCGAAAGGCTTGCAAACTTGCCTATTCCAAATTGTCCGATCCTATCCCTTTTATATATTGGGGATTTCGGTGCATAGAGTTTCTGTTGTGAGCCTATGTTGAAATACTGTTTGAGACCTTCCCAGTCCATTCCGCTACCATTATCTCTTATCTCGATTTTATCCTCTGTAACAGCAATCTCTACCGCAGTAGCGTCGGCATCGTAAGCATTATTCACAAGCTCTCTTACAAATTCGATGCTTTCGGCGTACATCCTCTCGCCTATGGTGATTATGTGGCTTTTATCAATGGTTATTGGAATAAATTCCGGATATAATCGCATATTTATCGTATCTCTCCTGAGTTATAAAATTCAGTAGTGAAAAATAACTTAAAGATATGGTATAAGTCAAATCTATGGATGAGAATTAATATTGGGGGCTTATGCCAGCCAGCCTTCTATGGGACCGGTGGAGTGTACCACATGCATTCCGGCATCAGCGAATCTCTGGAATGCATCATTTGCATGGTTCCGTATAGTCTATGATTCCAGAGGAATCAGGTTGGCTTTCTACCGGTCCGGTAAGCATTCACGATGCATGCAGCCGCTTCTTCGATGGCCTTGTTAGAGATATCCAGAACTCGCCAGCGGGGATTCTGTTTAAAATATTCCTTGCACCACTCGATCTCGTCTGCTACCTGGACAGGATCAGCATATTTGGCATAAAGGGCAAGACCCAATTGCTCCAGTCTCGCCTCTCTGAACTTTACGAGGCTCTCGATATTAATTATCAGGCCAAAGACCTTTCGCTGATCTACCTGAAATAGCTCTTCTGGCGGAAGCATGTCCGGATGAAGAGGGACATTGGCAACCTTCCATCCCTGGTTGGCAAGATAGGTTGACAGGGGGGTCTTGCCTGTTCGAGAAAGACCCACAAGGATCAGGTCAGCAATTTTCAGACCCTGTGGAAACTTTCCGTCATCATGTTTGACTGTAAAGTTGATCGCCTCGATCCTTCGGAAGTAGTCTTCATCCAAGATATACTGTCGTCCGGGGATCGCCAAGGGTTTTTCCTTCAAAAAGATGGACAGTTGCACAATGAAATCACCAATGACATCAATGGCTTTTATCCCCTGGCGCTCTGCCTCTTGGATTAAGAAATCCCTTAAAGTTGGCTGGACTATGCTGAAGGCCACCAGGGCCTCATCCTCTGCTGCCTGCTTGGTTATACGCGTGATATATTGCTTATCTGTGACCAGAAAGAATGTCTTCACCTCAACATTTTCACGGCTGAACTGTACAAGAGATGCCCTGGCAATCTTGCTAATCGTCTCTCCCGTATCTTCTCCAACTAGGTAAATGATCCTTTTTCTTGGAAGACGCTTCTTCTTTGGCTCAACGCTTTTCACAAGTAGTTCCACAGGAAAAATGTTGTGTTCCCATGACGGATTAATTGTCTCCTCAGGTGTTCAGAGGCTAGGGGCTTGACAATCAAATCGGCTGGAAGCATCCTGGCCAACCGTACCATGTAAGGAATAAGTTCTGGAGGCGGCCTCAGTGAGTAAATAAGATATACGCCGGTGTATATTATATAGAGAGATCTGGCTCCATGATATCATCCATGATGACTTTAAGTCCGATATATTGAAATGGTCGAACATCGGTTGCAAAAACCCGCACTCCTTTTTCGAGCAAGGCAAAGGCAATATCAGGAAAATGGCCAATACCAATCTCTATCGCATTACTATATTTGCCTGCGATATAGTTCACCAGCCCTTCATAGCAATGATAACGGTTCATTCCTCCACAGATCTCCAGAAAAACACCTCTTCTATGGGAATTTTGGCTATCTTTGGTCTGCATACCATACCCAATGCCTTTTCCATTTGAATCTTTTGCTCTATCATAGCCACACTTCTCCTTACTGACACTACAGTGTCAGGATTCACCGAGATCGATGTGCAGCCACAACGGATCATGAATTCGAGATAGTCCGGGTACACACTGGGGGCCTGTCCACATATAGAGGTCGTTACACCGTGTTTCCTGCATACTGCCATAGTGTATGCGATGGCCCTCAGGACCCCCAGGTTCCTCTCATCATAAAGTTCTTGTACGGACGTGTCATTTCGGTCTACGCCAAGTATTAGCATGGTTAAATCATTAGTTCCGAAACTCACGCCATCTATTCCCTCCCTGCAGAACTCCTCAATCATAAAACACACGCTGGGAACCTCCACCATTATCCAGAGTTGAAAATCGCGATCAGCCCGGTCTAATCCTTCCTCTCGCATAATCTTGACCGTCTTCTGAAAAACCTCAAGGGTTCTGACAAAGGGAATCATAACCCATATGTTGGTGAATCCCAATTTCTCCCTTGCCTGCCTGATCGCTTTTAGTTCAAGCCTGAAGATATCATCTTCTTTTGTGTATCTGTACTCTCCTCGGTAACCAATCATGGGATTGGGTCCAACATGGTCTCTTTCATATTTCTCTCCACCCGGCAGCTCGAGAAATTCGTCGGGCTTAAAATCAAGGAATCTGTAAACCACTGGACGAGGGAAAAATGCCTCAGCCACCTATCCGATGCCGCGGGAAAAGGTGTCAATCATCACCTGATCTCCACCTTCCTCTAAGAGGAGCCTCGGTGTTTTCCAATGCTGAGCATCAGGTGTTCGGCCCTCAAAAGGCCGACACCATCTGCATTGGTCTCCTGAG
The DNA here is from genome assembly GCA_040753955.1 of Nitrospirota bacterium. Taxonomy (GTDB): domain Bacteria; phylum Nitrospirota; class Thermodesulfovibrionia; order Thermodesulfovibrionales; family SM23-35; genus JASEEX01. The sequence continues at coordinate 3,117 of JBFMDQ010000026.1, read as the reverse complement.
CTACTTTTTTGGCAATCTCAGGAATAGATAAATTCACATAAACTTTGGTAGCCGTTATCAATTGACCCGACACATCCAAAGGTGCCACCGGTATTTTGACTACCTCTTCCTTTACAGCAGCTCCCCTAAATATGAGGCCTCGCTGTCCATCCACTGTTACTATCTCCCTATCTTTAAGTACCTTTGTAGCGTTCTCAGTGCCGACCACACAGGGGACCCCCAAGCTCCCTGCTAACGATAGTAGCGTGACAGGTTTTGCCACCCAAGTTGGTGACAATGGCAGAAGCCTTCTTCATAGCCGGAACCCAATCAGGGGTAGTCATCTCGGTAACTAAGACCTCGCCTTCTTGAAAATTTGAGATATCCTTGGCATTCAATATGATCTTTACCTGTCCTGATCCCTGTCCCGGGCTCACACCCAGACCTCGAACGACGATGTCCTGTTCCATAAGATCTTTCCTTTCTCTCTTTTTTCTCTCCTCCTTTGTCGTGTGCACGGTCTCAGGCCTTGTTTGGAGGATGACAATGCGGTCGCCTTTGTCCATAGCCCATTCAATGTCCTGGGGGACACCATAGTGATTCTCTATATGCACGCCATACTGTGCCAGGCGAACAATCGCTTCATCCGTCAGGGCTGGTCTGTCCTGCATAGCCTCGGGGACCTTAGCCCATTTTGTTCCCCCTTTCTCGTCTGGCACAATTTGCTTTTCTTTTTTCATGACATGTTTTCCCACAACTCGAAAAGTTCCTTTTTCCCCAACATATTCATCAGGTGTCACCTGACCGCCTACGATGGCCTCGCCAAGCCCCCAAGAGGCATTGATAACCACCTTATCTCTGTCGCCGCTAACTGGTTCCAGTGTGAACATGACACCCGATGCCTGAGAGAAAATTAACTCCTGGATGGCTACGCTGATGAGCACTTCATCGTGTGGAACCCCCTTTTCTTTTCGGTAGACAATGGCTCTGGGGGTGAACAGAGAGCTCCAGCACTTCTTTATACTGCATAAAAGGTTTTTCTGAGTTACATTCAAGAAGGTATCCTGCTGGCCTGCGAAACTGGCACCTGGTGAGTCTTCGGCCGTAGCTGAAGACCGCACAGCAACCGCCATATCTTTCTTGCCGGCATGCTCACAAAGCTCATGGTAGGCGTTTAGGATATCTTTTTCTATCTCTTTTGGCATTGACAGGCCTTCAAGGTAATTCCTGATTTTCTTTGAGACATCTTGCAGGGATTCCATATCAGATATATCCATACCAGAAAGGAGGGCTTCAATTTTCTTGCCTGCCTTCGTCTTTTCCAGGAAAATCTGGTATGCGTGAGCTGTAACGGCAAAACCATTAGGGACAGGCATGCTGATCTGACCAAGGAGTTCTCCCAGATTGGCACATTTGCCCCCAACGAGATGAATGTCTTCTCTGGCTAGATCCTTGAACCACACTAAAAGATCTCGTCTCTTCATAAAAAATCATCCCCTTTCCAACGTCTTACTTTGCCCGTAATCGTTTTTAGCTACTTCACGATTTCCGATCTACCCTCTGTTATCCTGTTAGCAATCTCCTCTATGGAACTGTTTGTAACATCTATAACCTGCAATCCCTTTATCTGATTAAATATCCGATGGCTGTATTCCAGTTCCTTCCTAATGTGCGTTATATCCGTATAGTCGATGGACCCTGCATATCCAAGTCTCTTTTGCCTAATAAAGGCAAGTCTCTCTGGCGCAATGATAAAGCCCACCTTTTGGATTTTTAGCGTAATAACCTTATTGGGTGGTTTTATGCCTTCGATAATAGGCACGTTGGCCACTTTCAAATTGTTGTTACAGGAAAGATAAAGACTGGTTGGGGTCTTGGAGGTCCTTGAGACGCCGAGTATGATAAGATCTGCATTTTCCAAAGTCTCCATGCTTTGCCCATCATCATGCCTCAGGGTGAAATCAATCGACTCGGCAAGACGAATCATTCTTCTCCGATACCTCTTAACAGCCCAGGACTCAACATAGGGATCAGGTTCCAGAGCTTTCGTATTCGATCAAGGGGGGGGCCGAGAAGATCAATGGTATAAACATCCATTTTCCGCCTTTCTCTGCGAATCCATGTCCTGAGCTCCTGTGAGACCAAGGAGTAAATGACGATACCCTGCACCGCCTCAGCCTGAGTCAGGATCGCCTTTATCTGTTCCTTAGTCTTGATATAAGGAAATTTCTTGAAGATTGGTTCTATCTCTCTGAATTGTACCAAAACCGCACTGATCACCATCTCAGCTGTTATCCCTGTTGCGTCTGAGATAATGAACACATGTACCTTTTTCTTGGGCAGGTTCACATTATTCTCACCCCGAGCACATTCTTCATAATCCTTAACGCTGCATCGTGGTCTTCCTTTGAAAGGCCGGCTACTGAGTCCCCAACAACAGTGACCTTGTAATCCCTCAATACTGCATCCGATGCAGTAAACATTACACATATGTGGGTAACACATCCTGTAAGCCTCAGGCTATCTATTTCGAGCCTTTTAAGGGTTTCATCGAGGTTTGTGTTATAAAATCCTGAATATGTAGTCTTTTCTACCACAATATCACCCTCCTGAGGCTTGAGTTCATCAACCACTTCAGCGCCTCTTGTGCCTTTCACAGCATGGGGAGGCCAGCCGAACTTAGAAAATTCCTTATCATCTGGTGCGTGGGTATCACAGATATAAATAATGGGTGTACCTTCAGCCCGTGCCTTCTTTATTTCTCTTTTTATGTTTGGTATTACCTTCCTTGTCTCAGGCACCTCGAGAGGCGCATCTTTTAGAACAAAGTCATTAAGCATATCAATAATTAAAAGTGCTTCCTCGGCCATAAAACCTCTCTTTAAAACTAGATATTCCCTGTGGTCTTGCTACAGGGTAACCCTGTCCCGTCATTCCCGCGAAAGCGGGAATCCAGAAAAATGAAAACAACTGGATTCCGGGTCAAGCCCGGAATGACAAAATTATGTACAATTTAAACCCGAATTACGCAAGGGTATGTATTAAATGACCACACTGTGTCATTCCGAGCGAAGCGAGGAATCTCATTTTGAGTGATGAGATTGCCACGTCGCTCCGCTCCTCGCAATGACATTTTGA
>JBFMDQ010000025.1:0-20651 GCA_040753955.1 Nitrospirota bacterium | reverse complement strand
CGATATCGGTAAACCTATGAATACCCTGAGCCAGCTTCATCACAACATATCTGCCGTGTCTGACTATTCTTGCTGCAACATTGAAGAATCTGTATCTCAGAGCCTTAATGAGCCTTTTTTTATACATGGGGAACGCCGTAGTTGGGGTCAAACCTAAAATATACATTTTACTTCTCTACTGATTTTATTAGGAGAATAATCTCTTTGTTCAATTTCTTGTCTTTATCCCTTTTCCTCTCTATGTCTCTGATTGCATTGGTTACTGCCTGAAGTGTTACCCTAAACTTTTCTCCAACCTCTATATTCTTCCTTCCACTTAAGGTCTTACAAAGATACATCGCTATCTTCCTTTGCCTCTCTGTTGCCTTCTTTCTCTTAAGTAAATCTTCTTCTTTTACCCCATAATACTTAGCTACAGCTTTTACAATATCTTCTATATTATGCTTAGCCTCTATCTTCTTTATCTCTGGTATCTCCGTCTTATCAGGAATACCCTTTAAATACTTGATGACTCTATCCTTAAATGTCTCATCTCCTAATATGCTGCCAACTGCATTCTTTAAAGGTGACCCCTCAGAGATGTTTGCATTTACAAATTCCTGATATTTCTTGATCGCTATCGCTCGTTTCCTTGAAAATAAATAAAGCGTATCATCTGTATTCGTTATTACCTGCTGCCTGTCCCTCTGAAAATACTCTCTATAACTGCTCCATCTGTACTCCTCTGGCATCCTTACCACACCTGCCCTTACCGGATTTAAATGAATGTACCGCCCCAACTCCAGTAGATAACTCCCTTTATCTACAATAAAAGCTTTATAACGACCCTGAAATAAATGCCCAAATCTCTTATGCCTCCTATTCACATACACAGTATAACTGGTATTGATGTTCTGCATTATTTGTTTTATGTTGGCGTGTGGCGTCTCTATCAGAAGGTGATAATGATTGTCCATTAATACATAGGCATATAGAAAATAGCCATAAATCTCCTTTGTCCTCTTAAGTATCTTCTTGAATTCTTCCCTGTCTTTATCATCCCAGTATATATCTTCCCTTTGGTTACCTCTTGAAGTGATATGGTAAAACGCACCCTCATATTCTATCCTTAACTGTCGTGCCATAAACAAAATATACCATTATCATTCCTCTTTGTAAAGTGTATTCTTTAGGTTTGACCCTTTTTCTTTTCCCCCCCTTTTTTGCTTTTCTTTTTCCCTTCTTTCATTCCATTTCTGACGCCAACCATTTTATATACTCTTTTTCAAATTCTTCTTTAAATTCTTTTAAAGGAGTAACTTCCTTAATATCTACTTTATCTCTTATTAAATCCACAGGCATTGCAAAATTGAGGTTTTGAGCCTCTTTTATTAAAAAAGTAACGACCCCGATAACTTCCCCATTTTTATTAAACACAGGGCCTCCGCTACTACCTTTTGATACAGGAGCCGTGACCTGTAAGATATTTTTGTAATCAACTAACCTTATTCCACTTAATATTCCTTCTGAAATAGAATAGTATTTTCAAATCCTTGAGGACTGCTTATGACATGGACCTTCTCGCCAATGTTCACTTTATCTATATCTCCAAACCTTACCAATGGTAAGTCGTCAGCTTTTGTCTTGAGGATTACAAGGTCGCTTTCTTTATCTATGTAAAGCAAACCCTCAACTTCCAATACTTTATCCCCTGCTTTTACAGCAATATCTATCGATCTACTAATAACGTGATAACTCGTTACTATTGCTCCATCTGCTCTCACAACAAACCCACTTCCCTGACTAATTGGCTCGCCATTTTTGTCATAGGTAGCGATAACAACAACAGCCTTGCTGTTTTCCTTAAAATCCTGTCAGCATCAGCAAAGGAAATAGTAGCAGGAAGGATTATCATGATTATTGGAATTATTAGGACAGAGAAAAGATAGCTCTTTCTTAAAGGACGTGAAACCATTTCAAACCCCCTTAAAAATTATACATTAATAGGGTCAAATGGGAAAGCCTTCAGTGGTGTCATTGCGAGCGATAGCGAAGCAATCTTTAAGCGGTTGGGATTGATTTGGCTTTATTACCACCGCCCCCTAAGGGGCTACTCAACCTTCCGGTTTAGGAATTGTATCGGTGCGGTGGTTGCAGAAAATGATAAAATAGAAATCATGGGTGAAAAGAAAAATAGCGAAAGGCGTAAGGGGAAATCTCCTGTGAAGTGTAAGAAGCTCGGCTGGAAAGGACTTTACGGCCTTGGCAAAGGACTATGGAAAGGCGAGGATGCACAGGAGTACGTCAATAGTCTGAGAAGAGATCGGCGGTTGTTATCTTGACCTTTGTGTTTTACCCTTGATAAACTGACAAAACAAAGGAGGTATCAATAATATGACAAAGGCCCTTACAAAAGCAGGCCAGCCTCATATAAGCACAAAGTTTCACCGTCATCTGAAAAAACAGGGATACCCTGATATTACGTTGAAGGACATACAGCGGAGCCTCTCAGGCATCGGCATTTCTCTTTCCAAGAGGGTCATTGAGGAGAGAGAAAAGCGATAGCTGATGCCCTTTTTCGTAGACACAAGCGCACTTTTCAAGAGATATCAGCCCGAGCAAGGGACTGATCTTGTCTGCCAGATACTTGAAGAATCCAATCAACCGTTATACATTTCCTCTATAACTATCATTGAAGTCATCTCTAATCTTAGAAGGCTTTTTGAGATCGACAAGATTACAACGGAGGAACAGTTTCAGCAACAGCGTTTATTCTTTTATCAAGACATTAATACCCTCGGCGTTACAATCTTAGATGTGACGCCTGAAGATATTATTAAAGCTGAAAGTCTTATTCTGAAAAGGTATATGAAGCCAATTGATAGCATACAGTTAGCTATAGCTTTGAATTTAAAGCGTGATGACATCACATTTGTGTCATCTGACCAAAGGCTGTGTAAAGTCGCCACTGATGAAGGTCTTACAGCCTTAACACCATAGGGTTCGACACAGCCTCCACGCCTTCTTTACCCCTGCATATTGCCTTTGTAACCTCGGCAAAAGCATCACCAAGCTTTGCCTCATGCTAAATTTACCCAGCCCACCATGCGGGAAAAGAAATGGGACGGATTATTTTATGCTAAAATTTATGTACTAACTTCATTGCGAGCCGAAGGTGAAGCAATCTCAAAATGAGGGGATTGCTTCGACGTCCCGAATGCTTTCGGGACTCCTCGCAATGACATTTTGAATTAAATTTGAGGAGGGAATGTGATACCAGAACTTAGATATGATGATAAAGGACTGATACCAGCAATCATACAGGACGCCGAGAGCGGCGAGGTTTTGATGCTCGCCTATATGGATAAGAAATCCTTAGAGATGACACTCGAGACAGGGTTAACACATTTCTGGTCACGCTCGAGGCAGAGATACTGGAGAAAGGGAGAAACATCAGGCAATGTTCAGGAGGTTAGAGAGATCCTTTATGACTGTGATGAGGATACGCTGCTTATAAAGGTGGTTCAGAAAGGCCAGGGCGCCTGCCACACAGGAAGCAGGACATGCTTTTTCAGGAGCATTAAATGATCATCATTGAGACATTTAAGGGAAGGTCCATTATAGAACATCCTGTAGAGATAGTAGAACGAAAGGGCACAGGTCATCCAGATTATATTTGCGATTCCATAATGGATGCCATTTCTGTGGCCTTGTCAAAAGAGTACGTTAAAGAGTTTGGGACGATTCTACACCATAACATAGACAAAGGCCTGCTTGCTGCTGGGAGGGTTTATAAGAGGTTCGGAGGCGGAAGGGTCCTGAAGCCCATTGAACTGTTCATAGGAGATAGGGCAACATTCAGGGCTGGTGGCAGGGAAATACCTGTTGTTGATATTGCCGTAGAGGCTGCTAAAAAGTGGATTAGGGAAAATATGAGATTTGTTGACCCTGAAAGACACCTAAGATACAGGGTCGTTCTTGCACACGGCTCAGAAGAGCTCACTGACATATTTCTGAGGCCTGGAAAGATCAGGGGTGCCAATGATACATCTGCTGCTGTAGGATATTATCCATTAAGCCCAACAGAGAAGGTCGTCCTTGAACTTGAGAGATACCTGAATTCAAAAAGGTTTAAAGATAAATATCCAGAAACGGGCGAGGATATAAAGGTTATGGGACTGAGAAGGGTGGATGTATTGGATTTAACAGTTGCAATGCCCTTCCTTGCCAACTACGTTAAGTCCGAAAAAGAGTATTTTGCGAGAAAGGAAGGAATCTACCAGGAGATGGTTAGATTTCTTGAAAAATTCGAGGGATTTAAAAGGAAAGAGGTTTATTTCAATACTCTCGATGAGAAGGGAAGGGGGCTCGGGGGAGTTTATCTAAGCCTTTTGGGTACCTCTGCAGAGGATGCAGATTCAGGGCAGGTAGGTCGTGGGAACAGGGTGAATGGACTTATCTCGATGAACAGGCCTATGGGCACGGAAGCTGCGGCAGGGAAGAATCCTGTGAGTCATGTAGGTAAGATATATAATGTCCTTGCCCATAAAATTGCAATGGAGATTTACAAGAAAATAGAAGGGATAAAGGAAGTGTATGTCCTTCTTTTAAACAGGATTGGTACTCCTATTGACAGACCCCAGATGGCCACTGCTCAGGTTTTGCTCCAGAGGGGGAGAAGGATTGGCGAGATAGCAAAGACAGCAGAGGATATCTTCGAAAGGGAGTTTGCTGATATAAATAAATTCTGTATGGAATTGAGCATAGGGAAATATCCCGTCTGTTGATCTCTACTTGACCAGACGGGAAGATCAAATTTATAATTTAAAAATGGGGATTCTTCAGTGCATAGGAAATACTCCTGTTGTTAGTATAGATGGCTTAAACCCTAATCCTAAGGTAAAGCTCTTTGCAAAGCTTGAGGGCAATAATCCCGGGGGCTCCGTTAAGGACCGAATAGCCCTTTATATGATAGAGGCAGCAGAAAGGGATGGAAGGCTCACGAGGGATAAGATAATACTTGAGGCTACATCAGGAAACACAGGGATAGGGCTTGCTATGGTTGCAGCAGCAAAGAAACACAGGTTAAAACTTACAATGCCTGCATGCGTCAGCACTGAAAGGAGAAGGATCCTGGAGGCTTTTGGAGCAGAGCTCATACTGACTCCGTCAGAGGAAGGCACAGATGGGGCAATAAGATTGGCACAGGGGATATATTCTGAGGAGCCGGAGAAGTACTTTATGCCAAACCAGTTTGACAACGGAGCAAATGTATTAGCCCACTATGAGACCACGGGAAAAGAGATAATAGAACAGACGGGTGGAAGAATAACCCATTTTGTGGCCGGGATGGGAACAACAGGTACGGTCATGGGTGTAGGGAAGAGACTTAAGGAGTTCAACAAAGATATAAAGATAATAGGGGTGGAGCCTGTATTAGGCCACAGGATACAGGGCCTTAAGAACATGTCGGAGTCTATTGTACCAAAGATATTCGATCCCTTAATGCTCGATGAACGCTATATTGTTAATGATGAAGAGGCCTTTGATATGACAAGGATACTGGCTGTGAAGGAAGGAGTGTTTGTAGGAATGTCCAGCGGTGCGGCAATGCATATAGCCCTCAGGAAATCAAGTGAGCTTAAGGAAGGTGTCATAGTCGTTATCTTTCCTGACAGAGGAGACAGATATCTTTCTACTGCCCTATTTACATCTATCTGTGCCAAGTGCCCACCATAACAATCAATCACCAATAATCAAGTCCCAATAACCCAAAAGGGCAATAACCAAACACCAAATTCCAATTACCAAACAAATAAAAATAAACGGGTATCGATTAAAAACTTGTTTGGTCAATTGGTACTTGATTACTGAATCTGAATCCTGCGCGAATATGTCATTCCCGCGCAGGCGGGAATCCAGAAAAACCCGAAAATACTGGATTCCTGCTTCCGCAGGAATGACGTGCTGGTATGATGTCAACCTAATTAAAAAGTAGGTTAATTTCATGACAATTAAACAACGTTTATTATGAAATTCCTAACGCCTTTATTGTTATACATTTGCAAATGACGCAGGATTCAGGTTGAAATTTATTTGATGTTTGTGATTTGGTTATTGGATATTTTAAGTGAGGCTATTTTCTTATTTTTTCTCTACCATAGGGGGAGAGCTCTCTCAAATCCCTTATGATTCCCGGCATTATTTCTATTGCCTTATCTATCTCTGCTTCTGCATTGCAGCGGCTCAGGGAAAACCTTATAGAACCGTGTATAGCAGTGGATGGTACACCCATAGCCCTCAGGACATGGCTCGGTTTGAGAGAGCCCGATTTGCATGCAGACCCTGATGATGCACATATGCCATATTCATCTAACCTGAGGAGTATGGCCTCTCCCTCCACATACTCAAAGCTCATATTCGTTGTGTTTGGCAGGCGGTGCTCGGTATCACCGTTGACCCTTGCATCAGGGCAGAGCCTCAGGAGGTTTCTCTCGAGTTTATCCCTGAGTGCGCTCAGATAGCCTGCCTCTTTTTCGAGGTTTTCCCCTGCAAGCTCACAGGCCTTTCCAAGACCAATTATAGAGGCAACATTCTCTGTCCCTGCCCTCCTTCTATTCTCCTGATGCCCTCCAATTATATAAGGATAAAATCTCGTGCCTTTTCTCACATAAAGTGCTCCTATACCCTTTGGGGCATGTAGCTTATGCCCGGAAAGAGAAAGCATATCAACAGGAAGTTTTTTCACATCTATAGGAACTTTACCTGCTGCCTGAACAGCATCTGTATGAAAAAGTGTCTTCCTTTCCCTCAGGATTTCTCCTATCTCCTCTATTGGAAAAATCACACCCGTTTCGTTATTTGCATACATAATCGAAACGACTGCTGTATCATCATCGAGGACTTTAGAGAATACATCCATGTCGAGCCTTCCGAGATTATCTACAGGAAGGTATGTTACTCGGTAGCCTTTTCTCGCAAGGTGTCCTGCGAAGTTAAGGACAGCAGGATGTTCTACGCACGTAGTAACGATATGCCTTTTATCGGGATAGGATTCTACGGCACTCATTAGAGCTGTGTTGTTACTTTCCGTGCCACAGCTCGTAAAGACTATCTCTTCAGGCTCTGCACCCATGAGTTCAGCGACCTTTGCCCTTGCCTCTTCAATCTTATCATGGAGTTGTCTGCCGAAGGTGTGTATGCTCGAGGGATTTCCGTAGAGTTCGGTGAGATAGGGGGTCATCTTATCAAGGACATCAAAGGCTATTTTTGTTGTTGCATTGCTGTCAAGGTAAATCATCTCCATCCTGCCTCTGATATTTCTATATTGTATATTTCCACACATGTCTTTTTCTATCATGTCAATCACATTGCGGCGATGGTCAATTTATCTAAACCCTGTTATTGCAATAATCTATATGCCTGAAATTCCTGTATTTAGCCTATATGATCAAATAAATTTATGCAATAACAGGGTGAATTTTCTGGATATTGGCAGATTATGATATTATAATTCATTACTCTATTACCAGGGGATAACACATGGATATAAAGACATATGTCCTGGATAAGGCAAAAGAGGCAAGAGAGGGTGCTAAGGCCCTTGCAAGGTCATCCACAAAACAGAAAAACCTCATCCTCCTCAAAATGGCAGAGGCCCTCAGAAAGAATGCAAAAGGGCTTATTTCAGAGAATAAAAAAGATATAAGGTTTGCAGAGAAAAAGGGACTTTCAAAGGCGTTGATAGACAGGCTGACTTTAAACGAGAAACGTATCGGTGAGATGGCACAGGGTCTTATAGAGGTTATAGCCCTTCCGGACCCAGTTGGCGAAATAACGAAGATGTGGCAGAGGCCAAATGGGATGACTGTCGGAAGGATGCGAGTGCCAATCGGTCTCATCGGGATTATCTATGAGTCTAGGCCAAATGTGACTGTAGATGCAGCGGGTCTATGTCTCAAGGCTGGCAATGCTGTGATACTCAGGGGTGGCTCTGAGGCTATTAATTCGAACAGGGCAATTGCAAAGGTTTTAAGGGATGTTGTAAGAGAACAGGCGCTTCATGAAGGAGCTATAACCTTTATTGATATACCTGAAAGAGAAGCAGTTACGGAGATGCTCAAGCTTGAAGGTGTTATTGACCTGATAATCCCGAGGGGTGGAGAAGGCCTTATAAGGACTGTTACGGAAAATTCGAGGATTCCGGTACTCAAGCATTATAAAGGTGTCTGCCATGTCTTTGTTGACAGGGATGCAGACCTGAAGATGGCAGAGCAGATATGCTTTAATGCAAAGGTCCAGAGGCCTGGCACATGTAATGCTATGGAAACGATGCTCGTGGATGAAGGGATTGCAGAGACCTTTTTACCCAAAATGATAAAGAGATTAAAGGAAGCAGGTGTGAGATTAAAGGGATGCCCTGAGGCGAGAAAGACAAATGCATCTCTTGAATATTTGGAAGAGGAGGACCTATATAAGGAATATCTTGACCTCATATTGAATGTAAAAGTAGTGAAAGATATAGATGATGCAATGGAGCACATCGCACGGTATGGCTCAGCACACTCTGATGCCATTGTGACAAAGGACTATGCTAAGGCTATGAGATTTCTGAAGGAGGTAGACTCCTCTGCTGTCTTTGTAAATGCATCGACAAGACTCAATGATGGGTATCAATTCGGCCTTGGAGCCGAGATAGGCATATCTACTGATAAAATCCATGCAAGAGGGCCAATGGGTCTTGAGGAACTTACATGCACAAAGTTTATAGTTCTTGGGAATGGGCAATTAAGGGAGTAAACCCCGTTAGAAGGCCTTTCGCCCTTCTAACGGGATTGCTCACATGGGGCATTGACCCCGTGTTCGCTTGAAAAGGAACTTATTTTCATCCCCGCTGCAAGCCCCGATAGAAGCTCAGCTTCGCACGGGGCAAGCAGCGGGGCATTCTAACGGGGTAAAAATTTTAATCAGTGGGATTGGCTTTCGCTTCCAACGATATTTTTCGACAGTTCTAAGCAAGTTGTTGAAGGCAGAACATAGTATTTTCGCTTATTCTCGTCCCGATAAGATCGGGACTCCGAGGCTTTTGCCTCTTATACCCCCTGATCCCCCCTTAACAAGGGGGGCTCAGGGGGGTGTCTATCTGACTATCGGCAAAAGAAACCGCTCAAACACTATGTCCTGCCTTTACCAGTTAATTGCGGTTGTATTCGTCGTAATACGCTAAGAACTGTTGCCGAAAAATCTCTAATGTAGCTCAAGCCAATTCTGCTTATTGTTAGATAATTGAATAGGATATGAAAATCGGGATATTCGGAGGGACTTTTAACCCAATCCACTACGGCCATCTGAGGGCTGCAGAAGAGGTCAGGGAAAGGTTTGATTTAACCAAAATTATATTCATTCCCTCTAAGGACCCACCTCTCAAAAAAGAGGAGCTTTTATATCCCGAACATAGGTATAAGATGGCGGAGCTTGCTATATCCGGCAATAGATTCTTCGGGATTTCGGATATTGAGTATAGGAGGCCGGGCAAATCCTATTCTGTCCACACAGTAGAAGAACTCAGGAATATTTATCAGGATACAAACTTGTATTTTATCCTCGGTATAGATGCCTTCCTCGAAATCCCTAACTGGTGGCAACCTGAGAGGCTTATCAGCCTTATAGATTTCGTTGTTATCTCTAGACCGTTCTTCAGGTTTATTGACCTTCTGTTATCTCCATACATACATGCATATGCAGACAAACGTACCCTTGAAAGGCTTGATAAGGCAGAAATCGAATCATATGCCATAAAACTCAGGAGTAGCAGGGAGATCACGGCATTCAGAATCCCTCTTGTAGACATCTCTGCATCCGAGATAAGGAGGCTTGTCAGAGAGGAAAGAAGTATAAAATATCTGTTGCCAGAGTCAGTTGAATCCTATATAATTGCTAATAAGCTATATAAAAGTTGAAAGTTATGAGTGAAGAGTTAAGAGTAAACAGCCTGATTTTAACTTTTCACTTTTTACTTTTAACTCTAAACTTTTTAAAATTGAAGGGAGGGAAGACCTTTAGAGAGTAAAGATAAAGCCTTTGAATTGGCAAGGGTAGCCCTGGATAAGAAGGCAAAAGATGTACTTATCCTCGACTTAAAAGGCCTGACCATTATTGCAGATTATTTTGTCATCTGTTCTGGAGAAAGCACAACGCATGTAAGGGCAGTTGCAGAAGGAATGGAAGAAAGGTCTGCCAGGGCAGGGACAAGGCCTCTCGGGGTTGAAGGATTAAATTATAGCCACTGGGTTCTGATAGACTACGGGGATGTGATAGTCCATATATTCGAAGAGGGGACAAGGAATTTTTATGAGCTTGAAAAACTATGGATAGATGCCGAGAGAATTCCCTTAGGTGAGTACGGTGATGAGTAAACTATCTATCTCTATATTTATTCTGTTTCTCGGAGCTGTTGCCCTATTTGCTATTTTCAATCAGGGGGTCACTACAATAAAGATACCCTTTGGTAAGACCTATGAAATCCCCAAGATTGCCCTTCTGTTGCTATCAAGCGCAGTTGGTGCCCTCGCGATGCTTATCATCTTCGCTATAAGAGATACGAGGAGGTTCATAATTAACCGGCAGTTCCAGAAAAAACAGAAAAAAGAGGCAGAGATTCAGGAATTATACTCAAAGGCTTTGAACTCTCTCCTTGCCCACAATGAGGGTGAGGCGAAAGAGTTTCTCAAAGGTGTTCTATCAAAAGAGCCAAAACACCTCGATGCCTTACTCAGGTTCGGAGATATTGCCGTCTCAGAGGAGGATTTTCAGAAGGCAGCCGAATACTACCAGAGGGCAAGAAACCTCAACCCCCAAAACCTCGAAACACTCTTTTCCTTGGAAAGGCTCATGGAAAAGACAGATAGGTGGCCGGATGCCTTAGATTACCTCGAGGAGATAATCGAAATAGATGAGGAGAACCTCTCAGCCCTTTACAGAAAAAGGGATATTCTCGAAAGGCAGGGGAGGTGGGATGAGCTTGTGAGTGTCCAGAAGCTTATTCTGAAGAATGAGCATACAGAAAGGGGTAGAAACCGCGAAAGACAGAACCTCGTAGGCTACAAGTATGAGTACGGCAGACAGGGTCTCGAAAGTGGCGAGCTTGAAAAGGCAAAGAAGGCCTTCAGGACAGTGCTAAGGTTGGAGAAGGATTTTGTTCCAGCAATCTTAGGGCTTGCAGAGGTGCTTTTGAGGGAGGGCGAAAGCGAAGAAGCTATTAACCTTCTGGAGGAGAGCTATGAGCAGACATCCTCGCTGATAATCCTTGCAAGGCTTGAAGACTTGCTGATAAGCTTTGGTGAACCTGCGAGGCTTATAAGGATTTACAGGAACAGTCTTTCAAAGAATCCACAGGACCCCGTGATAAAATTTTTTCTCGGGAAGCTTTTTTACAGACTCGAGATGGTGGATGACGCCTTTGAAACCCTTACATCCATTGATACAGGAGGAGCTGTCTATCCAGAACTGCATCAGCTAACGGGCAACCTCTATATAAAGAGGCATCAGCCTGATAAGGCTGTGCAAGAGTTCAGGAAGGCCCTTGATATAAAGATAGCTCTCAGGCTTCCTTACTACTGCAAAGAATGTGGTTTCACATCCCATGAGTGGTCAGGAAGGTGTGAGGGCTGCAAGAGGTGGAATACCCTCCAGTTCAGTCTTGATAGTACGTGTAAGCGCTGATTGATTAAAAATTCTCAATTCAAAATCCTGAATTCTAAACAATACCAAATGACAAAAATTCAAAACTGTTTTGAGCATTTGGATTTTGAATTTGTTTAGAATTTCGATATTAGGATTTAGAGTTTGTTTTTTCATTACTTGTCAATGCTCATTTTCCATGGATATAATAGTTTCAAGATGTTGGAAGGAGAGATAATTTTTGGAAGAAAGATATATCCCTCAAAAGGTTGAGTTAAAATGGCAGAAATACTGGTCTGAGAAAGGACTTTACAGCACATTGGCAGACCCCTCGAAGAAGAAGTTTTACTGTCTCGAGATGTTCCCTTACCCCTCTGGCGAGATCCATATGGGTCATGCAAGGAACTATATCATTGGTGATGTGATAGCGAGATATAAGAGGATGTGTGGCTACAATGTCCTTCATCCTATGGGATGGGATGCCTTCGGTCTACCAGCAGAAAATGCTGCAATAAAACATGGTGTGCACCCTGCACAATGGACATATAAAAACATTGATTATATGAAAAAACAGCTCAATCGCATGGGTCTGAGCTACGACTGGGAAAGGGAGGTAACAACATGTAGTCCCGGGTATTACAAATGGAACCAGTGGTTTTTCCTTAAGATGTTTGAGAGGGGACTTGCTTATAGAAAGAATTCCTTTGTGAACTGGTGTCCATCGTGTGCAACTGTCCTTGCTAATGAGCAGGTTATAGATGAGCGATGCTGGAGATGCGAGAGTCTCGTTGTCCAGAAGGAACTTGAGCAGTGGTTTTTGAAGATAACACATTATGCAGAAGAGCTTCTTAAGGGATGTGAAGAGCTGAAAGGGTGGCCTGAAAGGGTTGTATCTATGCAAAAGAACTGGATAGGCAGGAGCACAGGTGTCGAGGTTGATTTCAGGATTGATGGGATGGATGAAAATATAAGGATCTTTACAACAAGGCAGGATACGCTTTTCGGTGCTACCTTTGTCTGTCTTGCACCAACACACCCTCTTGTTGAAAGGCTTGTCCCTGAATCTAAAAAAGGAGACCTCAGTAAGCTTAAGGAAAGATATGGCAGGATGGATGAGAAGATGGGTCTCTTTACGGACTTTTATGCAATAAATCCAATGAATAATGAGAGGATTCCCATTTTTATAGCGAATTTTGTACTCATGGAATATGGCACAGGAGCGATTATGTCTGTTCCAGCCCATGATCAAAGGGATTTTGATTTTGCTCAGAAATATGGTCTTCCTATAAAAGTGGTTATAGTGCCGGAACAAAAGTCATCAGCTTCAGGTGTCAGCAGTCATACACCTCCCCTGAGCCCCCCCCTTGTTAAGGGGGGGAATGGTGGGGTGGACTCTGAACTCCAACCCATGAACTTGGAACTGACCGAAGCCTACGAAGGCGAAGGGATACTTGTCAATTCAGGGCAGTTCAGCGGTCTCAGGAGTGATATTGCAAGAGAAAGGATAGCCCAGTTTATTGAACATAAGGGTATCGGAATAAGCGTTACAAACTATAAGTTCAGAGATTGGGGTATATCGAGACAGAGATACTGGGGAACCCCCATTCCAATTATCTACTGTGAAAGATGCGGTATTGTATCTGTGCCTGAGAGGGATATCCCTATAGTACTTCCTGAGAATGTAAAGTTTACAGGTAAGGGTGGCTCTCCACTTCTTGAGTCTGAGAAGTTTATAAATACAGAGTGCCCAAAATGTGGCAGCAGAGCAAGGCGTGAGACAGATACAATGGATACATTTGTTGACTCATCATGGTATTTCATCCGTTACTGTTTTAAAAAGGGTGAAATTGATTTAGACTCAGAACTCAGAACTCAGAACTCAGAACTCAGTTACTGGATGCCTGTTGACCAGTATATTGGTGGCATTGAGCATGCAGTTCTGCATCTCCTTTATTCGAGGTTCTTCATAAAGGTAATGCGTGACCTCGGACTCATCGGTTTCAGTGAACCTTTTCAGAACCTTCTAACTCAGGGTATGGTTATAAAAGATGGTGCTAAGATGTCTAAATCAAAGGGCAATGTTGTTGACCCCAATCACATGATAGAAAAATATGGAGCCGATACCTTAAGGTTGTTCTCTCTTTTTGCAGCTCCACCCGAAAAAGACCTCGAGTGGTCGGATAAGGGTATTGAGGGGGCCTACAGGTTTTTAAAAAGATTATGGGGGATCGTTTATAAGAATAAATTCGAAATTCGAAATTCGAAATTCGAAATTAATAATATCTCAAACCTTCAAACTTCAGCCATGAGCCTATACCGGAAGACTCATCAGACTATTAAAAGGGTTACAACAGACATTGAGCGTGAGTACCACTTCAATACCGCAGTAGCTGGATTGATGGAACTTGTTAATGAGATAGCTTCATTTGAGTCCAAAACATCCGCCTCAGGCGGAGAGGACCGAGCAACTTTAAGGTTTGCGGTGGAGAGGGTGTTGCTCCTCCTTTCTCCTTTTGCCCCTCACATAGCTGAGGAATTATGGGAAGCCCTCGGGAATACGCCGAGCATAGTAGAGCAAAGATGGCCTGACTGGGATGAGGAGGTTGCAAAGGAGGAGAGGGTAGAACTCGTCATACAGGTTAATGGTAAACTTAGGTCAAGGCTTCTGATACCTGTTGGAATCTCTGATGATGAGATAAAGGAGATGGCCCTTCAAGAACAAAAGATAAAAGAGATTGTTGGTGGTAGGACAATCAAAAAGGTTATTGTGGTAAAAGGTAAATTAGTTAATGTAGTTATATAGTAAGACTGGAAAGGCTGTCTCAGAATTTTTATAAACGACGAGATTATTAATATGGCAATCCTAAGTGCCTCACGATTTAAGGGTTTATTCGTTTACGCCTCAAAGGTTTTTTCTTTAAGGTGTCGTGATAAAAATTCTTCACCAGCCCTTCCAGTCCAGTTTTTAATCTTTTCACTTTTCACTTTTCACTTTTCACTTTTTCTATTCGGTTGTGGTTATACACTTCATAGCAGAGCAGCTTTGCCCTTTGATTCAATCCAGATAGAACGGATTGAAAACAAGACCCTCGAACCAAAACTGCAGGATAGGCTCCATAAGGCTATCACAGAGGAGTTTCTAAGACATGGGATTACTGTTTATCATGATGCGGGTTATAAACTCAGTGGAACAATAAATCTCTTTGAATTACATGTTCTGTCCGAAAAGAAAGACATAGCGGTAGAGTATGAGGCAGTTATTAAAGGAGATTTTAGACTGACTGGACCATCAGGAGATACTAAAGACTTCAAAAATATAGGCTCTCCCTTCATCGTCTCTTTTTCGGGTTCCGGCCTGCTGGAGGATGTGCTTGCCTTAAAAGAACTCGCATCAGAAAAGGCAGTAAGAGACATGGCAATGGAGATAGTCGCTATCCTTATCTACCCCGTTAGAAAAGGAGATTTTTAATGGGGGTTTCTAACGGGGTCTACAGGGGGTTGGCGGGGGAAACTGCGTTTCCCCCGCCTGCGAGATGAGCTTTCAGGCATTTCTTAATGAGGCCGATAAAGGCCTGCCTTCCCCGGTTTATCTCCTGTATGCATCAGATCCCTTTCTTAATAGAGAGGCTATAGGGGCAATAAAAAAACTTGTACCTGAGGGGGAGAGGGAATTTAACCTCCATATATTCGATTTTTTACTGGAAGCAGATGAGAAGACCTCTTTCGAGCAGATATTAGATGTGGCAAATACAGCCCCCTTCTTCGGGACAAGAAGGTTTGTGGTGTTTTTGGGAAATCTCCAGAGGCTTTCTAAGAAGGATCTGAAAAGATTAGATGCTTATGTCTGTAATCCTGCACCGGGCTCGGTCTTACTGATATTTCATGAGGGTGCATTAAAGAAAGAAATGAGGGATAGATTCAGGGGTTTGGAAACTTTATCCCTCGACATGAGGGAGACAGAGATTCCTTCATGGATAGAGCACAGGGTGAGGTTGAAAGGTCTTGAGATATCTGATGATGTAGCCGACTATATGTTAGGTCTTATAGGGCCTGACCTCGGTCTCCTTTCAGCAGAGATTGAGAAGATCTCTCTTCTTGGAAAGCAGAGGGTATGCGTGGATGATATCTCCGGGATTATTGACGGAGAGGGTTTTTATTCCCCCTTTGACCTTGTGGAGGCCCTCGGAGAAAAGAATGCTGAGAAGGTATTCAGGATATACAAAGCGTTGATAGAAACAACAAAGGATTATAGCCTCATCGGTGTTCTTAACTGGCTATATGGACGTAAAAAACCTCTTAGCTTACAAGCTGAGAAGCTGGCAGGCGTATTTGAGATCCTCAACAGGGCCGATATAGATATAAAAAGCTCTGGAAGGGACTTTCCAATGGAGTATCTTTTAATTAAGCTGCTCCGGCTTTGAGGGACGAAGTCCCTCAAGCTCCCTGAAAATAAAAATTGTTTTTAATTGGGGCTCTAAAGGGGCGAAGCCCCTTTAAGTGAATTCACCTTTCTGGTAAGACGGGATATCTTCCTTGAGGCAGTATTTTTATGAATGATGCCCTTAGATGCAACACTGTTGATTGTCTTTATTGCCTCGGTGAGGGCTTTGCCAGCTTCTTCCCTATTTCCTGCTGCAATAGCGCCCTCAACTTTCTTGATGAGGGTTTTTATGTTACCCCTTGCAGCCTTATTGCGAAGTCTTGTCTTTTCAGCCTGTCTCGCCCTTTTCAGGGCTGATAGATTTCTCTTTGGTTTTGCTTTCGCAGGCAAATGTAAATCCTCCTCTCAATGAAGTTATATTTGATACCATAAAGTAGCTGATAAAATCAATATTTCAGGAGATTTTATATAGATTTTTGATGAGGCAATTTGGAGAGTTGCCTTAGTGCTTTAGTATTGGTAAAATATTTTAAAAGTTTTGAAGGAGTAAGACCGTATGCTTAAGGTTTGGCACGAGACTTGCTCTCTCTCTCTTAAAAAATATTTACAAGAGACTCCTGTCTTTTGCAAATCAATTATTAATAGAGAACCCAAAGGCTGGTATGGGGGAAGGTTCCATGAACTCTGAGGACGAGAAAATTTTCTTTGAAAATGTATTAGAAAGTGTAATTGTGGTAGACACAGAGGGTAAGATAAGAGAGCTAAATAATGCAGCCCTTAAACTTTTAGATTATGAAAGAAAAGAAGACCTGATAATGTCGCCTATGAAAAAGATATGTAAGAACTTTTCTTCGAGCATAAGGGATAAAATTCCTTTATCTGAGCAAGAACTAATATATCTAAATAGGCATGGTAAAGAAATTCTTATGAGCGCTAATATCATAGGTAGAATAGGCTACCCAGAGCATATTATTTTTGTGGCAAGGGATATTAGTGAGATGAAAAGGTTGATTAAGCAGCTCACCAAATCCAAGGAACAACTTCAAAATGCTTATGTTCAACTACAAGATAGTAAGGATGAGTTGATTCACTCTGAAAAACTTGCCTTTACTGGCCGGATTGCCTCCAGCATAGCCCATGAGATAAGGAATCCCCTGAGTAATATTGTTATGAGTATACAACAACTAAAGAAAGTTATTAACTTAGAAGATCCCAAAAACAAGCACATCGAGATTATTGAGCGAAATGCAGAAAGGGTCAATTATTTAATTACTGAGCTTATAAACTGCGCTAGGCCGCCAAAACTCGAACTAAAGCCTTGTGATATCCATAGGTTAATAGACAGTGTTTTAGGATCCACCCAAAACAAGATTATATCACAAGGGATAAGTGTGATTAAAAGGTTTACCTCTGAATCATCCATCATAACCATGGATAATGAGCATATTGAACGCGTCTTTTTAAATTTAATCCTTAATGCTATTGATGCCATGCCTGAAGGGGGTGAATTGACTATTATCACAGAAACTGATGAAAACTTTTTTGTTGTAAATATTCAAGATACTGGCGAGGGTATTCCAGAAGAGGATATTATCCGGATATTTGACCCTTTCTTTAGTACAAAAGCCGGGGGCGTAGGTTTAGGATTAACAGTATGTTATGGAATAGTTGTTAGCCATGGTGGCACTATAGAGGTAGAAAGCAAGCCGAAAGAGGGTTCTATCTTTACGGTCTCTTTACCTTTTTCCAAGAGTGTTGATAAGTTGTAGTCTAACAAAGAGATAAGGTATGAACCAGAAGCGGTTCATACTAAGGAGGGTTTATGGCAGAAATAAAATGGGATATTAAAAGAGGTGCAGATATTTATCGGCAAGTTAGTGATGTCCGATTACGCAGCTGGATCTCTACTGGTAAAATAAAATCAGGGGAGGCCGTGGTTTGGCGAAGTGGTTTTTCGGGCTGGCGTAAACCTGAAGAATTAGAGGAACTAAAAGTCTGCTTTAAACAATGGAATGAAAAGCAAAAGCAATTAACAATAAAGGTAAAGACTCCTGAAAAGCGAATCCCATTTTTAAGGGAGATAAAGAATATTTTGATCGTAGATGATGAGAAGGACCTGTGCTCACTCTTATCTGATGCTTTAAGAGAAAGAATGTTTAATGTTTCGATTGCCAATACAGTAAAAGAAGCTACTGCCCATTTAGACAGGGAAATGCCGGATGCGGTTTTTTTAGATTTAAAACTACCCGATGGCAATGGAATAGACATCCTTTCCCAGATTAAAAAGATACATCCAGAAACGATAGTATTTATAATATCTGCCTATGGTAGCGAAGAGACCAGAGAAGAGGCAAATGAAAAGGGGGCTTATGCTTTTATTGATAAGCCATTTACTGAGGATGAGATATTAAGGAATATAGATAAGGTAAACCCCGTCCCAGCACCTTATTAAGGGTGCGGATAACCCCCTTTAGAAAGGACGGGACTTTCTAACGGGGTAAAGAGAAGGCACTGTATGGAGACAATTCTCATAGTAGATGATAATGCGGATTTGTGCTTTAACCTTTCCAATATTTTGGAAGATGAAGGTTATAACACCATCACATCCGGAGACGGCCGAGAGGCACTTAAGGCAGTAGAAAGACATTCTCCTAATTTAGTTTTATTAGATATCAGGCTTCCTGGTATGGATGGGATGAAAGTCTTAGATGAGATGAAAAAGATTAATAAGGAGCTAATTATAATTATGCTTACTGCTTATGGGGATGTTAGAGGTGCTGTGGAGGCAATGAAATTAGGTGCTTTTGACTATGTTACCAAGCCTTTTAATAATGAAGAGTTAATCATGATAATTAAAAATGCCATGAGGACCCAATATTTAAGTAAGGAAGTAGAGGTTTTGAGAAAAAGATTGGGTGAAAAAACTGCCATTGATGAGTTTGTGGGAGAAAGTCCTGCCATAGAACAGGTTTTAAAGCAGGTGGATATTATTGCTCCTACCAATATGACCGTAATCATTCAGGGTGAAAGCGGAACCGGCAAAGAGTTAATTGCTCAGATGATTCATCAAAAATCCAGACGTTCGGATAAGCCGTTTGTAGCTGTAGACTGTGGTGCTATCCCTGAAACATTAGTGGAAAGCGAGCTCTTTGGCTATGAAAAAGGGGCCTTTACTGGAGCTGATGCGCGTAAAGAAGGAAAATTTGAGCAGGCAGATAGCGGGACCTTATTTTTAGATGAGATTGGCAATTTATCTGATAGCATCCAGATGAAGCTTTTAAGAGTAATTCAGGAAAGAAAAATACAGCACTTGGGCGGGAAGAAGGATATTAAGGTAGATGTAAGGATTATCGTAGCTACAAAAGTTAATCTTTATGATGCAATGAAAGCTAGAAAATTTAGAGATGACCTTTTTTACCGGCTTAATGAGTTTCATATCCATCTTCCACCTTTACGGGAAAGAAAAGAGGATATCCCTGTATTAGCAAAATATTTTTTAGCAGAAGCAAATAATACACTTGGCAAAAACATAAAAGGATTCTCTCAGCGAGATGGCGAGGCAATGGAAATTCTCTTAAGTTATGATTGGCCGGGTAATGTCAGAGAGCTTAAAAATCTGGTCAAAAGAGCAGCGCTCTTATGCGATTCTGAGTATATTTTGACTAACCATTTACCCTTAAATATAGCGTGGTCACAGAATAACCTTAAGTTAACCGACAGCCTGAATTCGACCGTCTCATTTAAAGATGCAACCAAGAAATTCCAGCGGGATTTAATTAAAAAGGCTCTTGAGAAAGCAGGTAGCAACAAGATAAAAGCGGCGAAAATTCTCCAAATCAATAGAAAGGCACTTTATCGCAAGATAAGGAGTTTGGGCTTGTGACCCTTCGACTGTGCTCAGGGTCGCAGTTTTGATAGATCTCTTTTAATAAGGTTCATCCTATTATTTCGCATCGCTTCCTTCTCCTGGCTCGATGGGTAATTTGATGGTAAATGTAGTTCCCTTGCCCAACACTTCACCCATCTCTGTTTACTTATTTCGATCCTGTAATCTAAATTCCCGGTCCCAATAATCTTTGTCCCTTGAGTTAAGTTCTGCAAGGGCTTGGTGATAGTCCTTGAAATAGATAAACCCATGGCACCTGCTATAATCACTACCAAAATTGCTAATACGGCCATTCCCTTGGTAGTATTTATAATTGTCTGCCTGGACCTCGCTTGTTCTTGATCGTGTATTTCCATGTATGCTGCCTTTATCTCCCTGCACAAATCAATTATCTCATCTGATATAGGGCACCATATTTGGTGCATAGCCTCTCTCTGCTCCCTTGTTTCAAGCTTACCAGCCCTATGTGCTTCTACTACCCTGGTGAACCTATTTTCAAAAAGTTTGTGGTTTTGGGCAATATCTTCCAATTTGGCCTTCTGTTCAGGCCTTGGTGTTTGTGCTGTTAATAATGTAAGATGCCTCTCAAAGTCCTTTCCAAGTTCTTTAAACCCGAATTACGCAAGTGTATGTATTAAATGACCACACTGTGTCATTCCGAGCGAAGCGAGGAATCTCATTTTGAGTGATGAGATTGCCACGTCGCTCCGCTCCTCGCAATGACAT
>JBFMDQ010000024.1:0-20844 GCA_040753955.1 Nitrospirota bacterium | reverse complement strand
TGGTGACAACGTAAATCTTACAATAGAGCTCATTTCACCGATAGCAATGGAGAAGGAGTTAAGGTTTGCCATAAGAGAGGGCGGAAGGACTGTAGGTGCAGGTGTTGTTACGGAGATACTGGAGTGAGAAGAACACAGATGTGTAGGGAGTTAGAATGCGGGATATAATCCTTTTTCAGTGCACAGAGTGCAAGAATAGGAACTATTCAACTACAAAGAATAAAAAGAATACACCGGATAAGCTTCAGCTGAAGAAATACTGTAGACATTGCAGGAGGCACACATTACACAAGGAGATAAAGGCATAGGCCAGTAGCTCTAACGGATAGAGCATCGGACTCCAAATCCGAGGGTTGGGGGTTCAAATCCCTCCTGGCCTGCCACTTAAAAGTTGTAAGTTAAAAGTTATAAGTTATGAGTTAAAATTCAGAATTATTGACTGATAGGATAATATGTTAAACAAAGTTAAGGAATTTTTCAGAGAAGTGAAGATCGAGATAAAGAAAGTGGTTTTCCCATCAAGGGATGAACTCATGGGCTCGACCTGGGTTGTTATAATCACTGTCTTGGTTATTTCATTATTCTTGGGCATTGTCGATCTCGGCCTCTCAAAATTAGTAGGGTTGGTGCTAAGGTAAGGCTATGAGGAAAAACTGGTATGTAGTTCATACCTATTCAGGATATGAAGAGAAAGTCAAGCTTACTATAGAAGAGAAGAGAGATAAAAGGGGTCTGGAGGAAAAGATATCGAGGATTCTTATACCAACGGAGAGGGTTATAGAGCTAAGAGGGGGTAAAAAGAGAGAAATCGACAAGAAATTTTATCCCGGATATATACTTGTAGAGATGGAAATGAATGATGAGACATGGCACCTTGTCAGGAACACGCCGCGCGTAACAGGCTTTGTAGGCGGAACAAAACCCGTTGCCCTTTCCGAGGAAGAAGTTGCAGTTATACTTCAGCAGATAGAAAAGGGGCCCATGCCCCTGGTCAAGACCAGGTTCCAGAAGGGAGAACAAGTCAGGATCATTGATGGGCCTTTCACCAATTTTGTTGGTTATGTAAAGGACGTTGATATAGACCATGGTAGGCTTTGCGTTATGGTCAGCATATTCGGCAGGCAGACACCCGCAGAGCTTAATTTTTCTCAGGTAGAAAAGGCATGAATATGAATAAAACTCAAAATCCAAATTCCAAAATCCAAAATGATTTTGAAAAATTAGAATTTTTTAAGTTTGGAATTTGGAGTTGGGAATTTTAAAATAAAGGGGTTTGGATGGCCAAAAAGGGAGTTGTTGCTCAGGTCAAACTTCAGATACCTGCAGGGAAGGCAAATCCCGCACCACCTGTAGGGCCAGCCCTTGGTCCACATGGTATCAATATTATAGAGTTCTGTAAGGCCTTTAATTCACAGACTCAGGCACTGGGGGATACAATAGTACCAGTGGTATTAACGGTCTATTCTGATAGGTCATTCACATTCGTAACCAAGACACCGCCTGCGTCAGAACTCTTGAAAAAGGCGGCTGGTATCATTAAGGGTTCAAGTGCACCTAATAAAGATAAGGTTGGAAAGGTTACATCAGCGCAGATTAGAGAAATAGCCCAGAAGAAGCTTCCAGATCTGAATGCCTGCTCTCTCGATGAATCTGTAAAGATAATAAGCGGGACTGCAAGGAGCATGGGGATAGAAATAATAGATTAAGCAGAGGGGCTTCGCCCCTCTGAAACCAAATTGAATAATAAACATTAATTTTAGGGAGGTTGAGGGATAAAGTCCCTCAAAGAAATGGGGAAAAAGATAAAGGCAGCTAAAGAGAAGATCGAGAGAGTCAAGGAATATTCTCTTGAAGAGGCAGTAAGCCTTGTAAAGGAATCTTCTTATACCAAATTTGATGAGACCGTCGACTTAGTGGTAAATCTTGGTATCGATCCGAGGAAATCAGACCAGGTGGTTAAGGGATCAGTTGTCCTTCCCCACGGAATAGGCAAAAAGGTGAGGGTTCTGGTTTTTGCAAAAGGAGAAAAAGAAAAAGAGGCTATAGATGCAGGTGCAGACATTGCTGGTGCAGAAGACCTTATCGAGAAGATAAGCAAAGGGTGGCTTGACTTTGACAAGGCTGTTGCAACCCCTGATATGATGGGTCTTGTGGGGAAACTCGGTAAAATACTCGGTCCAAGAGGGCTCATGCCAAACCCTAAACTTGGCACTGTAACTTTCGATATCTCGAGGGCTGTTAGGGAGATAAAGGCAGGAAAGGTAGAATATAAAGCTGAAAAGGGAGGGATTGTGCACGTCCCGATCGGTAAAGTCTCATTCGATACCAAGAAGCTCCTTGATAACGCCAAGACAGTAATTGAATCGATAGTAAAGGCAAAACCAGCAACGAGCAAAGGTAAGTATCTTAAAAACTTATCCATCTCGTCAACTATGGGACCAGGGATAGCTGTTGATGTAGCATCTCTGGGAAAGGGGGTATAAACTGAAGAAGGGGGAAAAGGAGCAGGTTATAGCTGAACTTAAAGACGATTTCAATAAAGCAAAGGCAGTAATCTTTACAGATTATAGGGGAATGACGGTAGCTGAGCTTTCGGAGTTGAGGAGGCTCCTGAGAGATAGGGATATCAAGTATAGAGTGGTTAAAAACACCTTTGCCAGAATTGCGTCCCTTGGTACACCCGTTTCGGTTGCAAGGGACTCTTTCAAAGGTTCTGTAGGCGTAGTTATCAGCTGTGATGACCCCGTGCTGACAGCGGGAAAGGTAATTGAGTATTTAAAGAAGAACGAAAAGCTTAAGATCAACAGTGGTATTATCGAAGGCAGGTTCTATGTATCAGATGATATAAAGGCTATTGCTGAGCTACCGCCGAGGAAAGTGCTGATGTCTATGGTTGTAGGTTCGTTCCGGGCACCTCTCGGCAAATTTGCCGCTGCCCTAAGTGCGAGTATAAATAGTTTTGCCTATGTAATGAATGCTTTAAAAACAAAAAGAGAGTGTCAGTGAATAGTGTGTTAGTGTCAGTTTTGAAAAATATTCAAACACCAATACTGACATTGAACACTGGCACTAAACAAGGAGGATTTAAAGAATGGCTATTACAAAAGAACAGGTTTTTGAATTTATCGATAACATGACAGTCCTCGAGATGTCGAAGTTTATTAAAGAGTTTGAAGAGAGATATGGTGTAACTGCTGCAGCGCCAGTTGCTGTGGCTGCTGTGCCTGGAGCGCCTGTTGGAGTAGCTGTACCAGAAGCTGAGGAGAAAACAAGTTTCGATGTAATCTTATCTGTTGCTGGTGAGAAGAAGATTCAGGTTATAAAGGTAGTAAGGGAACTTACAGCGCTCGGTCTCAAAGAGGCGAAAGACCTTGTTGATGGAGCTCCAAAGCCTGTAAAAATGGGTGTTTCAAAAGAAGAGGCTGAAGCAATAAAGGCAAAGCTCGAAGAACAGGGTGCAACAGTAGAGATTAAATAAAGAGCAAGAGTTCTAAGAGGATTATGCTGGAAAACTTTGCAAATATTTGATAAAATAAACTATTAAAATTTGATATTTTATCTAATCCAATTCCCCAAAAATCCAATAAAGAAAAAAGGAGAAATATGGCAAGAGTTCTAAGACAAAGATTGCGCTTTGGAAAGGTTCCTCCATTCTTGGATGTCCCTAACCTCATAGAAATACAGAAGGGGTCTTATGAGAAGTTTTTGCAGAGGGGTATTCCTATGGGCAAGAGGGCCGAGACGGGGCTGCAGGCTGCATTCCTAAGTATATTTCCGATACTGGATTACAATGAGACAGCCTCTATAGAATTTTTGGGTTATATGATAGGCGAACCAAAGTTCAGCGTTCGAGATTGCTTACAAAAAGGGATTACTTATGCTACGCCGCTGAAGATAAGAGTGAAGCTTAACCTATGGGAATTTGAGCAAGAAGGGAACAAGAGATTAAGGGAATCAAGAGAGGAGGACGTATATATTGGTGAGATGCCATTAATGACCGATGCAGGAACCTTTATAATAAATGGAGCAGAACGTGTTGTTGTCAGCCAGCTTCATCGCTCACCTGGGGTATTCTTCAGCCATGACAAGGGTAAGACACATGTCAGTGGAAGGCTTCTTTATTCTGCGAGGGTAATCCCTTCACGAGGCTCCTGGCTTGATTTTGAGTTTGATACAAAGGATATCCTATACGTGAGGATCGACAGGCGGAAAAAGCTTCCTGCAACGATAGTCTTCAAGGCCCTCGGTTATACGAATGAAGATCTCTTAAAGATTTTCTATCCCGTAGAGATAATCAAGATAGATGGTAAAAAATTTACGTGCGCTGTAAGTGAAGCCCTCACGGGGGTCAAGTCTTCTCGGAACATAGTTGACCCTGTTACAAAAGAATTGATTGTTAAGGAAGGAAGTAAAATTACAAGAGGTGCTGTCAAAAAGATGGAGGCATCCGGAATTAAGGAGGTACCCATCTCTGAAGATGAAATTATTGGCAGGGTTACCCTGAAGGACATTATCGATCCATCAACGGGAGAGGTGATACTCGAGGGCAATGAGGTTATTACAGAAAATACTCTCAGCAGAATCCTCTCTCTTAAGATGGATTCTCTCAGCCTCCTTTTTATAGACAATGTCAACTATCTACCCTCGCTCAGAGATACTCTTCTGACAGACGGGGTTAGTACACAGGAGGAGGCACTTGTTGAGATATACACAAAATTGAGGCCTGGTGAACCACCTACCTTAAATGCTGCAAGAGAGCTGTTTAATGGATTATTTTTTGACCCTAAAAGATACGACCTTTCACCTGTTGGGCGTTTGAAACTGAATAAACGGCTTAGTATTGATGTCCCACTTGAAAGCAGGGTACTCACAGATAAAGACATAGTAGAGATCGTGAGGTATCTTTTTGCTCTCAGGACTGGAAAGGGAGAAGTTGATGACATAGACCATCTCGGCAACAGGAGGGTTAGAGGGGTTGGAGAGCTTCTTGAAAACCAGTTCAGGATCGGGCTTGTAAGGATGCAGCGCGCCATAAAGGAGAAGATGACACTCACAGACCTTGAGACAGCAATGCCGCATGATCTCATAAATGCTAAGCCAGTAATGGCTGCTGTCAAAGAGTTTTTTGGTTCGAGCCAGCTCAGCCAGTTTATGGACCAGACGAACCCTCTGTCCGAGATTACCCATAAGAGAAGGCTCTCTGCCATAGGGCCCGGCGGTCTTACACGTGAGAGGGCAGGCTTTGAGGTGAGGGATGTACACCCAACGCACCATGGGAGGATTTGTCCGGTGGAAACGCCTGAGGGTCCAAACATCGGACTCATAACGTCTCTCGCAACATACGCAAGGGTAAATGACTTCGGCTTTATAGAGGTCCCTTACAGAAAGGTTGTGACCGGCAAGGTTACAAACAATATTGTATACCTTTCCGCAATAGATGGTGAAAAATATATAATTGCTGAGGCAACCTCCCCTATGGATAAAAACGGGAATCTTATTGGAGATGCAGTTTCTGCGAGAGTTGGCGGGGACTTCAGGATGGTATCACCTCAGGAGGTGGAATACATGGATGTATCTCCAAAACAGATTGTTGGTGTTTCTGCCTCTCTCATACCCTTCCTTGAGAACGATGATGCAAACAGGGCTCTGATGGGCTCGAACATGCAGAGGCAGGCTGTCCCGCTTTTACAGCCAGAGGCTCCGATAGTAGGTACTGGCATGGAATATGTTGCAGCAAGGGATTCAGGAGCCCTTGTACTTGCAAAAAGGGCTGGTGTTGTCGAGAGTGTTGATGCATCGAGGATTGTCGTCAGGGTTTCAGATGATGGGAGAAGTGTCGATATATATAACCTCATAAAGTTCCAGAGGTCGAACCAGGCAACGAGTATTAACCAGAGACCTATAGTGAATGTCGGCGATGTTGTAGAAAAAGGCGATATCCTTGCTGAGGGTCCCTCTACCGAGCTCGGAGAGCTTGCCCTTGGGAAGAATGTCCTTGTGGCCTTTATGCCCTGGGGTGGATACAATTTTGAGGATGCAATCCTTATTAGTGAGAGGCTTGTCAAGGAGGATGTCTACACTTCGGTGCATATAGAAGAGTTCGAAATAGAATCAAGAGATACCAAGCTCGGGCCGGAAGAAATCACGCGGGATATCCCTAATGTTGGGGAAGAGGCATTAAAAGATCTTGACGAAAGCGGAATAATAAGGATAGGTGCAGAGGTAAAGCCAGGGGATATCCTTGTGGGAAAGGTTACGCCAAAAGGGGAAACGCAGCTCACACCGGAGGAAAAGCTCCTGAGGGCAATATTCGGAGAAAAGGCAGAGGAGGTAAAAGAGAGCTGCCTTTATGTTCCACCTGGAATAGAGGGAACGGTTGTTGATGTGAGGATATTTTCAAGGAAAGGGGTAGAGAAGGACGAGAGGGCAAAAAGCATAGAAAAGGAGGACATACAGAGACTGCAGCGGGACCTTGAAGAAGAAGTGAGGATAATAAAGGAGGAGAAGTTCAGGAAGCTGAGGGAACTCCTTCTTGGGCAGAATGTCACAGAGGATGTTAGAGATTCTAAGACAAAAGAGGTCATATGCCCCAAAAAGAGGAGACTGATAGAAGGGCATCTCCTGAGGGTTAAAGACGAGCATCTTATGCGTATAAAGGTAGAGGACAGCGAGATTCGCGAGAAGGTGGAGTCCATACATAATGAAACGAACCGTTATATACGCTATCTTGAATCAAGGTATGATGAAAGGATTGGCAGAGTAGAAATGGGTGACGAACTGCCTCACGGGGTGAATAAGGTAGTAATGGTGTTCGTCGCAATGAAACGGAAAGTCCAGGCAGGTGACAAAATGGCAGGCCGCCATGGCAATAAGGGAGTGGTTGCGATGGTACTTCCAGAAGAAGATATGCCTTATCTTCCGGATGGAACACCTATCGATGTAATTCTCAACCCACTTGGAGTCCCATCGAGGATGAATGTTGGGCAGATACTCGAGACACATCTTGGCTGGGCAGCAAAGCCCCTGGGACTTTATGCAGCAACTCCCGTGTTTGAGGGTCCAAAGGAGTCGGAGATAAAGGAGCTGATGGTTAAGGCAGGTCTCCCGAGGTCCGGCCAAGTGACACTTTATGACGGCAGAACGGGTGAACCCTTTGATAGACCCGTGACTGTCGGATATATGTATATGATGAAGCTCCATCACCTTGTCGATGACAAGATGCATGCCCGTTCAATTGGGCCTTATTCTCTTGTTACACAACAGCCTCTCGGAGGGAAAGCGCAATTTGGTGGCCAGAGGCTCGGCGAGATGGAGGTATGGGCACTTGAGGCATACGGAGCTGCTCATACACTTCAGGAGTTTTTGACTGTCAAAAGTGATGATGTTACCGGCAGGGCGCGTATGTATGAAGCAATTGTGAAAGGAGATGCAACCCTCGAACCGGGTGTCCCGGAATCGTTCCATGTATTAATAAAAGAACTCCAGAGTCTTGGACTCGATGTGGAACTCTTGGAGAAAAAGGATAAGGGGGAGTAGTTTGACAGAGGATATCTATTCAATTTTTCAGAAGCCAAAGAATCCATTGGACTTTGAGGCCATAAGGATTAGACTCGCGTCACCAGAAAAGATAAGGGACTGGTCTTATGGTGAGGTTAAAAAACCTGAGACTATAAATTACCGCACCTTTAAACCAGAAAGAGATGGTCTTTTCTGTGCAAAGATCTTTGGGCCTGTAAAGGACTGGGAGTGCATATGTGGTAAATACAAGCGTATGAAGCACAGAGGCGTAGTATGCGACAAATGTGGAGTCGAGGTTGTTCAGTCTAAGGTAAGGCGTGAAAGATTAGGACATATTGAGCTTGCGAGCCCTGTAGCCCATATATGGTTCCTGAAGGGTGTGCCGAGCAGGATAGGGACGCTGCTCGATATGACAATGCGTCAGCTTGAGAAGGTGCTCTATTTTGATAACTATGTAGTAATAGACCCTGGAGACACACCGCTCAAAGAAAAGGAGCTCCTCAGTGAGGATGGATATAAGAAGAAGACCATGGAGTATGGTTCAAGATTCAAGGCAGGGATGGGTGCAGAGGCAACCAGGGAGCTGCTCAGGAAGGTCGATATCGAGGCCCTTGCTGTAGAGCTTAAGCTAAAGGCAAAGGAGGCATCATCCCTTGGTGTAAAGAAAAAGCTTGCAAAGAGGTTGAGGGTTGTGGAGGCATTCAGAAAATCTGGTAGTAAACCAGAATGGATGATTATGGATGTTATACCTGTTTTGCCTCCTGATCTACGACCCCTTGTGCCATTAGAGGGAGGCCGCTTTGCTACTTCTGACCTGAATGATCTTTACAGAAAGGTTATCAACAGGAATAACAGGCTTAAGAGGCTGATGGAACTGGAGGCACCGAGTGTAATCATCAAGAATGAAAAAAGGATGCTCCAGGAGGCTGTTGATGCACTCTTTGACAATGGCAGAAGGAGCAAGGTTTTTAAGACTACGACAAAAAGACCCCTCAAGTCTTTGAGCGATATGATAAAAGGAAAGCAGGGGCGATTCAGGCAGAATCTCTTAGGAAAACGCGTTGATTATTCAGGCAGGTCTGTTATTGTCGTGGGTCCTGAGCTAAGGCTTCACCAGTGCGGTCTCCCAAAAAGGATGGCCCTGGAGCTCTTTAAACCCTTCGTTTTTCACAGGCTTGAGGAAAAGGGATATGCTACGACAATAAAGGCAGCAAAGAAGCTTGTAGAGAAAGAACTGCCTGAGGTCTGGGATGCCCTTGAAGAGGTGATAAGGGAACATCCGGTGCTTCTTAACCGTGCACCGACTCTCCACAGGCTTGGTATCCAGGCATTTGATCCTGTTTTAGTTGAAGGAAAAGCTATAAAACTGCATCCCCTTGTTTGTACTGCCTTCAATGCGGATTTTGACGGAGACCAGATGGCTGTTCATGTCCCCCTTTCAGTGGAGGCTCAGATAGAGGCGAGAGTCCTTATGATGTCAGTCAATAATATTCTTTCTCCTGCGAATGGGAAGCCCATAGTGGCTCCAACCCAGGATATGGTCCTCGGGATTTATTTTCTAACGAAGGAGAGAAAGGGTGCAAAAGGCGAGGGCAGGATATTTGCTGACCCCGAGGATGTCAGGGTTGCTTATGATGCCGGGATTCTGGATGAACATGCGAAGATTAAGGTAAGGATGGATGGAGAGTTTGTTGAGACGACGACAGGCAGGGTTCTCTTCAGCGAGATACTGCCTAAGGGGATCCCCTTCTCTATGATAAATAGAGATATTACGAAGAAAGAGATTGGTAAACTCATAGAATACGCATATAAAAAGGCGGGCAAGCGGGAAACGGTCGTCTTTCTTGACAACATAGAAAAGCTCGGCTTCCATTATGCGACAAGATCGGGTATATCCATCTGTATGGCTGATATGCACATACCATCAAAGAAGTCAGAGCTAATCCGCACAGCAGAACAAGAGGTCATTGAGGTCCAGAAGCAATATGCCGATGGCCTTATAACCCAGGGCGAACGCTACAACAAAGTGATCGATATATGGGCAAATGTGACCGAGAAGATTGCTGATGAGATGATGAAGGAACTCGGCGCTGAGGATGACAGAATCTTTTCCGAGGAAGAACTCAGGGAAAGGAGACCCTTTAACAGCATCTTCATGATGGCCGATTCAGGCGCAAGAGGAAGCACTGCCCAGATAAGACAGCTTGCCGGTATGAGGGGATTGATGGCAAAACCCTCTGGTGAGATTATAGAAACACCGGTAACAGCAAACTTCAGAGAGGGGTTATCCCCACTGCAGTACTTTATCTCTACACACGGCGCAAGGAAGGGGCTTGCTGATACAGCCCTGAAGACCGCAAACTCGGGTTATCTCACCAGAAGGCTTGTTGACGTTTCACAGGATATTATTGTCATGGAGGATGACTGCGGGACGACTGACGGCATAACCGTCACATCCCTCGTAGAAGGGGGAGAGATAATACAGCCATTGGAGGAGAGAATTTTTGGCAGAATAGCCACTGAGGATATCAAAGATCCTGTTACCAGGGAACTGATAGTTAAGAGGAATCAGGAAATAGATGAGGAACTAACACAGAAGGTTATTGATGCAGGAATAGACAGGGTCAAGATCAGGTCTGTGCTTACATGCCAGTCAAATTACGGTGTATGTACAAAGTGTTATGGGAGGGACCTCGCAAGGGGCGAACCTGTGGAAATAGGCGAAGCCGTGGGAATAATCGCAGCCCAGTCCATTGGTGAGCCAGGTACGCAGCTTACGATGAGAACCTTCCATATTGGAGGTGCAGCTGCGAGGGTGGTGGAGCGGACAGTCCTTGAGGCTAAAAACACTGGTACGATAAAGTTCATAAATATAGGCACAGTAAGGAGCAGGGAAGGCCTCCTTGTTGTTATGAATAGATACGGGAGCATTGCTGTTGTGGATTCAAAAGGCAGGGAAAAAGAAAAATACTCTGTTGTCTATGGGGCTAAGCTCCTTGTCGAGGATGGACAGAAGATTGAGATTGGGCAGAGGCTCGTTGAGTGGGATCCTTATTCTACGCCAATACTCACAGAGGTTGGCGGTAAGATAGCCCTCGGCGACATTGTTGAGGGGGTGACTGTAAAAGAAGAGGTTGATGAGATTACAGGTCTTTCCCATAAGGTAATAATAGACTATCCTGCAAATATGAGGCCGAGGATTTCGATCAAAGATGAGCATGGAAGGGCAACCCTCAAGATTCCAGGAACAAGCAATCCTGCAAGGTATCTCCTGCCGTCGGGTGCTCACATACTCGTTGAAAAGGGCGGTACGGTATTTCCTGGCGACATACTCGCAAAGATTCCGAGGGAGACAACAAAAACAAAGGATATAACGGGAGGTTTACCTAGGGTTGCCGAACTCTTCGAGGCAAGACGCCCTAAGGAGCAGGCAATGGTCACAGAGATAAATGGTATGGTAGAGTTCAGAGGTGCACAAAAGGGAATGCGTGTCGTTGTGGTTAAGGGAGGAGATGAGACGAGGGAGTACCTTATACCAAAAGGTAAGCACGTGAGTGTCCATGAAGGTGACTGGGTTAGGGCTGGGGAACCACTAATGGACGGTGCAGTAAACCCCCACAACATACTTGATATCCTCGGACCGAGGGAACTTCAGAGGTATCTCGTTGATGAAGTCCAGAAGGTCTACAGGCTACAGGGTGTCTCGATTAACGACAAACATATAGAAATTATTGTCAGGCAGATGATGAAGAAGGTAAGGATAGAAGACCCTGGTGATACAACGTTCCTTACCGGTGAACAGGTGGACAGATTGCTCTTTCGGGAGGAGAATGCTAAGGCAAAGGCACAAGGTGGCAGGCCTGCACAGGGGAAACCCCTCCTTATCGGTATTACAAAGGCATCTCTAACAACAGACAGTTTTGTGTCTGCAGCCTCATTTCAGGAGACAACGAGGGTCCTCACAGAGGCCGCTATTAATGGTGCTGTGGATGAACTCAGAGGGCTTAAAGAGAATGTGATTATGGGTAGAGTAATTCCTGCCGGCACAGGCATGACAAGGTATAAAAACACATTCGTGAAAAGGGAGATCCAGCCGCTACTTCCTGAGCCATCGGTAGAAGTAAAATAGAAACGAGATCAAAAGTGCATCTAAGTTTCATCGCTGATGTTATGCTCGGAAGGCTCGCAAGATGGCTGAGGCTTTTAGGGTTTGACACATTATATTATCCCGATATAACAGACAGCAGGCTCCTAAGGGTTGCAAAGGAACAGAAAAGACTTATCTTAACGAGAGACACTCGCCTTATTAAAATAAAGGGAATCAAAGATTATCTGCTTATACAAGCAAATGATTCCTTTAAACAACTTCTTGAGGTAATAGAGACACTAAATCTAAAACAATTTAATCTCCTTAGCAGGTGTGTTAATTGTAATGGCCTGCTCACAAGAATTTTAGATAAGAGCGAGATAGAGGACTCTGTTCCCCAGTTTGTTTTTTTAAATTTCAATCTTTTTTTAAGATGCAGTGATTGCGGTAAGATCTACTGGGAAGGGACCCACCCGAAGATGTTTAGAGAGAAGCTCACTGAGGTTCTAATCAGTTTTCCCTCTTCCTCCTTAGACCTTCTTTCTTAAGATTGCCTTTATTACCTCCATCGAGGCAAATACAAAAACACCAAAGCCTAAGATTATCCCGAGATCAGAGGCAGATGGTTTTAGTATTCCAAAGGCATGGCGCACAGATGGGAGCTGAATTAAAATAGCAACCAATGTAAGTTCCCATGCGAGGGCTGCGAGGAGCCATTTGTGAGGTGGTACCTTAAAGATGCTATATCTCATCGAACGGAAATTAAGGGCAATAACGAGTTCGATGATTATAAAGAGGAAGAATATCTCCGTCCTTGCATTTGCCATATCAGAGAGTTTATGGAAAAAGAGAAAGTAGAAGAAGGGAGTTTCAATCACCAGGGCCAGTAAAATGAAGGCCCTCACATCTCTTGAAAAGACACCCTCTTTCGGGTCTCTCGGTGGTCTCTGCATGATGTCAGGGTCAGGTGGCGCAACTCCCAGGGCAAGTGCAGGGAGTCCATCTGTCGCCAGGTTTATATACAATATGGCTGCAGGCAGGAGGGGCAGATACTCAGGACCCAGAACAAAAACTACTCCACCAATGACTACCACCTCTGTAATATTGCATCTGAGAAGATAGGTGAGGTATTTCTTTATATTGTCATAAATCCATCTTCCACGTTCGATAGCCTTAACGATAGTTGCAAAATTATCATCACTTAGAACCATATCAGAGGCGTCCTTTGTCACCTCCGTTCCTGTTATACCCATGGCTATACCTATATCAGCATGCTTGAGGGCTGGCGCATCATTAACACCATCGCCCGTCATCGCTACTACATCTCCCTTACTCTTCCATGCCCTGACTATCTTCAGCTTATCTATCGGCGATACCCTCGCATAGACAGTAACCTTATCCACAATCCTTTTGAATTCCTCGTCAGACATCCTTTCTAACTCTTCACCAGTCAGCACTAAGTCACCTTCTTTATAAATACCGATTTCCCTTGCTATGGCTACAGCCGTGAGTTCATGATCTCCTGTAATCATTATGGTTCTGATTTTCACATCTTTACATACCTTCACAGCCTCTATTGCCTCCTCCCTCGGTGGGTCCATCATTCCCACAAGTCCGAGGAAGACCATATCCTTCTCAACCTCATCTTCTCCATATATGATGGTTTCCTCAGGGGGTTCTTTATAAGCTACTCCGAGTATCCTCAAAGCGGCCTGAGCCATTTCCTTATTGACCTTCAAGATATGGGCCTTTTCTGCTTCCAAAAGTTCTCTTATCCCACTCTCTTCTAAGATGTGAGAGCATCTTTCTAAAACCACCTCTGGAGCACCTTTCATGAATGCTACCCTTTTGCCATCCTGGGTTTGATGGATGGTTGTCATCCTTTTTCTCTCAGAGCTAAAAGGTATCTCCTCTATCCTCGGGTTTTCAAGCCTCATCTCAGCCTGATGTAAGCCTGCCTTTGCTGCTGCCACAACGAGCGCACCCTCTGTAGGGTCACCTTTGATGAACCATTTGCCTTCTTTCTTTTCTAAGATTGCATCGCTGCATAGGAGTCCTCCTTGAAGAAACAGGTGTTGAGAGGAGGGCCATGGGGGAGACAGAGTCTCCCCCATGCATTTAAAATCCCCCCTTGGTTCGTAGCCAACTCCTGTAACCTCTATCAGTCTGCCCCCAGTAAATATTCTCCTTACTGTCATTTCTCCTTTTGTAAGGGTGCCTGTCTTATCCGAACATATCACAGTAGTGCAACCAAGGGTCTCTACGGCAGGCATCTTTCTAACCAGGGCATTTCTCTTAGCCATCTGGTGCATCCCTATGGCGAGCGTACCTGTGACAATAGCAGCTAATGCCTCAGGTACTGCTGCTACGGCGAGGGCTACTGCAAACATAACGGCGGTAATTATAAATTCCATATCGATCTTACCATCAAGGGCTTCCCTTACCGCACTTATTCCGGCAACAAGGAAACATATGGTGAGGGCTATTATTCCGAGCCATTTGCCTATCTCTTCCGCCCTCTTCTCAAGGGGGGTTTTTTTTGATTCGGCTGCAGCCACCTCCTCAGCAATCTTACCAAACTCCGTATTCATACCTGTTGATGTGACGACCGCCTTCCCCCTGCCGTATGTGACTATTGTGCCTGCAAAGACCATGTTTCTCCGGTCACTTACAGGCATATCCCTCTCAAGTGGCTTTATATCTTTCTTTACAGGGATAGACTCTCCTGTAAGGGGTGCCTCATCACATTTCAATGATCGTACCTCGATCAGCCTCGCATCTACGGGAATCTTATCACCTGCCTCAAGGAGTAATATATCCCCAGGGACTAACTCCCTCGAAGGGACCTCCTCTTCTTTACCCTCCCTCAAGACAGTTATGGTAGGGGAAAGCATCTTCTTTAATGCCTCAAGTGCCCGCTCTGCTCTATATTCCTGGATAAAACCGAGAAGGGCACTGAAGATAACTATTAAACTTATAATAGCAGCATCCAGGGCTTCTCCGATAAGGACAGAGAGGGCTATGGCTATAAGGAGGATGATTATAAGGGTATTTTTGAATTGGTTTATAAATATGGAAGAAGGGGAAACCCTCTCTTCCTTTCTGAGTTCATTGTAACCGTATTTTTCGAGGCGACTTTTAACCTCGTCCTCAGTTAAACCGCGGTGGGTATCGGTATCCACTTCCTTTAGGACCTGCGATGCCTCCATTGAATGCCAGATAGCCTTTTTCATAGAGACCCCCTTAAGATTTTATCCTGAATCATCTTCTTTTGTGTTCATTAGCCTACTTGAAAAGCAGGATAGGAGGCTAAAAAGTAAGTCGTTATATCAGAAAACACTACAATATTAGTACAGACCCATTGCCTCTCTCACAAGCTGCATCGTCTCTTCGGCAGTCTTTTTTGCCTTCTCTGTACCTTTCTTTACTATGTCATAAAGCATATCAGGGTTGTTGAGAAGCTCATTGCGACTTTTCCAGATTGGCTCCATAACCTTGAAGATATTTTTTATAAGAATCTTTTTGCAGTCAATACAACCAATGCCTGCTGTTATGCATCCTTTTGCAACCTCATCAAGCTCCTCTTTTGAGGAGAAGATCTTGTGAAGCTGATATACGGGGGATAACTCTGGAGTTCCCGGATCCGTCTTTTTAACCCTTGCTGGATCAGTTACCATCGTCATTATCTTTTGTTCGACCTCTTCCGGTCTATCCGATAGAAATATCGCATTGTCATAACTTTTAGACATTTTCCTTCCATCAACACCTATCACCTTTGGAAACTCTGTAAGCAATGCCTCTGGTTCAGGGAAGATTTCTCTATAGAGGTAGTTAAAACGTCTTGCAATCTCTCGACTTATCTCGAGGTGTGGCACCTGGTCAATCCCCACAGGCACATACTTCGCTCTGTATATCAATATATCCGCTGTCTGAAGAAGGGGATATCCAAGAAATCCATGGGTGGATAAATCCCTGTCTTTGAGTTCCTGCTGTTTTTCTTTATATGTGGGGACCCTTTCGAGCCAGCTGAGGGGAGTTATCATAGAGAGGAGCAGGTGTAGTTCTGCATGTTCAAGGACCCTCGACTGCAAAAAGATCGTGCATTTCTCAGGGTCAAGGCCTGCTGCAAGAAAATTGATGAGAATATCCTTTGTGGATTCTCTTATATATGATGGGTCTGTGTACATCGTGGTCAGGGCATGCCAGTCAGCAACGAAGTAATAACAGTCATACTTGTCCTGAAGCTTCACCCAGTTGCTCAGTGCCCCAACTAGGTTCCCGAGGTGGAGCTTTCCGCTTGCCTGCATACCGCTTAAAACCCTTTCCTTTAACATCCCTGCCTTTCTAAAATAACTGTAATAATCGTAAGAAAAGATTTACAAAAGGTATAACAAAGTAGTGAGCTATCCCTGTTACGATGAGAATGAGGACGATTATAAAACCAAAGGGTTCAATCTTGCTGAATGAGACAGCCTGCTTGTATGGTAGAAACCCTATCAAGACCCTGCCACCATCGAGGGGAGGGATCGGTATCATATTAAAGGCAGCGAGAATGACATTAATTATAACGCTTGATCTGAATATCATTATTAAAGGCTCCATCACAGTCATGCTCAGGGCTTCAGGAAATAAAACCGACAAAGGAATAATGATGAATTTGAGGATTAATATGCTTAGAATAGACAGAAGTATATTTGTTACTGGCCCTGCAGCCGCTGAAATTGCCATATCCCTTTTAGGATTTTTGAAGTTCATGGGATTTATAGGGACAGGTTTTGCATATCCGAAAACAAACTGACCATTCGTAAATATTATGAGCATAAGGGGCATCAGTATCGTACCGATTATGTCGATATGGGCAATCGGGTTTAATGTAAGCCTGCCCATCATCTTAGCTGTTGGGTCACCTAATTTGTTTGCGACAAAACCATGTGAAAGCTCATGAAAGGTAATGGCTATCAGTAT
This sequence comes from Nitrospirota bacterium, assembly GCA_040753955.1. GTDB lineage: Bacteria > Nitrospirota > Thermodesulfovibrionia > Thermodesulfovibrionales > SM23-35 > JASEEX01. Next base: position 4,274 of record JBFMDQ010000024.1, on the reverse strand, counting down.
TGGAAATGCGGATACGATTATCAGCCTAAAAAGATTCGAGAAATCCAAAATATTGGCCTTTCTATATATTGTCATTGCGAGCGTCCTTTGCGCTCCTCGCAATGGCGGTTCATTTAATGCATTTATATCAAATAGGGTGTAAGATATGGTCAATCACTGTTCTTGCTGCAACAAGGGGGTCAATGAAGACGCTGTCCATATCATGTTCTATGTCTCTCCTGTTAGATAAATAGGTGATGCGGTCCTGCATCCTATCACGCAAGAAGCTCAGATAGGCAGGTTCCCTTGTTGGTTTATATTTTTTGTCGTAATCAGCACCAAACAGCTCTTTCCCGTTTTTTGGTAGGAGGAGCCCCTGAAATGCCCTCCATTCCCTCCATTCAATGTTTTCTCTTACCAGTTCTGTGACTATAGAAAGAGAAAGTTCCTTTGGGATGTCAATTAAACTTCCGGATAGTCCGAAGGCATGCGTATTCATGATATAGCATTCAGTTCCCAGCTTGAACAATTTTTTAAACTGCATACAGTCTACTAAAAGTGGGTGAACCCTGAATGGGTTTGCAAAGGGCTCGATAACTAATTTTTCAAGCTCCCTGGGGTCAACATCTTCTACACCCTTAGCACGCATAGTGCTCAATGATGCACCCATGGCTACAGCAAGGTCTATCGAATTAACCTTACAGATAGGGGGAAGGCTTATATCTTTCTGCAACCAGATAACCATTCCGGGTCTTTCGCAGAAATCTGCATGATTAAACATATCTCGCGTTTTCAGACAACGTCCATTCTCATTTCTGATGTCTTCGCAGACGATCTTTTTTCTGCCATCGGGAAGTACAGTCACAGCCACATTCTGGGCTGAATAGAAATAGTGGATGATGGGGTCATCAAATACCACGGCATCAGTTTTATCAAAGAGACTCGGCTCGAGTGCTACGGTGAAATCATTCTCTAGGTCTATAAGGAATGCATCATCGTGAATGACAGTAACTTTCTCATCCTTTCTCAAAGTCCCTGCATGATCATGGCTATTGGTGATTGAAGATTTCCCCGAACCTGAGAGACCGAACACCGCAACAGGGGGCTTATTCCCAATCTTCTTGATGCCACCATGGCATGCGACCATGTTCTGGCGGACACCGATGGTCCAGGCAAGGGTCAGCGTGCCTTTTTTCCTTTCCCCAAAATATCTTCGCCCTAAGATGGCAATACAGTTCTGCATCTCGTCAATAATTACAAGACCACTGGAAAACTCAGGATGCGACCATTCGGGATCAGCAAATACAAGGATATCGGGCTCATCTATGACACGAGATTTTTTATACAGATCGAACCAAGGTTCCACCAAAGGGATGAAGTTAATACCCCAATCGAGCATGTTCTTGGCATCGGTAGCAGGGCTTAAGAGATGTGCCTTAACCATAAAGTTAGGATGCAACCCCACAATACCCTCAAGCCACAATCCCTCACGACGGTTAAAATTGTAGATGGCCTCTCCTAACAAAAAGAGATATTTGTCCCTGTCTTTTTCCATTTCACGAACCAGTCGCCTTACCCTCGCTGCTCGGCCAACGATTCCACCGTCATTAGAGACAAGTACTTTAGCATCTTTAGAAAGTCCAAACTGTTCAGGTTTATACATTGGCTCAAATGTTGCAACGACCTCCGGCTGTTTTATAGCAAGCCTGTACAGTTCCTCCATCGTTGTCTTTCTTACAGAATTAGCAAAAAATGCACTCTCAATATATGCCCTCCAAGGAGAGCCTGGAATCTTATGCTTTGTTGCCATCTTCTTTCTTTCTCTTTCCCTCCCACTTCTTACTTTGTGAATAAAAAACTATACTGATTATAAAAGGGTATTGTCAAGGCATGGGAAAGCATTATATAATTATTGATTAAAATCATGACTGCAATAGTCATCATCCCTGCCCGTTATGACTCAACCCGTTTTCCGGGAAAGCCTTTGTCCCTCCTAAAAGGAAAAACGTTGATCCAGCACGTGTACGAAAATTCAAAAGGATCTCAACTGGCAGATGACGTCATCGTTGCAACAGATAGTGAGACCATATTTGAGAAGGTGCATTCCTTTGGTGGCAAGGCGGTAATGACAGACAGGTCACACCTTTCAGGCACAGACAGGATAGCAGAGGTTGCCGCCTCAGTAAATCACGATGTTATTGTAAATGTGCAGGCTGATGAACCTCTCATACGACCCCAGATGATAGATGACGTGATTATTCTACTTCAAGATAAAAGGGCTTCTATTGGCACCCTCGTGAAAAAGATAACAGACCCGGGAGAAATTATAGACCCGAATGTCGTCAAAGTTGTTTTTGATAGAGAAGGGTTTGCACTCTATTTCTCAAGATCACCTATACCATTTTACAGAGATGTGTGGGAAATTCGAAATTCGAAATTCGAAATTCGAAATTTTCACTGCTATAAGCATATCGGCATCTATAGTTATAGGAGAGAGGCACTTCTTGTACTTTCCAGAGTGGAACCAACAGAGCTTGAGAAGATAGAGAGGCTCGAACAGCTAAGGGCACTCGAAAAAGGAATGAGAATCAAGACAAAGGAAACCTTCTTCGAAACTTACGGGGTGGATACCCCTGAAGACTTAGAAAGGGTGGAGAAATGCCTAAGTACATCTTTGTAACGGGTGGTGTTGTTTCAGCCCTCGGTAAGGGTATCGCAGCCGCTGCTATAGGTGCACTACTCGAGGCAAAGGGGTTAAAAGTCACCCTTCAGAAATTAGACCCTTATATAAATGTTGACCCAGGCACACTGAGCCCGTTCCAGCATGGTGAGGTCTTTGTTACTGATGATGGTGCGGAGACAGATCTTGACCTTGGACATTATGAAAGATTTACATCGATAAGGACATCACAAGCAAATAACTATACAACGGGAAGGATTTATTATAATGTAATCACAAAGGAAAGAAAGGGAGATTATCTTGGAGAAACAGTCCAGGTAGTACCCCATATTACAGACGAGATTAAGAGGGCTATAAAATCTGCAAGCAATGACTATGATGTTGTAATAGTTGAGATCGGTGGCACTATTGGCGATATTGAAAGCCTGCCCTTTCTTGAGGCGATAAGACAGTTCCGCTATGACGTTAGCAGGGAAAATGTACTCTATATTCATCTTACTCTTATCCCCTATGTGAAGTCAGCAGGTGAGCTTAAGACAAAGCCCACACAACATAGTGTCAAGGAATACAGGGAGATAGGTATTCAGCCTGATATACTTTTATGTAGAACTGACAGGCCACTTCCAGTGGATGTGAAGAAGAAGATTGCAGTTCACTGTAACCTTGATGGGGATGCTGTCATTGCTGCACGGGACGTTGAGACGGTATATGAAGTCCCCATTGTATTCCATAACGAAGGGCTCGATTACCTTATAGGGAAGAGGCTTAACCTGAATTTAAAAGAGCCAGACATCACTCTCTGGGAAGACATTGTTAGGAAGATAAAGGAACCCAAGAATGAAGTTAATATTACAATAGTAGGAAAATATACTGGGCTTAAGGACTCGTATAAGAGCCTCTACGAAGCCCTCACTCACGGTGGAATTGCAAATGATGCTCGCGTCAATCTGCAGTGGGTAGATTCGGAGGAAGTAGATGCCCACGGCCCTGAGAGGTATCTATCCGAAGCTGATGGAATTCTCGTGCCCGGAGGGTTTGGATACAGGGGGATAGAGGGAAAGGTAGAGGCTATAAGGTATGCGCGTGAAAAGAAGATACCTTATCTTGGCATATGCCTCGGAATGCAGTGCGCTGTTATTGAGTTTGCACGTAATGTCTGTGGGCTCAGGGCAAACAGTACAGAATTTGATCTAAACACAGAAGACCCTGTTATATATCTAATGGAAAAATGGTATGACTTCAGGAAGGGAAGGGTTGAGGAGCGTACTGAAGACTCTCAGAAAGGTGGTACCATGAGACTTGGTGCATATCCTTGCATTCTTAAGGAAGGTACACATGCCTTCAAGGCATATAGTGTAAAAGAGATATCCGAGAGACATAGACACAGATATGAATTTAATAATGCATACAGGGATATACTCGCAAGGCATGGCTTAATGATTAGCGGTATGAGTCCTGATGGAGAACTTGTAGAGATTATCGAAATCGAAGACCATCCCTGGTTCCTTGGATGCCAGTTTCATCCAGAATTCAAATCAAGACCAACAGATCCACATCCTTTATTCAAGGCATTTATAGAGGCGTCTCTCAGAGAAAAGAGATCTTTATTCCCTTA
>JBFMDQ010000023.1:16785-21405 GCA_040753955.1 Nitrospirota bacterium | reverse complement strand
GGTTAAAGATTACCTAAAGGCTGCTAAGGAATTTATTAAGAAGATAGGGTAACAACCAAAACAGAGTTATTCCGGGTTGGATTAATATCCTCTTCCTATTCCAGAGATGTACAAAGGCTAATTCGTGGTTCCATGTTGTTCTTTCTTGCGCAGAACGACCTAAATCAGCGGTGGCTATCAGCCATCCGCTGGAATGTTTTGTTAGATGCTATCTATTCTCTTTTTTATTAAATCAGGTCTTCTCTTGCCATGAATTACAGCAAGGATTATTATCTCTTCTTCCTCTACAAGATAAATGATTTTGTATGGAAACCTTTTGATAACATGTTTCCTCGTTCCTTTATATTCTATTGGATGAATTTCAGGATTTCTATTGATGAAGTTGATTCCTGCATCAACCTGCAAAAGGAAGTCATAACCTAACCCTATCCGTTTATCTTCATACCAGGAAAAGGCTTCCCTTAAGTCATCTTCGGCTTCGGGCCTAACAATGACCTTATATTTCATTGCCTGCTCAATATCCTTTTATAAACATCCTCCCATGGAGAGCCCAAATCAGGGTTTCTATGATAAGCCTCCAATCGTTCATCAATTATCCTTTTCTCATCTTCTGTTAATTCAATAGACTGGGCCTCGGCAGCTATCGTATCCCAGATATCTTCTACCAGTTGGATTCTTTCAGGTATTGACAATGTAAGGGTATCTGTTGCTGTTATCTTTTTCATGACTTATTCTCCCTGTTTTATTCATTTACATCTATATATACTATGGCTAATCCTTACAAATAGATTCATACACATCTATGTTGTCGGACTGGCTTCCCTGTATTTTCTGCTACTCTTCTTGTTTCTTCAAGTGAAACAAAGGGTCCATGCCACCTGCCATTCCTATTACCTAATGGGTTTTCATGACAGCCTCACCCTTCGTTACAGTTTCCATAAGAGCCCCTATGAATCACTGCCTTATGTTCTGCAGTCCAATTTTCATATACATAATAACTCATTGGATTGACCTCTATGGTTATTTTTATTTACATCTAACTTATTTTTTCTCTTATTGTATAATTTATTGGTCAGTATATGAAAAATAGCCTTGTTTGTCAAGAAAAATACCATAAAAAGCTTGACAAGAGGATAAAGATTGCAGTATAAGAATAATTGTTTGGTTGTTATTTAATATAATTATTAATTTTATAAACGATTATGTTTGACCGGTTTCAGGATTACCTTTTAAATACTGCCCATATTGGGGAGAAATACATTCCCTATTATTTGAAATGGGTTTCAGACTGTTATGCCTTTCTAAATGAGCCTGTAGAAAAGACAATACCTTATGACAGGAAACTCCAGTTCTTGAAGTATATCTCTAAAAATCATGAAGACTGGCAGGTTAAACAGGCTGATTACGCGCTCCGGTTATATGACTTTTTCATCTCCCGTGAACTGAAAGGACATGCTGAAAATTCAGAGACCTCTGAGGAGTGGAAAACAATCGAGGAAGAAACAAGGAAAGCCCTCCGTCTTCGCCACAGGTCATACAGTACGGAAAAAACATACATCATGTGGCTGCGCCATTTTCATGGGTTTGTTGGGCAGAAAATCCTGGAGGAGCTTTCAGGTAGGGATCTTCAGGACTTTCTCTCTCACCTTGCAGTTGAGAAAAAGGTCTCTCCTTCAACCCAGAACCAGGCCCTGAATGCCATCCTCTTTGTCTACAGACATGTGCTCAACAAGGATATTGAAAACCTCATCGATGCAGTCAGGGCAAAGCACAAACGCCGTCTTCCGGTGGTCCTTACTGTAAAAGAGGTGGAGCAGATATTTGACAGGATGTCAGGAGTGCACCGACTCATGGCAATGCTGACATATGGCTGCGGTCTCAGGGTGAGTGAATGTTTGAGATTGCGTATAAAAGACGTTGACCTCGAGCAGAATATCGTTGTTGTCAGGGATGGTAAGGGAGAGAATGACCGGAGGACAGTTCTTCCAGAAAGCCTGAAAGATGATCTCATCCATCATATTACATCCGTTCGGTCGCTGTATGACCAAGATCGATCTCAGAGATTGAGCGGTGTTTATTTACCAGGGGCACTCGAGAGAAAATATCCTAATGCAGGCAAGGAATGGGGTTGGTTCTGGCTGTTCCCGGCAAAGTCCCTCTCAGTTGACCCGCACACACTCGTGGTACGTCGTCATCATATCCATCCTGCCTCTCTTCAGAGGGCATTTAAAGATGCGGTAAGAGAGACTGGTATAACGAAACACGCTTCTGTCCATGCATTGAGACATAGTTTCGCAACCCATTTACTGGAAAAAGGGTACGACATAAGGACTATTCAGGAGTTGCTGGGTCATAAGTTCCTGCATACCACGATGATATATACACACGTTGCAGCAAAAAATATCTTGGGTGTACGGAGTCCTCTGGATACTCTATGAAACTTACCTGGGCAAACTTCTCTTTTGACTTCTCTAAAAAGACCTACATAATGGGAGTCCTGAATGTCACACCCGATTCTTTTTCTGACGGTGGCCTCTATCTTGACAAGTCTTCTGCAATTGAAAGGGCTTACAGGATGGTTGATGAAGGCGCTGATATAATTGATATCGGAGGTGAATCAACGAGGCCTGGCTCAGAACCGGTCAGCATTGAAGAAGAGTTAAGGCGCACGATACCTGTTATTGAGACACTTGCAAAGGAAATTAAAATCCCGATGTCCATTGATACATACAAGTCAGAAGTTGCAAGGGTAGCACTCAATGCCGGGGCATCTATGGTAAATGACATAAGCGGATTGAGATTTGACCCCAAGATGTCAGAGGTGGTCTCTGAATATAAAGTGCCAGTGGTAATTATGCACATAAAGGGAACGCCTCAAAATATGCAGCAGAACCCCGTTTACGAAGCACTGATACCTGAGATAATGGACTACCTGAGGATGGGTATAACAATAGCAACACGATCAGGGATCTCAGAAGATAAGATAATAATTGATCCAGGCATAGGCTTTGGAAAGACCTCTGACCACAACCTTGAGATAATTAATAACCTCCGTGAGTTTACCTTCTTAGAAAAGCCGATCCTGATAGGTCCATCAAGAAAGGCCTTCATTGGGAAAATCCTCGGAGACGTTCCTGCTACAGAGAGGCTTGAAGGAACTGCCGCAGCGGTTGCCATCTGTATCATGAACGGGGCAAATATAGTCCGTGTTCATGATGTAAAGGAGATGGTAAAGGTTGCGAAGGTAGCAGATGCGGTAAAGAGAGAAGGGTTGTGCTAAAATAACCAATGACCAAATCACAATAACCAGATAACTACCAATAATCAAATTATAATAACCAAACTTCGATCTGCCATTGAATTACTTAACTTGTTTGGTTAATTTCGTTATTGGATATTATTTGATTTTTGGGATTTGGTTATTGGTGATTGGAACTAAAGAGGGGGTGAATGATGTCTGGAAAGAATTATTTCTTTACCTCAGAGTCTGTAACAGAAGGACATCCAGATAAGGTCGCGGACCAGGTCTCGGATGCAATACTGGATGCAATACTTGCTAAGGATGCGGTTGCCAGAGTCGCATGTGAGACACTTGTAACAACAGGGTTAGCCTTTGTGGCTGGTGAGATTACAACAAGCTGCTATGTCGAGATTCCTGATATTGTGAGGGAGACCATAAGAGAGATTGGTTATACGAGGGCAAAATATGGATTCGATTACGAGACGTGTGCTGTGATTACATCCATAAAGGAGCAGTCCTCTGACATTGCCATAGGTGTTGACATAGGAGGTGCAGGTGATCAGGGTCTGATGTTTGGATATGCATGCAACGAGACCGAAGAACTCATGCCCCTTCCAATCATACTCGCCCATAAGCTTGCTATGAAATTAGCAGAGGTCAGAAAGAGTGACATCCTCGGCTATTTAAGGCCAGACGGTAAGACACAGGTAACCGTTGATTACAGGAATAGTAAGCCTTTTAGAATAGACAGCATTGTTATTTCTGCCCAGCACAGCCCTGAGGTTACACTTAAAGAAATAAGGGAAGACGTTATTGAGAAGGTAATCAAGCCAACAGTACCGGCTGAAATTCTTGATGAGGAGCATGTTAAATACTACATAAATCCAACAGGACGTTTTGTTGTAGGAGGGCCAATGGGTGACACAGGGCTTACGGGAAGAAAGATTATTGTTGATAGTTACGGTGGGGTTGGGAGTCACGGTGGTGGCTGTTTCTCCGGCAAGGACCCGACAAAGGTAGACAGGTCAGGTTCTTATATGGCAAGGTATATAGCAAAAAATATTGTTGCAGCCGGGATAGCTGATAAGGTTGAGGTCCAGATTGCGTATGCCATTGGTATACCTGAACCAGTATCCGTACTTGCCGAGACATTCGGCACAGGGAAGATACCATCAGAGGAGATAGTACGGATTATAAGGAAGAACTTTGACCTCACACCGAAGGGTATGATCGAAACCCTCAATCTCAGAAGGCCCATCTTTAAAAAGACAGCAGTCTATGGTCATTTTGGAAGAAATGACCCCGATTTTACATGGGAAAAAACAGACATAGTAGAGACCTTGAAGAAGGAGGCAGGACTGTGAGCAGTGAACAGTGAA